>JBBIIJ010000006.1:0-88624 GCA_037446535.1 Sideroxydans sp. | reverse complement strand
CGAGCTTTACCTTACCGAACAACTTCTCATCCTTGAGCGCGGCGTAGACCCCCGCTTTTTCGCCGGCGACCAGTCGGGACATGTCGACGAGGCCGCTGGTGCCATCGTTGCATGTGACGGAGAGCCGATAGCCTGGCTGCACATTGACGGCACGCACGCGCCAAGGCGCTGCTGCCGTCACTCCAGCGGCGGGATGTTCCTGGGCAACTGTTTCGATTGGCATAGGTTCCAGTCCTCCATCAACTCGGCTCGATGTTGCGCCGCCCATTCAAGCACCAGCGCTTGCGCACGTTTTGGCAAGCTGCCTTTGATGACTTCCAGAGTGCGGATGTCGATCAGGGCTTCGTGCTCGCCATACATCGCATGAAAGTGAGGTGGTGCATGCTCGCGCCAGAACATCTGGATGACGATTCCGAAGAACTGGCTGATGGTTGGCATGCGTTACCTCCGTGCCGTGTAGTCTAGCAGGTGCCGCGCACTCTCCCCAACCCTAGGATGGAACCACTGGCCGACGGAACCGAGCCCGCAAGCGCCAAGGCGTCGGATCAGTCGGGTATGAGCACCTGCACCTGGCCGTCGAGGACACGCACGTCGTAGGCGCGCACGTCCTCGTAGGCGGGCGGTCCCAGCACCTCACCCGTCCTGACCGAGAAGCGCGCGCCGTGGCGCGGGCAGACGATCTCCTCACCTTCCAGCACGCCCCCCGCCAGGTCGCCTCCGTCGTGCGTGCATTCGTCCTTGATGGCGTAGTACTTGCCGTCCAGATTGAACACGACCACCGCAAAACCGTCCGCGTCCACCACGCGCCGGCTGCCCGGTGGCAGTTCTGCCTCGCTTGCGACATCCAGCCAGATGGCCATCGTTCCCTCACAGCATGCCGAGCTGCAGGCGCGCAGCCTCGGACATATTATCCGGGCTCCAGAGCGGTTCCCACACCAGCTCGACGTTCACGTCGGTGACGCCGTCCACGCGCCACAGGGCGGCCTGCACCATGCCGGGGAAATCCTGTGCCACCGGGCAGTTGGGCGCGGTCAGCGTCATGCGCACGTACACCTTGCCGTTCTCCTGCACGTCCAGTTCGTAGATGAGGCCGAGGTCGTAGATGTTCACCGGGATCTCCGGGTCGTAGATGGTGCGCAGCATCTCGATGACGCGTGCCTCCAGCTCCTCGCGGGTGCTCGGCATCTCCTGCAGCTCTTCTTCCAGGTCCTTATTGCCGGACATGTGGCCTCCTACTGCGTGGAAACCGGCTGCGACACGTTCTCGAGTGCGGCCTTCATGGTGTGCCATGCGAGCGTCGCGCACTTCACGCGCTCGGGGAACTCGCGCACGCCGGCCAGCACCTGCAGCTTGCCCGTGTCTTCGGATTTCCTGCCGCTAGTCACCATGTCGCGTATCTGCTCCAGCAGCCGCAGCGCTTCCTCCTCGCGCTTGCCCTTGATGCTCTCGGTCATGAGCGAGGCCGAGGCGGTGGCGATGGCGCAGCCTCCGCCTTCGAAGCTCGCATCGCGTATCACGCCCTCCTCCACCCGCAGGTACAACGTCACTTTGTCGCCGCACAGCGGGTTGTAGCCTACGGCGGTGCGGTTCGCTCCTTCCAGCGGCCCCAGGTTACGCGGGCTGCGGTAGTGGTCGAAGATGGTCTCCTGATACAGATCACGCAGGTCGCTCATCGCCTGAACACCTCCTTCGCCTTGTGGATGGCCGCCACCAGTGCATCCACTTCGTGCCGCGTGTTGTACAGCGCGAACGAGGCGCGCGCCGTCCCCGCGATGCTGTAACGCTCCATCACCGGCATGTTGCAGTGGTGGCCGGTGCGTACAGCCACGCCTTCGCGGTCCAGTATGGTGCCTATGTCGTGGGGATGTATGCCTTCGATCACGAAGGACAGGATGCCGGTCTTCTCGCGCGCGTTGCCTACGATGCGCAGCCCGGGTATCGCGGCCACGAGCGGTGTCGCATAGTCCAGCAGCGCTTTTTCATGCGCGACCAGAGCGTCGAAGCCTATGCCCATCACGTAGTCCACCGCCGCGCCCAGCCCGACTGCGCCTGAGATGTCGGGCGTGCCTGCCTCGAACTTGAAAGGCACCGTGTTGTAGGTGGTTCCTTCGAAGCTAACGGAGAGGATCATCTCGCCGCCGCCCTGGTAAGGCGGCATGGCGTCGAGCAGCGCGGCCTTGCCGTAGAGCACGCCTATGCCGGTGGGTCCGTAGAGCTTGTGGCCGGAGAAGGCGTAGAAGTCGCAGTCCAGCGCCTGCACGTCCACCGGCACATGGGCGATGGCCTGCGCGCCGTCCACCAGCACCGGCACGTTTCGGGCATGAGCGCGTTCGATGATGTCCCGGATGGGTGTTACCGTGCCCAGTGAATTGGAGATGTGTGTCACCGCCACCAGACGGGTACGCTCGTTCAGCAGACCGTCGAAGGCGTCCATCTGCAGATCGCCGTTGTCGTCGACCGGGATGATGCGCAGCCGCGCACCCGTCTGCTGGCACAGGATCTGCCACGGCACGATGTTGGAGTGGTGCTCGATGCGGCTCAGCACGATCTCGTCGCCGACCTTAAAGCGGCTGCGGCCGTAGCTCTGGGCCACGAGGTTGATGGCCTCGGTGGTGCCGCGCACGAACACGATCTCGTTGGTGCTCGCCGCGTTGATCAGGTGCTGTACCTTGGTGCGCGCCGCCTCGTAGGCATCGGTGGCCCGCTGGCTCAGCGCATGCACGCCGCGGTGCACGTTGGCGTTGTATTCCCGGTAGTACTGGTCCAGCGCATCCAGCACCGATTGCGGCTTCTGGGTGGTGGCCGCATTGTCCAGGTACACCAGCGGTTTGCCGTGCACCTTCATCTGCAGGACGGGGAAGTCGGCGCGTCGTTCCTGCGCGAGCGCGTCGTGGGGGTGCGTGAGTCTGTCCAGCTGTCTCATAGCAGCTCCTTGATCTGTTCCCCTTGCGGCAGGCGGTCCAGCACCAGATGTTCTATGCGAGCGCGCAGCTCCGGCGACTCCACGCGCCGGATGATGTCGTTGGCGAAACCGTAGACGAGCAGCGAACGCGCCGACTCCGTATCCACCCCGCGCGAGCGCAGGTAGAACAGGCTGTCCTCGTCCAGCTGGCCCACCGTCGCGCCGTGCGTACACCGCACATCGTCCGCGTAGATCTCCAGCTGCGGCTTGGTGTCTATCTCCGCCTGACGCGACAGCAGCAGGTTGTTGTTGGCCTGGTGCGCGTCGGTCTTCACCGCATGGGGATGGACCAGCACGCGGCCGTTGAAGACGCCGTGCGACTCGCCGTCCAGTATGCCGCGGTAGAACTCGCGGCTCGTACCCGAGGGCGCGAGGTGGTCTATGCGAGTGTGGTGGTCCACGTGCTGCTTGCCGTCCAGCAGGTACAGGCCGTCCAGCGTGCACGCCGTCCCCGGTCCGTTGAGGCGCGTGGTGATGTCGTTGCGCACCAGGCGGCCGCCCAGCGCGAAAGAGTGAGAGACGAAGCGGCTCCCCTCGGCCTGTTCGGCGTGTATGCCCGCCACGTGCAGGGCTGCGCTCCCTTCCTGCTCCAGCTTGCAGTGGACGAGCTCCGCTCCTGGGGCCAGGCTGAGCTGTGTCACCGCATCGGTGAAGCTATGCGTCTCCAGCATGCCCAGGTGATGTTCGATGACTGTGGCGCGCGCGCCCTCTTCCAGAAGTATGAGGTTGCGCGGATAGATGGCTGTGCCGTGGCCGCTGGCGATGAAGAGCAGGTAGAGCGGCTGCGCAAGTTCGGTCCCCGGGGCCAGCCTCAGCACCGCGCCGTCCGTCATCAGCGCGTTGTTCAGCGCCGCGAAGACCGTATGCTCCTGCGGTTCGTCGAAAAAGGCCTGCGGGAGCTCGGCTTCGTCATCGAGCAGGTCGGCGAGGCTGTCCAGCCTCGCCCCTTGTGGCAACTCGCCCAATGCAGACAGCTCGCCCGAGTAATGGCCGTTCACGAACACCATGAGGTGCACCTTCTCCTGCGCCAGCGTCCAGGCGAAGAGCTTGGCCTCGGCGGAAGGGTCGGGCGGGATGTTGTCGGGCGCGAGCGAGGCGTGCTTCGCGATCAGCGATACGTCGGTGTATCTCCATTCCTCCTCGCGCCGCGTGGGGAAGCCCTGCGCCGTGAAGCGCGCATAGGCGGCCTGTCGCCCGCTCAGCACCCACGGCACCTCATGGCCGGCCAGGTGCATGGGTACCTTTTCCAGCGCGATGTCCTCCCAGGATTCAGGCTGCACGTTCATGGTTGCCCCTCGCCTTCCTCGGTACCGGCTTCGACCCACGCGTAGCCGTGCTTCTCCAGTTCGCGTGCCAGCTCCGCGCCACCTGACCTCACGATGCGGCCTTGCGACAGTATGTGCACCACGTCCGGCACGATGTATTCCAGAAGGCGCTGGTAGTGGGTGACCAGCACGATGGCACGCTCCGGGTCGCGCATGCGGTTCACACCATCGGCCACGAGCTTGAGCGCGTCTATGTCCAGTCCAGAGTCGGTCTCGTCCAGTATGGCCAGCCTGGGTTCCAGCACGGCCAGTTGCAGGACTTCGTTGCGCTTCTTCTCGCCGCCCGAGAAGCCCTCATTGACGGCGCGCGACAGCAGCCCTTCGTCCATGCCCAGCAACTTCATTTTCTCGCGCAGAAGCTGCAGGAAATCCATCGCGTCGAGTTCCGGCAACCCGCGGTGCTTGCGTATGCTGTTGAGCCCGGTCTTGAGGAAGAGCGCGTTGCTCACGCCCGGTATCTCCAGGGGGTACTGGAAGGCGAGGAACACCCCTTCGCGCGCGCGCAACTCGGGGGCCATGGCCAGCAGGTCCTGCCCGCGGTAGGACACGCTCCCCGCCGTCACCTGGTAGCCTTCGCGCCCGGTCAGGATCTGGGCGAGCGTGCTCTTGCCGGAGCCGTTCGGCCCCATGATGGCGTGCACCTCGCCCGCACGCACCTGAAGGTCTATGCCGCGCAGTATCTCCTTGCCTTCCACTCCTGCATGCAGGCCTTTCACGTCGAGCATGGTCTTCTCCTCAGCCGGTGCCGCCTTCGAGGCTCACGCCCAGCAGCTTCTGCGCTTCCACCGCGAACTCCATGGGCAGGTTCTGGAACACCGCCTTGCAGAAGCCGTTGACGATCATCGACACCGCTTCCTCAGGCGCGATGCCACGTTGCGTGCAGTAGAACAGCTGCTCCTCGCCTATGCGCGACGTGGAGGCCTCGTGCTCCACGCGCGCCGTCGGGTTCCTCACTTCGATGTAGGGCATGGTGTGGGCGCCGCACTGATCGCCCAGCAGCAGCGAATCGCACTGGGTGTAGTTGCGCGCATTCTCCGCGCCCGGCAACACCTTGATCTGGCCCCGGTAGGTGTTCTGGCCGTGGCCGGCAGCGATGCCCTTGGACAGCACTGTGCTGCTCGTGTTGCGGCCGACGTGGGTCATCTTGGTGCCGGTGTCGGCCTGCTGGAAATGGTTGGTGAGCGCCACTGAATAGAACTCGCCCACCGAGTTGTCGCCCAGCAGCACCACGCTGGGGTACTTCCAGGTAATGGCGGAACCGGTCTCGACCTGCGTCCACGAGATGTGCGAGTTCGCGCCGCGGCACTCGCCGCGCTTGGTGACGAAGTTGTAGATGCCGCCGCGCCCTTCCTTGTCGCCCGGATACCAGTTCTGCACCGTCGCGTACTTGATCTGCGCGCCTTCCATGGCAATCAGCTCCACCACGGCTGCGTGCAGCTGGTTCTCGTCGCGCATGGGCGCGGTGCAGCCTTCCAGATAGCTCACGTAGGCGCCTGTGTCTGCGATGATCAACGTGCGCTCGAACTGGCCGGTCTTCTTGGCGTTGATACGAAAGTAGGTGGACAACTCCATGGGGCAGCGCACGCCGGGCGGGACGTAGCAGAACGAGCCGTCGCTGAACACGGCGGAGTTGAGCGTGGCGAAGAAGTTGTCGGTATAGGGCACCACCGTGCCCAGGTATTTCTGCACCAGCTCCGGATGCAGCTGCACCGCCTCGGAGAAGGGGCAGAAGATGATGCCAAGCTGTGCCAGCTTCTCCTTGAAGGTGGTCGCCACCGAAACGCTGTCGAACACCGCATCCACCGCCACGCCGGCGAGCAGCTCCTGCTCCTTGAGCGGGATGCCCAGCCTCTCATAGGTGCGCAGCAACTCGGGGTCTATCTCGGAAAGGCTGCGCGGACCGGCCTTACCGGAAATCGGAGCGGAGTAATAGGAGATGTCCTGGTAATCGATGGGCGGGTGGTGGACGTTCGCCCATTGCGGTTCGGTCTTGGTCAGCCAGTGGCGGTAGGCCTTCAGCCTCCACTCCAGCATGAACTCCGGCTCGCTCTTGCGTGCGGAGATCATGCGTATGATGTCCTCGCTCAGCCCGCGCGGCACCGTGTCGGTCTCCAGCGGCGTGTAGAAACCGTGCCGGTACTCGCGGCCTATCAGTTCGTCCAGCTGCTTGGTCGGTGTCGGCATGTCCACCTCCTGCGCCTGCGTTCGAGGAGTGCGGTGTTCCCGGGAGCTGCACAGAGCATCGCGCCTGTGGGGCCATCCTACGCTTGTCCTACCGTTCCAGTCCAGTATGTAGCCGATGCTGGGGTATACGCATTAGATGCGCGGAACTTCGGCGGGACAGACACTCTAACGGACCTCCATTGCTACCGCAGGATCGCCATGACCACCGTCCAACTCTCCCCTCTCTATGTCGAACCCACGCGCTTGGCCGAGGCCGTACACAGCCAGGGCTACGGCGTGCTGAGTCCCGCGGGCGTGGCCTCGTTCCTGGGACAGCCGCTGTCGGTGCTGGAGTCCATCAAGGCGGACTGGGAAGACCTGCCCCTGGACGAGTTCCTGAGGGACGGCGGGCGCTACCGCCGCCGCAGGCATTCCAGCTTCATCGCGGACGGGCAGAAGCTGACTCAGGTCGCGCACCGCGCGCACTACCAGCCCCTGGAATACAACGCGTTGCACGGCGGCATGCTGCGCATGTTCGAACCCATGTCCGCGCACACGGTGGCGCAGTCCGTTTGGCCGCGGCTGCTGCTGGCCATCGCGCAGACCTGCTCTGCGATCAAGGGCGAGCAGCCCTGGTATGTGGAAGCTCACCAGTTCCGCATAGACACCGATGCGGGCATTGGGCGGCCGACGCCGGAGGGTGCGCACCGCGACGGCGTGGATTTCGTCGCCATTCTGCTCGTGGCGCGCGAGCATGTGCGCGGCGGCGAGAGCCGCATCTTCGAGTTCAACGGCCGCCACGGGCAGCGCTTCACTTTGAGCGAACCCTGGACCTTGCTGTTGCTAGACGACCAGCGTGTCATACACGAGTCCACCCCCATCCAGCCGGCCGCGCCCGGCGGACACCGCGACACCCTGGTGCTGACCTTCCGCTCGGGCGGCTTCCTGGAGCCCGAAAAGCCGCAGGATCGTTCTTTTGGCTTATATAATGAATAGCGCTAAGCATAGCGCCTAATATTCTTTTCGGTTCGAACCGGGATTGGCTAGAGTGCGCATCGTCCACCCATCACCGGAGCAACCATGAACAAGATTCTCGCAAAGTCCCTTGCGCTGTTGGCCGCAGCTGCGCTGTCCGCGTCCGCCCATGCCGCAGAGGTGAACATCCTCAACGCCTCCTACGACGTGTCGCGCGAGTTCTACAAGAACTACAACCCGCTGTTCGCCAAGCAGTGGAAGCAGAAGACGGGCGACGACCTGACCGTCAACCAGTCGCACGGCGGCTCCAGCAAGCAGGCGCGCGCCGTGATAGACGGCCTGGAGGCTGACGTGGTGACCATGAACCAGTCCATAGACGTGGACGTGCTGGCGGAGAAGGGGCTGATCCCGGCGGACTGGTCCAAGCGCCTGCCCAACGGCAGCGCGCCCTTCACCTCCACCTCGGTGTTCCTGGTGCGCAAGGGCAACCCCAAGGGCATCAAGAGCTGGGCCGACCTGGCCAAGCCCGGCGTGGCCGCCATCATCGCCAACCCCAAGACCTCGGGCAACGGGCGCTATGCCTACCTTGCGGCCTGGGGCTCGGTGATCAAGCAGGGCGGCAAGCCTGAGCAGGCGAAGGACCTGGTCGCGAAGATATTCGCCAACGTGCCGGTGCTGGAGACCGGCGGCCGCGCTGCGACCACGACATTCGTGCAGCGCGAGATAGGTGATGTGCTGGTGACCTTCGAGAACGAGGTCGGGCTCATCAAGCAGGAATACGGCGCGGACAAGTTCGACCTCGTGTATCCGCCGGTCAGCGTCGTGGCCGACCTGCCGGTGAGCGTGGTGGACAAGGTGGTGGACAAGCGTGGCACGCGCAAGGTGGCCGAGGCCTACTTACAGTACCTGTATTCGCCCGAAGCGCAGGACCTCGCCGCGCAGTTCGAGCTGCGTCCGCGTGATGCGAAGGTGGCGAAGAAGTACGTCAAGACCCTGCCGCCCCTCAAGCTCTTCACGGTGGATGAGGTGTTCGGCAGCCTGAAACAGGCGCAGGCAGAGCATTTCAAGGACGGCGGCGTGTTCGACCAGATCTATACCAGGAAATGAACGCGGCTTGATGCGACTCGCCATCGTCACTAACATGCGCGCCTTCGTTTAAGGACTCATATGGCTAACGGCTTCGATACTTTCCTGCCCGCCCTTCTGGGCGGTGCATTCATAGGGCTCTCCGCCACGCTGCTGCTGTGGCTCAACGGCAGGCTGGCGGGGATCAGCGGCATGCTGTGGCGCTTGTCCTTCGACAAGTCGGCCGATACGCTGTGGCGCGTACTGTTCCTGGTCGGCGTGGTGGGCGGTGCTGCGCTGTATTACGCCATCTACGGCGGCGCCCCCGAGGCGCGCGCCGACTTCCCCGTGGCCTTGCTGGTCATAGGCGGCTTCTTGGTCGGCTATGGCACGTCGCTGGGCAACGGCTGCACCAGCGGTCATGGCGTGTGCGGGCTGGGCAGACTGTCGCTGCGCTCGCTGGTCGCGGTGCTGGTCTTCCTGGGTGCGGCCATCGTCACCACCTTCGTGGTGCGTCACCTGCTGGGGGTGGCATGATGAAACGCAACCTCGCAAGCTGGCTGGCAGGCATGGTGTTCGGCTTCGGCCTCGCGTTGTCCGGCATGACGCACCCGGAGAAGGTGCTCAACTTCCTGGACATGGCGGGCGCATGGGATGCCAGCCTGTTGTTCGTGTTGGGCGGCGCAGTGGGCGTCACGCTGCTGAGCTTCCGCTTCATCCTGCGCATGGAGAAGCCGCTCCTCGCCGAGCGTTTCTTTGTCACGAAGGAGACGCGCATAGACCGTCCGCTCGTCCTGGGTGCCATCCTGTTCGGCGTGGGCTGGGGCATCAGCGGTTACTGCCCGGGCCCTGCCATCGCGCTGATCGCTTCCCCCAATTGGGAGCTGTGGGCCTTCCTGCCGGCAGCCATCCTGGGCGCAGCCGTGAAGGCCTATGTCGAGCGGCGGATCCAGCCCCTCCCCCAGGCGAAACCTGCCGCGCAGCAGCCGTTGCCAGTCAAGGAAAGCCTCTCATCCGAAAGTTCCTGCGGCTGAACATCCTGATGACGCCCCGGGTAAGGGGTGTCGCTTATTCCATTTCCTGCTATAGAAATAAGAATTATTCATTTTTATATCTATAGTTCCATCTATAGACTGCCTGCTTATCCAATCACAGGAATAAGCGATGTCTCGTTTCAAAGCACACAGCGTGCTGCCCGGCTTCAATCTGGCGCTGGGGTTCACGCTGCTCTATCTCTCTCTGATCGTGCTCATCCCGCTGTCCGCCCTGTTCTTCAAGACGGCGACGCTGGGCTGGGGCGGTTTCTGGGACGTGGTCACGGGTGAGCGCGTACTGGCTGCGCTGCGCGTGACCTTCGTGACCTCTTTCGCCGCGGCGCTGGTCAACGCCTTCTTCGGGCTGGTGGTGGCCTGGGTGCTGGTTCGTTACTCCTTCCCCGGCAAGCGCCTCATCGACGCCCTGGTGGACCTGCCGTTCGCGCTGCCCACGGCGGTTGCCGGCATCACCCTGGCCACGCTGTATGCGCCCAACGGCTGGCTGGGCCAGTACTTCGCAGCGCACGACATCAAGGTGGCGTACACGCCGCTAGGCATCGTGGTCGCGCTCACCTTCATCGGCCTGCCCTTCGTGGTGCGCACCGTGCAGCCGGTGCTGGCCGACGTCGAGGCCGAGGTGGAAGAGGCCGCGGCCAGCCTGGGTGCGGGACGCTGGGACGTGTTCCGGCGCGTGATCTTCCCGGCCATCTTCCCTGCATTGCTCACGGGTTTCGCGCTGGCTTTCGCGCGCGCCATCGGGGAATACGGTTCGGTGATCTTCATCGCGGGCAACATGCCCTTCATCTCCGAGATCGCGCCGCTGCTCATCGTCTCCAAGCTGGAACAGTATGACTACGCGGGGGCGACCGCCATCGCCGTGGCGATGCTGGTGATCTCGTTCGCCCTGCTGCTGGCGATCAACGCTCTGCAGTGGTGGTCTTCAAGAAGAGGAGCCCGATGATGGCTGGCCGTTCCGTACAGAAGAGAATCTCGACACAGGAATCGCTGGGCGTCACGTTGCTGCTGGTCGGCGTCGCACTCGTTTACCTTTTGCTCTTCCTCGGCCTGCCGCTGGTCGCGGTGTTCGCGGAAGCGTTCAGCAAGGGTTGGGAGCTGTATGTCGGGGCGCTGAAGGAGCCGGACGCCTGGTCGGCGATCAAGCTCACCTTCATCGCAGCGGCCATCGCGGTGCCGGCGAACCTGGTGTTCGGCATCGCGGCCGCGTGGGCCATCGCCAAGTTCGAATTCAAGGGCAAGAGCCTGCTCATCACCCTGATCGACCTGCCGTTCGCGGTCAGCCCGGTGGTGTCGGGCTTGGTGTACGTGCTGCTGTTCGGTGCGCAAGGCTGGTTCGGCCCCTGGCTGCAGGCGCACGACATCAAGCTCATCTTCGCCGTGCCCGGCATCGTGCTCGCCACCATCTTCGTCACCTTCCCCTTCATCGCCCGTGAGCTGATCCCACTGATGCAGGCGCAGGGCAAGGAGGAAGAGGAGGCCGCCATCTCGCTAGGTGCGTCCGGCTGGCAGACCTTCTGGCGCGTGACGCTACCCAACATCAAATGGGGCCTGCTGTACGGCGTGATCCTGTGTAACGCACGCGCCATGGGCGAGTTCGGCGCGGTGTCGGTGGTGTCCGGCCATATCCGCGGCCTGACCAACACCATGCCGCTGCATGTCGAGATCCTCTACAACGAATACAACTTCGTCGCGGCCTTTGCCGTGGCATCGCTGTTGGCCCTGCTGGCGCTGGTCACCTTGCTGGTGAAAGCCCTGGTCGAGTGGCAGGCAAAACGCAGCGGCGAACCTTTGCATGGAGCACACTGATGAGTATCACCATCGAGAACCTGAACAAGCAATTCGGCACTTACAAAGCGCTGGACAACATCAACCTGGAAGTGAACAGCGGCGAGTTGTTAGCGTTATTGGGCCCTTCCGGGTGCGGCAAGACTTCGCTGCTGCGCATCATTGGCGGCATGGAGTTGGCCGATTCCGGCAAGCTGCTGTTCCACGGCGAAGATGTGCAGCAGCGCGATGCACGCGAACGCAGTGTCGGTTTCGTGTTCCAGCATTACGCCCTGTTCCGCCACATGACCGTGTTCGAGAACGTCGCCTTCGGCCTGCGCGTGAAGCCCAAGAAAGAGCGTCCGAACGAGGCAGAGATCAAGCGCCGCGTGCATGAGTTGCTGAACCTGGTGCAACTGGATTTCCTGCATGACCGTTATCCAGCGCAGCTCTCCGGCGGACAGCGCCAGCGCATCGCCTTGGCGCGCGCACTCGCCGTCGAGCCGAAGATACTGCTGCTGGACGAACCGTTCGGCGCGCTCGATGCGCAGGTGCGCAAGGAACTGCGCCGCTGGCTGCGCCGTCTGCACGACGAACTGCACGTCACCAGCATCTTCGTCACCCACGACCAGGAAGAGGCGCTGGAAGTGGCCGACCGCGTGGTGGTGATGAACAAAGGCAAGATAGAGCAGGTCGGCACGCCGGACGAGGTGTATGCCGCACCTGCCACGCCCTTCGTCTACCAGTTCATCGGCAACGTGAACCTGTTCCACAGCCGCGACCATGCGCCGTGGACCAACGAGCATGGCGACGCTGTGGCCTATGTGCGCCCGCACGACATCGACATCAGCCGCATCGCGCAGGACGACACCGCCTTGCCGGTGGAAGTGAAACTGGTACGCGCCATCGGTTCCATCGTGCGTGTGGAAGTGGCGGCAGACAACAGCAGCGAGTTCATCGAGATCGAATTGAGCCGCGAAAGATTCGACGCGGCACCTCTGGCGGGCGGCGACAGAGTGTACATCCGTCCGCGCCAGTACAAGGTGTTTGAAGGAGCTGCCGCATGAACTTCCAGCAACTACGCATCATCCGCGAAGCGGCACGCCACAACTTCAACCTCACCGAGGTCGGCAACGCGCTGTACACCTCGCAGTCCGGCGTATCCAAGCACATCAAGGACCTGGAGGACGAACTGGGCGTGGAGCTCTTCGTTCGCAAGGGCAAGCGTCTGCTCGGCCTCACCGACCCCGGGCGCGAGCTGCTGGAGATCGTCGAGCGCATCCTGCTCGACGCCAACAACATCAAGAACCTGGTGGAGCAGTACAGCAAGCGCGACGAGGGCCAGCTCACCGTGATCGCCACGCATACGCAAGCGCGCTACTCGCTGCCGCCGGTCATCACCGAGTTCAAGAAGGCCTTTCCCAAGGTGCATCTCAAGCTGCAGCAAGCCGGGCCCAACGAGATCGTGAGCATGCTCTTGAACGGCGAGGCGGACATAGGCGTGGCCACCGAGGCCCTGCACGACGTGACCCGCCTGGATTCCTTTCCGTACTACTCATGGCACCACGCAGTGATCGTGCCCGCCGGGCACCCGCTGGAAAGACTGTCCGAGCTGACCTTGCAGGACATCGCCCGCTATCCCATCGTCACCTATCACGAAGGGCTGACCGGCCGCGCCAAGATAGACCGGTCCTTCGCCGATGCCGGCATCGCACCGGACATCGTGATGTCGGCGCTGGATGCGGACGTGATCAAGACCTATGTGGAGCTGGGCATGGGCATAGGCATCATCGCCTCGATGGCGTTCAACCCGGCCAAGGACAGCGACCTGCGTCTGCTCAAGTGCGAGCACCTGTTCGGCGCGAACACCACCTACATCGCGCTCCGGCGCGGCCACTACCTGCGCAGTTATGCGTATCGCTTCATCGAGCTGTGCTCGCCCGCGCTGGACGAGGCCACGATACGCGCGGGCCTGGTGTCGCTGGAGGTGAAGGGCTACGCCGACTAGGCCGCGTTCAGCTTGTCCAGCAGGTCGCGGATCTTGATCGGGTCATCGGCGCGCAGGATCTTCTGGGTGAGGGCAGCGATCTCCGGCAGGCTGGTCGTCAGCACGCGTTGCTTCGTGCCCAGCAGCTGGGCCGGATGCATGGAGAACTGGCGCAGACCCAAGCCGAGCAGCAAGCGGGTGTAGGCGTGTTCGCCGGCCATCTCGCCGCACACCGAGACGGGGACCCCAGCCTTGTTCGCACCGCTGATGATGTGCGATAGCAACAGCAACACCGCAGGGTGCAGCGGATCATAGAGATGTGCCACCTCTTCGTCCGTGCGGTCTATGGCCAGCGTGTACTGGATGAGGTCGTTGGTACCCACCGACAGGAAATCCAGCTTCTTGACGAAGGCGTTGAGCGCGAGTGCCGCCGCGGGGATCTCTATCATGCCGCCGACAGGCACGTTGGGGTTGTAGGCGATGCCTTGCGCGGCCAGCTCGTGTTTCACCCCCTCTATCAGGTGCAGGGTCTGGTTGATCTCGGACGCGCCCGACAGCATGGGCACCAGTATCTTGAGGTTGCCGTGCACCGAAGCGCGCAGCAGCGCACGCAACTGCGTGCGGAAGAGCTGCGGCTCGGCCAGGCACAGGCGGATGGCACGCAAGCCCAGCGCCGGGTTGCTCGCCACGCGGGTCACGCCCTTGAGCTGTTTATCCGCGCCCAAGTCATAAGTACGTATGGTCACCGGCAGGTTGCCCATGCCCTTCAGCACCGTGCGGTAGGCCTCGAACTGCTCCTCTTCGTTGGGCAGGGTCTCGCGGTTGAGGAAAAGGAACTCGCTGCGGAACAGGCCTATGCCGGTCGCGCCGTTCTCCTTCACATCCGCCACGTCGGTCGGCACCTCGATGTTGGCCTGCAGCTCGACCTCGGCACCGTCCAGCGTGACGGCGCGCGCGGTCTTCAGGCGCTTGAGCTTCTGCCGTTCCAGCACCCACTGGCTCTGGCGCAGCTTGTATTCGGCCAGCAGCTGTTTGTCCGGATTGACGATGACCACGCCCTGCTCGCCGTCCACGATGAGCATGTCGCGGTCCTTGATGAGCTCGCGGGCGTGGTGCAGGCCGACCACGCAGGGCGTGTTCAGGCCGCGCGCCACGATGGCGGTGTGCGAGGTGGCACCACCCAGGTCGGTGAGGATGGCGCAGAACTGGTGCGGCTTGAGCTGGATGAGATCAGCGGGGCTCACGTCGTGCGCCACCAGCACCATCTCCTGGTCGTGATGCGGCGTGGGCGGCACGTGGCCGGGGTGGCCGCTGAGCACCTTGAGCACGCGCTCCACCACCTGGATGACGTCGGTCTTGCGTTCGCGCAGATAGGCGTCGTCGAACGCCTCGAACTGCGCGATGAGCGCATCCATCTGCGTCTTGAGTGCCCATTCCGCGTTGCACTGCTCTTCCTTGATGAGCTCGCGCGCGGCGTGGCTGATGTGCTCGTCGCCGAGGATCATCAGGTGCAGGTCCAGGAAGGCGTCGAATTCCGCCGCCGCCTGCTGCGGGCGGTTGGCGCGCAGCCCGGTCAGTTCGTTGCGCGTGACGCGCAGCGCATCGTCCAGGCGCGCGACCTCCTCGGCCACCAGGTGCTTGGGCAGCACGTAATGCACCACCTCCAGCGAGGTGTGTGACACCAGATGGGCATGGCCTATGGCGATGCCGCTGGAGACTGGCAGCCCGTGTATCGTAAAGCTCATTCACCTTCCCCGAAGTAGTCGTTGATGAGCGCGAGCAGCGCCGTCATCGCGTCTTCCTCGCGTTCGCCGTTTGTCTCTACGGTCACCGTGGAGCCCTTGGCGGCGGCCAGCATCATCACGCCCATGATGCTCTTGGCGTTGATGCGCTTGCCGTTGCGCGACAGCCACACCTCGCAGGGGAATTGTGAAGCGAGCTGGGTCAGTTTGGCCGAGGCGCGTGCGTGCAAGCCGAGCTTGTTGATGATCTGTGCGTCCTGTTTCTGCATTCTTATTCCTTGTCGAAACGATTGGGCGGGGCGCCTACGGGGTTTCCGGGCTCATGGTGACTATGCACTCGCGCCCCCCTTCGAGCGCGATCTTGGCGAGCTCCGGCATGGTCTTGTTGGGGTAGCACACTACGCGCAGCAGCATGGGCAGGTTCACCCCGGCCACGCCCATCACGTGCTCGGCATGGCACAGCTGGCGCGCCACGTTGCTGGGCGTCGCGCCGTAGATGTCGGAGAGGATGAGCACCCCCTTGCCGCTGTCGAGCTCCCTGACCAGTGCGCGCCCCTCTGCGAGCTTCTGCTGCGGGTCGTCCTGCGCGTACACAGAGAGCACCCTGAGGTTGGAGGGCACGCTGCCCAGCACATGCTTGACGCAATCCACCAGGCTTTCGCCGAGCATGTTGTGCGCTACCACCAGTATCCCTGCCATCAGATCACTCCCAGTAAACGTGCGAGCAACACCCCGACGAGCAGCAACACCAGCCAGCCGTAGCGCAACAGCCGGCGCAGCATGCGTGCCCTGGATTCGTCGTCCGCATTCTCCCTGTCCACGATGTCGCGTATCTGCCGGAGCGCATGGAGGCCAGCCGTGCGCCGTATGTTCTCCTGCAGGGGGTCTTTGCCGCTCATGGTTCGGTGACGCGGGTGTTCTTGCTGTCGGTGAATTCTAGCCGCTTCCGCATGGCGGCGGTGAGGTGAACCGCACCTTCGCCGTCGATCAGCAGCGCCTCTTCCAGTCCCATCCTGCTTGCGGCGGCGCGCCAGCCGGAAGTACCAGCGATGAAGAGCGGCTTGGACGACGCGTCCGACAGCAATCCCGCGCGCGTGCCATGGGTGAGGATGGTGACCGCCTGCACGCCTTGCACGGGATGCCCGGTGCGCGGGTCTATGAGGTGGCAGTAGCGCTTGCCATTCAGCTCGAAGTAGCGCTGGTAGTCGCCCGATGTCCCTATGGCCTCGCCGTCGGCCAACGCCAGCGTGGCGATTGCGCCGGGTCTGCGCGGGTGCTGTATGCCTACGCGCCAGGGGCGGTCGCCGTGCGCGCCCAGCGCCAGCACGTTGCCGCCGATGTTGATAAGCGCGTTACGGATGCCCTGCTGCTTCAAGATGGCGGCCGCGCGGTCCAGCGCATAGCCCTTGGCGTAGCCACCGAGGTCGAGCTTGACTGCGCGGTTGCGGCTGCCCACGCGCTCGCCGTCGAACACCAGGTCGCTCATTCGCGGGTTCGCCTTCACCAGCGCCGTTATCTTCTTCTCGTCGGGCAGCACGGCCTTGAAATCGTCCGCCTGGAAGCCCCAGGCCTGGATCAGGCCGCCTATGGCCGGGTTGAACGCGCCTTCGGACTGCGCGGAAAGCTGCGCTGCATCCTTGAGCATGGCCGCGAGCTCAGGCGTGACCACCATGCTCTTGCCCTGTGCGATGGCGGTGTTAAGTTGGCTGAGTTCGGAAGGCTGCCATGCGTGTAGCATGTTATGCAGGCGCTGGAATTCGCGCATGACGGCGGATATGCCCTGCTTCGCCTGTGCCTCGTCGCCGCCATACACGCTGACTTCCACCAGCGTGCCAAAGACGTAGCCTTGTTCCTGGTAGGTCGCTTCCTTGCTGCAAGCGGCGAGTAACAGGACTGTGAGTACCCGAAAAATTCGATAGACCACGACTACTCGGGTCTCCATGAACCGCGTCCAAGAATCGCTTCAATCCGCCTTTGCAGGCGGTGTTTGAAGTCGATGAGGTTCTCATCCGTCCATTCAAGAAAGTTGAATTGCCGAACATCGAAATGCAGTTTGTCTGTGGCAAGCACGTCCTGGCGGCAAATCCATATAACGTGCAAACCTAATCCTTGGGCGAAGCCAGCCTCAAAGTACACTCCACCACGAACTCCACTTTCTCCATGAGTGAAATCTGCAACCACAAAACGGCTGCGTCGGATATCCGCAAAGATTTCATCGTCAATGCGGTTGGCGTGTTCCTTCTTGTCTATTCTAAGCGGCTGGTAACCGGCATCCCGAATGGCAGGCTCAATAGCCTTGTCCCAAAGGGGATTCACGCTGTCATCAAACCACATCGCACAGAAGCCAATTTGGCTTGTCGGGTTGACGACAAGTTGTGCCAAGTAATCGTAGCCTTTTGCCGTGAGCCGATATTGTGTCCCTGCACGTTTTTCAACCAATTCGTCGCTTATGGAAGCGGCTAATAAGAAACCAACTTCGTTTGAGTTGGCGCACCACGTCGAGGCTACAAGAACGTTCATGGTACTGCCATCCAGTACTATGTGCTGCCCAAGAGTCACCGAGTGCCGTTGAAAGAACTCTAGAAGTTTCCTTTTCTTCTCCCCGTAATTAGGGGTAGGCAACACTCCCAATTTGCCTACGGTCTCCAAAGTAACCAATACGTCTGGATACTCCCGAACCCAGCCGCTTGCATTGGCAATCTTTCTTTCATCATTTGCTAATGCGGTCAGCAGGGGCTGTTTGGCCAACTCATCGATTCGAAACTTCCCGCAACGAGGGCAACTAATTTGATCTAAGGCAGATTGCTCCAGCGACTTGGTCGTTGCGTCACCAAAACAAACTGGGCACTTATCCATTCATTTCCTCCAACTCCACTGATGCGGCCAGCATGGCCAGCCTGGCCACCACGCCGTAGGCATAGAAGCGGTTGGGGGTGTCGTCGGGCGCACAGTCTGGATTGGGGAAAGCGCAGCAGGATTCGAAGGCGAGCGGCGAGAAGCTCATGCCCGGCGCGTTGAGGTTCTCGTCCACACCGCGCCCGGTGTGCACGCGGTAGAAGCCGCCGACCACGAAGTGGTCCACCATGTAGATCACGGGCTCAGCCACGGCACCTTCAATGTTCTCGTAGGTGTAGACGCCTTCCTGCACCAGCACGTTGTGCACCTCCAGCCCTTCCTTCACCACCGCCATCTTGTTGCGTTGCTTGCGGTTGAGATGGCGCATCTCTTCGGCGCTCTTCACCGTCATCACGCCCATGCCGTAGGTGCCGGCATCGGCCTTGACGATGACGAAGGGCTCGTCCTTCACGCCGTACTCGTCGTACTTAGTGCGTATCTTGGTCAGCACGGAGTCCACCTGCGCGGCCAGGCAGTCCTCGCCGCCGTGCGCATGGAAGTCCACCTGGTCGCACACCGCGAAATACGGGTTGATGAGCCACGGATCTATGCCCAGTAATTGTGCGAATTCCTGCGCCATGCGGTTATAGGCGCCAAAATGCTGCGACTTGCGGCGCGTCGTCCAGCCCGCCTCCAGCGGTGGCAACACGTTCTGCTCCAGGTTCTTCAAGATGTCCGGCACACCGGCCGACAGGTCGTTGTTGAGCAGCACCACGCAGGGGTCGAAGCCGTCTGCCATGCTCAGCCGGTTGCCTCTACGCACGATGGGCTCCAACGTGAGCGAGGCTCCACCCTCCAGCTCCAGCGTAGTCGGCTGGGCGATCTCGGGCAGCAGGCTGCCGATGCGCACCTGCAGCCCTGCGCTGCGCAGGATCAGCGCGAGCTGTGCCACGTTCTGCAGGTAGAAGCGGTTGCGCGTGTGGTTCTCCGGGATGAGCAGCACCCCGCGCGCCTCGGGGCAGATCTTCTCGATGGCGCTTTGTGCCGCCTGCACGCACAAGGGCAGGAAATCGGGATTGAGGTTGTTGAAGCCGCCGGGGAACAGGTTGGTGTCCACCGGTGCCAGCTTGAAGCCGCTGTTGCGCAGGTCCACCGAGCTGTAGAACGGGATGGTGTGTTCCAGCCACTGCGTGCGGAACCAGCGTTCGATGTTGTGCTGCCCGTTCAGGAAGCGGTGCTCGAGGTCGAGCAAGGGGCCCTTGAGGGCGGTGGTGAGATGCGGAACCATGGGCTGCCTGCGAGAAACGATACGGGCATTCTAGCCGATTGAACGGGCAGGGGGCGGGCGGTGGTAGAATGCGCGCCTTCGTTTTAAGGTCTCACCATGCTTTCCACAGCCAACATCACCATGCAATTCGGGGCCAAGCCCCTGTTCGAGAACGTCTCAGTCAAATTCGGCGACGGCAACCGCTACGGCCTCATCGGCGCCAACGGCTGTGGCAAGTCCACGTTCATGAAGATCCTCGGTCGCGATCTGGAGCAATCCTCCGGCGAAGTGATGCTGGACAAGAACGAGCGCCTCGGCAAGTTGCGCCAGGACCAGTTCGCCTACGAAGACAAGCGCGTGCTGGACGTGGTGATGATGGGCCATGCCGAAATGTGGGAGGCGATGTCCGAGCGCGATGCAATCTACGCTAACCCCGATGCCAGCGAAGAGGACTACATGCGCGCCGCCGACCTGGAGGCGACCTTTGCCGAATATGACGGCTACACCGCAGAAGCGCGCGCCGGCGAGCTGCTGCTGGGCGTGGGCATCGCCATCGAACTGCACCAGGGCCCGATGCGCGAAGTCGCGCCCGGCTTCAAGCTGCGAGTGCTGCTGGCGCAGGCGCTGTTCTCCAATCCGGACATCCTGCTGCTGGACGAACCGACCAACAACCTGGACATCAACACCATCCGCTGGCTGGAAGACGTGCTCAACGCCCGCAACTCCACCATGGTGATCATCTCGCACGACCGTCACTTCCTGAACAGCGTGTGCACGCACATGGCCGACCTCGACTACGGCAAGATCACCGTGTATCCGGGCAACTACGACGACTACATGATGGCGTCCACGCAGGCGCGCGAGCAACAGGCGGCGGACAACGCCAAGGCCAAGGAAAAGGTCGCCGAACTGCGCGCCTTCGTGGCCCGCTTTTCGGCCAACGCCTCCAAGGCCAAGCAGGCCACCTCGCGTGCGCGCCAGATCGACAAGATTAAGATCGAGGAATTCAAGCCTTCCAGCCGCCAGTATCCGTTCATCCGCTTCGAATACGACGAGCGCGAAAAGCTGCACCGCACCGCCGTCGAAGTGCAGAAGATGGCCAAGGGCTTCGACCGCATGCTCTTCTCCAACGTCAATTTCCGCATCGATGCAGGCGAGAAGGTCGCCATCATTGGCCCCAACGGCATCGGTAAGACCACGCTGCTGCGCATCCTCGCAGGCGACCTGGAGCCGGACACCGGCACCGTGAAATGGGCGGAAAAGGCCAAACTCGGCTACTACGCACAGGACCACGCGCACGAGTTCGCCAAGGACAAGACGCTGACCGACTGGATGACCGACTGCCGCGGTCCGCACGATGACGACCAGGTGGTGCGCGGCACGCTCGGTCGCTTGCTGTTCGGCGGTGACGAGGTGAAGAAGAACGTGAAGGTGCTGTCCGGCGGCGAGAAGGGCCGCATGATGTTCGGCAAGCTGATGCTGGCTAAGACCAACGTGCTGCTGATGGACGAGCCGACCAACCACATGGACATGGAATCCATCGAGTCGCTCAACACCGCGCTGCTGGAATTCAAGGGCACGCTGGTGTTCGTCAGCCACGACCGCGAGTTCGTGAGCTCGCTGGCCACGCGCATCATCGAGATCTCGGCCAAGGGCGTGAACGACTATCACGGCACGTACGAAGAATTCCTGCGCGACCAGATGGCGGAATAGCCAACCATGCAGTCTGCAGGAGCGATCGGCGTCTTCGATTCGGGTGTGGGCGGGCTGTCCGTCCTCCACCACATCCGCGAGACGCTGCCTGAAGAACGCCTGATCTACGTCGCGGACTCGGGCCATGTGCCCTACGGCGACAAGTCACCTGAATACATCGAGCGTCGCTCGCTCGCCATCACCCGTTTCCTTGTGTCACAAGGGGCGGATGCCATCGTCATCGCCTGCAACACCGCCACCGCCGCCGCCGCCGCAACTTTGCGCAGCCAGTTCGACATCCCCATCGTGGCCATGGAGCCTGCCGTCAAACCGGCCGTGGCTGCGACGAAGAGCGGTGTGGTCGGCGTGCTGGCGACCATAGGCACGCTGGAGAGTGCGCGCTTCGCCGCGCTGCTGGAGAAATACGCCGGCAACGTCGAGATCGTCACCCAAGGGTGTCCCGGCCTCGTCGAGCAGGTGGAGCTGGGTGAACTGCACAGTGCATGGACGCGCGAGCTCATCAGACGCTATACCGCGCCGCTGCTGGCGCGGGGAGCGGACACCCTCATCCTGGGGTGCACCCATTATCCCTTCCTTGCACCGTTGATCCGGGAGGTGGTGGGCGATGGCGTCGCTCTCATAGACACCGGTTCAGCCGTGGCACGCCAGCTGCGGCGCCGCATCCAGGCCGAGCTGCCCGGGCGCGCGGGTGGTGGCGCAACCGCACAGTTCTACACCAGCGGCGATGCCGAGCAGGCATCGCACATCATGTCGGTGTTGTGGAAAGAAAGCGTCGCTGCGGAACAGGTGCCGCAGGAATTCCTTTAGGCGCGGACGCACCCTAGAAGATGTAAGTGATGTTGGCCCCGGCACCCCAGTCGGGGACGCTGTTGGTGTAGCCCTTCAGCACATAGCCTTGGGCTTTCCATTCCTCACCCAGCTTGTGGCTGGCGAAGACGATCGCTTCGGCATGCGACGAGCCGGTGCTGACCACCTTCTCGCTGAAGTTGAACATGAGGCCACCACTGCTTGCCTGGCTGAACTTGTAGCTGCCGCCGAAATAGCCGTAGAAGACGTTGTTGAGCGTGTACGCCACAGGGCTGCCGTACAAGCGATAGCCCAAGGTACCGAAGGCGGTGAGGTCGTGCCGTACCCGATAGAGGTCGGCCTGGAAGGCGTAATCGTTCTGGCCGGTGCCCAGCCCCTTGGTGCTGTCCGCAGTTCCCAGCTTGATCTTGCCGGTCAGGTTGACCATCACCCCCGATGCGCTGTCGTTGTATGTGGTATGGCTGGCAGCTACCACCACGTCACCCATACCAGACTGGGTGGTGCGGGCGGTGGCGGCAGCGCCAGTCAGACCTACGCCGTTGATCACGTTGCCCGGGCCGGTGATCTGCAGGTAGGGGATGGTCAGCTTGAAACTCCATGACCTTCCCTGATATCGCCCGGTGACCGGGACGTACAGAATATCGGTGGACTCGGTTCTGCCATATTTGCCGGAATTGACGTCCATACCTGTCTCCAGGCTGAACTTCCCTTCCGACTCCGCGTGCGCCAGTTGAACGAAGGAGGTAACGAAGGCGACGATGAGTACAGTTGTGAATATGGCGTGCTTCATGATCAACCCTCCTCTAATCACTGATCAGCGAGACTCGGGAGCTTCTGGCCTTTCCATGGAGTGGACCTCGGGTGCTTCGGGCGGCTCGGGGATCTCGGCATGCTCGACATGCCCAGCCAGGTCGTCAGCGTCAGGCACCTCAATGTGGTGTCCCGGAACTTCCACGTGGCGGCCTGGCATATTGGCCGCGGTCACGGGGGCGGCTGCCGGGGCCTTAGCCACGGGCGCAGGCGCAGCTGCAGGAGTCGGCGTGGTCGCTGTCGGCGCCGTGACCGTAGCAGTAGCGGAATATGCGATCTCGGAGCCGCTAGCCAGGATCAACGCGGTGATCAGGGTGACTACATTCTTGCGCTTGGACATGATGTACTCCTTTCAATTTGCTGTGAAATTGAACCCGATACATTGTGCATAAGGTTCGACGACATGTTCAAACGATTTCTCGCATCAACATGACGCGTGCAGATTGCACACGCAATCGCACTGTACGTGTGTTTTTTACACACGTCAAGCGTTTTTTGTGTTAGGCTGAGTCCGAGTCTTGAAAGGGCGCAATCAAATGAAGAACCAGAGCATCTCCGCAGGCGAATCACAGACGACCATGGTGGCTGCGATCAGCTACATACTGCGGCCGTTGGTTCGCCTGCTCTTGGCCAACGGCATCCCCTTCCAGGCCTTCTGCAACCTGGTCAAGTCGGCTTATGTCAAAGTGGCCGAAGAGGAATTCAAGCTGGATGCCAAGCCCCAGACCGACAGCCGCATCAGCCTCCTGACCGGCATCCAGCGCCGCGAGGTCAATCGCCTGCGCACCGAGCAGGTCGCCGAGATCAACCTCTCCCAGCACGCGTCCATGAGCGCGCTGGTGCTCACCATCTGGAGCGGCAGCCCTGACTACCTGGATGAGCAAGGGGCGCCTATCCCGCTGCCGCGCCTGTCCAACAAGGGCGAGAGCCGCTCCTTCGAATCGCTCGTGCAGTCCGTCAGCAAGGATTTCCGCGCGCGCGTGGTGCTGGACGAGTGGCTGCGGCAGGGCGTGGTCACACTGGATGACAACGACTATGTGCACCTCGCAGCGGACGCCTTCGCGCAGCCTCAGGATGCAGAGGAGAAGCACTACTACCTTGGGCAGAACATCCACGACCACCTCGCAGCGACTGTCCACAACCTGGCAGGGGGGCAACCGCCCTTCCTCGAGCGCTGTGTGTTCTACGACAAACTGAGTATGGACTCCAGCACCGAGCTGGCGGAATACTCGCGTACGGTTGCCATGCGTGCGTTGCACGCGGTCAACAAGAGGGCGGCCGAGCTGCAGAAGCGCGACCAGGGTAAGGCGGATGCGGTACACCGCACCAACTTCGGCGTGTATCACTACAGCGAAGTGGAGACATCCAATGAGGACACTGGCAAATAGCACGCGTGTCGTCGCGCTGTTGCTGTTGGGGGTGCTGGTCGCTTCCAGTGGAACGGCAGGGGCCGTCGTTTGTCGCAGCGGCACCGGCATGGGTGGCACGGGCGCGGTCGCGCGAGGCACTGGCATGGGCGGAACCGGGGTGCGCAGCGAAGACGAGATGCAGCTCGCTGGCTACGTGACGTCCAGTCAGGGCAGCGTCGAGGCGCAACGCGATGGAAAGACCAGGCTGCTCGCCAAGGGTGATCCCGTTTGCGTGGGAGAGACACTGGTGACCGGGCATTCCGGCCAGGTGCAGCTCAGGATGACGGATGAAGCGCTCGTCGCCATCCGGTCGCAGACTCGCCTGAAGATAGACCGATACACCTACACGGGCGGCAACAAGGACGGCAGCCTGCTCGCGTTGCATCAGGGCGCGCTGCGCATGGTGACTGGCAAGATAGGCCACGCCTATCCGCAGAACGACCTCATCCAGACGCCGACCGCCACCATAGGAGTGCGCGGCACGGACCATGAGGCGGTGGTCATCCTGCCAGGCGATGCAGGAGGGTATGCGCCCGGCACCTACGACAAGGTGAATTCGGGAATCACCTTCATAAGGACCGAGAAAGGCGAGGTGGACATCCATCCGGCCCAGGTGGGCTACACCGGAAGCGAGAGGGAATTTCCGATCCTGCTGGAAGAGATGCCCACCTTCTATGAGGCCAACCCTGCTCCCCTGCAGGAAGGGGTTTCCTCAGAGCCAGAGGAAAGGAAGGCGGTCCAGGAAAGAGGCGAGAAGGCGGATCGACCGAAGCACGAAGGCGTCGGCATAGAACAACATCCTGCAGAAGCAGGCGCGCATGCTACCGAACATCCCGAGGTCGAAAGGGCTGTGGAAGTCCCGGAAATGCCGGAGCGCCCCGAACCGCCGGAACTGCCCGATCTCACGGACCGCTTCGAGAAGCACTGATGTACTTCGTCTAGGGAGCGGTCTCCACTTTGCTTTGTGCTTCCGGTGGAGCTTCCATTTGTTCCTCTGCCCAGTCCGTCACCGCTCCGGCTCCCCATGACGCGAGGCTGGCGAGCACCAGCACCAGGATGGAACGCGTCAAGCCCTTGGGTATCTCCTGAGCGTCCAGATAACGCCTGAGGTAGGCGGCGGCGATGAAGAACACGAGTGTTGAGATCAGCAGGTTCCAGAGCGAGGGAATGGTGAACATAAGTTCCTCTGATGTCAGAAGGAGAACTCCAGGCCGGTGCTGTAGAGCATGTCGCGTTTGTGCACCGTCTGCGGCGGCCTGGAATCGAAAGAGAGGTCCAGGCTCAACTTCAGATCCAGCTTCTCGGCCAGCTTCACCAGCACGGACGCCTGTTCCAGCATGCGGAAATCGCCAGAGTCGGCAAAGGCAGGCTGGTAATAGGTGGTGCTGTACAGGCGAACTTGATCGTTGATCTGTCGCTTATAGACCAGGTAGCTATTGGCACGCCAAAGGAGTGAGCGTTCGGGGTCACTGGTGCCCGCTTTCCTGGTGAGCAACTCATGCTCCCGGAACGCGCCGAAGCCCAGGTAACCGGCGGTCTTTTGGTCCTCCTCGAACAGCACCCAGCGCACGCCGCCCCCCAGCAGGGCACGTTGCGTGAGCCTGGCGAAGGGATCGCGTCCCACCTGGCCGAAGCCTTCTACCGCCCATGTTGGGGTGAGTGCCGTGCGGTGACGCAGGTGTGCGAAGGCGCGGTCGGTGTCTACCTGTCCCCGGCTCTTGCCGTAGGCATACTGCAGCTGGAGGAACTCGGTGTGGGTGTCGTGCTGGCGCAGGGTCAGCACGTCCACCTTGTTGCTGCTCTTGTCGGTGTTGCCGTTTGCGCCGTTGAACAGCAAGTCCACGGTGGTGTGCGTCCCTTCGGTGGGCCGGCCTATGATGGCCTGCTCCACATTGACGATGGCTACTGCGGCAGGGGAGACGAGCAGAGTGCACGCGATGCTGAGAAGATATATCCAAAGAATCTGGTGCTTGGGTGACGATGACATGATCTGACTGCAAAATGGATGAAACGGGGCGCGTATTTTAGGCGATACACATATCCACGCGGAATCCCTGTTATGACGCGAATTGGTTAGAATCGGCCTACACATTCGGATCCATCATGAGCAGCGTACGTAACTACACTCTAACCATCTCCTGTCCTGACCGCTCCGGCATCATCGCGGCCGTCACCAGCTTCATCGCACAACACGGCGGTTTTATCGTCGAGGCGAGCTACCATACCGAGCAGGAAGCGCAGCGCTTCTTCATGCGCCAGGAGATACGCGCAGATTCGCTGCCTTTCGACGCGGACGAGTTTCGCAAGCGCTTCGCCAAGCTGGCCCAGGAATTCGACATGAGCTGGCAACTTGCCGATTCAGCCATCAAGAAGCGCCTGGTGGTGCTTGTGAGCAAGCAGGACCATTGCCTGGACGACCTGTTGCACCGGTGGCGCAGCGGCGAACTGCAGGTGGATATCCCCTGTGTGATCTCCAATCACGAGGACCTGAAGAGCTTCGTCGAATGGCATGGCATCCCCTTCATTCATGTCGACATGGCCAACAAGGAAGAAGCCTTCCAGCACATCGCGGCTCTGTTCGACAAGCATCGTGGCGACGCCATGGTGCTGGCGCGATTCATGCAGATCCTGCCGCCCTGGCTGTGCCAGCGCTATCCAGGGCGCGTCATCAATATCCACCACAGTTTCCTCCCCTCCTTCGTCGGCGCCCGGCCCTACCACCAGGCGTACCAGCGTGGCGTGAAGCTGATCGGTGCGACCTGCCACTACGTTACCGATGAGCTGGACGCAGGCCCCATCATCGAGCAGGACACCGTACGCATAGACCACGGTGACACGGTGGACGACCTCGTGCGCTACGGCCGCGACATCGAGAAGACCGTGCTCTCACGCGGCCTGCGCTATCACGTCGAAGACAGAGTGCTGGTCTGTGGCAACAAGACCATCGTGTTCCGCTAGCCAGCAGGATTACCAACGTCACTCTTGGATAGGAGACAGAGATGAAACGAGTTGCAGGTTTTGCCATGGCCATACTGTTTGCCGGCAACGTACTGGCGTTCGAGCTGACCAGCCCGGACCCTGAAATGAAGACCAGTCACCGGATCACCAAGGTGCAGGAGTACAACGGTCTCGGCTGCAACGGCGAGAACCTTTCGCCAGTGCTGGAGTGGAAGGATGCTCCTGCGGGGACGCGCAGCTACGCGGTCACCGTCTTCGACTACGACGCGCCCACGGGCAGCGGCTGGTGGCATTGGGTGGTGTACGACATACCCGCCAACGCGACGAGCTTGCCTGCGGGAGCGGCGGTCAAAGAGGCCCTGCCCCGCGGGGCGAAACAGGGGCGCAACGATTTTGGTGAGCACGGCTATGGCGGCGCCTGTCCGCCGGTGGGCGACAAGCCGCACCACTACATCTTCACGGTGCATGCACTCAAGGTGGACAAGCTCAACGTCCCTGAGGACGCCAGTCCGGCCATGATCAGCGGCATGCTGTACAACCACAGGCTGGGCTTCGCCAAGTGGATGGCGACGTATTCACGTTGATCTGACGGCACCACAGGACAGGGCATCTTCGGATGCCCTGTTCGTTTGTGGGGGCAAGAAACTAATTCGGCCCATGCCTACTCTATACTGCGCGAGAGCCCAGTGATCGCCCGACCATCGAACAAGCATCCATATGGCAGAGCCGCCGCCCATCCGCATAGGCAAATACTCCATCGTGCGCCAGTTGGGCGAAGGGGCGACATCCAACGTCTACCTGGCCATGCACGACGACTCGTTGGCCATGGTGGCGCTTAAGCAGTTCCGCAAGGTCTTCCAGTCCGACGTGCACAAGAAGATGTTCCTCACCGAGGTGGAGCTGGGTAAGAAGATGCAGCACAAGAACATCGTGCACGTGCTTGAGGCCGACCTGCAGGAGAAGAGCGGTGCCTACCTCATTATGGAGTACGCGCATGGCGCATCGCTGGACCAGCACGAGAGCGCGGACACCCTGCTGCCGATCAAGACCGTGCTGGCGGTCGTCGAGCAGATCGCCAACGCACTGCGCTACGCGGCGGACCTCGGTGTGGTCCACCGCGACGTGAAGCCTGCGAACATCATCCTGCAGTCGAACGGCACTGCCAAGCTCACCGATTTCGGCTGTGCGGTGCCAGCCATGGAGCTGGGCTCCACGGTGGCGGGCAGCCTGGCCTATATGTCGCCGGAACAGATAGAGGGCCAGCCGCTGGACCAGCGCGCGGACATCTATGCACTGGGCGCTGTGCTGTACCGGCTGCTCGCAGGCAAGAACACCTTCGAGGCGGACAACCCTTTCGATGCGCGCATAGCCATCCTGAACTTCCCCATTATCCCCATCCAGAGACATCGCAAGGAGCTGCCGCCCAAACTGATAGCGGTCATAGAGCGCGCGATGAAGAAGGACGTGGCCGAGCGCTATGCCAACTGGGATGAGTTCATCCACGACCTGGGTGAGGCCGCACACCTGATACGCATGTCGGACTACGATGTGGACTTGTACCGCGGTTTCAGCATGTCCACCCAGTCCGTGCTTTCGGACTACATGTCGGCATCGCGCGAGTTCTCCCGCAGCGGCTTCTCGCGCAGCGCAATGCCGGATTGGGCACCAGAAGCATGACGGCTCAAGGGCGGTCAGCGCAGGCTGTTCAGGTATTTCTCTTCCGGTCGTGCCGGTGTCGCCGCAACAGGGGCAGCCTCGTGCCGTAGCAAGGGATGCAGGTTCTCGATGCGGTCTGCGAGTTCAGCCAGCTCGGGCTGGCCGGTGGTTCGTGCCAGCTGGACCACTTCGCGCGCATACGCGGCATCTGCAGCCACCCATTCCACGTCTATCATGCGATCGGTCTCCCTGCGCAGCAGCACATAGACCCGTCCCGTCGCAGAAAACAGTCTTTCCGTCTCGCCTGTCATTTGAACCTCCGTTCATCGAAAAAAGGGCACCTCGCGGTGCCCCGGGAAAGGAGCCGGGGAGGCTCCGGGAGGAGAGCTGCGGTTACTGGTTGTAGGCGCGCTCGCCGTGGCTGGTTGTGTCCAGCCCCTCGCGCTCGTCTTCTTCCTTGACGCGCAGGCCTATGGTCAGATCCACGATCTTGTAGCAGATGAAGGCCGCCACGCCGGACCAGACCAACGTGGTCAGCACCGCCTGTGCTTGTACCCACACTTGGCTGCTGATGGAGGTATCGACGATGGTGTTGTTCACATAGTCCACGATGCCGGTGCCACCAAGGCCCCAGGTGTTGAACACCCCGGTGAGCAACGCACCCAGGATGCCGCCTATGCCGTGGATGCCGAACACATCCAGCGCATCGTCAGCACCCAGCAGCTTCTTCAAGCCGGTCACGCCCCAGAAGCACACCATGCCAGCCAGCGCGCCGATGATGAGGCCGCCGCCTATGCCCACCCAGCCGCAGGCCGGGGTGATGGCCACCAGACCTGCAACCGCACCCGAGGCCGCACCCAAGAGGCTGGGCTTGCCCTTCACCATCCACTCGGCCGCCAGCCAGGTCAGCACCGCAGCAGCGGTCGCGATCAGTGTGTTGGCGAAGGCCAGAGCCGCAGTGCCGCCCGCTTCCAGCGCGGAACCCGCGTTGAAGCCGAACCAGCCCACCCACAGGAGAGATGCACCCAGCATGGTCATCACCAGGTTGTGCGGCGCCATCGGCTCCTTGCCGTAGCCGATGCGCTTGCCGACCAGGAAGGCGCCGACCAGACCGGCGATGGCGGCATTGATGTGCACCACGGTGCCGCCCGCGAAGTCCAGCGCACCCTTCTGGAACAGCCAGCCTGCGGTGGCGTTGGCCGCCTCGGCCGCAGCAGCGTCGGTGTAGGCATCCGGACCCGCCCAGAACCACACCATGTGCGCGATGGGCAGGTAGGCAACGGTGAACCACAGCGCCGAGAACAGCAGCACGGCGGAGAACTTCATGCGCTCGGCGAACGCGCCCACGATCAGCGCCACGGTGATGGCGGCGAAGGTGGCCTGGAACGCGACGAAGGCGAACTCGGGGATCACCACGCCCTTGCTGAAGGTCGCCGCATTGGCCACAGCGCCTGTGGCCGGGTCGAAGATGCCCTTCAGGAACAGGCGGTCGAAGCCGCCAATGAAGGCGTTGCCCGTGGTGAAGGCCAGCGAGTAGCCGTAGATCGCCCACAGCACCGTGATGAGCGCGAAGATGCTGAACACTTGCATGAGCATGGACAGCATGTTCTTGCTGCGCACCAGGCCGCCGTAGAACAGGGCCAACCCCGGGATGGACATCATGATCACCAGCAGGGTGGCGGTCAGCATCCAGGCGGTATCGCCCTTGTTGGGGACGGGGGCCGGGACTGCCGCAGGAGCAGCGGGGGCTGCGGCGGGTGCAGCAGCAACTGCCGCTGCCTCGGTGGTCGCTGCCGCGGCAGCGGGGACTGCCTCGTCGGCGAAGGCCGGGGCGGACAGGCCGCACAGCATCGCGAGCAGGGCAAAGAGGGCAAACAATCTCTTCATGACGTTTCTCCTAGAGTGCTTCCGGACCGACTTCGCCGGTGCGGATGCGGATGACTTGTTCGAGCTCGGCCACGAAGATCTTGCCGTCGCCGATCTTGCCGGTCTGTGCGGATTTCTCGATGGCCTCGATGACCTGATCCAGCATGTCGGCCTTCACGGCCGCTTCCAGCTTGATCTTGGGCAGGAAGTCCACGACATACTCCGCGCCGCGGTACAGTTCCGTGTGCCCCTTCTGCCGTCCGAAGCCCTTGACCTCGGTGACCGTGATGCCCTGCACGCCGATGGCGGACAGGGCCTCGCGCACCTCGTCGAGCTTGAAGGGCTTGATGATTGCGGTGACCATTTTCATGTGTGCATCTCCTTCTGTTGGGCGGGGCGCGTGGCCCCGCTTCGGTTTAGAACGTACGGCTCAGCGACAGCACGGCCGTGCCTTTACCCAGCTTCTTGTTCTGCGGGCTGGTGTAGAAGGCAGTGGCGTTGGTGCTGCTGTAGGCCAGGCCCAGCACGTAGCCGCTGAAGTCCTTGGTGACGGACAGCTTGTAGTCGGCGTAGGTGGGATCGCCTGCGACTACTGCAGCCTGGTACTTGGCCGAGGAGCCCTTGAAGGTCTGCTTGCCGTAGTGCGCCCCTACCGTCACACCGGTGTCGGGGATGGCGTAGCTGGCGCTGATGTCCAGGTAGCTCGTGCCTTTCGCATCGGGCACGCCGAAGGTGTCGCCCAGGCTGTAGGAGTACTTGGCGGTGACGATGGAGTAGGTCACGGCACCATAGATCTCGTTGGTATCGGCCTTCACGGCACCGGCTGCATAGGTGCCGGGATAGTTGTAGCGCAGGAAGCCCACGTCGTAGGCCACGTCGCCCGCAGCCCCCTTGTAGCCGCCATAGGTGTCGAGCTCCAGCCCTGCGGTAGAGGCCACCCCTGCGTCGCCCAGCCAGCTGATGCTGGAACCCCAGGCCCCGATGTAGAGGCCGCTGCTGTGGGCGAGGTCGAAGCCGCCCTGGATGGCGGGCCTGGCGCCGGTCTGCGAGATGCCGCGATAGAGGTAGTCGCTCACCAGGCTCACGTTGGCGCTGGGAGTGAAATCGTCAGCCATCGCCGGCAGGGCAAAGGAGGAAGCCAGGGTGGCAGCAAGCAGGTGTTTCTTGAGCATGGTGTTTCCTTTCCGTTTAAGTAGTGAAGTGGGATCAAGCATCCACGTCAACCTAACAGCAGAATCTGTGCCATCACCTGGAAACACTGTAACGACGGGCTTTTGCGAGCCGCGCCGCTCCATGGTCGCGCGCGAGCATTGCACCAGCTTCACGCCAAATTCGTGCGCTGTGCACACCGGTGGTGCGGACGGATTTGATACACTGCCAGCGCACACCATCCAGGAGATACACACTATGCTGAACCCCAAGTTTTTTGAAGAGATGTCCTCGAAACTGAACGAGGTCGTGGCCAACAGCCCCGCCAAGGATTTCGAGAAGAACGCCCGTGCGCTGCTGGCACAGGGGTTTGCCAAGCTGGACCTGGTGACTCGCGAGGAATACGAAGTGCTGGCGCAGCGACTGGACAAGCTGGAGGCACGTCTCGCCACGTTGGAAGACAAGAAGTAAACCGTCATGGGGCTGGCTGTCCTATACAGTCGTAGCCTTTCTGGCATGGACGCGGCGCAGGTCACCGTCGAGGTGCATCTCGCCAACGGCCTGCCCCAGTTCGCCATCGTCGGTCTGCCCGAGGCAGAGGTGAAGGAAAGCAAGGACCGCGTACGCGCTGCCCTTCAGAACTGCCAGTTCGACTTTCCCGCGCGCCGCATCACCGTCAATCTCGCACCCGCCGATCTGCCCAAGGAGAGCGGTCGCTTCGATCTGCCCATCGCCATTGGCATCCTCGTCGCCTCCGGCCAGATCCCACCCGAACGACTTCAGGAGTATGAATTTGCAGGCGAGCTAGCGCTCACCGGCGAGTTGCGTCCTATACGGGGGGCGCTGGCCATGACCTATCGCGCGGCAAACAGCGGCCGTGCCTTCATCCTGCCGTCCGCGAACGCCACCGAGGCGGCGCTGGTGGAAGACGCAGTGGTCTATCCTGCCCAATCGCTGCTGCAGGTCGCGGCCCACCTTGCCGGCAACGAGCCGCTTTCGCGCTTCGTCCCGCAGACCGAGGTCGTCGCGCCGCACTACCCTGATATGAGGGAAGTGAAAGGCCAGGTGCAATCCAAGCGCGCACTGGAGATCGCAGCCGCGGGCGGACATTCAGTGCTGATGAGTGGTCCTCCCGGCACCGGCAAGAGCATGCTGGCCGCGCGCTTCCCCGGCATCCTGCCGCAGATGACACAGGAAGAGGCGCTGGAATCCGCGGCCATGCAATCGCTGGGTGGCATGTTCGACATCAGCCACTGGAAACGCCGGCCCTATCGTGCGCCCCACCATACGGCGTCCGCGGTGGCGCTGGTCGGCGGCGGCAGCAATCCGCGTCCCGGCGAGATCTCGGTGGCCATGCACGGTGTGCTGTTCCTGGACGAGCTGCCAGAGTTCGACCGTGGCGTGCTGGAGGTGCTGCGCGAGCCGCTGGAGAGCGGACGCATCACCATCTCGCGCGCGGCGCGGCGTGCCGACTTCAAGGCGCAGTTCCAGCTCATCGCCGCAATGAATCCCTGCCCTTGCGGCTATCTCGGCCACTACAATGGCAAGTGCCGTTGCACACCCGACCAGGTCGCGCGCTATCGCGGCAAGATCTCAGGCCCCCTGCTCGACCGCATAGACATCCAGCTGGAAGTACCCGCGGTGCCGCAGGAAGACCTGCTCAGGCAATCGGATGGCGAGAGCAGCGCCGTGATCCGGCTGCGGGTCGAGGCTGCGCGGCAGAGGCAATTGGCGCGGCAGGGCAAGCCCAATGCGATGCTATCTGTCGCGGAGATCGATGCGCACTGCGCGCCTGATGAGCAGGGCGAGGCACTGTTAAGGCAAGCCATCGCCCGCCTCAACCTTTCGGCGCGCGCCTACCATCGCGTGCTCAAGGTCGCTCGCACCATCGCCGACCTGGCAGGCGGTGATGGCATCCTGGCCGCACACATCGCCGAGGCCGTGCAGTATCGGCGCATGGACAAGAACTAAAACGATCTAAGAGGAAAAAGATGTTCGAGCAGAAACTGATCACCGGCATGAAGAACTTCAACGAATTCATCCACGGGCTGCTTGCGCTCGCGCTGGGCGTGGCCTGCGTGATGGTGATCTGGGATTTCGGGCAGAAGGCGATCGAGGCGTTCCAGGCCGGCAACGCGGCCATCGGTTTCTTCCAGGCGCTGGGTTCTTTGTTCATTCTGTGGACGCTGTCCACCCTGATTTCCGCGGAGACGACCTATCTGCAGACCGGGCGTATCCACGTGCGCGTGTTCGTGGAAGTCGCCATGATCTCGATGATACGCGAGATGATCGTGCAGCCGGTGCAGGTCATCACTGCCCCGGGCGTCGATGCTGCGACCTTCAATCCGGTGCACTACGGCCTGTTGCTGGCCGGGCTGCTGGTGATAGGTGTGGTCTACAAGCTGGTGAATGACTCACAGCATGCAGAAGCCGAAGCGAAGACCGAGCAGCGGTAACGCCGGGCCTTAGCCGAACAGGCGCGAGAACAGCCCCTTCTTCTTGTCGACGGTGTCGGTCTGCTTCTGCAAATGCAGACGCACCGACTCCACGTAGTCCGCGTCGTCGCGCTTGATGTGGTTGAACAGCCAGGTTACCAGCAGGCTGTTCAATGCCTTGGAGACGTCTTCGCCGTTGTTGAACCTCGTCTGGAAGTCAGAGACGCGTTGGGCGAACAGGTCATGCACCTTCTTGTGGGATTTCAGGAAAGGATAGTTCGCCTCTTCCTGCAGGCTCTCTTCGAAGCCGAAGTGGGAGATGGTGTAATCCACGAGGTCATTGATCAAGTAGCCGATCTCATCCCTCGTGTAACCGCTGGAACGCGCATCGTCCAGCTGGTTGATGTATTCCACGATGCGGCGATGCTGCTGGTCTATCACCTCGATGCCGACGTTGAGCTGGTCTGTCCACACGAACTTGGCCATAGTCTGTCCCTGCTTTCTCGGTTGGCGAGCACCTCCAAAGACACCGGAGGAAAACCACGTGCATGTTATTGGCATATCATCCGCGCAGCAAGCCGATTATGGATCGTTGCGACGGACGGTCGCATGAACCGCCGGGCGGAAAGTCGGTAGGCTCGGTTGTGTGGCACACCATAGGCTGTAGAATCGGAAACACACAGCCTGATTGAGTAGATCATGCGCGATCTCATCGATGCTTCGCTAAAGAACTGGCGTCTCCCCATCCCGGCGGAGTTGAAACAGGACTTTCTCCTGTTTCAGTATCGGCAGAACGCGAATTTCATGGTGCTGATCACCATCATCGGGCACTTTGCGTTCTACTCCTACGCGATAGCCGATTACCTCCTCGTGCCCGAGATATTCGACGGGTCCATCATCCTGCGCACCCTGTTCATCGGCATATTGCTTCCGGCCAACATCTACCTGATACGCAAGAGTCGGAACATCACGCTGCTCGAACTGGTGTTCTCCGCCAGCCTGATGGGGGCCACCGTGCTATGGCTGGGCGTGCTGCTACCCCGCACGCAAAGCGACATCGTCCACACTTACGTGTACGCATCCATCATCTTCGTGGTGGTGCTCAACATGGTGGTCCGCTCCAATTACTGGCTGGCAGTGTTCATCTCCTTGCTACACACCGTCGTCACCTTCCATTTCGTCTACCTGCTGGATCACGCCGAGTGGGAGGCGATTTTCGTCTATTCCATCGTGTACCTGCCGGTTCTGTATTTCAGCTTGTTCATCAGCTGGCACAACACGCGCAGTTCGCGGAAGCTGTTCCTGCTTTCCAGGGTGGAAGAGCTGGACAAGGAAGAACTGGAGGAAGCCAATCGCAAGCTGATCGAGCTGTCGCATACCGACGTGCTGACCGGGCTGCCCAACCGCGCCCTGTTCGGTGATCGGCTGCAACAGGCTATCATCAAGGCGAGGCGGAACAGGTCTCTGCTCGGCCTGCTGTTCATAGACCTGGATCATTTCAAGCCCGTCAACGATACCTACGGCCATGCCGTCGGTGATGAGTTGCTGCAGCAGGTAGCGAGCCGCATGGTGAGCTGTGTGCGCGAATCGGACACGGTGGCCAGGATAGGCGGCGACGAATTCGAGGTGCTGTTGCCAAGGGTGGAAGCGCCACGCGATGCGGCGCTCGTGGCAAGCAAGATACGCGACGTGCTCGCTCAGCCTTTCGAACTGGACGGGATCACCGTGAAAGTCAGCGCAAGCATAGGCATCGCCATCTTCCCGCAGCACGGCGCGGACTCGGTGGAACTGAGTCGGAACGCAGACATGGCGCTGTACCGCGCGAAGGAGCTGGGGCGCGACCGCGCCGTAATAGCGGCCTGATTCGGGTTTTGGCCGGCGGGACGATTGTGAAGGCATGATAAAATCGGGCCTGATCTATTGAGCCGAATGTCATGAGCCACACGTCCCACCCCATCGAAAAACTCCTGCAGCAACGTATCCTCATCCTCGACGGCGCCATGGGCACCATGGTGCAGCGCCACAAGCTCACCGAGGCGGACTATCGCGGCGAGCGCTTCAAGGACTGGCACAAGGATCTGAAGGGCAACAACGACCTGCTGGTCATCACCAAACCCGAGGTCATCAAAGGCATACACCGCGAATACCTGGCGGCGGGCGCGGACATCATCGAGACCGACACTTTCGGCGCCAATGCAACGACCTTGCACGCCTACGGCATGGAGTCGCTCAACTACGAGCTGAACTTCGCCGGGGCGAAACTGGCACGCGAGGCCTGCAACGAGTTCGAGACCGCCGACAAGCCGCGTTTCGTCGCCGGCGTGCTCGGCCCGACCGACAAGACCGCGACGATCTCGCCCGACGTGAACGACCCGGCGGCGCGCAACATCAGCTTCGACCAGTTGGTGGCCGATTACGCCGAAGCCACGCGCGGTCTGATGGACGGCGGCGCCGACCTGCTGCTGATCGAGACCATCTTCGACACGCTGAACGCCAAGGCTGCCATTTTCGCGGTGCAGCAGGTGTTCGAGCAGCGCAATGAAACGCGCCCCATCATGATCTCCGGCACGATCACCGATGCCTCCGGCCGCACGCTGACCGGCCAGGTGACCGAGGCCTTCTACAACTCGCTGGCGCACGCCAAGCCCATCTCCATCGGTCTCAACTGCGCGCTGGGCGCGGAAGAACTGCGCCAGTATGTGGCGGAGCTATCCCGTGTCGCCAACTGCTATGTCAGCGCGCACCCGAATGCCGGCCTGCCCAACCCGCTCGCGCCCACTGGCTACGACGACACCCCGGAGAACATGGCGGGCCACATCCACGAATGGGCGACCAGCGGTTTCCTCAACATCATCGGCGGCTGCTGCGGCACGTCGCCCGCGTTCATCAAGGCCATCGCCGAGACGGTGAAGGACATCGCGCCGCGCAAGATGCCGAGCAACCCGGTGGAGTGCCGCCTGTCGGGGCTGGAGCCGTTCAACATCGGCGACCAGTCGCTGTTCGTCAACGTGGGCGAGCGCTGCAACGTGGCCGGCTCTGCCAAGTTCAAGCGCCTCATCATGGAAGGCCAGTACGAGGAAGCGCTGGAGATCTGCAAGCAACAGGTCGAGGCGGGCGCGCAGGTCATCGACATCAACATGGACGACGCCATGCTGGACGGCAAGGCCGCCATGGTGAAGTTCTTGCACCTGATCGCTTCCGAGCCGGACATCTCCAAGGTGCCGGTGATGATCGACTCTTCCAAGTGGGAGATCATCGAGGAAGGCCTGAAGTGCGTGCAGGGCAAGTCCATCGTCAACTCCATCTCGCTGAAGGAAGGCGAGGAGAACTTCGTCAAGTACGCCACGCTGGTGCGCAAATACGGCGCAGCGGCCGTGGTGATGGCCTTCGACGAGAAAGGTCAGGCCGACACGTATCAGCGCAAGACCGAGATCTGCAAGCGCAGCTACGACATCCTGGTGCACAAGGTCGGTTTCCCGCCCGAGGACATCATCTTCGACCCGAACATCTTCGCGATCGCCACCGGCATCGAGGAACACGACAACTACGCGGTGGACTTCGTCGAGGCCACTCGCTGGATCAGGCAAAACCTGCCGTATGCCAAGATCAGCGGCGGCGTGTCCAACGTGTCGTTCTCCTTCCGTGGCAACGAGCCGGTGCGCGAAGCGATCCACACCGTGTTCCTGTACCACGCCGTCAAGGCCGGCATGAACATGGGCATCGTCAACGCCGGCCAGCTCGGCGTGTACGAGGAGCTGCCCAAGGACTTGCGCGAAGCGGTCGAGGACGTGGTGCTGAACCGCAGCAAGGACGCGGGCGAGAAGCTGGTCGCCTTGGCCGAGAGCTTCAGGGGCGGCGCCAAGGCGCAGGTCGAGGACCTGGAATGGCGCAAAGGCTCGGTGCAGGAGCGCCTGACCCATGCGCTGGTGCGCGGCATCACTACCTATATCGTGGAAGACACCGAGGAAGCCCGCCTGCAAGCGGCGCAGCCGGTGGACGTGATCGAAGGCCCGCTGATGGGCGGCATGAACGTGGTGGGCGACCTGTTCGGCGCCGGCAAGATGTTCCTGCCGCAGGTGGTGAAATCCGCGCGCGTGATGAAACAGGCCGTAGCGCACCTCGTCCCCTACATCGAGGCGGAGAAGGCCAAATCAGGCAACAGCAAGCCCAAGGGCAAGATCGTGATGGCGACCGTGAAGGGCGACGTGCACGACATCGGCAAGAACATCGTCACCGTGGTGTTGCAGTGCAACAACTTCGAAGTGGTGAACATGGGCGTGATGGTGCCGTGCGAGGAGATTCTGAGGACCGCACGCGAACACAACGCCGACATCATCGGCCTTTCCGGCCTGATCACCCCCTCGCTGGAAGAGATGGCGCACGTGGCGAAGGAGATGGAACGCCAGGGTTTCAAGGTGCCGCTGCTGATCGGCGGCGCCACGACCTCGCGCGTGCACACTGCCGTGAAGATCGCGCCCAACTACCCGAGCGGCGCGGTGGCCTACGTCACCGATGCCTCGCGCGCGGTCGGCGTGTGCAGCAACCTGCTGTCCGACACGCTGAGCGCCAACTACGTTGCCGAGATCAAGGCTGACCAGCAGGCGGCGCGCGACCAGCACGAAGGCAAGCAGGGCAAGGCCCACTACATCCCACTGGCTGAGGCGCGCGCGCATGGCGTGAAGACCGACTGGAAAAACTACAACCCACCCAAGCCCAAACTGCTCGGCGTGCAGAAGCTGGAGAACTACCCACTCGACATCCTCGTGGACTTCATCGACTGGACGCCGTTCTTCCAGGCATGGGAACTGGCTGGGCGCTATCCGAAGATACTGCAGGACGAAATCGTGGGCGAGGAAGCGCGCAAGCTGTTCGCAGATGCACAGGCCATGCTGAAGAAGATCGTCAAGGAGAAGTGGCTCACTGCCAACGCCGCGTTCGGCCTGTTCCCGGCCAACGCAAACGGCGACGACATCGAGATCTACAGCGACGAGAAGCGCAAGAACGTGGCGATGACCTGGCACAACCTGCGTCAGCAGACCAAGAAACCGGCGGACATCCCCAACTACTGCCTGGCTGACTACATCGCGCCCAAAGACAGCGGTGTTGCGGATTACATCGGCGGCTTCGCCGTGACAGCGGGCATCGGCATCGAGAAGAAGATGAAGGAGTTCGAGCAGGCGAACGACGACTACAGCGCCATCATGCTGCAGGCGCTGGCCGACCGCCTGGCCGAAGCCTTCGCCGAACACCTGCACCTGCGCGTGCGCCGCGAGTTCTGGGGCTATGCGCCGGACGAAGCTGCGGACAACGAAGCGCTGATCACCGAACAGTACCGCGGCATCCGCCCCGCCCCCGGCTATCCGGCCTGCCCCGAGCACAGCGAGAAGGGCCCGCTGTTCGAGTTGCTGCAAGCGCCGAAGAACGCAGGCATCACGCTCACCGAGAGCTACGCCATGCTGCCCACCGCTGCCGTCAGCGGCTTCTACTTCTCACACCCCGAGGCGAAATACTTCGCTACGGGCAAGGTGGACAAGGAGCAGGTCGCGGATTACGCCAAGCGAAAGGGGTGGACGGTGGAAGAGGCGGAGCGGTGGTTGGCACCGGTGTTGGGTTACTGAACGAAAGTGTTGGAGGGGCAAATGGAAACAGAATCGACTTCCAAGGTAGCCCAACAGACTCGATTTCCTATTTCGCGGAAGATTTCTAGTATCGCCATTTGGCTGTGGTCAATTTCAATCTTTTTACCAGGACTGGTTTATTACGGGCAAAAGAGTGTTTTATTTGACAGCCACAACACCCTTGGACTCGCCATCTTTCTCATTGGGTGGGTTGGAATTCTTGCTACTTATGTAGCATGGTATGCAAACATGTTCTGGTTTGTCGCCATCTCACGACTAAGGCAAGGCACGCGTTCTGCAATAACACCGGCCGCCATCGCAGCATTACTTTCCCTTGACACCTTTCGTGTTGACTGCATAACCGGTGGAGGACCATGTGAGACTGTTTACGGCGTTGGGATAGGAGCCATCATTTGGATGGCAGCAATATTCCTTACCATGCTGGCTGCCTCAGTTCGAGAAATTGAAACAGGCCAAGATTTGTTAAATCGTTTTGAAAGTCTCGATTCGGTTAAAAAGAAATTTTATACATTTCTTGCTATTGCTCGGAACACAGATCACGCATGGTCGTTTTATTTAAGCATGGTTTTGCTTGTTGGAATTGCAGGTTCATCTATTGCACTCGGGACATACGACCGTGTAGTAGGAAACGCAGACGAGCAAGATATGCTAAAGATGGGAGTTGTATTCAAACGCTCAGCCGTATGCGACCAAGCCCCAAAGCCGATTAGAAAGATTCAAGTAAATGGAGTATTGGAAGTGGTTACATCCATGTATTCAGATGTGCTGTCAAAGGATCCTGCCGCATATTTGCAGCTAGGTGTACCTGTAGTTCGCTCAGTAACTCTTAGGGAAAGCGTTCCTCAAGATTGGTACCTGGAAAATCCGAACGATGCAAGAACGATGAAGTCACGTCCGGTAGCGGGTGAGCCAGATGCTCGTCTGGAAACTACGGATTCATCAGGCTGGGTGCACGTTAAGCTAATTGATAAAAATGGAGTAATTGCGCTTGAGTTAACGCAAAGACATGGTTGCCCAAATATTAGTGGCTTTAGTCACTACAACACCGCAAAGCTTGTAAGACAAGCTTTGATTTTGCCAGCCGATTCAGTTATGAAAACCAATAAACAATTCTAAAATGCCCTTTCACTCCTATAGAGACTAGCGACTATGACCACCCTCATCAAAACCGACACCAAACTCGGCGAAGGCGCAGAAGCCCAAGCCGGCCAAACCGTCATTGTGCATTACACCGGCTGGCTGTATGACGAGAGCGCACCCGAGCACAAGGGCAAGAAGTTCGACAGCTCGCTCGACCGCAACGAGCCGTTCGATTTTCCGCTGGGCGGCGGGCGCGTCATCAAGGGCTGGGACGAGGGCGTGGCCGGCATGAAGGAAGGCGGGCAGCGCACGCTGGTCATCCCGCCGGAGATGGGCTACGGCCCGCGCGGTGCTGGTGGCGTGATCCCGCCGAATGCGACGCTGGTGTTCGACGTGAAGCTGCTGAAGGTGATCAAGACCGACATCACCGACACCAAGGTCGGAGACGGCGCCGAGGCGCACGAAGGCCAGCACGTGACGGTGCATTACACCGGCTGGCTGTATGACAAGAACGCGCCGGAGAACAAGGGCACCAAGTTCGACAGCTCGCGCGACCGCGACGAACCGTTCGATTTCCCGCTGGGCATGGGCCATGTGATCAGCGGCTGGGACATCGGCGTGCAGGGCATGAAGGTGGGCGGGCAGCGCAGACTGGTCATTCCGCCGGAGATGGGCTATGGCCGCCGCGGCGCGGGCGGCGTGATCCCGCCGAATGCGACGTTGCTGTTCGAGGTGGAGTTGCTTGGAGTCAACTGAGTCCCGCTGCTAGACTGCCGCCATGTTCTATCTCGAACTCTTCTCCGCGTTGGATCGCCACAAGGTGGACTACCTGCTGATAGGCGGGTTGGCAGTTTCATTGCACGGTGTGGAGCGCGCCACGATGGATGTGGATATCACGGTGGCGATGAATCCGGCCAATCTGGCGGCGCTGATCGATACAGCGAAGGAGTTGAAGCTTACGCCGGTGTTGCCGGTTCCGCTTGAATCATTGAGTAACATCGAGCTGCTGCGCGAATGGCATGCGCAGCGCAACCTCGAAGCGTTTGCGTTGCGTACTCCCGAGTTGGCGGGAGTCACCATCGACGTGTTGTTGTTTCCCCCGGTAGAGTTTGCCGGGATGACCGCGCGAGCCGTCGAGTTCGAAATTGCCGGAACGGCGATCAAGGTTGTTTCCATAGATGACTTGATCGCCCTGAAAAGTGCCGTTGGCCGTCCGATCGATATTTCCGATGTCGAGCATCTGCAAAGGATCAAGTCCGCATGAGGCAGCCATTCAACCCAGGCGACCGCACCTATTACGTGAGCGATGAACGGTTGCGCGCATTCAAGGCACTTACGCCGGAACAGCGGCTGCGCTGGGTGGAGGAGCTGGCGAATTTTCTGAGACTGGCCAAGGTCAGCAAGAAAGAAACAGCCGCTACTCGCAAATGAACCTGATCTCTAATCCACTGCTCATCACCGCGCTGATGCTCGCGGTGTCCAACCTGTTCATGACCTTCGCGTGGTACGGGCACCTGCGCAATCTTTCCTCGTCGCCGTGGTATGTGGCGGCGCTGGTGAGCTGGGGCATCGCGCTTTTCGAATACATGCTGCAAGTGCCGGCCAATCGCATCGGCTACACGCAGTTGAGCCTGGGGCAGCTGAAGATCATGCAGGAGGTCATCACGCTGTCCATCTTCGTGCCGTTCGCGGTGTTGTACATGGATCAGCCGCTGAAGCTGGATTATCTGTGGGCGGGACTGTGCCTGATGGGCGCGGTGTATTTTATCTTCAGGACGTGACTGTCATCCCGGCCCTTCGACGGGCTCAGGGTAAACCGAGCTCTGCTCGGGCCGGGATCCAGCAATTAAACAGGCTCCGCGAAGCGGGACAAAAACCAGCTGCATATTTGATAACTACACTGGATTCCGGCCTGCGCCGGAATGACGGAATCGGCGATGAGCAAACCAAAACACATCCACATCCTCGGCATCTGCGGCACTTTCATGGGCGGCATCGCGGCCATCGCCAAGCAATCCGGCTACCGTGTCACCGGCTGCGATGCGAACGTCTATCCGCCGATGAGCACGCAACTCGAAGCGCAGGGCATCGAACTCATCGAAGGCTGGGGCGTGGAGCAGCTTGAGCTCAAGCCGGATGTGTTCGTCATCGGCAACGTGGTATCGCGCGGCAATCCGTTGATGGAAGAGATCCTCAACCGCAACCTGCCTTACGCTTCCGGCCCGCAATGGCTGGCCGATACCTTGCTGCGTGACAAATGGGTGCTGGGCGTGGCGGGTACGCACGGCAAGACCACGACCACTTCGATGCTGGCTTGGATATTGGAACACGCGGGGCTGAACCCCGGCTTCCTCATCGGCGGCGTGCCACAGAACTTCGGTATCTCGGCGCGCATCACTGACTCGCCGTTCTTTGTCATCGAGGCGGACGAGTACGACACTGCCTTTTTCGACAAACGCTCCAAGTTCGTGCACTACCATCCGCGCACGGCCATCCTGAACAACCTCGAATTCGACCACGCCGACATCTTCCCCGACCTCGCCGCCATCGAGACGCAGTTCCACCATCTGGTGCGTACCGTGCCGGGCAACGGGCTGGTGGTGTGCAACGGGCGCGAAGAGTCGTTGCAGCGCGTGATCGGACGCGGTTGCTGGACGCCGGTGGAGAAGTTCGGTCGTGACGACGGTTGGAGCATCGACGCGAACGAGCAGGTGTCGCTCAACGGCAAGCTGCAAGGCAAGCTGCAATGGGACTTGATGGGCGAGCACAACCGCATGAATGCCTTGGCCGCACTGTCTGCTGCACGCCATGCCGGTGTGCCTGTTGCGCAGGGCTTGGCCGCGCTGGCCGAGTTCAAGAACGTGAAGCGCCGCATGGAAGTGCGCGGTACGGTCAACGGCATCACGGTGTACGACGACTTCGCCCACCATCCCACCGCCATCGACACAACAGTTGCCGGCTTACGCCGCAAGGTCGGCAGGGCGCGCATCCTGGCCGTGCTGGAGCCGCGCTCCAACACCATGAAGCTGGGCGTGATGAAAGACGCATTGCCCGGCAGCCTGAAGGATGCCGACCTGACCTTCTGCTACGCCGGCAACCTGGGCTGGGATGCAGCGGGCGCCTTGGCGCCACTGGGCAGCAAGGCGGTGGTGAAGGACGACCTGAACGAGCTGATCGAGGCTATCGCCGCCGTCGCCAAGTCGGGCGACCAGATCCTGGTGATGAGCAACGGCGGCTTCGGCGGGATACACGAGAAGCTGCTGAAACGTCTCGCGCTTTAAGATTGCTGTAATAATGAGAACAGCTTCCCGGTTAAGGGGAGCACCAGGAGGATGGAGCCGGTGTAAACCGGAACAATCAATCAAACAGGGGATGAACATGAAATACGCAAGAACCTGGGCCGGCCTGCTGCTGGTCCTGACATTGACCGGATGCGCCACGAGCATGAAGGCGGCGATGGACAAGAAGACCGAGAAGATCGACGTGGGTGAGGACAGCGTCTTCCTGCTGACGGCCGAGATCTCGAACGATTACAAGCCCTCCTACCAGCCCGACGCGCTGTTCCTGAACGTCGAGACGCCGGACGCCAAGAGCAGCGAACAGCGCTTCTTTTACTCGGTGGATGAGGATGGGACCTTCAAGAAGGAGACAGGGAACAAATACGTGTTCCGCGGCCGCATCAAGCCGGGCAAGTACGTCATACGCGGAATCGAGGGGAACAAGGTTTCATTCATGGTCATGGGCACTTTCTCAATGCCGCTGCACTGCGAGTTCGAGGCGAAGAAGGGGCAGGTCGCCGACCTCGGCAAGGTCATCGCCAAGATCAGGGAAAGGCAGGGGTATGAGTTCCGGGCGGGTCCCGTCACGCCTCTGCTCGACCAGGCCGTCACGGGATTCTCGGGCGGGACCTTCGATATCCAGGTCGTCGCGAGCAACGAGACTGACACGCGTTGGATGAAGTCGCTGTTCCCGGCCCTGAGGACGGTGGACATCGTACCCAATACGCTGCCGCCCTTCGATCGCAAAAAAGCACAGAAGTGGTGGGAAGACCACTAATCCTCACAGGGGCATCTCTGATGCCCCTTTTTGTTTCCTCACGTAATCACATGCGGGCCACAAGCGCCCGCACCTTTCCTACTGCAGAACGAACTCGATCACTTCGGTCGGGACTTCGGAGAACGGCTCGCCCAGGCTGATGGAACCAGAGCCATGCAGCACGATCTGCTGGTTGTTCACCTGTACGACCTGGTTGTCGCTGAAGCGGACATAGGTGCCGTTCGAGCTGTGGTCGGTGAGCAGGAACTTGCCGAAACTGCATTCGATACGCGCATGCTGGCGCGAGGCGAAGGTGTTGTAGATCATCAGATCGCATGCTTCTCCCCGACCCAGCATGACGCTCTTCTGCTTCTCGTTCAGCGCGACCACCTTTTGGCGATAGCGCAGCATCAGTTCGTGTTTGGTATCCGCAGGCTTGCGGAAGGCCGGCAAGCCTATGCGCGTCTTGGTCGTGTCTTCCAGCTCCCACTGGATCTGGAACATGTCGAAAGATTCATCTTTGCCGCGCAGCTCGGCGCGCTTCAGCTCACGCGCTTTGTCGCGTAGATCCTGTGGCAGGGACTCCACGGCAGCGCGGGTAGTCATGATCTGCCGTGCGCGGGTGATGGCAGTGATGCGCGCGGCGACGTTCACCGCATCCCCGAAGACATCGGTACCGTCCTGGATCACCTCACCGTAATGCAGGCCGACGCGGATATGCAGCGGTTTATCGCCTCCCGGGCGCTGCGCGCTGATCGCAGCCTGCATGGCGCAAGCCGCGTTCACCGCCGCACCGACGTCGGGGAAGGTGCACATGATCTCGTCCCCTATGGTCTTGATGAGGGTGCCGCGATGCTTGTTCATCTCCTGGATGAGGATGCCCAAAGTGCGGCTGACGAGCTGAAGCGCCTCTTCGTTGCCCAGCCGGTCGTAGATGGCGGTGCTGCCGCTGATGTCGGCGAACAGGATGGCGAGCTTGGCGTTCTGCCGCGCAGAATTCATCAGCCGTTCGCTCCGAACATCATGCGCTTGGCTACGAACTTCTTCGCTGGTGGTACGCAGTCCAGCAGCGAAAGCGCGGCGGAGCGCAGGGGCCGCAGCAACGGCAGGTCGTTGGAGAACATGCGCACCAGCCCGTCAGTGAAGCGGATGCCGGCGTTGCGGTCCAGGCGGCGCGACTTGCGGTACTCGGTGCACATCGCGGCCGACCCGATGTTCTCCGGGGAACTGTCGAGGATGACCTGCGCCAGTTCCCATGCGTCGCGTATGCCCATGTTGAAGCCCTGCCCGGCCACCGGATGCAGGGTCTGCGCGGCATTGCCTATGAGCACGGTGTGCGGGAAGGTGATGTCGGGTGCGCGCTTGAGGCGCAGCGGATAGCAGCTGCGGCGGCCCACGGCGGTGAAATCGCCGACGCGGTCGCCGAAGTGTTGCTGCAGATAGCGTAGGAAGGCGGCATCGTCCCAGCGCAACATCTCCTCAGCCATCTCGTGCGAGGCCGTCAGCACAAGCTCGTAGCCGTCCAGATAGGGCAGCAACGCCATGGGACCCTGCGTGGTGAAATGCTCGAATGCCATGCCCGGACGGGGGCGCGTACAGCTGACATGGGCGATGATGCCGCTCTGGCCGTAGTCCTGGACCTGTGGCGGGTGCGAGGCCTCCAGCAGCTTGCCACCGTCGGCCACCGCCGCCAGGCGTGCCCTGAGGCGGTGCTCCTGGCCTTCGTGCCGGTAGCTGAGGACGGCACCGTCGTTGCTGCTCTGCAGCGCCGTGACCGCTGCGCCATACACGCAGGTAATGTCGCTGCGGCGCAGGCCCTGTTGCAGAGCGGAATGCAGCGTGGTGTAAGGCAGCACGTAACCCATTTCGGGCACTTTCAGCTCGTCGGCGCGCAGCACGGTATGGCCGGGGGTATCCTTCTGCGTGACCTCGATGACCTTGATGCCACTCACATCGTGCAGGGCCTCCCATGCACCCAGGCGCTGCAGCAACAGGCGTGTGCCATAGGACAGGGCAAGTGCGCGCGGGTCGGTAGTGTTGGCTTCCGAGGCGTGCGCTTCCAGCAGCACGACGTTCAGGTCGTTGCCCTGCAGGGCCAGGGCCAGCGCCGCACCCACCGGCCCGCCACCTATGATGGCGATATCGCAACTGTTCTCATTCATGGCGCATGGTCTCCTCGATCTCCTGTACCGTCTTGGGCGCGTCCCGCGTCAGCACCTCGTTGCCTAGCGCGGTGACGAGCACATCGTCTTCTATGCGTATGCCTATGTTCCACAGTGCAGGTGGCACGTTGTCCGACGGCCTGATGTAGCAGCCCGGCTCTACGGTGAGCGTCATGCCAGCCTGCAGCGGACGCCACTGGTCACCGACCTTGTACTCCCCTACGTCGTGCACATCCATGCCCAGCCAGTGGCCGGTGCGGTGCATGTAGAACTGTTTGTAGCTTCCGGTCTCTATCACCGACCCCACACTGCCCTGACACAGTTTAAGGTCGATGAAACCCTGCGCCAGCACGCGCAGCGCGGCCTCGTGTGGCGCATCCCAATGTTGGCCCGGACGAACGGCCGAGATGGCCGCACCCTGCGCGGCCAGCACGATCTCGTACACGTCCTTCTGCGCGGCGCTGAATCTGCCATTCACCGGGAAGGTGCGCGTGATGTCCGAGGCATAGCCCTCCAGTTCGCAGCCGGCGTCTATCAGCAGCAGGTCACCGTCCTTGAGCTGTGCGTCGTTGCCCACATAGTGCAGGGTGCAGGCGTTCGCGCCGCCCGCGACTATGCTGGTATAGGCGGGGTGCCTCGCGCCGTTGCGGCAGAATTCGTGCAGCAGCTCTGCCTCGACCTCGTATTCGTACCGGCCCGGACGCGTGGAACGCATGGCGCGGCGGTGGGCCGTGCAGGAGATGGCGGCCGCGCGGCGCATGATGTCCTGTTCGTGCGTATCCTTGATGAGGCGCATCTCGTTGAGCAGCTCGCGTATGTCGCAGATCTCGTTCGGGGCACGGACGCCGCTGCGCGCCTTCTCCTTCACTGCAGCGCGCACCCGGAGCAGGCGCTCGTCCCATGCCGGGTCCGCCCCCAGCGGACAATACAACGCAGGCTGGTCGCCCATCAGCTCGGCGAGCTTCTCGTCCAGCTGCGAGATGGGATAGGCGGCATCGAGACAGAACCTCTCCCCCGCGGCTGAGGGGCCGTAGCGGAAACCGTCCCAGATCTCGCGCTCCGCGTTCTTCTCGCGGCAGAACAGTATGCTTTGCCGTGCCTCGCCGGCCACCATCACCAATACGGCCTCGGGCTCGGGGAATCCGGTCAGGTAGTAGAAATGGCTGTCGTGACGATAGTCGTGATGCGTGTCTGCGTTGCGCGCCACTTCGGGCGCGGTGGGGAGGACGGCGATGCCGCGCGTCATCTGGGTCAGCAGGCGCGCACGGCGCTGGGCATGGATGGCTGGGTCGAACATGGGCGGCATTTTGTGGGGCGGGACGCTACTTGTCGAGCCGGGCGCGAACGAATCTGGCGATAGGCCCCTTCAATCGGCTCCGGACGAGGCGGATCTGCCGAACAGGGGGTAGAAAGCGCGATCGGCCTTGAGCATGTGTCTGGTGACCACCTCGTCGGCCAGGAAGTCCACCAGTTCGCCCACCGTCACCCCCCCGGTCGCAGCCGAATCGCGCAGCTGCATGGCACGTTCGACCAGCCGCTTGTGGGACTGGGCATGCATCTCGAGCTCGGGGTAGCCATGCTGTGCGAGTATGTCTTCCTCGTCAGCAAAGTGCTGGACTATGTGCGCAAGCAGCTTCTGCAGGGCGTCGTCGAATTCACTCGGGCTGGATTTACGGTTGAACGCTGCCGTGATGAGTGCGTTGGCCAGCTCGAACAGCCTGCGATGCTCGCCGTCTATGGTGGGCTCGCCGCAATCGTAGGATTCGTGCCAGCTCAGGTGCAGCACTGCAGCGCCCTCGCTTTCGAACCACAGCTCGCTGCTACCGTGCTGATCGACCACTGCGCGATTGCGCCCGCTGTTCTTGGCGGCATACAGCGCTTCGTCGGTGCGCCGGAACCAAGTGGTCTCGCTCTCGCCCGACACGTGTTCTGCCACCCCCAGGCTGATGGTGATGTTGCCGACCGCGTCCATCTCGTGCCGCTCGACCTTGCTGCGCAGCGCCTCGGCGAGCTTGGCGGCCGCACGGAAACTGGTGGACGGAGCCAGGATGACGAACTCCTCGCCGCCCCAGCGGAACAGCATATCCGAGGTGCGGATGTTGTTGCGGACGATCTTGACCAGCTCGCACAGCACCCTGTCGCCGACGTCGTGCCCGTAGGTGTCGTTGACCTGTTTGAAATGGTCTATGTCCATCAGGAGCAGCGAGACCGGCTGGCGATAGCGAACGCTGCGGCTCAGCTCGATGGCCGTGGTCTTGTCGAAGTGCGTGCGGTTCCAGGCGCCGGTCAGGCGGTCAGTGGAACTCAGCTTCTCCAGCTCGACGATGCGGTTGCGCAACTCGATGAGCTCAGAACGGAAGGCGATCTCTGCCGACTTTTCGAGCACCAGGATGATGTTGCCGCCGACCTTGACTGCACGCACGAACACCGGCGATGTGCCGTCTTTGCAATGCAGCGCGATCGGGGCGCGGGTGTAATCGTGGGGGTCGCGCAGGATGCCGAGCAAGGGTTCGGTCTTGAGGCAGGTGGCATCGAAAGAGTCGGTGAAGCGCTGGTTGAGCAGCTTGACGTTGCCCTCCGGGTCCAGCACGGCCAGCGCGAGCGGGAACTTCAGGAACAGGTCCTGGATTTGGGTCTCGGAAAGCCAGGAAGCATCGTTGACGGACATCATTCCCCTGCTAGGTTAGATCGGGCGGGACTATGCTATCACCGACGGCCGGCTCGGGGACAGCCCTCCCGGGATCGGCGCTACCCCTGCAGCCAGCCGCCCGCCCGCAGGACGCCGACGATGCCTACCATCACCCAGAACACGTTGAGCATGGTGTAGGCGGCATCTTTCTTGAGCAGGGCGCACCACGACAGCATCACCGCATCTATGGTGTTGAACACCCAGACGAACATGAAGGGGCTGGCGGGGCCCAGCCAGCTGACCAGGGAGAAGCTGAAGATGCGCATGAGCACACCGGTCATCTCGATGTGCTTGATGTTCCTCAGGACGAAGCGGTTGGCGTGGGTGATTGGCATGGGTCTTAACGCTTCGGACTTGCACGCAGCTGCCGGTCGAGTTTCTCCAGGCGCTGCGGGGTGCCGACATCGACCCAAGTTCCGCGATGGTGCTCACCGCTGACACGACCCTGTGCGATCTGCTCGCGCAGCAGGGGGGCGAGCGGCGCTTTGCTGCCGCGTGCGAGGCTCGCGAACAGGGCGGGCTTGTATAGGCCTATGCCCGAGAAGGTCCATTTGGGCGCGCAGTCCTTCACCCGTCCGGTGTGCAGTCCGAAATCGCCGCCGGGGTGGTGTACGGGGTTGTCCACGAGCACCAGGTGCGCCATGTCGTGGCTGTTGGCCAGCTCCGCCGCACGTTGCGGCAAGTGGGCGAAGTCGTAGTCGCAATACACGTCGCCGTTGACCACAGCGAACGGCTGTTCGCCGAGCAGGTGCAGCGCAAAGGCGATGCCACCGGCCGTCTCCAGCGCCGTGCCTTCGTCCGAATAGCGGATGCGCGCACCGAACTGATGGCCGTCGCTCAGCGCCTGCTCGATTTGCAGGCCGAGGTGGGCGTGGTTGATGACGAGGTCGGTGATGCCAGCGTGCACCAAGCGTTCGATGTGCCACACGATGAGCGGCTTGCCGCCTGCCTGCAGCAGCGGCTTGGGGGTATGGTCGGTCAGCGGGCGCATGCGTTCGCCGCGCCCCGCGGCCAGGATCATCGCTTTCATAGGATCAGAACGTGTAGCCGACCTGTTTTTCCTGCGGCTCGAGTTCATCGAGAAGGTTCAGCAGGGGCTTGAGGTCGAGGTAGCGCTCGCAGGCACGGCGCAGGTAGTCCATAACCAGCGGCATGTCCTTGAGGTAGCCTTCCTTGCCGTCGCGGTGGTACAGGCGGGCGAAGATGCCTAGCACCTTGATGTGGCGCTGCACGCCCATCAGCTCGTAGTTGCGGTAGAACTCGCCGAAGTCGGCGTGCACGGGCAATCCGGCCTTGCGCGCCTTCTCCCAGTAGCGGATCAGCCAATCCATCACCAGCTCCTCGTCCCACTTGACATAGGCATCCTTGAACAGCGAGACCAGGTCGTAGGTGATGGGGCCGTATACCGCGTCCTGGAAGTCGAGGACGCCTGGGTTGTTGTCTTCGACGAACATCAGGTTGCGCGAGTGATAGTCGCGATGCACGTACACGGCAGGCTGGGCGAGGTTGTTGGCCAGGATGCGGCGGAAGACTTCATCCAGTGTCGCTTGCTGCTTGTCGGTGAGCGTCACGCCCAGATGTTTGGCTACGTACCACTCGGGGAACAGGTTGAGCTCACGGCGCAGCAACGCCTCGTCATAGGGCGGCAGCTCGTCTCGCTTCGAGGCGAGCTGGATCTTCATAAGCGCGTCGGTCGCCGCGCCATAGAGCTGGCGTGCATTGTCCTTGTTCAGCGCCTGCAAATAGGTGGTGTTGCCCAGGTCGGACAGCAGCAGGAAGCCCTGGGCCAGGTCCTTGGCATAAACATGCGGAACGTGGGTGCCGGCATCTTCGAACAGCTTGCCTATGTGCAGGAAGGGTTCGCAGTTCTCGTGCTGGGGCGGCGCATCCATCACCACCTTGGTCGTGCTGTCTGCAAACGTGGCACGGAAATAGCGGCGGAAGCTGGCGTCGGCCGAAGCTGGGGCGATGGTGAAGGTCTGGTCAGGGTACAGGCTGGAAAGCCAAGCGGTGAGCTGATTCTGGCGTTGCATTTGATTGCCTTAATAGTGGTTTTATGCGATTTTAGCACCTTAGTTTACCCACCCCCACCATGCGTTCTCGCCTTACCCCTGTTGCGTTCTTCCTGCTTGGCGCGCTTCCGCTGTCCGGCCATACCCAGGATGAGCCGCTGCCGCTGAAGCTCGACCGCACCTTCAAGATGCTGCCCGCCGCGCAGGACCAGGCGGTGGCCTTCATCAGTGCGCAACGCGTGGAGGCCAGGCAGGGCGAGCAGCTCGAAGCCACCGGCGACGTGCAGCTACGCCAGGGCGGTCAGGTGATCAGCGCCGCGCATCTGTTGTTTGCACAGGAAAGCCGGGACGTTCAGGCCGACGGCGGGGTGAGGATAGAACAGGGCGGGGCGAGCGTGACCGGCTCGACCCTAAAGATGAACCTGGATACCAACCTCGGTGCCGTGGATCGGGCGGAATTCCAGTTCAGCGAGAACCATGCGCGCGGCAAGGCGACGACGGTGCACATGGCCGGAAAGCGCAACTACTCCCTTGATGATGCCAGCTATACCACCTGTCCTGCAGGCGACGATGATTGGCTGTTGAAGATGTCGCGGCTGGACATAGATCGCACCACGCAGGTCGGCGTGGCGCATAACGCGCGGGTCGAGTTCAAGGGAGTGCCCCTGCTCTACACGCCTTGGATGGATTTCGCCCTGCACAGCGGGCGCAGGTCGGGATTCCTGGGGCCGGTGTTCGGCAGCACCAACTCGGGTGGCGCCGAGATCACCATACCCTATTACTGGAGCATCGCCGACAATTTCGATGCGACGATAGAACCGCGCTTCATCACCAAGCGCGGTACGCAGTTCAAGAACGAGTTCCGCTATCTGCAGCCCAATTATGGGGGGGAGCTGCATGTGGACGTACTCAACGGCGACAGGGTCAGCAGGATGGATCGCAGTCGTTTGGCGCTGAAGCACAGCCAGAACCTGGGCGGCGGCTTCGGCGCTTCGTTGAACCTCAATCATGTCTCGGATGACGCCTATTTCCGCGACTTGGCCGACAGCGTGAACGTCACGTCGCAGACCAACTTGCTGCAGGACGGGGTGGTTACATACGCCGGCGCGTGGTGGAATGCCTTGGCGCGGGTGCAGCGTTTCCAGACGCTGCAGGATCCTCTGGCCCCGGTAGCGATCCCCTATAGACGACAGCCGCAGCTCAATCTGAATGCACGAAAGACCGTCGCTGGTGGCGACCTCGCTTTCGTCAGCGAATATGTGGATTTCCGCCATCCTACTTCGGTCAATGCGCAACGCCTGGTGGTCTACCCCTCCCTCAGCTATCCGCTGCTGAGCGCTCCGGGTTACTTCCTGACGCCCAAGCTGGGGATCCACTACACCGACTACGTGATGGGTGCCAACAATCCGGGTGGGGCGCCTAACACCACTCGTTCCCTGCCCATATTCAGTCTGGATAGCGGTCTGGTGTTCGAACGCAGCGATTCGTTCCTCGGCACCGGCTATGCGCAGACGCTGGAACCGCGCGCCTACTACGTGCGTATCCCCTATCGCGACCAAGCGGCCCTGCCGAACTTCGACACTGCCCAGGCTCCTTTCAGCTTCGCCCAGATGTTCACCGAGAACCGTTTTCTGGGCAGCGACCGGGTGGGCGATGCGGATATGCTGACACTGGCGCTGACCTCGCGCGCGATCGACGATGCGGATGGTACGGAAAGGCTGCGGATCGCGATGGCCGAGCGGTTCAGCTTCCAGGCCCCACGAGTGACCCTGGTCGCGCCAACCGACAGCAACAGCCGTTCCGACATCCTGATGACGGTCGGCGGCAAGCTGACGCGCGCCTGGCGTCTGGATAGCCTGCTGCAGTACAACCCCAACCTCGGCCACACCGAGTCTTACAGCGCAGCGGCGCGCTACAACCCCGAGGCGGGCAAACTGCTCAACCTCGGGTATCGTTTCACCCGCAACACCTTGCGCCAGATGGATGTCTCCACCCAATGGCCGATGGGTGGGCGCTGGCATGGCGTGGGCCGTCTCAACTTCTCTCTGCAGGACGGCCGTCTTCTGGAGGCGCTGGGGGGGCTTGAGTATAATGACGCGTGTTGGGCACTGCGCATGGGGGCGCAGAGCTTCGCCACCGCCACTCAGGAAAGAACCACCGGAATCTTCATCCAACTGGAACTGACCGACCTGGTCAGCATCGGCGTAGGCTCCGATCCTTTGGCTACGCTGCGTTCCAGCATCCTGGGCTACACCAAATTGAACACCTTGCCTGCCGACCAGTCGCAGCAAGGATTGCGCTGAACATAACGAAAGAAACACGACATGCTGAGCAATAAACTCGTTTCACTTGTGCTGCTCCTCGCTGCCGCGGCGGCATCCGCCGTTGAATCTCAGCCTCAGGCCGTCCCGCTCGACCGCATACGTGTGGTGGTGAACGACAACGTCATCACGGAGCTTGAGCTGAAGCAGCGTCTGAATGCCGTAGTGAAACAGCTGCAGAAGCAGGGCACCCAGCTGCCCGATCGCGCCGTGCTGGAGAAACAGGTCCTGGAGCGCATGATCACCGAGATGCTGCAGATGCAGTTCGCCAAAGAGAGCGGCGTGCGCGTGGACGATGCCCAGCTGGAGAAGGCGCTGACCCGCATCGCGCAACAGAACCACTTCGAATCGGTGGCCGCCTTCCGAGCCAAGCTGGAGAAGGACGGCGTGGATTTCACCCAGTTCCGTGAGGAGATCCGCGGTGAGATCGTCTCGGTGCGTCTGCGCGAGCGCGAGGTAGACAGCAAGCTGGTCGTCAGCGAGAGCGACATCGAGGATTACCTGGCCACTCAGGCAAGGCAAGGCAACAAGGGCGAGGAACTGCAACTTGCGCATATCTTGGTCGTGGTGCCGGAGCAGGCCAGTGCGGACAGCATACAGACCTATCGACGCAAGGCAGAAGAGGCGTTGTCCAAATTGAAAGCGGGAGCATCCTTCGCCCAGGTGGCGGCGGGTTATTCCGATGCCAAGGATGCGCTGCAGGGTGGCCTGATCGGCTGGCGTCCGGCAGACCGCTTGCCCAGCCTCTTCGCCGACCCTTTGCAGAAGATGAAGCCGGGCGAGGTGAGCGGCATCCTGCGCAGCCCGAACGGCTTCCATATCATCAAACTGATAGACAGGCGCAGCTCCGACACGCCGGTGTTCATCACCCAGACCCACGCGCGCCATATCCTGATCAAGACCAGCGAGTTGGTGTCCGAGAGCGAAGCCAAGGCGCGCCTGCTGGAGATCAAGCAGCGCATAGACAAAGGTGCGGATTTCGCTGAGCAGGCGCGTCTGCATTCGGAAGACGGCAGCGCCGCTCAGGGTGGCGACCTGGGCTGGCTGTCGCCGGGTGAGACAGTGCCGGAGTTCGAGAAGGCGATGGATGCGCTGAAGATAGGCCAGATCAGCGGCTTGGTGCAGTCCGGTTTCGGCTGGCATTTGATCCAGGTGTTGGAGCGACGCAATACTGACGTCAGCACAGAACAGAAGAAACAACAGGCGCGCGCGGCGATCCGTTCGTACAAGTCGGAAGACGCGTATCAGGACTGGCTGCGCCAGCTGCGCGATCGCGCCTATATCGAGTACCGCGATTGAGGATCCCAGCTCCTCTCGCCATCACCGCGGGTGAGCCCGCCGGGATCGGCCCCGACCTCTGCCTGCAGCTGGCACGACACGAGCAGCCGCTCGTGGTCATCGCAGACAGGTCCCTGCTTGAACGGCGCGCGACACAGCTGCGCATGGAGGTGGCGTTGCATGATTACACGCCGGCCGAGCCTCACGTGGCGGGCAAGCTGAGCGTGTTGCACGTGCCTCTGGTGCGCGAGGCGCAGGCAGGCAAGCTCGACCCGGCGAACGCCCCTTACGTGCTGGAGACGCTGCGGCGTGCGGTGCAGGGCTGCCAGTCCGGTGAATTCTCCGGCCTGGTCACTGCCCCCGTGCACAAGGGCGTCATCAACGACGCTGGCATCCCCTTCACCGGACACACCGAGTTCCTGGCGGAGCAGACGCACACGCCGCAGGTGGTGATGATGCTCGCCGGCGGCGGGATACGTGTGGCGCTGGCGACGACCCATCTGCCCTTGCGCGAAGTGGCTGACGCCATCACCCAGCCGCTGCTGGAGAGTGTGCTGCGCATCATGCAGCGCGACCTGCAGCGCCGATTCGGCATCGCCCGTCCGCGCATCCTCGTCGCGGGGCTCAACCCGCACGCGGGCGAGGGCGGACATCTGGGGCGGGAGGAGATCGAGGTGATGATCCCAGTGCTGGACAGGCTACGCGCCGAGGGCATGGACGTCAGCGCCCCCTTGCCGGCCGACACCTTGTTCGCGGCGCATCGCCTGCGCGAATGCGACGCGGTGCTGACTATGTATCACGACCAGGGGCTGCCGGTGCTCAAGCACGCGAGCTTCGGCGGAGGCGTGAACATCACGCTGGGCCTGCCCATCATCCGCACCTCGGTCGACCACGGCACGGCATTGGAGCTGGCAGGAAGCGGCATGGCCAATGCCGGCAGCCTGCTCGAAGCGATCAAGGTCGCGACGGAGATGGTGCAGCATGAATCCGAATGAAGGCTGTCCACGAAAAGCACGAAAGGCACGAAAACGACTTTCGGATCTGTTCGTGTTCTTTCGTGTATTTCGTGGACAAAAGGGGCTTTGGAATGAACGGCCATAAAGCCAAGAAGTCGTTCGGTCAGAACTTCCTGGTCGACCAGAACATCATCGCCGACATCGTGCGCGCCATTCGCCCCGAGGCCGGCGACAACATGGTGGAGATCGGCCCCGGCCTGGGCGCGTTGACGCGTCCTTTGCTCAAGCAGCTGGACACCCTGCACGTGGTGGAGATCGACCGCGATATCATCGCCCGGCTGAAGACCGACTATCCGCAGGACAAGATCGTCATCCACGAGGGCGATGCGCTGAAGTTCGATTTTGCCGAGCTGCCTACACCGCTGCGCATCGTCGGCAACCTGCCCTACAACATCTCTTCGCCCCTGCTGTTCCACTTCGCCGATTACGCTGCGCGCATCACCGACATGCACTTCATGCTGCAGAACGAGGTGGTGGAGCGAATGGTGGCCGAGCCGTCCACGCCCGCTTACGGGCGCCTGTCGGTGATGCTGCAATACCGCTTCTACATGGAAAAGTTGCTCGACGTGCCGCCGCAATCCTTCCGCCCCGCGCCCAAGGTCGATTCCGCCATCGTGCGCATGATCCCGCTGCCGGTGGACAAGATTGCGGTGCAGGACGAAGCGCTGTACGCCAAGGTCGTCACAGCCGCCTTCGGCCAGCGCCGCAAGACCTTGCGCAACACGCTCAAGGGCTACCTCACCGAGAGCGACTTCGCCCAGCTCGGTATCGATGCCCAACTGCGCGCGGAGAATCTGGGCGTGGAGGAGTTCACGCGCATCGCCAACCACTTGAGCGAAAACTAGCCGCAAGCGTAGTAATGAAATGTTCGAGTTTCGGTCTGAAGAGATATTCGAACGCGGTCCCTTCACCGAAGCGGCGAACGACACAAAAGGGAGGATCGTCGCATGAGCACATTTAACACAATATCCAGACGCATCGTCCAAATCGCCTTGGCCTCCAGCCTGACGGCATGTGCCGGGTCCCTCGGCTTCAGTGGTGACAGCTGGAAGGAAGAAGTGCTGCTGCACGATGGCAGCAAGATCATCGTCAAGCGCTCACAGAGCTATGGTGGGCTGCATGAGCTTGGACAGCCTTCCCCGATCAAGGAGCACACTCTCTCATTCTCGATACCGGGTTCAAACAAGACGATTACGTGGACCAGCGAATATGGGGAAGACCTGGGACGCACCAATTTCAATGTTCTTGCGCTGCACATTCTCAATGGCACTCCATATCTGGTTGTTGAACCCAACCTCTGCCTGTCCTACAACAAATGGGGCAGGCCCAATCCGCCCTATGTCGTCTTCAAGTATGACGGTAAGGAATGGCAGCGCATTCCGTTAACAGACCTTCCTTCTGAATTCAAAACGGTCAACCTCGACTTCCGCATGACATGGAACATTCGCGACAGAGACGTCGTGTTCGATAAAGGCGGCATGCTTAGCGCGGAGACCATCAAACGACACAATGAAGAAACCAGACAGCCTGAATACCGCACCATCCTGCGGGAGCCGCGTGCGAAGGAGCGGATAAACGAAATGTGTGAAGAGAGAGTTTTGTACAAGGGATATTGGATTCTTCCTAATGACCAAGTAGCACGCAAGATCATTGATCAACGGAATAAGTGAACTCTTTTCTGAATTCAGGAGAGCGAAAAAAATAGGAATAATAGGGCTGGGTCCAAAATTTGGATCAGCACTTCTTGCGCGACACTGCAGCTTACGAGGTCCAATCACCTGACCTGCCGCGCCTGAACCCGGATTCGGGTAAAATCTCTCCCCGTCAATCCAAGCAGGCCCCTTCCACCATGTCTGATGTCCCACCCATCGTCCTTTCCTTCGCGGCTACCGATCCCAGCTGCGGCGCCGGCATGCAGGCCGACATCCTGACCATCGCCAGCATGGGCTGCCACCCGCTGTCGGTGGTGACGGGCATCACGGTGCAGGACACCAGCGGCGTGGACGATGTGCTGCCCATGGAGGCGGACTGGGTGGTGGACCAGGCGCGCACGGTGCTGGAGGACATGCCGGTCGCGGCCTTCAAGATCGGCCTGCTGGGCAGCGTGGAGAACATCGCCGCCATCGCCGAGGTAATCTCCGACTATCCCGATGTGCCACTGGTGTTCGACCCTGTGCTGGCTTCCGGCCGCGGCGACGAGCTGGCCAACGAGGACATGCTGGATGCCTTGCGCGAGCTGCTGTTGCCGCAGACCACCATACTCACGCCCAACAGCATGGAGGCGCGCCGCCTGATCCTGGACGAGGACAACGAGTCGGACGACCCGGAGCTGGGCGAATGCGCCAAGCGCATCCTGGGTCTGGGGTGCGAGTATGTGCTGATCACCGGCACGCACGAGCACACGCCCAAGGTCATCAACACCCTGTACAACGAAAACGGCGTGGTGCGCAGCGACAGCTGGCCGCGCCTGCCTGGCATCTACCACGGCTCGGGCTGCACGCTGGCCTCGGCCATCGCAGCCTTGCTGGCCAACGGCCTTTCCATGGAAGAAGCTGTGCACGAGGCGCAGGAATACACCTGGGAGGCGCTGAAATATGGCTTCCGTCCTGGCATGGGCCAGCACATCCCCGACCGCCTGTTCTGGGCGCGCGACGAAGACGTGGAAGACGAGAACAGGACCCGGCATTGACGCTTGGGGTTACCCTTAAGTCCGAATTACCTGCGCGTTGATCGAAGCAAGACCTTCCGTGGATCGCCCTTCTCCCCGCATTTCTGGTCTTTACGCCATCACGCCGGACGAGCTAGACACGGCCCGTTTGCTGGCCGATGTGCGTGCGGCCCTGCAAGGCGGCGCCAAGGTACTGCAATACCGCAACAAGGTCGCCAGCGCTGACCTGAAACTGCAGCAGGCGATGGCCCTGCGCGCTCTGGCGCGGGAGTTCGGCACCACCTTCATTGTCAACGACGATGCACACCTGGCCGCGCAAATCGGCGCGGACGGCGTTCATCTAGGCGGCCAGGATGGCAGCGTGGCTGCCGCGCGCACCCTGCTCGGTGAGGCAAGGGTCATAGGCGTGTCTTGCTATAATCGCCCGGCTCTGGCGCATGAGGCCGTAAGGCAAGGCGCGGATTACGTGGCTTTCGGCGCGTTCTTCCCGTCCAGCGTCAAGCCGGGCGCAGTGAAGGCGGATGTGCCAATGCTGCAGGCCGCGCGGCGCGAATTGAGCGTGCCCATCGTCGCCATCGGCGGCATCACGATGCAGAACGGCGCAGCGCTGATCGAGGCGGGTGCGGATGCACTAGCGGTGATTTCGGCGCTGTGGAACGCGCCGGACATAGAGCAGTCGGCAAGAGAATTTTCAAAACTTTTCGTTAAGGCATAGACCATGACTTCGCATAACCAGGAACTGTTCGAACAATCCCAGAAGGTCATCCCCGGCGGTGTGAACTCGCCGGTGCGCGCATTCCGCTCGGTGGGCGGCACGCCGCTGTTCTTCCAGCGCGGGCAGGGCGCTTACGTGTGGGACGCAGACGGCAAGAAGTACACCGATTACGTGGGCTCCTGGGGTCCGATAATCGTCGGCCACTGCCACCCACAAGTGGTGAAGGCAGTGCAGGATGCGGCCGCGCAGGGCCTGGGTTTCGGCGCGCCGACTGCGAGCGAACTGGAACTGGCCAACCTGTTGTGCAAGCTGTTGCCCAGCCTGGAGATGGTGCGTCTGGTCAGCTCGGGCACCGAGGCGACTATGAGCGCCATCCGCCTGGCGCGTGGCTACACCGGCCGTTCGCGCATCATCAAGTTCGAAGGCTGCTACCACGGCCACTCCGACGGTCTGCTGGTGAAAGCCGGCTCTGGCGCGCTGACTTTCGGCCAACCCAGCTCTTCTGGCGTACCCGCCGAGATCGCCTCGCTGACTACTGTGCTGGACTACAACGACGTGGCCGGGCTGGAGAAGACCTTCGCCGAGATGGGCAAGGAGATCGCTGCTGTGATCGTCGAGCCGGTGGCCGGCAACATGAACCTGGTCGCGCCCAAGCGCGAGTTCCTCGATGCGCTGCGCAACCTCTGTACGAAACATGGTGCGGTGCTGATCCTCGACGAGGTGATGACCGGCTTCCGCGTCAGCCTGCAGGGCGCGCAGGGCTACTACGGCATCAAGCCTGACCTCGTGACGCTGGGCAAGGTGATGGGCGGTGGACTGCCCGCCGCTGCCTTCGGTGGCCGCCGCGACATCATGAATTGCCTCGCTCCTCTGGGCGCGGTGTACCAGGCAGGCACGCTCTCCGGCAACCCGGTGGCGGTGGCAGCCGGCCTGACGACGTTGAATCTGGTGCAGGCCCCCGGTTTCTACGACAACCTGGCCAAGCTGGCCAAGCAGCTCACCGAAGGTCTGACTGCGAGTGCAAAGAAGCACGGCATCGACTTCTGTGCGCAATCCGTGGGCGGCATGTTCGGCCTGTATTTCAGCAAGACCTTGCCGACCAGCTATGCCGAAGTGATGAAGTGCGACAAGGAGGCGTTCAACCGCTTCTTCCACGCCATGCTGGAGGCGGGCCACTATCTAGCACCGTCCGCGTTCGAAGCGGGCTTCGTCTCCGCCGCCCACACCGAGGCGGACATCGCAGCGACCGTCGCCGCGGCGGACAAGATCTTCTCGGCCTGGAAATAATGGGCTTGTTCTCCAAGGCCAAGTTCTACACCACGGTCAATCACATGAAGGACCTGCCGCGCCACGGCGGCAGGGAAGTGGCTTTCGTCGGTCGTTCCAACGCGGGCAAGTCGAGTGCGATCAACACACTGGCCAACCACACGCGGCTGGCCTTCACCAGCAAGACTCCGGGGCGTACCCAGCACATCAACTTCTTCGAGTTGGGCGACGGCAACTTCTTGGTGGACCTGCCCGGCTACGGCTATGCGCAGGTGCCGCCGGATGTGCAGGCGCACTGGGAGCAGCTGCTGGGCCAGTATCTGCAGACGCGCGACGAACTTGCAGGGCTGGTGGTGATCATGGATGCGCGGCACCCGCTCACCGAGCGCGACCAGCACATGCTCAACTGGTTCGTTCCCACCGGCAAACCCATCCACATCCTGCTCACCAAGTCTGACAAGCTGAGCCGGCAGCAAGCCACCAAGACCTTGCGCGAGGTGAACGCTTTCGTGAGCGAGCACTTCCCACAATGCACCGCGCAGTTGTTCTCCAGCCTGAAGAAACTGGGAACGGATGAGGCGGAAACGGTGATAGCAGCGTGGCTGCGGGAATGACGGGTAAAAAAATGCCCTTGAACTAAAGGGGGAAGTTCAAGGGCACAAGTCTTTACAGGGTAAAGACGCCCGCTCAGGGAGGAGAAACGGGAAGCAGCTTTCGCTAGCTGCAAGCTCAGATAGGACTGTGCGAAAATAGTTCCGCAGATTTCAAAATTTCAGGATCAGTCATGCAAACACTAGGACAGTACCCGCTCAAGCGCATGCGCCGCATGCGCCGCGACCAATTCTCCCGTGACCTGATGCGCGAGCATCTGCTCACCCCGGCAGATTTCATCTACCCCGTGTTCGTGCTGGATGGAAGCAACAAGGTGGAGGATGTGAAGTCCATGCCCGGTGTGCAGCGCAAGACACTGGACCTGCTGCTGAAGGACGCCGAACAGTGCGTCAAGCTGGGCGTGCCGGTGATGGCGATCTTCCCGGTGATCGATGCACCGCTGAAGAGCCTGGACGCGAGCGAAGCCTACAACCCCGAGGGTTTGGTACCGCGCGTCGTGGCCGAACTGAAGAAGAACTTCCCTGAGCTGGGCGTGATGACCGACATCGCGCTCGATCCCTACACCAGCCACGGCCAGGACGGCCTGCTCGACGACAGCGGCTACGTCCTGAACGACGAGACCATCGCGGTGTTGACCCGCCAGGCGCAGACTCATGCCGCGGCAGGTGCAGACATCGTCGCGCCTTCCGACATGATGGATGGGCGTATCGGTGCGGTGCGGGAGGCACTGGATGCGCACAACCACATCTACACCCGCATTATGGCCTACTCCGCCAAGTACGCTTCCAGCTTCTACGGCCCGTTCCGCGACGCGGTCGGTTCGGCTGGCAACCTGGGCAAGGGCAACAAGTACACTTACCAGATGGATCCTGCGAACTCGGATGAGGCGCTGTGGGAGGTCGGCCTTGACCTGCAGGAGGGGGCGGACATGGTGATGGTGAAGCCGGGCATGCCTTACCTCGACATCGTGCGTCGCGTGAAGGACGAGTTCAAGGCGCCGACTTTCGTTTACCAGGTGAGCGGTGAGTACGCCATGCTCAAGGCTGCTGCGCAGAACGGCTGGCTGAACGAAGAAGCCTGTGTGCTGGAAGCTTTGTTGTCGTTCAAGCGTGCCGGGGCCGACGGGATACTCACTTACTTCGCGCTGGACGCGGCGCGTTGGCTACGGGAATCCCAAAAGTAATTTCTTTCCTCAGCCGGACGGGCTTCCTCCGCGCGTCCGTAAGGTCTGTCAGACGGCCAGCAAAGCTTCGACCGCCGCTATGTCTCCATGTGTCTCGGGATGGCGGCTGCCGCTGTGACGAGCGTTCTCCGGCAACACGATGACATGTATCAGTGCGCCGGTCTCACCCGTCAAGGTGTAGCTTGGCACGCTTTCGTCGTGCCCGCCTACGCGCACCCTCCACTCGCCATCCTCGAAATCCAGGTTGTGCTTGAGCAGGAATAGCAGCACGGCTTTCGCGTCGTCGCTGAACAGCATGATGTTGATGTCGGAGCTCATGCCTGCGGTGCCGCTCAGCACCGAGCCCGTGAGGTAAGGGTTGAACTCGGCAAGCAGGCGCATGGCTTCGAGCGCGTCAGCCCGGAGCTGACGCAGGACCTCCGGGTGGCTGTCTTGCTGGAAGAGCGCACGGTAGCTGTGCAGCGCTTCCTCCACTTCCTGATTGCTGGGCAGATGTTGTGTATCGGGCGCGCCGAGCTGCTTGGCCGCTTTGCGTTTTGCGAAGGCGATGTCAGTGATGCCGTCCTCAGCCATGAGTCGTGCAGCCTGATGCGCGAGTTGCTCCCGCATCAGATCTCGGTGTTGCGTGTTGGCCTTGCTCATCAGAATAGCTGCTCGCTGTCGGCGCTTGCGGGCTTTGCCGATTCCGGGACCGCACTGCTCTGCTCGGGTGGCAGGTTCTCTTCATAGAAGTATTCGAGTCTGGTGCCGTTCGGATCGCGCAGGCCGTTGTCATTGATGCGGGCCGTGACGATGTGCTCGGGAACGGAATACTCGATCTCGGGGACGTTCTTGAGCATCGCCCCCATGTAATCGATCCAGATGGGAAGTGCGGCGCCTCCTCCCGTCTCCCTCTCGCCCAGGCTGTGCGGTGTGTCATAGCCTATCCAGGTGACTGCGACCAGGGTCGGATGGAAGCCGCAGAACCATGCATCCATTGCGTCGCTGGTGGTGCCGGTCTTGCCTGCCAGGTCCTGTCTGCCCAGCGACATGGCGCGCATGGCCGTGCCGTGTTTCACCACGTCCTGCATCATGTTGACCATGGTGAAGGCGTTGCGCACGTCCAGCACCTGTTCAGCCCCCTTGCCCGCTTCTATGGGTGCAGCCTGGCTGATGATGTTGCCTTCGCCGTCCTCGACGCGCTGGATCAGATAGGGCGTGATCCTGTAACCACCGTTGGCGAACACGGAGTAGCCGGTGACCATCTGCCACGGGGTGACCGACACGGCGCCCAGCGCCATGGTCAGGTAGGGGCCGACCTTGCTCTTGTCGAAACCGAACTTGGTCACGTAGTCCTGCGCATAGTCCAGTCCGATGGACTGCAGGATACGTATGGACACGAGGTTCTTGGACTTGGTCAGGCCCTGGCGCATGCGCATGGGGCCATCGAAGTCGCCGTCGAAGTTCTTGGGCTCCCAGGGTTCGCCGCCTGTGTCGATGGGATCCACCACCAGCGGTGCGTCGTTGATGACGGACGCGGGTGTGAAGCCCTTCTCCAGCGCGGCGGAATAGATGAAGGGCTTGAAGCTGGAGCCGGGCTGGCGCCAGGCCTGGGTGACGTGGTTGAACTGCGTACGGTTGAAATCGAACCCACCGACCAGCGCGTAGATGGCGCCATCGCGCGGATTGGCCGACACGAAGGCAGCCTCCGCCTGCGGCAACTGGGTGATCTCCCAGGCATCCTTTTCGTTCTTGCGCACGCGGATCAATGAGCCTTTGCGGATGCGCTTGTTCAGCGCGAGTTTGTCTCCAAGCATCTGCTGCGCGAAACGCAGGCCTTCTCCCTGCACTTCGATGGTTTGTCCACCTTTGATGTATGCGTTAAGGCTCCTGGGGCTTACCGACTGCACCACGGCCGGAATCAAGTTGTCGCTGTTGGGCACATCCTGTAGTGCGTCTTCCAGCAATTCCTCGGTGTCGTTTTTCTGCAGATCGACGTAGCCCTCGGGGCCGCGATAGCCATGGCGCTGGTCATAGTCCATCACCCCTTTGCGCAGAGCGGCGTAGGCTGCTGCCTGATCCTGCACGCGTATCGTCGTGTGGACGCTGTATCCCTGGGTGTAGGTGTCTTCCTGGAAGCGGTCATACATCTCCTGCCGCACCATCTCCGCCACGAAGCCGGCGTTCACGGCGAACTCCTGATGGTATGCGGTCTGCTTGGTCTGGATCGGTGCCTTCTGTGCGTCCTCGAACTGCTCCTTGGTGATGTAGCCGAGGTCACGCATCCGCCTGAGGATGTACTCCTGACGCAGCTTGGCGCGCTTGGGGTTGACCACCGGGTTGTACGCTCCGGGTGCCTTGGGAAGCCCGGCCAGCATGGCCATTTCCGCCAGTCCCAGTTGGTCCAGTGGTTTGGAGTAATAGGCTTGGGCAGCGGCTCCGAAACCGTAGGCACGTTGGCCAAGATAGATGTGGTTGATGTACAGCTGAAGGATCTCGTCCTTGGTCAGGTTATGCTCGATCTTGAAGGCGAGCAGCATCTCGTTGAACTTGCGCGTCAACGTCTTTTCCTTGGACAGGAAGAAATTCCGCGCGACCTGCATCGTGATCGTGCTGGCGCCTTGTTTGACGCCGCCAGAGGTGAAATTGGAGACGGCAGCACGCAATACGCCGATGTAGTCCACGCCGCCATGTTCGTAGAAGCGGTCGTCCTCGGCCGCCAATATCGCCTTCTTCATCAAGTCAGGAACGGCTTCGATCTTGACCAGCTCGCGGCGCTCTTCACCGAATTCGCCTATCAGCACGCCTTCGGCGCTATACACTCGCAATGGCATTTTCGGACGATAGTCAGTTAGCGCCTCGAGAGAGGGTAGGGTCGGATAGGTTAGAATAGCGGCAAAAACCAGAAGCAGCAGAGGGAGGATCGGCAAGGCCAGAACCCCAAGTGCGGGATAGAACCACCAGCGAGAAGTCATAGAAAAACAATAAGGTAATTTAAAACGTTCCGCATCATTATATCGCTCGGCGAGGCCAAAATCCGCCCATAGAAATAACTTTACACTCTTGGGCCTTATTGCTAGGATTTAAACCACTTTGTACGAAAAATCGCTAACCATCCTATGATTAAAGGAAATTTCGACATCCCGTTGGACTTTTTGCAGACGTCGACACCGCCTCTAATCGGGGTGGACATCAGCTCTTCCTCGGTCAAGATGGTGGAATTGAGTGAGGCGCCAAAAAAAGGCGGCTATGTGGTGGAGCGCTATGCGATTGAAGCTCTGCCTTCCGATGCAGTGAGCGATGGCAACATCAATAATCTGGATGCGGTCTCCGAAGCCCTGAGGCGGGCCTGGAAGCGCATGGGGACGCGCATCAGGAACGTCAGCCTGGCGTTGCCCGCAGCGGCAGTGATTACCAAAAGGATCATGCTGCCTGCCGGGATGCGCGAAGACGATCTGGAATATCAGGTCGAGTCAGAAGCGAATCAATATATTCCGTTTGCACTGGAAGAGGTCAATCTGGACTTCCAGGTCATTGGCCTCTCGCCCAGCAATCCGGAGGAGGTCGAGGTGCTGTTGGCCGCTTCGCGCAAAGCCAATGTGGAGGACCGTGTGGCTGCTGCGCAGACTGCGGGTCTGAAAGCGGTAGTGGTCGATGTAGAGCCGTACGCCGCCGAGGCTGCGTTTGAACAGATACGCACTCAGTTGCCTGGTGGTGCTGTGGATCAATGCATCGCGGTGGTGGATGTCGGCGCAAACGTGATGAACGTGAACGTCTTGCGGAATGGCCAGTCGGTCTATACGCGTGACCAGCAGATCGGCGGAGCACAATTGACGCAACAGATTCAGGCGGCCTTCGGGTTGTCTGCAGAGGAAGCAGAGGCGGCAAAGAGAAACGGAGGGCTGCCAGAGAATTATGAAAGCGATGTGTTATCGCCCTTCCGCGAGAGCGTTGCCATGGAAGTGGCACGAGCGCTGCAGTTCTTCTATACCTCGACGCAATATAATGAAGTCAGCTATATCGTGCTGGCAGGCGGGTGTGCCGCGTTGCCCGGACTGGACGAAGCGGTGGCGACACGTACTCAGGTCAGCGCCTTGGTGGCAAACCCTTTTGAACTGATGACCTTGTCCAGCCGTATCAAACCCAGGCAACTGCAGACCGACGCTCCGGCCTTGATGATCGCCTGCGGTTTGGCAATGCGGAGGTTCGACCCGTCATGATACGCATCAATCTCTTGCCGCATCGAGCGGAGAAACGCCGTGCCCAGCAGGTGCAGTTCATTGTCTTCAGCATCATTTCGCTGGCGCTTGGGATTCTGGTGGTGGGTCTTGTCTATGCAGCCATCAGCACGCAGATCTCCTACCAAGAGCGGCGCAATACCTACCTGAAACAAGAAATTGGCGGACTGGACAGGCAAATCGAGCAGATCAAGAAACTGCGCGAGCAGACACAGTCTTTGCTGGCCAGAAAGACCGTGGTCGAGAACCTGCAATCCAACCGTTCCGACGTCGTTCACTTGCTCGATCAGCTGCTGCGGATACTACCTGACGGGGTGTACCTGAAGAGCGTCAAGCAATCGGGTTATAAGATTAATCTGGTCGGATATGCACAGTCCAACGCGCGAATTTCCACTTTGATGCGCTCGATAGAAGATTCCCCTTGGCTTGATTCCCCAACCTTGATCGAAATCCATGCGGTGAGCACCGGCGGAACCAGGCAGAGCGAGTTCACTCTCAACTTCAACTTGACTAAGCTAACGCCTCCGACCAGCCCCGTAAATCCGACTCCAGCAAAAGTGGATGGAAAAGGTTAAGGTATGAACTTACTTGAAGAATTCAAGAACATCGATCCCAACAGGCCGGGCAGTTGGCCTTTGCTGGTCAAGTTGGTGGCTTTCGCCGCTATCTTTCTGGTAACCATAGTCGGCGGTGCCTTTTTGGTCTGGCAAGGTCAGTACGAAAGTCTGCAGCAGGCTCAGCAGGAAGAGATGAAGCTGCGTGACACGTTCTTGGCCAAAAAACGTGAAGCCATCAATCTGGACATCATAAAGAAACAGCTGATCGACACTCAGCAGTCATTCGGCGCACTGTTGAAGCAATTGCCAAGCAAGTCCGAGATGGATGCCCTGCTAACGGACATCAACCAGGCCGGTCTGGGGCGAGGGCTGCAATTCGAGCTTTTCAAGCCCGGCGCTGAAGTGGCGACCGGGGTCTTCACCGAACAGCCGATCTCAATAAAGGTAACGGGCAGCTACGATGATTTGGGGAACTTCGCCAGCGATATCTCGCAGCTGCCGCGTATCGTTACGCTGAACGACATCAGCATCACCCCCTCCAGTGCAGGCGGGCCCTCCAGCGCGGGCGCGCCCTCCAGTGCAGGCGGATTGCTGATGGAGGCGACCGCAAAGACGTATCGCTATCTTGATGAAGAAGAGCTTGCAGCACAGAAGCGTGCTGCCAAGTCTGCGGGGGCGAAGAAATGAGGACCTCCTATGTGGTGATATTCGTGGCGATCTTGCTCGCTGGCTGCGGTGGCGAGGAATTCCAGGATTTGCGTGATTTCGTGAGAAATGCCGGGGCAGATATGCGGGGTAAGGTAGAGCCGCCGCCTGAGATCAAGCCCTACGAACCGTTCACCTACGAAAACGCCACATCGCTGCCCGACCCGTTCAAGCCGCGCAAGCAGGAGGTTCGGAGCGCAGGTCGAACTGGGCAGAACCAGCCTAATCTGGAGCGTCCGAAGGAGGAGCTCGAGGACTATCCTCTTGAAAGCCTCAAGATGGTGGGCTATCTAAGTCTGCACAACGTCGGCCACGCCATAATTCGTTCATCGGAGGGGAAGATCTACACCGTGAAGCCGGGCAACTACGTGGGAATGAACTTCGGACAGATCGTCTCGATAACGGAAAATGAAGTGAAGATCAAGGAAATGGTGCAGGACAGCGCCGGCGACTGGACGGAGCGAGAGAGCAGCCTGCAATTGGTGGAGGAGTGAAGACATGGAACGATTTTACGAATTAACACGAGGCTTCATCGCAGCTGCCCTACTGTTGGGTGTGTCCGGAGTCTCGGCGCAAGAGATGCCGAACGCGGAGGGCGATTCGAACAGCATCCAGGCCATCAGCGCAGCAAGTGAGTTGGATGGGAAGGTGGTGCTCAAGATAGGCATGAGGACTGCACCCAACGCCACTCCTGCCGCGTTCACAATCACTACGCCGCCACGCATCGCATTCGATTTTCCTAACACAGCCAACGGCCTGGGCAAGTCGATGCAGGAGTTCGGTGAAGGGGACTTGCGTAGCGCCAACATTGTGCAAGCTGGCAACCGTACCCGTTTGGTGGTAAATTTGGCGCAGATGGTAAGTTACAGCACACGCATCGAAGGGAACGACGTACTTATCACGCTGCAGCCGAAGGTGGTCGGTGGGGGGGCGGAGCCCGTCGCGGGAACTCACTTCGCCGCCACATCTGCTGCGGCGCAGCAACATAGTCTGCGCGATATCGATTTCCGCAGAGGCAAGACCGGTGAAGGACGTGTGCAAATCGACCTGTCTGACGCGGACATCGGCATCGACATCAAACAGCAAGGGAAAGTACTTGCTGTGGATTTCAAGAACACCAACTTGCCTCGCAACCTGCAGCGCAAGCTTGACGTGTCTGATTTCGCGACCCCAGTACAGATGGTCGACGCCTACGTACAGGCGGGGAACACGCGCATCACTATAGAGCCCAAGGGGCGTTGGGAATATTCCGCGTATCAGACCGACAACAGGTTCATCATCGAAGTGAAGGCGGTCGTGGAAGACCCGAACAAGCTGGTGAAAGGAAACGTGCCTGGCTATTCCGGCGAGAAACTCACGCTGAATTTCCAGAACATCTCCACCCGCGAGGCTTTGAGCGTGATAGCTGATTTCACCGGCTTGAACATGGTGATCAGTGACACGGTGACCGGCAGTCTGACCCTGCGTTTGAAGGATGTTCCCTGGGATCAGGCGTTCGACATCATCCTGCAAAGTCGCGGGCTGGACATGCGGAAGAACGGCAATGTCATCCAGGTCGCCCCAAGAGAAGAAATGGCCGCGAAGGAGAAGATCGAATTCTCCTCGCGCCAGGAGATCAGCGAGCTCGAGCCTATACGCACGGAGAACTATTCGCTGTCATACGCAAAGGCTGCGGATATCGTCAAGTTGATATCCGCCGAGAAGCAACGAATACTATCCAGCAGAGGTAGCGCGAACTTCGATTTGAGAACCAATATGCTGTTCGTGAAGGACGTTCCCTCTGTCCTGGAGGAAGTCAGAAACCTGATCAAGCTGGTAGATGTTCCTGTGCGTCAGGTGCTGATTGAGGCGCGCTTCGTTGAAGCAAGTGAAACGCTGACGCGCACATTGGGTGGGCGCTTAGGTTACACGGGCCCGGAAACGAGCGTGGCAGGAGGGGGCTTTCCCTTGGCCGGTGGGGTAAAGGGAGCAATGAACTTCAACGTGAATCGCCCCACTCCCCCCGCAAGCTATGGCGGAGGCCTGACGTGGATGCTGTTCAACGCCGCGGCAACTAAAACGCTGTCATTGGAGTTGAATGCCGCAGTCACAGACGGGAACACTAAAGCTATAGCCAGCCCGCGCGTGGTGACGGCCGACAAGACCCCTGCCAGCGTGGAACAAGGCACGGAGATCCCATATCTGCAGGCGAGCAGCAGCGGTGCAACTAACGTGCAATTCAAAAAGGCCGTTCTGGGGCTGACAGTGACCCCCCAGATCACGCCGGATGACAATGTGTCGCTTAAAGTCAGCGTAAGCCACGACACCCCGGGCGTGATTTTCGCCGGTGTCCCTAGCATCGACACCAAGAGGGTGGAGACCCAGGTGCTGGTCGAAAACGGCGGGACTGTGGTCGTTGGTGGCGTCTATACGCAGGACGAATCAGACAGCAACCAGGGAGTGCCCGGCCTGGCTAACGTTCCCGTCTTGGGATGGATGTTCAAGACGAACACAGTATCGAAGGCCAAGAAGGAATTGCTGGTGTTCATCACACCCAAGATACTGAAGGACACACTCAACTTAAATTGAGGTAAAGCTCTCCACGAAGCCCGGCACCCGCCGGGCTTCTTGTTTTGGAATTCCGCTACAATCCTGGCATGAATGAATCAACAAAAGGCAAGCTGGCGTCCGGCAATGTGATCCTGGTCGGCATGATGGGTTCTGGCAAGACGACAGTAGGCAAGCTGCTCGCAAAGCAGTTAGGCAAGACCTTCGTGGACTGTGACGAGGAAATCCAGCGCCGCACGGGCGTGACCATCCCGCATATCTTTGATGTAGAGGGAGAAGCCGGCTTCCGTCAGCGCGAGAGTGCGGCTCTGGAGGAGCTGACGAAACGGCGCGACATCGTGCTGGCTACCGGTGGCGGCGCTGTATTAAGTCCCACCAATCGAGCGCTGCTCAAGCAGGGCGGCGTCGTCGTGTACCTGAAGAGCAACGTCCATGACCTGTGGCAGCGCACGCGCCACGACCAGAATCGCCCGCTGCTTCAGACCGCGGATCCACGCGCAAAATTGCAGGAGCTGCATGACCAACGGGACGTGCTCTACGCAGAGGTGGCAGACGTCGTTATGCATACGGGGAAGCAGAGCGTCCAGGTCTTGTTGTCGCGTCTCCAGCAAAAACTGGCGGCATTGCGAAATCCTACCCAAACTGGGAACTCAAAAAATATGCAAACCTTGGTTGTCGGCCTGGCCGAACGCAGTTATCCGATACACATAGGCAGCGGCCTCCTGGAGCACGTCGAACTTCTTCTTCCACACATTCCCAAGAAACGCGCGGTGATTGTGAGCAACACGACGGTCGCGCCTCTGTATCGGGAGCAGTTGACACGTGAACTGGAGCGGCACGGTGTGCGTGTGCAGAGCGTGATCCTGCCGGACGGCGAGCAATACAAGACCGGCGAGTCCTTGAACACCATATACGATGCCCTGCTGCAGTCCCGCAGCGAGCGCAGCACACCTCTCGTCGCATTGGGTGGCGGGGTCATCGGCGATATCACCGGCTTCGCGGCGGCCACCTATCTGCGTGGCGTGCCTTTCATCCAGATACCCACCACCCTGTTGGCTCAAGTGGACTCTTCCGTTGGCGGGAAGACCGGCATCAATCATCCGTTGGGCAAGAACATGATAGGCGCTTTCTACCAGCCTCTAGTGGTGCTCGCCGATACTTTGACACTGAACACCTTGCCCGATAGGGAACTGAAGGCGGGGATCGCTGAGGTCATCAAGTACGGCCTGATCCGCGATCTTCCTTTCCTCGAGTGGCTGGAAGCCAACATGGACAAATTGCTCGCGCGCGACCGCGAAGCCCTGCAATACGCCATCGCTCGCAGCTGCGAGAACAAGGCCGAGGTGGTCGGGGCTGACGAGCGCGAAAGCGGCGAACGTGCTCTGCTGAATCTTGGCCATACCTTCGGCCATGCCATCGAGACTGGCATGGGCTACGGCGTCTGGCTACATGGAGAAGGGGTTGCCGCAGGAACGATCATGGCGGCCGACCTGTCGCAGCGCATGGGCTGGCTCTCCGAGGGGGATGTGCAGCGGGTGCGAGCGCTATTCACGCATGCCGGGCTTCCTGTGGTCGGGCCGAAGCTGGGAGCAGAGAAGTACCTGCAGCTGATGGGGTTGGACAAGAAGGTGGCCGACGGCAAGATACGCTTCGTGCTACTGAAATCGCTTGGAGACGCGGTGGTGACCGGTGACGTGCCGTCGGCGTTGCTTGAGCAGACGCTCGAGGCTTGTAGTGCCTGAGTTTCAGCTTGCTCCTTACGCGGTTCGCACAAGCACTAAGGGGCGAAGAGTCTCCGAGCCAGCCCCATCGGGACGCACGGAATTCCAACGCGACCGTGATCGCATCATTCACTCGGGGGCGTTTCGAAGGCTGGAATACAAGACACAGGTCTTCGTCAATCACGAAGGCGACCTCTTCCGTACCCGACTCACCCACAGCATAGAAGTCGCACAGATCGGCCGCTCCATCGCGCGACACCTGCGGTTGAACGAAGACCTGGTCGAGGCTGTCTCGCTCGCCCACGACCTGGGACATACACCCTTCGGTCATGCTGGGCAGGATGCCCTGAACGCCTGCATGAAGAACCATGGCGGTTTCGAGCACAACCTGCAATCCCTGCGTGTGGTGGACGTCCTGGAAGAGCGCTACGCCGCGTTCGACGGCCTGAATCTCTGCTTTGAGACGCGGGAAGGTGTCCTCAAACATTGCTCGCGGGGGCACGCTGCGCTGCTGGGGGACGTGGGCGAACGCTTCCTGAATGACCGGCGCCCATCGTTAGAAGCGCAGATCGCCAACGTCGCCGATGAGATCGCCTATAACAACCACGACGTGGACGACGGGCTGCGCTCAGGGCTGCTTACGCTGGAGCAGCTGGCCTCAGTGAGGCTGTTCGCACAACATCTGGATGAAGTGAGGGCAAGTTATCCCCATCTGGCAGAGCGCCGCATCGTGCATGAGACCGTGCGGCGCATGATCAACACCCTCGTCATCGACCTCATCACGCAGACTGAGCGCAACATCCAGGCGCACGCGCCACGCGGTGTGGACGACGTACGAGCTGCGCCGCCCATAGTGGCCTTCAGTGCGCCGATGCAGGAGCTCAACCGTGAATTGAAAGCGTTCCTGCACACCCACCTCTATCGGCACTACAAGGTGATGCGCATGAGTGCGAAGGCACGCCGCACGATAGACGAGCTGTTCCGTGCTTTCATGGAAGACCCGCGCCTGCTGCCTCCGCAATTCAACCCGGCAGCGGAATCCGAGCGCGCTCGTTCGATCGCGGACTACATCGCGGGCATGACGGACCGCTACGCCATCCGTGAGCATCGCCGCATCTTCGCCATCGAAGAAGTCTGAAAGCAAAGCGCCCCGGCATGAATGCCGGGGCGCGGGTAAAACCGAAAGACCTAACTAGAAGTGGAAGGACGATGCCGGCATTATGCAAGGCTGGCCGTCAGACTTGAGAATCCCCAGACGGAACTGGGTCTCCCCGACCGCCTCTGAACCTTGCACTATCGTTCGGGCACGGATTCTGTCTACGATATAGACGCCGCTGGTCTTGGGATACTGCAGGTCGAAGGTTGCGACGCCGCTCGCATCGGTCGTGACGGTCCCCGGGATAGTCCCGGCCGCTGAATTGGGTGGCGTGATCAGCCCATCCTTTGCGCCCCCCGCCACACCTGGCAGTGCCCAAGGCTTAGTGGTGTAATAGACTCGAGCACCATCTTCACCCGGATCCAAGATCAGGTTCTCATTTACATCTTCGTTCCAGAAGGTGCCGGTAGTCGGGCCGTCGACGTCTTGTACACATCCGCTACCAGTACTCCACGCGATGGGCCAAAGGCTAAGGTTGACCACAGTCCCAAGTGGTGCGGGATTGCCGTTAGCGTCGGCCACCATGACCGACATTGCAAGGATGTAGTTGGAAGCGTTCGCATTCACGCCTAGCACCGTCGCCTGGCCGAAGGCCACCGAACCCGCAGTACCGCCGATGACGATAGCAGCATCGGCGCCCGACGGCGTCGTATTGGTTGCGACCGTTGTTCCAGGTACCGAAGCGCGGATCAGACTGCCTTTCGCTCCCGTAGATACTGAGCCGGACGTGAAGGACGCGCTCGCCTGTCCCAAGCCGAGGGTACTCGTGGGCTGTGTGGCAGTATAGGCAATCACCGGAGAGACCGTTTCTCCGCCACCGGTGGGATTGGTGATCGAGAATGCAACGGGAACTCCTCCTACCGGCAAGCCAGCTGCATCTTTGACCGTGGCGGTCAATGTGGCGACACCGGTAGTAGTGCCAACGCTCCTCGGCACCACGCTGGGGGCGGCCTGCAGCGTGATCGACGCCGGGGTCACTGCTGTCATGTACACGGGCAGCGTGGCGCTGACGGCAGGATTGGCGGGATTGGCGTCGACCGCCTGAACGTTGGCTGTGCCGGCGACGGTGGTCGTCAGGGTGGCACTGGCCGCTCCACCGACCACGGGTACGGCCAGCACATTGGAGGTGGCTGCACCTGTCCAAGCTCCCATGGTTGTAGAGAACAGCACGTTGGTCGTAGGTGCGGGGGCCGCAACCGTCACCAACAGAGAGTCGCCTATCTTCATGGTTGCGCTGGTCGGATTATTGACCGGAGGGTTGGCGTTCAGCGTGGTCGAACTGATGGAGAAGGCAGAGCCTGCGCCAGCCACCACGGTGACAGTCGACGTGGCCGTCACGCCTAACGCGCCTGCTGACACGGTCGCCGCGCCCGCGGTCGCCCCACCTGCAACGCTGACGACATATTGGCCCAACGCGTCTGTGAAGCCGGTGGGCGCGGTGACCGGGGTGATGGTGACCGCACCGGTGCCGGAGGCGGTCACGCTGATTGCCGCGCTCTGAACAGGATTGCCCCCTGCGTCTTTGGCAGTGAACGTCATCGTCACCGGTGTGCCGCCGGAAGTGACGGAGGTGCCAGTGGATGCAGCCGTGAGCGTGGAACCCGTGATCTGTACCGGAAGTTGGGTGCTCACACCGGAAGTGGCAGTGACGGTTGCGGTGCGATTGGCCTTGCTGGCCGTGCCTGAGGAGAAGGTAAAGATCCCTTTTCCAGTGCTGTCGGTGGTTACCGAGGATGTGCTCAGGATGCCGGTATCAGCGCTTACACTCACGATGGCGCCCGGGACGGCCGCATTGGCTGCGCTCAGGGCGGTCACTGTTACGGTCGTAGACGTGGAGTTGTCCGACTTGACCGTGGTCGGTGTGGCCGAGAGCGAGAGGGATGCCACGACTGCACTTGCCGTCGCAGTGGTGGTTGTCGTTGTCGTGGTGGTTCCGGGAGGGCCACCTGCGCCACAACCGGTAAGGACTGCTGCAACAAGCGCGCTCAACGTGAAGCCTCTGGCTCGGGTCAAAAAGTGGTATGCAAAGCAGCCCCCTAAACGTGTTGAAGATTCGCACTATTGCGAATAAAGGTGAGCCAGATTCTATAACCCTTAGTTTTGATTGCGCAACTTATATTTGGCCCCGGAATGGCGCTGCGTTTGGGGATGCCAAAGTTCGGCTGGCCGGATTATTGCCGTGCGTAGCCGGAACGGGTAACATCGCCGCCCTTTCGCAAAAATAAATGGATGGCGGCCATTGTGCCGTCGGATGATCGAGGTGAGGAACAAGTGAGCAATTCTTCGTTGCCGCAACAGCAGGGTCTGTATGACCCACGCAATGAACGCGACGCATGTGGCGTCGGATTCGTCGCACATATCAAAGGTCAGGCGAGCCATGACCGTGTCAGCCAGGGGCTGCAGATACTGGAGAACCTAACGCACCGCGGCGCCGTGGGCGCCGATCCACTGGCTGGCGATGGCGCCGGTATCCTCATCCAGATCCCCGATGCCTTCCTGCGCAAGGCGCTTTCCAAAGACAAGATCGAATTGCCCGCAGCTGGCGAATACAGCGTCGGCATGCTGTTCCTGCCGCGCGACGCCAAGGCGCGCGCTGCTTGCGAGAAGGTCATCGCCGACAAGATCAAGGCTGAAGGCCAGACATTGCTGGGCTGGCGCGACGTGCCGGTGGACAACAGCGGCTTGGGCGTCAGCGTCAAGGCGGTCGAGCCTTTGGTGCGCCAGGTGTTCATCGCTCGCGGCAAGAAGACCGCCGACCAGGACGCCTTCGAGCGCAAGCTGTTCGTCATCCGCAAGACCGTGGAGCACGCTGTGCGCGCTCTGCCCAAGGGGCAAGGCAAGGGCTTCTATATCCCGTCCATGTCCTCGCGCACCATCGTCTACAAGGGCATGCTGCTGGCCGACCAGGTCGGTAAGTACTTCCTGGACCTGCAGGACAAGGAACTGGTCAGCGCCTTCGCGCTGGTGCACCAGCGCTTCTCCACCAACACCTTCCCGACCTGGGACCTGGCGCACCCGTTCCGCATGATCGCGCACAACGGCGAGATCAACACACTGCGCGGCAACGTGAACTGGATGGCCGCGCGCCATGCGGCGATATCCTCCAAGTTCCTGGGCGCGGATCTCGACAAGTTGTGGCCGCTCATCGTCGAAGGTCAGTCCGACTCCGCCTGCTTCGACAACGCGCTGGAACTGCTGGTCGCCGGTGGCTACTCGCTGCCGCACGCGATGATGCTGCTGATCCCCGAAGCCTGGGCCGGCAACCCGCTGATGGACGAAGAGCGTCGCGCGTTCTACGAATACCACGCCGCGCTGATGGAGCCGTGGGATGGCCCTGCTGCCGTGGCCTTCACCGACGGCCGCCAGATCGGCGCGACGCTGGACCGCAACGGCTTGCGTCCCGCGCGTTACCTCATCACCGACGATGACGTGGTTCTGATGGCTTCCGAGATGGGCGTGCTGCCCATCGCCGAGCAGAACATCGTCAAGAAGTGGCGCCTGCAGCCCGGCAAGATGTTCCTCATCGACATGCAGGCCGGCCGTATCGTGGACGACGCCGAACTGAAGACGCAGATCGCCACCGCCAAGCCTTATCGCAAGTGGATCGAACAATCGCGCCACTTTCTCGACGACCTGCCCAAGTCCAAGAGCGCGCTGAAGAGCGAAGCCAATTTGCTCGACACGCAGCAGGCCTTCGGCTACACGCAGGAAGACACCAAGTTCATCATGCTGCCTATGGCCAGCGCCGGCGAAGAAGCCATCGGCTCCATGGGCAACGACGCTGCACTGCCCGTGCTGTCGGGCAGGAGCAAGGTGCTGTACAACTACTTCAAGCAGCTCTTCGCGCAGGTGACCAATCCGCCGATCGACCCGATCCGCGAAGAGATCGTGATGTCGCTGACCTCCTTCATCGGTCCCAAGCCCAACCTGCTGGGCATCGATGACAGCAAGCCGGCACCGCGCCTGGAAGTGCATCAGCCGGTGCTGTCCGAGGACGATATCGCCAAGCTGTATGACATCGAGAAGCTGACCAAGGGCGCGTACAAGTCGCAGGTGCTGGACATCACCTACGCCGCCAAGGACGGCGCTGCCGGTTGCGAGAAGGCCATCGCTGCGCTGTGCAAGGCGGCCGACAAGGCCGTGGCCAAGGGCTACAACGTGCTGATCCTGTCCGACCGTGCGATGAGCGCCAGCCGCGTGGCGATCCCGGCGCTGCTGGCGACCGCTGCCGTGCACCATCACCTGGTGCACGAGGGGCTGCGCACCAGCACCGGCCTGGTGGTGGACACCGGCTCTGCGCGTGAAGTACACCATTTCGCGCTGCTCGCCGGCTACGGCGCGGAAGCCGTGTGCCCGTGGCTCGCATTCGACACCATCGCCACGCTGGAACTGCCGGCCGGCCTGGAAGCCAAGGACGCGAAGAAGCGCTTCATCAAGGCTGTCAACAAGGGCTTGATGAAGGTGATGTCCAAGATGGGCATCTCCACCTACCAGTCCTACTGTGGTTCGCAGATCTTCGAGGCGATCGGCCTCAACAGCGATTTCGTGGCCAAGTACTTCACCGGCACCGCGACGCAGATCGAGGGCATCGGCCTCAAGGAAGTGGCGGAAGAGGCGGTGCGCACGCACATTGCTGCCTACGGCAACGACCCCGTGCTGGCCAACATGCTGGACGCAGGTGGCGAGTATGCGTGGCGCACGCGCGGCGAGGATCACACCTGGACGCCGGAATCCATCTCCAAACTGCAGCACGCCACGCGCTCCAACAACTACGCGACGTACAAGGAATACGCCAAGCACATCAACGATCAGACCGAGCGCCAGATGACGCTGCGCGGCCTGTTCGAGATCAAGTCTGTCGGTGCCGCGGTGCCGCTGGAGGAAGTGGAATCCGCGAAGGAGATCGTCAAACGCTTCGTCACCGGCGCGATGTCGCTGGGCTCCATCTCCACCGAGGCGCACGCCACCTTGGCCATCGCCATGAACCGCATCGGCGGCAAGTCCAACACCGGTGAAGGCGGCGAGGACGCGAACCGCTTCAAGACGCTGCACGGCGGCGAGAAGCTGTCCGAGATCATCGGCAAGGGCCGCATCGAGGCCGACCAGACCATGAAGGCGGGCGACTCGCTGCGTTCGCGCATCAAGCAGGTCGCGTCCGGCCGTTTCGGCGTCACTGCCGAATACCTGAGCAGCGCCGACCAGATCCAGATCAAGATGGCGCAGGGTGCGAAGCCCGGCGAAGGTGGCCAGCTGCCCGGCGGCAAGGTGTCCGAATACATCGGCAAGCTGCGTCACTCGGTGCCCGGCGTCGGCCTCATCTCGCCCCCGCCGCACCACGACATCTACTCGATCGAGGACTTGGCGCAGCTCATCCATGACCTGAAGAACTCCAATCCGGCCGCTTCCATCTCCGTGAAGCTGGTGTCGGAGGTCGGCGTGGGTACCGTGGCTGCTGGCGTGTCCAAAGCCAAGGCTGACCATATCGTGATCTCCGGCTTCGACGGTGGCACAGGCGCATCGCCGCTGTCGTCGGTGAAGCACGCGGGTACGCCGTGGGAACTCGGCTTGGCTGAAGCGCAGCAAACGCTGGTGTTGAACCAGCTGCGCGGCCGTGTCGGCCTGCAGGTGGACGGCCAGCTGAAGACCGGTCGCGATGTGCTGATCGGCGCGCTGATCGGCGCTGACGAGTTCGGCTTCGCCACCGCTCCGCTGGTGGTCGAAGGCTGCATCATGATGCGCAAGTGCCACCTCAATACCTGCCCGGTGGGCGTGGCGACACAGGACCCTGCGCTGCGCAAGAAATTCACCGGCCAGCCGGAACACGTGGTGAACTACTTCTTCTTCGTGGCCGAAGAAGTGCGCGAACTAATGGCGCAGATGGGCATCCGCAAGTTCGACGAACTGATCGGGCGCAGCGACCTGCTCGACATGCGCCGCGGCATCAAGCACTGGAAGGCCAAGGGCCTGGATTTCTCCAAGATCTTCCACCAGCCCGACATGCCGGCCAGCGTGGCGCGCCGTCAGGCCGAGACGCAGGACCACGGCCTGGACAAGGCGCTGGACAACGACCTCATCGCGCAGGCCAAGGAAGCCCTGGACGCGCAGAACGTGGTCACCATCGAGACCAAGATCTGCAACGTCAACCGCAGCGTGGGCACCATGCTGTCGCATGAAGTGGCGAAGCGTCACGGTGCGGCCGGGCTGCCCGACGACACCATACGTGTGAAGCTGCTGGGCACCGCAGGCCAGAGCTTCGGCGCCTTCCTCGCACACGGCATCACCTTCCAGCTGGAAGGCGAAGGCAACGACTACGTGGGCAAGGGCCTGTGCGGCGGCCGCATCATCGTCAAGCCGGCCGACGACAGCAAGCTTACGGCCGAGGACAACATCGTGGTCGGCAACACCGTGCTGTACGGTGCGACGTCGGGCGAAGTGTTCTTCCGCGGTGTGGCAGGCGAACGCTTCGCGGTGCGCAACTCCGGCGCCATCGCGGTGGTGGAAGGCGTGGGCGACCACGGCTGCGAATACATGACCGGCGGCATGGTCGTGGTGCTGGGTCAGACGGGCCGTAACTTCGCGGCGGGCATGTCCGGCGGCGTGGCTTATGTGCTGGACGAGGACGGCACGTTCGAACAGCGCTGCAACATGTCCATGGTGCAGCTGGAGCCGGTGCCGGAAGAGGCCGCCGCCAGCGAGATGGGCGAGGTCGACGGCCACGGCCGCGTGCACTTCAACCATCTGAACAAGGCGGACGAAGCGGCGCTGCGCGGCAAGATCGAGAAGCACCAGCGCTACACCGGCAGTGCGCGCGCCAGACAGATCCTGGACAACTGGAGCACCTACCTACCCAAGTTCGTGAAGGTCATGCCGACCGAGTATCGTCGTGCGTTGCTCGAGATCGCGGCGCAACAGAAGGAGGCCGCATAATGGGCAAGCCAACCGGATTCATCGAGTTCAAGCGCGTGGCCGAGAGCTACGAAGCGGTGGAACAGCGTCTGCAGCACTACCAGGAGTTCATCCCGCACCTCACCGATGCGGAAGCCAAGCAGCAGGGTGCGCGCTGCATGGACTGCGGCATCCCGTTCTGCAACAACGGCTGCCCGGTCAACAACGTCATCCCCGACTGGAACGACTTGGTGTACCGCGGCAACTGGAAGCACGCCATCGAGGTGCTGCATTCCACCAACAACTTCCCTGAAGTGACCGGCCGCATCTGCCCCGCCCCGTGCGAGGCGGCCTGCACGCTGAACTTCAACAATGACGCGGTCGGCATCAAGTCCATCGAGCACGCCATCATCGACAAGGCCGGCGAGAACGGTTGGGTGGTGCCGCAGCCTGCCAAGAAGAAGACAGGCAAGAAGGTCGCCGTCGTCGGCTCCGGCCCTGCGGGGCTGGCCGCCGCACAGCAGTTGGCGCGCGTCGGCCACAGCGTCACGGTGTTCGAGAAGAACAGCCGCATCGGCGGCCTGCTGCGCTATGGCATCCCCGACTTCAAGCTGGACAAGCGCCTCATCGACTGGCGTATGGCGCAGCTCGCGGCTGAGGGCGTGAAGTTCCAGACCAACACCTTCGTGGGCAAGGATGCGCCAGGCAAGGGCATCGCCAACGACGCGAAGAAGACCATCTCGCCGAAGGAACTGCAGAAGGAGTTCGACGCGGTGATCCTGGCCGGCGGCGCCGAGCAGCCGCGCGACCTGCCGGTGCCCGGACGCGAGCTCAAGGGCGTGCATTACGCGCTGGAGTTCCTGATCCCGCAGAACAAGGAAGTGGCAGGCGACGCGAAGAACCCGATCAACGTTGCCGGCAAGCACGTGGTCGTCATCGGTGGCGGCGATACCGGTTCCGACTGCGTGGGTACCTCGAACCGTCATGGTGCCGCTTCGATCACGCAGATCGAAGTGATGCCGCGTCCGCCCGAGCAGGAGAACAAGGCGAACACTTGGCCGAACTGGCCGATCAAGCTGCGCACCTCCAGCTCACACGACGAAGGCTGCACGCGCGACTGGGCGGTATCGACCAAGGAATTCGTCGGTGACGAGAACGGCCAGCTCAAGGCACTGAAGTGCGTGCGCGTGGAGCTCAAGGACGGCAAGTTCCTCGAAGTGCCGGGCAGCGAATTCGAGTTGAAGGCCGACTTCGTGTTCCTCGCCATGGGCTTTACCAACCCGGCGCAACCGGTGCTGGATGCGTTCGGCGTCGAGAAGAACCATCGCGGTGACATCAAGGCAGACACCAAGGATTACCGCACCAACGTCAAGAAGGTGTTCGCGGCGGGTGACATGCGCCGCGGCCAGTCCTTGGTGGTGTGGGCGATCCGCGAAGGCCGCCAGTGCGCGCGGTCGGTGGACGAGTCCCTGATGGGCTCGTCGGTATTGCCAAGATAACAGCCAGTCCACGAATTGCACGAAAAGCACGAAAAGTCCTCGTCGTGTAATTCGCGGTTTTCGTGGACTGTTGAATTCAGAAAAATCAGGGATAAAACAACGCCATCATGAACTTCAAGGTCAAGAACGACACCTTCCTGCGCGCGCTGCTGCGCCAGCCTACCGAATACACACCGTTGTGGATGATGCGCCAGGCAGGACGTTACCTGCCGGAATATCGTGCCACGCGCCGCAAGGCGGGCAGCTTCCTCGGCCTGTGCAAGAGCCCGGATTTCGCGACGGAAGTCACCCTGCAGCCCATCGACCGCTTCCCGCTGGATGCGGCCATCCTGTTCTCCGACATCCTGACCGTGCCGGATGCGATGGGCCTGGGGCTGTACTTCGCCGAAGGCGAAGGCCCGAAGTTCGAGCGTCCGCTGGAGACCGAGGCTGAGATCAAGGCGTTGCACGTGCCCGACATCGGCAGCGAGCTGAAGTACGTGACCGATGCCGTTTCCCAGATCCGCAAAGCGCTGGACGGCCGCGTGCCGCTGATCGGTTTCTCCGGCAGCCCGTGGACGCTGGCCTGCTACATGGTGGAAGGCGGCAGCTCGGACGACTACGCCAAGGTGAAGACCATGATGTACAAGGAGCCGAAACTGATGCACCACATCCTCGATGTGACTGCACAGACAGTGACCGCTTACCTCAACGCGCAGATCGAAGCCGGCGCACAGGCGGTGATGATCTTCGACTCGTGGGGCGGGGCGCTGTCGCATTCGGCCTTCCATGAGTTCTCCTTGGCTTACACCCAGCGCATCGTCGCCGGGCTGATCAAAGAGAAGGACGGCGTGAGTATCCCATCCATCGTGTTCACCAAGGGCGGCGGTCTGTGGATAGAGAGCATCGCCGATTCCGGCTGCGATGCGGTCGGGCTGGACTGGACCATGGACATCGGCGTGGCACGTCAGAAGGTCGGCCACAAGGTCGCGCTGCAGGGCAACCTGGATCCGGCCGTGCTGTTCGCCACACCCGAAGTCATCAACAACGAGGTGGAAAAGGTGCTGAGCAGCTATGGCTACGGTAGCGGGCATGTGTTCAACCTCGGCCATGGCATCTCGCAGCATACGGACCCGGACAACGCGGCCGCGTTGGTCAAGGCCGTACATGAACTGAGTAGAAAATACCATTAAGAATCAGAGCGGATCGCGCGGGTTATAAACAACGCGACGCTGCTTGGAAGGCCACGGGAGAGACTTCACCGTGGCCTTTTTGTTTGTTGCATAACTGATTGTTTATTAACGAATGATTGAGCTGAACAGATTTTGGGCAGCAGAGAAAAACCGTATATACCGATTGAAGTTAGCGCAACTGTACGAGGTTTCTCCACACTGTTATCCACAGGATATGTGCATAAACAAAAAACTGTAGTCGGCTCAATCGGATTAGCTACACTCTACATAAAACACCCGAGAAACATTCCTTAACATGCCCATCATTCGCGTCGCGTTGGACGTGCCCCTGTTCACGCTTTTCGATTACTCCGTGGCAGAAGGCGCCAAGCTAGAGATCGGGCAACGGGTGGTCGTCCCTTTCGGGCGCAAGCAAGTGGTCGGACTGGCGATGGAATGGGCGGAAAGCTCGGACTTTTCCACCGAGCGCATCAAGCTGGTGACGACGGTGTTGGATGACGTTCCCCCCCTGTCGCAGGAGCTGTTGACGCTGCTGCGCTTCTGCAGCGAGTACTACCACTTCCCTTTGGGTATGACGGCGTTGTCTGCGCTGCCCGCACGTCTGCGTACGCCTGAGCCGACTGCGCTCAAGCAAGCTCTGGAGTACACACTCACTGCAGCGGGCAAGGCACTAGACCTAACCACGCTGCCAGCGCGGCGGGTAGTGCAACAGCGCATCCTGCAGGCTCTGCGCCAGGCACCCATGAGCGGCTCGCAGCTGCGCAGCCTGTCGTCTTCAGCGCCGGCGGCACTGAAGGCGCTGACGGAAGCTGGCTGGGTGGGGACCTGCACCCCAAAACCGCGCACCACCCATACCTTCAACGACGCGCACGCGCTCACTTCCGAGCAGCGACAGGCGGTCGAAACCATCGCCAAGGCAGAGGGCTACGGCTGCTTCCTGCTGCACGGCATCACCGGCAGTGGCAAGACCGAGGTCTACGTGCACCTGATGCACGAGATGCTGCAACGTGGCAGCCAGGTCCTGCTGCTCGTGCCCGAGATCAACCTCACCCCCCAGTTGGAGGGCTATTTCCGTAGCCGCTTCCCGGACGTGGAGCTCGCCAGTCTGCACAGCGGCCTGGCCGATGGCGAGCGCGCACTCCACTGGCTGAAGGCTCAGTCCGGCGAGGCGCGCATCGTGCTGGGCACACGCCTTGCCGTGTTCACGCCTATGCCCAAACTGGGCCTGATCCTGGTGGACGAGGAGCACGACGCGTCGTACAAGCAGCAGGACGGCCTGCGCTACTCGGCGCGCGACGTGGCGATCTTCCGTGCCAGCCAGCGCGAGGTTCCCATCGTGCTCGGTTCCGCTACCCCTTCGCTGGAAAGCTGGCACAACGCGCAAAGCGGGCGCTATCGGCTGCTCCAACTCAAACAACGAGCGGTGCAGCCTGCGATGCTGCCTACGGTGCGCTGCCTAGACACCAACCAGCTGCTGTTGCAGGAGGGGCTGAGCCAGCCCCTAATAGACGCGGTGGCGCAGCGCTTGCAGCGCGGCGAGCAGAGCCTCATCTTCATCAACCGCCGCGGTTACGCGCCTGTGCTGATGTGCACCGCCTGCGGTTGGCTGTCCGAGTGCAGGAACTGCGCGGGCAAGCTCGTGCTGCACTTGAAAGACCGCAGCCTGCGCTGCCACCACTGTGGTTTCCAGCAGCGCGTGCCGCACGCCTGCCCCAAATGCGGCGATGCGGACCTTAAGCCTGTGGGCATAGGCACACAGCGCCTCGAGGAGGCCTTACGCGCGCGATTTCCCGAGGCGCGCATCCTGCGCGTGGACCGCGACAGCACGCGCAACAAGGGTGCGTGGGACGCGATGCGCAAGCAGATACACGAGGGCGAGGCCGACATCCTGATTGGCACGCAGATGCTGGCCAAGGGGCACGACTTCCCCAACCTCACCCTGGTCGGCGTGCTCGATCCGGATGGTGCGCTGTACAGCGCCGACTTCCGTGCGTCGGAAAGGCTGTTCGCGCAGCTTACCCAGGTCGGCGGCCGTGCCGGCCGGGCGAACAAGGCGGGCGAGGTGATCGTGCAGACCGCGTTCCCGCAGCATCCCTTGTTCAGCGCGCTGCGCGCGCACGACTACGAAGCGTGGGCGCAGATACTGCTCACCGAACGGCAGATGGCGGGCTTCCCGCCCTTCGTATACCAAGTCCTGTTGAGCGCGGAAGGCAAGCAGGAGCATGAGGTGCTGGACTTCCTGCAACGGGCGCGAACCCTGGCCAAGGAATTGTCGATGTCGGTGGAAGTGTATGGCGTGGTGCCGGCCGCCATGCCCAAACGCGCCAACCATCATCGCGCGCAGCTGTTGGTGCAGGCTGACACGCGCCGCGGGCTGCAGGGATTCCTGCGCGCGTGGAAGCCTGTACTGGATGCGCTGCCAGCGCAGAAGCTGCGCTGGTCGCTGGATGTAGACCCAATGGAGTTCTGAGCATCACCCGACGGGGCTATATAACTTCGCGTATTCGCGAGCGCTATAATGCGCGCGATCAAGATAGTCGGAACGGAGACAGTGATGAAAGAGATGATGATACAGCGCTACACCCTGGCCGATCTGGCCTTGCCCATCAAGACGCTATTCACCGGCTACTTGTTGGTCACAGGTTTGGGGCTGCTCATGGCGGGTGCGCAGATCATGCTCACCCACGGCATGGCAGACGGCAAGTTCGGGCTCTCGGTGGATGACATCGTCTACAGCTATCACGGCAACCACGACGGTCCCGACGCCTCCAAGCTGGAATCGAAACTGAACGGCAGCATGAAAGAGAACGCTCCGGCCGAAGTGAGGATGAAGCTGATCAAATGGGTGCACAATGGTGCGCCGGAAGCTGAATGGGAGAGCACCATCAAGCCCACGGTGGTCCAGTACTGCGGCCCCTGCCACACCACCATCCCTGGCCTGTCTGACGTCACCCAGAAGCCTGTGATGGATACGCTGGTCAAGATGGATACGGGCGTGCCCATCACCACGCTCACACGCGTGTCGCACATCCACCTGTTTGGCATCGCCTTCATCTTCTTCTTCGTGGGCTGGATCTTCACCTATGCGACCGGCTTCACGCCTATGGCCAAGGCCATCCTGATCTTCATTCCCTTCGGTTTCCTCATAGTGGACGTCGCTTCGTGGTGGCTGACCAAGCTGGACCCGAATTTCGCGTGGCTGGTGATCATAGGCGGCTTCGGCTACAGCGCCGCATCTTCCATCATGATCTTCACTTCGCTGTACCAGATGTGGATCGTGCCACTCCGTACGATCAAATCGAACGTCCATCAAGCGGACTAGCCCGACCGTGCCAACCGATCAGCATCTGCTCGCAGCCATCGCCGCCATTACAGGCGGCGATGGCGTTTTGACGGGTGAGGCCGCCGCGGCCTACTGCCAGGATTGGCGCGGCCGCTACCGCGGTGACGCCCTTGCGGTGGTATTCCCGGCCGACACGCAACAGGTCAGCGCCGTGGTGCAGCTTTGTGCCACGAACCACATCGCCATCGTGCCCCAAGGAGGCAACACCAGCCTGTGCGGCGGCTCGGTGCCGCTGGCGAACAAGCCACGGCAGATGGTGGTCAACCTGTCGCGCATGAACCGTGTCCGCGAGGTGGATGCCACCAACTACACCATGACGGTCGAGGCCGGCTGCAAACTGGCCTCGCTGTACGAAGCGGCTGAAGAGGCGGACCGCCTGTTCCCACTAGGGCTCACGGCGATCGCGCCGCACTGCGAGATCGGCGGCAACCTCTCCACCAATGCCGGCGGAATAGGTGTGCTGCGCTACGGCAACGCGCGCGACCTGGTGCTCGGGCTGGAAGTGGTGCTGCCGGACGGGCGCATCTGGAACGGCTTGCGCCGTTTGCGCAAGGACAACACGGGCTACGACCTCAAGCATCTGTTCATAGGCGCGGAAGGGACGTTGGGCATCATCACCGCTGCGGTGCTGAAGCTCTATCCGCGCCCCAAATCGGTGGCGACCGCCTGCGTTGCGGTGCGCGATCCGTCAGCAGCGGTGGCGCTGCTCGCCCATCTGCGTGCGACCTGTGGCGACAAGATAGGCGGCTTCGAGATCATCTCGCGTTCCTGCCTGGACCTCGTGTTCAAACACATACCTGACACGAGCGAGCCGTTTTCCACGAAACATGAATGGATAGTCATCACCCAGCTGGCGGATGTCCTGCAGGCTCCTCTCGATGCGGCGCTGCGCTATGCGCTCAACTCTTTCGGTAGCGGCATCATCGAGTTCGAGATCACTGCGAACAAGGACGACGCAGAGCGCTGGTGGAAGCTGCGCAAGAACATCAGCGACGCACAGAAGGCAGAGGGGCTCAGCATCAAGCACGACGTCTCCGTGCCTATCAGCCGCGTGGCGGAATTCATAAATAAGGCCAGCGCCACGCTGCGCGACGCCTATCCCGGGATTCGCATCGTCGCTTTCGGGCATATCGGCGACGGCAACATCCATTACAACGCCTCCATGCTCGACGCCGCGCAGAACAAGGATTTCATCAGGCTGTACGAGCATGAGGTGAACCGTATTGTATACGGCGTCGTGTCCGGCCTCGATGGCAGCATCAGCGCCGAACACGGCCTGGGCCAGCTAAAACGTCACGAGATCACCCACTACAAGAGCTCGCTGGAGATAGAGCTGATGCGCAGCATCAAGCATACGCTGGACCCGCAAGGCCTGATGAACCCCGGCAAGGTAATCTGAAGAGAATATCAATTCGTTCCATGGCTTTGGAGGGAGAGAGAGCTTCGATCCGGGCCTGGGGGCAGCACGCGAACAAGCCATCGACAGAAGAATGGTTCTGGATAGGAGGAAGGAATGTCTTCATCGGTGGTCTATGTGAAAACACCCAAAGGGATAGATGAGATGAACAATCGCAGCCACGGCTTGCCGCCGCGGCTGAGACAGCTGTTGATTCTGCTGGACGGCAAACGCAACAGTGCGGAGATTGCGCAGATGTTTCCGGAGGGAGAGTCGCTGCTGGCGGAACTGGTATCGGGCGGTTTCATCGTTCAGCTGCAACAGGAGTCTGAAACGAGTGCTGCCGACCCAGTGACCGCTCCAGAAAACGATGCCGAACGTTTCGAGATGGCGAAGAACTTCATGCGTAACACCGTCCACGCTTTCCTGGGCGGCCTGGGCTCAGGTCTCATCGCCCAGATCGATAAATGCGGCAGCCTCGACCAGTTGAGGCCGCTCTATGAGTCGTGGCGGGAGGCGGTGCTGCTGTCTAACGACGGACGCAAGCAGCTCGTGGAACTGGAAAAGCGCCTTGCGGCATTGCTGTCCTGATAACGTGTCATAGCGAGTAGAGCAAACGCCGCGCCGTCTTGGAAGCAGTGCGGACGCATCACATGACCGTCAGGGTGGCGGTATTCGCGATTCCCCCGGATGTGGCGGTGATGGTGCAGGTGCCTACACCCATTCCTGTCGCGATCCCGCTTGCGTTGACAGTAGCCACGGCTGCATTGCTGGAAGTCCATACGGCCGCGCCTGAGATGTTGCCATTGG
>JBBIIJ010000005.1:0-88841 GCA_037446535.1 Sideroxydans sp. | reverse complement strand
CAGTCGGAGAAGATGTCTTCGCTGGGGCAGATGGTGGCGGGCGTCGCGCACGAGATCAACACCCCATTGGCTTATGTGAAGAACAGCTTGGGGCGGGTCTCGGAACAGCTGCCGGGCATCGGAGCCGCGCTGGAACACAGCGCAAACCTCGTGGATCTTCTGAATACAGGGAACGACCAAGAGGCTCTTTCCCGTGAGTTCCAGCAGGCCAGCCGGCATATCGCAGCGCTGGGCCAGCAGAACGTGATCGAAGAACTGAGTGCCCTGGTCAAGGACGGTTTGTACGGGACAGAGCAGGTGTCCGAGATCGTGGGCAACCTGAAGAACTTCAGCCGCCTGGACCGCAGCAAGGTGTCTCACTCCAACCTCAACGAGAATCTGAACAACACCCTGCTGTTGGCCAAGCACCTCCTCAAGTCGGTAGCCGTGAACCGGAACTTCGGCGAAATACCCGAGATCACCTGTGCGCCTTCCCAGATCAACCAGGTGTTCCTGAATCTCGTGACGAATGCCGTGCAGGCAATGCCGGCCGAGCACGGGACGCTCACGCTGACCTCACGCCGCGACGGTGATGGTGTGGCAGTCGACGTCGAGGACAACGGATCGGGGATAGCGCCTGACATCTTGCCCAAGATATTCGACCCGTTTTTCACGACCAAGGAGATAGGTAAGGGCACGGGCCTGGGGTTGTCGATCTCATACAAGATCGTCGAGCAGCACGGTGGAAAGATCAGCGTAGAGTCGCAGCCCGGTGTCGGCACGAAGTTCACCGTATGGTTGCCCATCACCCCCCCTGCCGACGCGCAGCTAGAAGGTTGATCCTGCCATGAACACTGCGCCAAGGAAGATAGGCAAGTACGAGATACAGGGTGAGCTCGGCACCGGGGGAATGGGCGTCGTCTACAAAGGGTGGGACCCCGCGATCTCGCGTGAAGTGGCGATCAAGGGGCTCAACAAGCAGGCTTTGTCCGAAGGCGAGCGCGAAAGCGTATTGAGCCGTTTCCGCCGCGAGGCACAGGCAGTCGGGCGGTTGGTGCACCCGCGCATCGTCCAGATCTACGATTTCATCGAGGACGAGGATGCAGCCTACATCATCATGGAGATGGTGCACGGCAAGACACTGGCGCAATACCTCGCCAGTCAGGACCGCTTCGGCCTGCGGGAGATTGGCCAGATCATTGCGCAGACTCTGGATGGCATAGGCTACGCCCATGCACAAGGCGTGGTGCACCGCGACATGAAGCCGGCGAACATCATGATCAACAACGACGGGCGCATCAAAATCAACGATTTCGGGGTCGCGCATATCGAGTCTTCGACGCTGACCAGGGTTGGGGACCTGATAGGCACGCCCTCCTACATGTCGCCCGAACAGTTCACGGGTGCGGAGATCGGCGGGTCTGCCGACCTGTATTCAATAGGTGTGATCGCCTATGAGCTGCTGACCGGCAGGAAGCCGTTCATGGGCAGCCTGGTCGAGCTCATGCAGCAGGCGGTCCATGCGGCGCCCGAGAAGCCTTCGTCGTTGAACGACAAGCTTGCACCCGAGATGGATACGGTCCTCGCCAAGGCCCTGGCGAAAAAGCCGGAGGACCGATATCACACGGCGAGCGAGTTCTCGGAAGCATTCAAGGCGGCCATCGCCGCCTCGTTGCGTCTCGCCGAACCCAAGGCGACAGCTCCCGACGGGGCCAGATTGCTCGACGCCGCACGCGGCCTGAAGACTGGGACCGCACCTGCGAGCGCCGAAAGCCCGGCGGAAGAGGTCTACGGGGAAAGCCCCATCCTGCTCGAACCCGGCGTCAAAAAGGCATGCCTGCTGATTGTCGATGACGAGGAGCGCATCCTGACCGCGCTGAAGTCATTGTTCCGGCATCGCTACCATGTCTTCACCACCACGGACGGCAACAAGGCGCTCGATTTCATCACCCGCTACCAGATGCACGTGATCATCAGCGACCAGCGCATGCCCATCATGAGCGGCGTGGAGCTGCTGCGGCGTTCGCGCGAGATCTCGCCCCACAGCGTGCGCATCCTGCTGACGGGTTATTCCGATCTCGCCGCCATCGTGGGCTCGATCAACGAGGGCGAGGTCTATCGCTTCCTCAGCAAGCCATGGGACAACCAGGCGCTGCAGACGCTGGTGGGCGAGGCGGCCACGATCGCGCTGGAACTGGCCAACACAAAGTCGGCTGCAGTCTCCCTGCCCGAGAGACTGGATGCCGCTGTGCTGGTGGTGGATCGCGACGAGGAGTTCTTCAGCGTGGTGCGCGAACTGGTAGGGGCACGCTGTCCGGTCCTGCATGCACACAACACCGATGCGGCGCTGGAGCTGTTGCAGAAGCAGGAGGTCGCGCTGGTGATCGCGGATGTCGAATCGACCCACGAGCAGCTGGCGTCCATGCTGAAACTGCTGAAGCAGGAGTATCCGCAGATAGTCTCCATCGTGACCACCAAGGCCAGGGACGCCGAGCTGATGATAGAACTCATCAACCAGGCCCAGGTGTTCCGCATACTCAACAAGCCAGTCAACGTGGGCGTGCTGAAAGGCCACGTCCATGCGGCGCTGTATCGCTACCTCGCCTACCGGCAGACGCCGCAACTGCTCAAGGCGCAAAAGGTCGAGGCGCCCACCCTGGTCCGCGCCTCGGGCATCGCAGCCAAGATACTGAAGAGTCTGGGCCTGCTGCGCAGGACATAGTTCCCCGAACGCCTTTGGCTTCCTGTCACGCCGCTTGTCACGCCGCGCAAAATGGGGTGAAATGCGCTTGATGGAAGACCCTTCCCAATACCGCATCCACGTCAGCGTACAGGTACGCTTCCTGGCGGATCAGTCCGACGAGGCCGACAACCGCCACGTCTTCGCCTACACCATCACGCTCACCAACCAGGGCGAGCATGCGGTGCAGTTGCTGAGCCGGCACTGGGTCATCACCGATGCCAACAGCCACGTGCAGGAAGTGCAGGGCAAAGGAGTAGTGGGCGAACAGCCGGTCATCAGGCCGGGCCAGCGCTTCGAATACTCCAGCGGCACTGTGCTTGCGACGCCGGTCGGGACCATGTCCGGTCATTACCGGATGCAGGTGGTGGATGGAGGGGAATTTTCAGTGGCTGTCCCGCAATTCGTATTGAGCGTGCCCCGCACGCTGCATTGATCCATGCAAGAAGTACCCGTTTACCGTTCCCTGTTGCTCGTGCTCGCCTTGAGCTTGTCGCTCGCTGCGTGCAAGGTCGCGCCCCCCAAATTGGTGCCTCCCCCGCCTCCTCCGCCGGTGGGTAAGCCTGCGCCCGATTTCATGCCCGCCAAGTGGGAGGTGCTGCCTGACTGGCTGTCACAGGACCTGTCTGCGTCCTGGCCCGCGTTGCAGCAAAGCTGTCGTGCACTCAGGTTCAGGCCGGTGTGGATCCCGATCTGTGCAGCAGCATCCAAGGTGCCCGCCGACGACCTCATGGCGCAGCGCACCTTCTATGAGACCTGGTTCACTCCCTATCAGGTGCTCAATCCAGACGGGACTGAAACAGGTCTCATCACCGGCTACTACGAGCCCTTGCTCAAGGGCAGCCGCACACGCAGCGAGCAGTTCCCCTATCCACTCTACGCGCCGCCGGACGACATGCTCGAAGTGGACATGGGGGCGCTCTTTCCGCAATTCAGGGGCAAGATCGTGCGCGCCCGTCTGCAGGGCAAGCGCGTGGTGCCCTATTTCAATCGTGCCGAGATAGACGCTGGTGAGGCACAGGCCGTGCAGGGGCGAGAACTGTACTGGGTGGGCAATGCAGTGGACCTGTTCTTCCTGCAGATACAGGGCTCCGGGCGCATAGAGCTGGAGGATGGCACGCGCGCGAAGGTCGGGTATGCGGAGCAGAACGGCCATCCTTACGCCTCCATAGGCACCAAGCTCATCGACATGGGTGAGCTCAAGCCGGAGGAAGCATCCATGCAGGGCATCAAGAACTGGGCCGAGAAGAACCCGGAAAGGCTGCCCGTCCTGCTTGGGCACAACCCGAGCTATGTCTTCTTCCGCGAGCTTCCGGACACGCTTTCGGGTCCGCTCGGTGCCTTGGGTGTGCCGCTCACCGACGAATACAGCATCGCCGTCGACCCGCGCACCATCCCTTTGGGGATGCCCGTGTTCCTTTCCGCCACGCAGCCCAACAGCAGCGAGCCGCTCAACCGCCTAGTGTTCGCGCAGGACACTGGCGGTGCAATCAAGGGGGCGGTGCGCGCCGACTTCTTCTGGGGCTTTGGCGAATTGGCCGGCTACAAGGCTGGTCGCATGAGACAGAGCGGACGGATGTGGGTGCTGTTTCCCAAAGGCGGAGAGCCGACCCTGAACTGATTACAGCTTTGGGCGTCTCCGTTCGTTGTCGTTGATGTCCAGAGTTCGCCCTAGCGCCATGGTGCGCACCTGTTCGAGCATTCCTCTGCACTTTCAGTCGAATATATAGACCTTCCGTCACAAACAACTTTAGCTTGATTTTCCAATCCATTGCTTTTTAAGCACATTTGTTTTGCATTAAGTTCTTCCGCTAACTCTTTGTCCCGTAAAGAAAATTCCCATTTCCTTGCTTGACCACCCTTGGCTATTTCAATATAGTGGGGGCTAGTGGTGATAAGTGGGAATTTATGGGGGGTATAAGGGGTTCCATGTTCCAAGGGGCGACACAGTTCAATCTGGATGGCAAAGGCCGGTTGACGATACCGACACGGTATCGCGACATGTTGCTGGCGCATTGCGCGGGTCAGCTGGTGCTGACTGCCGATGCCGACGGCTGCCTTCTGCTCTATCCACAGCCCGAATGGCAACCCATACGCGAGAAGCTGATGAAGCTCTCTGCCTTCAACCCTCAAATCCGCGCTTTGCAGCGCTTCCTGGTCGGGCATGCCGAAGATGTGACGATGGATGCCGCCGGGCGGGTGCTCATCTCTTCGACCTTGCGCGATTACGCCAAGCTGGACAAGCGCGTGATGCTGGTCGGCCAAGGCAACAAGTTCGAACTGTGGGACGAGGCGCGCTGGCAGGCGCAGTACGAGAAGATGACCGCTTTCTCGACAGACAACCTGCCTCCGGAGCTGGAGGGCTTCACGCTGTGAGCGGGGTCCTGGCTCACGCGACCGTCCTGTTGAACGAAGCAGTCGATGCGCTGGAAGTCAAAGCGGACGGCACTTATGTGGACTGCACGTTCGGTCGTGGCGGTCACAGCCGTCTGATACTGGAGAGATTGGGCGACGAGGGGAAGCTGATCGCGCTGGACAAGGATCCGACAGCGGCCGCAGCCGGCACGGCGATGCAGGATGGGCGCTTCCGCATGGTGCATAGCGGTTTCGAGCACCTCGGCGCGGTGCTGCAGCGTTGCGGCATCGACAAGGTGGACGGCCTGTTGCTGGATCTGGGGGTTTCGTCGCCGCAGCTGGATGATGAGCAGCGCGGTTTCAGTTTTCGTTTCGATGCACCCTTGGACATGCGCATGGATACCAGCGAAGGTCCGACCGCAGCGGAGTGGCTGGCAACGGTGGACGAGGGTGAACTTGCGGAGGTGATACGTGATTACGGCGAAGAACGGTTTGCTAGGCAGGTTGCAAGGGCGATTGTTGCTGCGCGCCAGGAACGAGCGATCCTCACCACGAAACAGCTCAGCGACATCGTCGGTCAGGCGGTACGTACGCGCGAACCCGGCAAGAATCCGGCAACGCGCACCTTTCAGGCTATACGGATTCATCTCAACCGTGAGCTGGAAGAGCTCGAGAGCGTCCTGCCGCAGTGCGTGGATCACCTGAAGGCAGGCGGACGCATGGCAGTGATCAGCTTCCATTCGCTTGAGGATCGCATCGTCAAGCGCTTCATGCGCGACATGGCGCAGGGGGACAAGCTGCCGAAGAACGTGCCCATCCGCGCCTCCGAAGTGCCGCAGGGCAGGCTGCGTCTGGTAGGCAAACCCGTCTATGCGTCGGCCGAAGAGGTGGCGGTGAACCCGCGTGCGCGCAGCGCAGTGTTGCGCGTGGCTGAACGGCTGGGGGGCGCAAGTGGCTAGGCTGAACGCACTGCTGCTGTTTTTGGCTATCGCTTGCGCGTTAGGTGTTGTGACCTCGCAACACAAGGCGCGCAAGCTGTTTGTGGAACTGCAAAACGAGAAGGACCGGGCGCAGCAGATGGATGTGGAGTGGGGAAGGCTGCAATTGGAGCAGAGCACGCTGGTGATGCCGGCGCGCGTGGAGAAGCTCGCCCGCCAGCAGCTGCAGATGCACATGCCGCCGAGCGAGCAGGTGCGCTATATCCGCACGAGCGGGATCATGGTGGGGCAGTCGTGAACTACGCACACGTTCCCCAGACCTCAGCTCAGATCGCCTTGCCCGCATGGCGTTCGCGTCTGTTGTTCGTCCTTCTGCTGGCAGGCATGGGAGGGTTGCTGGTGCGTGCTGTCTATCTGCAGGGTATACACAACGACTTCCTGCAGCAGAAGGGCGATGCGCGTTACGGCCGCGTGATCGAGGTGCCCGCGCATCGCGGCAAGATCACGGACCGCAATGGCGAAGCGCTGGCGGTGAGCACGCCGGTTGAGTCCGTCTGGGCCAGCCCGTCAGACGTGGAAGCGACTGACAGGCAGCTGAGGCAGCTGGCACAGATCGTGGGCCTGAGCCCTGAGGAGGTGAAGGCGAAGCTGTCCGACGACAGTCGTGATTTCGTATTCCTGAAACGCCAGTTACCGCCTGAGGTGGCGCATCAGGCGGCGCTGCTCGGCATCCCCGGTGTCTCGCTGCAGCGGGAATATCGCCGCTATTACCCGGGGGGTGAAGTCACCTCGCACCTGCTTGGTTTTACTGATGTGGATGACAACGGGCGCGAAGGCGTGGAACTTTCCCTGCAGCCCGTGCTGGGCGGCAAGGCAGGCAGCCAGCAGGTGATCAAGGACAGGCGCGGCCATATCGTGGAGGATGTCGCCAGCCTGCGCGCCCCCAAGGAAGGGAGTGATGTCGCGCTGAGCATAGATAGCAAGATACAGTTCATGGCCTTCCGCGAGATACGCCAGGCGGTCGAGCAGCATCATGCGAAAGCCGGTTCCATCGTGGTGCTGGATGCGAAGAGCGGGGAAGTGCTGGCGCTCGCCAACTGGCCAGCCTACAACCCGAACAACCGCGCCAAACCTTCCGCGAACATGCTGCGCAACCGCGCGGTGACTGACCTCTTCGAGCCGGGTTCGACCATGAAGCCTTTCACTGTGGCGGCGGTGCTGGAAGCCGGCAAATTCAAGCCCAACTCCGTCATCAATACAGAGAACGGCGTGCTGACCATAGGCGGGCGCAAGATACATGATACGCATCCGGAACGTTCCCTCACCGTGGCGCAGGTGATACAGAAGTCGAGCAACGTGGGGGCTGCCAAGATGGCACTCGCCCTGCCGCCGCAGACCTTCTGGCACAGCTTGAGCGACAGCGGCTTCGGGGTCGCCACCGGCAGTGAGTTCCCGGGCGAGGCCATAGGCAGGCTGCGCGATTTCAAGATCTGGAAGCCCATCGAACAGGCGACCATGTCCTACGGCAACGGCATTTCCGTCAACCTGCTGCAGCTGGCGCGCGCCTACACCACGTTCGCCAACGACGGCGAGCTGAGACCGGTCAGTTTCATCAAGCAGGACATACCAGCGGCGGGCGTGCAGGTCTACTCCGAAACCACGGCGCGCGCGGTGCGCGACATGATGGAGCTGGTGGTGCAGCCAGGCGGCACGGCACCGCTCGCGCAGGTCGCAGGTTATCGCGTGGCAGGCAAGACCGGCACTGCGCACAAACTGCAGAACGGCAAATATGTAGACCGCTATGTATCTTCCTTCGTCGGCATGGCGCCCGCTTCTAGTCCCCGCCTGATCGTGGCGGTGATGGTGGATGAACCGGCCGGCGATGCCTATTACGGCGGCCTGGTTGCGGCACCCGCGTTCAGCAGCGTGATGGGCGCTGCGCTGCGTGCGCTCGACGTTCCCCACGACGCGCCGCTCGACAACGTGATCCAGGCTCCGGGCGAGATCGTAGGAGAAGAGGCGTGAGCTTCCGCCTGGACGATCTGAAGACGCTGGGTGTGGACATCACGCGACTGGTGTCGGATAGCCGCGCGGTGCAGCCGGGCGACACTTTCCTGGCCTATCCTGGAGTTCAGGCCGATGGCCGCCGCTATATCGCACAGGCCATCGCGCAGGGGGCGAACGCCGTGATCTGGGAGGCGCGCGACTTCCAGTGGGACAGCGGATGGCGCCTGCCCAACCTGGCCGTGCACGATCTGCGCCACCAGGCTGGCTTCATCGCAGACCACGTCTATGGACAGCCTTCGCAGAAACTCTGGATGGTGGGTGTCACCGGCACCAACGGCAAGACCTCGATCAGCCATTGGCTGGCCAGGGCGTTCACGGCGCTAGGGCGCAAGAGCGCGCTGCTGGGGACGCTGGGCAACGGCTTCCCAAATGTGCTGCAGGAGACAGTGAACACCACGCCCGACGCGCTGCTCGTGCATGGGCTGCTGGCGCAATACGGCCAAGAGGGGGCGCAGGCCGCGGTGATGGAAGTCTCGTCGCACGCGCTGACGCAAGGTCGCGTCAACGGCGTGCATTACGACGTGGCGCTGCTCACCAACCTCACGCGCGATCACCTCGACTACCACGGCGACATGCAGAGCTATGCCGCGGCGAAACGCCGTCTTTTCGACTGGTCGCAGCTGAAGTACGCGGTGCTCAACCTCGACGACGATTTCGGCGCCGAGCTGGCGGAGCAGCTGCAGGACACGTCCGTGGAGGTGGTGGGCTACGGCCTGGATGCAGATGCACTGGAACTTGCCGAGCGCCTCGGCATACGCATGGTGCATGGCAGCCTGAAGCGGATGGATGTGCAGGGGCTATCCGTGCAGCTGCACACGAGCTGGGGTGCAGCGGAGCTGCAGAGCAGGCTGATCGGTCGCTTCAACGCGGCCAACTTGCTGGGGGCGCTGGCGGTGCTGCTGGTCAGCGGAGTGGCGCTGGAAGACGCGGTGCGCGAACTCGGTACGCAGAAAGCCGTGGCGGGCCGCATGCAGACGCTGGGCGGTAAGGACCTGCCGTCTGTGGTGGTGGACTACGCGCACACGCCGGACGCGCTGGAGAAGGTGTTGTGCACCCTGCGCGAAGTGACAGAGGCATCCGGCGGCAAAGTCATCTGCGTATTCGGCTGCGGCGGGGACCGCGACCGGGGCAAGCGTCCCATGATGGGCACGGTCGCGTCGCGCTTCGCCGACGTGCGCATCATCACCAGCGACAACCCGCGCAGCGAACAGCCGCGCGCGATCATAGATGCCATCGTCATGGGCATGCAGGGCGACTACCAGGTGATAGAAGACCGCGCAAAGGCCATCAGCCACGCCATCAGCAAGGCGCAATCAACCGACACGGTGTTGATCGCAGGCAAGGGACACGAGGACTACCAGGAAATAGAGGGTGTGCGTCATCCCTTCTCCGACAGCGAGATCGCGCAGCGTGCACTGAGCGTATGGAAACCGGAGGAACGCTGGATATGATGCTGCTTTCACAAGCCTCGCTGGCTTTGCAGGCACGAATGGAAGGCACGGACATTCGTTTTTCTGCTGTCTCCACCGACACGCGCAGCATACAGCCGGGCGACCTGTTCATCGCGCTCAAGGGCGAGCACTTCGACGGCGCAAAGTTCGTTCCCGACGCATTGAAGGCGGGCGCAGTCGCGGCGGTCGTCAGCTCTGTTGGGTACGAGCAGATTCGCTCGATCCTCGATCCTCGATCCTCGATCCTGATCGTGGAGGACACCCGCCTGGCGCTGGGGCAGCTTGCCGCCCACTGGCGCAATCAGTTCGCCATCCCGCTCATCGCCATCACCGGAAGCAACGGCAAGACCACCGTCAAGGAGATGCTTGCAGCCATCCTGCGTGCCGCGACAGGCAACGAGGAGGGCGTGCTGGCAACGCAGGGCAACTTCAACAACGACATCGGCATGCCGCTCACCCTGCTCAGGCTGCGCGCGCAGCATCGCTACGCCGTGATAGAGATGGGCATGAACCATCCCGGCGAGATCGATTACCTCACGCACATCGCAAGGCCTGACGTGGCCTTGGTCAACAACGCGACGGGTGCACATCTGGCCGGCCTGGGCTCTGTGGAAGGCGTGGCGCGGGCCAAGGGCGAGATATTCGCCGGGCTGTCGGACATGGGCGCGGCAATCATCAACGCCGATGACGCGCATGCCGCGCTGTGGCGCCCCATGACGGGCGGGCATCGCGTCCTCGACTTCTCGCTGGAGCATCCGGCGGCGGTGCAAGGCACGTGGACGGCCGAGGGCTATGGCGGCGAACTGGTGGCGCAGACGCCTGTGGGCGAGCTGCGCGTGGCCCTGCAGGTGCCGGGCGAGCACAACGCGCGCAACGCACTGGCAGCGGCGACAGCGGCGCTCGCCGTACAGGTGCCTCTTGTCACCATCGCAAAGGGCCTGGAAGGTTTTGGCGGAGTGGCCGGACGTTTGCAGCGCAAGCAGGCACGCCACGGGGCGCTGCTGATAGATGACACGTACAACGCCAATCCCGCCTCCATGCGCGCCGCGCTGGAAGTGTTGGCGCAGGCCAGGGGCAAGCGTCTCTTTGTGCTGGGCGACATGGGTGAGCTGGGCGAGAACGCTGCGCAGTTCCACGCTGAGATCGGTATCGCGGCGCGGGAGCTCGGCATCGAGCGCCTGCTCGCGCTGGGACCGTTGAGCGCAGAAGCAGTGCGCGAATTCGGCACGGCAGGGCGGCATTACGCCGACATCGAAGCGCTGCAGAAAGACTTAGAACAAGAACTCGATGCGCAGACCACCGTGCTGGTGAAGGGGTCGCGCTTCATGAAGATGGAAAGGGTCGTGCAATTCTGCGCGACGCAAAAGGAGGAAGCATGCTGCTCTCACTAGCCCAATGGCTGTCTCAGGACGTGCGCACGTTCAGCGTGTTCAATTACATCACGCTGCGCGCGGTGCTGGCGGCGATGACGGCGCTCATCATCTCGTTCATGCTGGGCCCGTGGATGATACGCAAACTGACCGCGATGAAGATCGGCCAGGCCGTGCGCACCGACGGCCCGCAGACACACTTGGTCAAGGCGGGCACGCCGACCATGGGCGGCGCGCTGATCCTGATGTCGGTCGCCATCACCACCCTGCTGTGGGGCGACCTGCACAACGCCTACATCTGGGTGGTGTTGTTCACGACTTTGGGCGTGGGCGCCATCGGCTGGGTGGACGACTATCGCAAGGTGGTGCATCGCAATCCGGACGGACTGTCGGCTAAAGCCAAGATGTTCTGGCAATCGCTGATCGCGCTGGCAGTGGGCATCTTCCTGTGGTCCCACGCGACGCTGCCTGCGCAGACCGAACTCATCGTGCCCTTCTTCAAGAACCTCGTGTTCCCGCTGGGCATGGTCGGCTTCATCGTGCTGGTCTATCTCGTCATCGTAGGCAGCAGCAACGCGGTGAACCTCACCGACGGCCTGGATGGCCTGGCCATCATGCCGACGGTGATGGTGGCGAGCGCGCTGGCCATCTTCGCCTACGTCGCCGGTCACGCCGAGTTTTCCAAGTACTTGGGTGAACCTTCCATTCCGGGCGCGGGGGAATTGGCCGTGTTCTGCGCGGCCATCGCCGGGGCAGGTCTCGCCTTCCTGTGGTTCAACGCCTATCCGGCCGAGGTGTTCATGGGCGACGTGGGTGCGCTGTCACTGGGGGCCGCGCTGGGAGCGGTGGCCGTCATCATCCGCCAGGAACTGGTGCTCTTCATCATGGGCGGAGTGTTCGTGGTGGAGGCGGTGTCGGTGATGCTGCAGGTGTCCTACTTCAAGTACACCAAGAAGAAATACGGCACGGGCAAGCGCATCCTGCTGATGGCGCCATTGCACCATCACTTCGAGCAGAAGGGCTGGAAAGAAACGCAGGTGGTGGTGAGGTTCTGGATCATCACCATGCTGCTGGTGTTGATCGGCCTGGCGACGCTGAAACTCAGATAAGGAAAGAATGACGCAACTGCGCGGACAATCGGTATTGATACTCGGTCTCGGCGAGACCGGGCTGTCGCTCGCGCGTTATCTGCACGCGCAGGGCGCACGCCTGTGCGTGGCAGACAGCCGCCTGGAGCCGCCCGGCATCGCCACCCTTCATGCCGAGATCCCGCAGGCCGAGTTGCATTGCGGCCCATTCAGTCCGGAGCTGCTGGAAGGCATAGACCGCATCGCGATCAGTCCCGGCGTGCCGGTGGCGGAGCCATTGGTGCGGCGGGCCATCGCGCGCGGCATCCCGGTCGAGGGCGACATCGAACTGCTGGCGCAACTGCTCGATACCCGCGATTACCGGCGCAACACCAAGGTCATCGCCATCACCGGCGCCAACGGCAAGACCACCACCACCAGCATGGTGGGTGCGATGTGCAACGCCGCCGGGCTGGATGCGCAGGTGGCGGGCAACATCTCGCCCGCGGTACTGGATGCCTTGCGCGCATGCGATAGGCAGCCTCAGGTGTGGGTGCTGGAACTGTCCAGCTTCCAGCTGGAAACCACTTACACGCTGGCTGCCGATGCCGCCACCGTGCTCAACGTGACTGAGGACCACCTCGATCGCTATGCAGGCAGCATGGACGCGTACGCGGGCGCCAAGGCGCGCATCTTTCAGGGTAATGGTGTGCAGGTGCTGAACCGCGACGATGCGCGCAGCATGGCGATGGCGATCACGGGCCACCGTCAGGTGAGCTTCGGCCTGGATGCGCCGACCGGCGAGGACGACTGGGGTATCGTCAACGAATCTGGCGTGACGTGGTTGATGCAAGGCCAGCACAAGATCATGCGCGCCGACGAGCTGCAGGTGAGTGGCCTGCACAACGTGGCGAACGCACTGGCTGCACTGGCGCTGTGCCGTTCGCTCGATCTGCCGCTCGCACCTCTGGTCGAAGCGCTGCGCAAATTCAGAGGCCTGCCGCACCGCGTGGAGAAGGTCGCGGAAGTGAAGGGCGTCACCTATTACGACGACTCCAAGGGCACCAACGTCGGTGCCACCGAAGCCGCACTGAAAGGCCTGGGCAAGCCTGCCATCGTCATCCTGGGCGGCGATGGCAAGGGGCAGGACTTCTCGCCGCTGAAGGACGCCGTGGCGCGGCATGCGCGCGCCGTGGTGCTGATCGGACGTGATGCCCCCATCATCGAGAAGGCGATCGTGGGCTGCGGCAAGTCTATCCTGCATGCGCGTGACATGAATGACGCGGTCGCGCTTTCAGCCGCGAACGCCCACGCCGGCGATGCGGTGCTGATGTCGCCAGCCTGCGCCAGCTTTGACATGTACCGCAACTACCTGCATCGCGCGGAGGTGTTCATCGCTGCGGTGAAGAAGCTGGAGGCGTCATGCTGAGCACCGCACTCAACGCCCCCCGCCGAGTGGTGACCGAATACGATACGGTGCTGACCTGGATAGTCACGGCACTCCTCGCCATCGGCCTCGTGATGGTGTACTCCGCTTCCATCGCGACCGCGGAGGCGGGCAAGTACACTGGCCACCAGGCGAGCTACTACCTAGTGCGCCACGGCATGTTCATCCTGGTGGGGCTGTTCTGCGCGCTGCTGGCTTTCCAGGTGCCGACGCAGACTTGGCAGAAATACGCGCCCTATCTCTTCGCGTTCGGCGTGCTCCTGCTGATGCTTGTGCTCATCCCGGGCGTGGGCCGCGCCGTCAACGGCAGCCGGCGCTGGCTGTCGCTGTTCGTGGTCAACCTGCAGCCGTCGGAGCTGATGAAGCTGTTCGCCGTGCTGTACGCCGCGGATTACGCCGTGCGCAAGGGCGCGGTGAAGGACCACCTGCTCAAACCCTTCCTGCCCATGTTCGCCGTCATCGGCCTGGTAGGCGGACTGCTGCTGCTGGAGCCGGACATGGGCGCGTTCGGCGTGATCCTGGCCATCGCCATGTGCACGCTATGGCTGGGCGGCTTCAACCTGAAGATCTTCGGCGCACTCGCAGTAGCGCTGCCGCTGCTCTTCGCCGCGCTGATCTTCTCCTCTGAATACCGCATGCAGCGCGTCATCGGCTTTATGGACCCGTGGTCCGACCCCTACGGCAAGGGATACCAGCTCTCGCATGCGCTGATCGCTTTCGGCCGCGGCGAATGGCTGGGCGTGGGCCTAGGCGGCAGCGTGGAGAAGCTGTTCTACCTGCCCGAGGCGCACACCGACTTCCTGCTGGCGGTGATCGCAGAAGAGTTGGGCCTGTTGGGCGTTGCCGCCGTCATCGTGCTGTTCGCCTGGCTCATCGTGCGCGCCTTCGCCATAGGCCGCCAGGCCGCCATGTCGGAGCGACTGTTCGCAGCACTCGTGGCGCAGGGCATTGCAGTGTGGATAGGCGTGCAGGCGATGATCAACATAGGCGTGAACATGGGCGTTCTGCCCACCAAAGGGCTGACCCTGCCCTTCCTGAGTTTCGGCGGCAGCGGCGTGGTCGTGAACCTCGTCGCCATCGCGGTGCTGCTGCGCATCGACTATGAAAACAGACGGCTTGCGCGAGGACTTCCGATATGAGCTCACGCACCATCATGATCATGGCAGGCGGCACAGGAGGCCACATCTACCCGGGGCTCGCCGTTGCCGATGCGCTGCGCGCACGAGGCTGGCAGGTCGTGTGGCTGGGGGCGCCCAACAGCATGGAGGCGGAGCTTGTGCCCAAGCACGGCTATGAAGTGGCATGGGTGAACTTCTCCGGCGTGCGCGGCAAGGGCGCGCTGCGCCTGCTCACTTTGCCGTTCACCCTGTTGCGCGCACTGGGACAGAGCGGGGCGGCGATCTTCCGCCATCGCCCCCACGTGGTGCTGGGCATGGGCGGCTATATCACCATGCCAGGCGGCCTGATGGCGGCATTGCTGCGCCGCCCCCTGGTGATACACGAGCAGAACTCCATCGCGGGCATGAGCAACAAGGTGCTGGCCAAGCTTGCCACGCGCGTGCTGAGCGGCTTCCCGGACGTGCTCAAAGGCACTCAGTGGTGCGGCAACCCAGTGCGCGCGGACATCGCCGCCCTGCCGGAGCCGCAGGCACGTTACGCGGCGCGCAGCGGGAAGCTCAACGTGTTGGTGGTAGGCGGCAGCCTGGGCGCGCAGGCACTGAACGAGGCGCTACCCAAGGCGCTGGCACAGCTGCCGGAAGCGGAACGACCGACCGTGCTGCACCAGACCGGCAAGAAGCATTTCGAAGCAGTACAGAGCCTGTACGCACAGGTGGGCGTCAGCGCCGACATACGTCCATTCCTGGATGATATGGCGCACCAGTACGCGCAGGCCGATGTGGTGATCTGCCGCGCCGGCGCGCTGACCGTCGCGGAGGTTGCGGCAGCAGGCGTGGCAAGTGTGCTGATCCCGTTCCCGTTCGCAGTGGACGACCATCAGACGCACAACGCGCGTTTTCTGAGCGAGAAGGGGGCGGCAGTGCTGCTGCCGCAAACGGAACTGAATGCGGAGAAGCTGGCGCAGCTGTTGCGCCAGCTGGATCGGGACAGACTGTCAACGATGGCGCAGGCGGCGCGCAAGCTGGCGAAACCGGATGCGACACAACAGGTGGCAGAGATATGCATCTCTCTCGCGGAGTGAGGAGACAAAGAACATGAAACACAAGGTCAAGAACATACACTTCGTTGGCATAGGCGGCTCGGGCATGAACGGCATCGCCGAGGTGCTGCTCAACCTCGGGTTCAAGGTGAGCGGCTCCGACCTGGCGGAGAGCGCCGTCACGCAGCGCCTTAAGGCATTGGGCGCGTCAGTCTACTGCGGCCATGATGCGAAGAACGTGGGCGACGCCGATGCGGTGGTGGTCTCCACCGCCGTGAAGGCGGACAACCCCGAGGTGGTCGCGGCACGCGAGCAGCACATCCCCATTGTGCCGCGTGCGGTGATGCTGGCCGAGCTGATGCGCCTGCGCCAGGGTGTCGCCATCGCGGGCACGCACGGCAAGACGACCACGACCAGTCTTGTGACCAGCGTGCTGGCCAAGGGCGGCTATGACCCGACCTTCGTCATTGGTGGTCGTCTCAACAGCAGCGGCGCGAACGCGCGTCTGGGTACCGGCGAATACATCGTGGCGGAAGCCGACGAGTCGGACGCCTCCTTCCTGTATCTCACGCCCATCCTGGCGGTGGTCACCAACATCGACGCCGACCACATGGAGACCTATGGCCACGACTTCAACAAGCTGAAGCAGGCTTTCGTCGATTTCATCGAACGTCTGCCGTTCTACGGCCGTGCCATGCTGTGCGTGGACGATGCGAACGTGCGCGACATCCTGCCGCGCATCAGCAAGCCAGTCACCACCTACGGCTTCGGCGAGGACGCGCAGATACGCGCCGTGGACGTGCGCCACGAGGGCGGGAAGATGCGCTTCACCGCGCAGTGCAGGCACGACGAGAAATGCCTGTTCGACGGCAAGCCGCTCGATCTCGACATCACGCTCAACCTGGCCGGTGTACACAACGTGCTCAATGCGCTGGCCGCCATCGCCATCGGTCTGGAGGTCGGCGTGGCACCTGCCGCCATCGTCGCCGCGCTGGCCGAGTTCGAAGGCGTGGGGCGGCGCATGCAGCGCTACGGCGAGATCCCGCTGGCTTCCGGCGGTTCGTTCACGCTGATCGACGACTACGGCCATCACCCGGTGGAAATGAAAGCGACGCTGGCTGCGGTACGCGGCGCTTTCCCCGGCAAACGTTTGCTGCTGGCCTTCCAGCCGCACCGCTACACGCGCACGCGCGACCTGTTCGAGGATTTCGTGAAAGTGCTCTCCGGTGTGGACGCCCTGGCCCTGGCCGAGGTGTACGCGGCAGGCGAGGCACCCATCGTGGCGGCAGACGGCCGCGCGCTGATGCATGCGTTGCGCGTGGCGGGACAGAGCAATGCGGTGTTCGTGGAAAACATCGCCGACATGCCGCAGGCCATCGTGCAGCTGGCGAAAGACGGTGATGTGGTGCTGACCATGGGGGCGGGCTCCATAGGTGGAGTGCCTAACTCGGTGAAGCAGATGACGCAAAAATGAACATGAGCGAACCGGCACAGTTCAGCGCAGAAGGACTTCGAGGCGAGTCGCGCTTCGACGTCGACATGAGCCGCCACGTGACGTGGCGTGCGGGAGGTCGCGCTGAGCGTGTCTACCGTCCCGCTGACCTTGCCGATTTGCAGGTCTTCCTGCGCCAGTTGCCGGCGACCGAGCCGCTGCTCGCCGTTGGGTTGGGCAGCAACCTACTGGTGCGCGACGGCGGCCTCAAGGGAACGGTGTTGCTGATGCATGGGGCGCTCAGCGAGTTGCGTTTGGAAGGCGCGGACATCGTCTATGCGCAGGCCGGTGTGGCAGGGGCGAAACTCGCGCGTTTCGCCGCCTCGAACCAGTTGTGCGGTGCGGAGTTCTTCGTCGGCATACCGGGCACGCTGGGCGGGATGCTGGCGATGAACGCGGGCTGTTATGGCGGCGAGACCTGGCAAAAAGTGCGCGAGGTGCAGGTGTTGACGCGCAGCGGCAAGTTGCTGGAGCGCGCGCCTGAAGAATACGAGATCGGCTACCGCCATGTGGCGCTGCATGAGGCAAGGGAGGAGTTCTTCGTCGGTGCGCGGCTGCAGTTCGAGAAGGGTGACGTGGGTGCGGCACGCGAGGAGATCAAAGCGCTGATGGACAAGCGTGCAGCCAGCCAGCCGCTGCAGCAGCCCAACGCGGGTTCCGTGTTCCGCAATCCGCCGGGCGATCACGCGGCGAAGCTGATCGAGGGCTGCGGGTTGAAGGGCTGGACCATAGGCGGTGCGCAGGTGTCCGAAAAGCATGCCAACTTCATCGTGAACGTGGGTGATGCGACTGCGGCGGATATCGAGAATCTGATCAAGGAGGTGCGGGCTACGGTGCTACGTCAAACGGGCATCGAACTGCATCCGGAAGTGAGAATAGTGGGAGATGCAAAATGAGTAGATTCGGAAAAGTGGCGGTGTTGTTCGGCGGACGTTCTGCGGAGCGCGAGGTGTCCTTGAAGAGTGGGTCGGCGGTGCTGGCCGGGTTGCAGAAGAGCGGCGTGGATGCGCATGCCTTCGATCCTGCGCAACGCGAGCTGTCCGACCTCAAGAAGGAGAAGTTCGATCGCGTGTTCATCGCGCTGCACGGCCGCTACGGCGAAGACGGCACGGTGCAGGGTGCGCTGGAGCTGATGGGCATCCCTTACACCGGCAGCGGCGTGATGGGCTCAGCCATCGCCATGGACAAGTGGCGTACCAAGCTGGTGTGGCAGGCAGCCGGCCTGCCCGTCCCGGAATATGAGGCGCTCACCGCACCAAGCGACTGGAACGCGCTGGCCGACCATCTGGACCTGCCCCTGTTCGTGAAGCCGGCGAACGAAGGCTCCAGCGTGGGCGTGACCAAGGTTAAGACGGTGGAGGAACTGCCTGCAGCCTACGCCGAAGCGGCGAAGCACGACAAGGTGGTGATCGCCGAGAGCTTCGTGAGCGGCGGCGAATACACCGCGACCATATTGAACGGGCGCGCCCTGCCGGTCATCAAGATCGAGCCTGCTAACGAGTTCTATGACTACGAGGCGAAGTACCTGCGGGACGACACCCGCTATTTGTGCCCCTGCGGCCTGCCCGCGGAAGACGAAGCCGAGATGCAGCGTCTGGCACTGCAGGCATTCCAGCTCATTGGCGGCCAGGGTTGGGGGCGTGTGGACTTCCTGCGCGGCGAGGATGGCAAGCCTTACCTGCTGGAGATCAACACCTCTCCCGGCATGACCGACCACAGCCTGGTGCCCATGGCCGCAAGGCAGGCGGGCATCAGCTTCGAGCAACTGGTGCTGCAGATACTGGAGGGGGCGCATGTGGGATAACGCACCGCTGCTGCGCGGTATAGCGAACCTGCTGTTCGGCGTGAGTTTGGTGCTCGCGCTCTACGGTGTGGTGCGCTACGTGCTGAGCTTGCCGGTGTTCCCTTTGCACACCGTGGAGCTGACGGCGGCGCCCAAACGCGTGTCGCCGGAGCAGCTGGAGAAGGCCGTGCGCGAACAGGTGCGCGGGAATTTCTTCACGGTGGACCTGGACCGCACGCGCAAAGCCTTCGAGCAGCTGCCTTGGGTGCGCAAGGTGAGCGTGCGCCGCAAGTTCCCGTGGACGTTGCAGGTGGAGGTGGAGGAGCACGTCGCGCTGGCGCGCTGGAACGGGACCGCGCTGGTGAACACCCAAGGCGAGGTGTTCACTGCGCAGACCGAAGAGGTATTGCCCGCCTTCATCGGGCAGCCGGAGACCTCGCAGCAGGTGGCTCAGATGCATGAGGCGTTGAACCAGGTATTGCTGCCGATGCAGCAGCAGATCACACAGATCGCCTACTCGCCGAGATACACCTGGCAGATCAGGCTGGACGAGGGGATGGTGCTGGAACTGGGGAGGGACGATGTGCAGCAGCGCTTGTCGCGCTTCGTGAACGTCTACCCGTACAGCCTGGCGCTCAGCTCGTCCGGAGTACGGCGCGTTGATCTGCGTTATCGCAACGGGTTCGCGGCCTATGTAGCCGCCAGCGAGACATGAGCAGTTAGGGGATGGTGATGAGTAAAGAGAGCAAGAATCTGATCGTAGGCCTGGACATCGGCACCTCGAAGATCGCGTGCATCGTCGCGGAAGTGACCGCGGAGGGCACGCTGGAGGTGATCGGTGCGGGTATGCACGAGTCGTCCGGGATGAAGAAGGGCATGGTGGTGAACATCGATGCCACGGTGGGCGCCATCCAGCAGGCGCTGCAGGAGGCAGAACTGATGGCCGACTGCAAGATACACACCGTCTACACCGGCATCGCCGGCGGCCACATCCGCAGCTCGAACGCGCACGGCATGATCAAGATCAAGGACAAGGAGGTGGTGCACACCGACGTCCTGCGCGCTGTGGAGACGGCCAGCTCGATCAGCCTGCCGGGCGACCAACAGATCCTGCATATCCTGGAACAGGAGTTCAGCATAGACGGGCAGGAGGGCATCAAAAAGCCCCTGGGCATGAGCGGCATGCGCCTGGAGGTCGAGGTCCATATCGTGACCGGCGCGGTGTCTGCCGTGCAGAACATCCTGAAGTGCATACATCGTTGCGGGCTGGAAGTGAACGAGATGATCCTGCAGCCGCTGGCCTCGTCCAAGGCGGTCCTGGCGGACGACGAGAAGGAGCTGGGCGTGTGCCTGATCGACATCGGTGGCGGGACCACCGATGTGGCCGTCTTCACCGGCGGCGCGATCCGCCACACGGCGGTTATCCCCATCGCGGGCGACCAGATCACCAACGACATCGCCATGGCTTTGCGCACGCCGACCAAGGATGCAGAGGACATCAAGATCAAGTACGGATGCGCGCTGCGCCAACTGGCCAACGACGCGCCCATAGAGGTGCCGGGGGTGGGCGAGCGCAGCTCGCGCATGCTCTCGCGCCAGACCCTGGCCGAGGTGATAGAGCCGCGCGTGGAGGAGCTGTATTCACTGGTGCAGACCGAGCTGCGCCGCAGCGGCTGCGAGGACTTGCTCTCCTCGGGCATCGTCATCACGGGTGGCAGCAGCGCCATGCAGGGCATGGTGGAACTGGGCGAGGAGATCTTCCACCTGCCCGTCCGCCTAGGGGTGCCGCGCAACATCGGTGGCCTGTCCACGGTGGTGAAGACGCCGCGCTACGCGACCGGGGTCGGTCTTCTGGCGTATGGGCTGGAGCGCTTTCAGCGTGATGAGGTGTCGCGCGTGAGTTCGGGGTCGTTCAAGGACGTGATGGCAAGGATGAAAGAGTGGTTCAAGGGCAACTTCTAGCAGTTGGGCAACTTGGCAGACAAGAAATTGTGTAATTGGGTTTGAAATTATTTTAAGGAGAAAAACATGGCTTTCGAACTGATAGATGCACAACCGCAGGGTGCGGTGATCAAGGTGGTAGGGGTCGGTGGATGTGGTGGCAACGCCATAGATCACATGATCGATCAGGGCGTGCAGGGGGTCGAGTTCATCGCCATCAACACCGATGCTCAGGCGCTCAAGCGCAGCAAGGCCAAGGTGCAGTTGCAGATCGGCGCGACGCTGACCCGCGGCCTGGGTGCGGGCGCCAAACCCGAAGTGGGCCAGGCCGCTGCCGAAGAGGATCGCGGACGCATCGCCGACATGATCAGCGGCGCCAACATGGTGTTCATCACTGCCGGTATGGGCGGAGGCACCGGGACCGGGGCAGCACCCGTCGTAGCGCAGGTGGCCAAGGAGATGGGTATCCTCACCGTCGCGGTGGTGACCAAGCCGTTCGTGTTCGAAGGAAAGCGCATGACGCTGGCCCAGACCGGCATCGAAGAGCTGGCGAACTACGTAGATTCGCTGATCATCGTGCCTAACGCCAAGCTGATGGAAGTGCTGGGCGGCAAGACCACGCTGCCGGAAGCCTTCAAGGCGGCCAACGGCGTGCTGCAGGGGGCGGTGGCCGGCATCGCCGAGGTCATCAACGTGCCGGGCATGGTGAACGTGGACTTCGCCGACGTGTGCACGCTGATGTCCGAGAACGGCATGGCCATGATGGGCGCGGCCTCCGCCGCGGGTGAAGGTCGCGCGCAACGCGCCGCCGAGCAGGCCATCGCCAGTCCCCTGCTGGAAGACGTGGACCTTTCCGGCGCGCGCGGCGTGCTGGTCAACATCACGTCGAGCAGCAACCTGACCCTGGAAGAGCTGCACGATGTCATGAACTGCTTCCAGTTCGCCGCATCGGAGGCCACGGTGATCGTGGGTTCCGTGTTCGACGAGGCCATGGGCGACGAGTTGCGCGTGACCATAGTGGCGACCGGCCTGGGCTCGGTGGCGCGCAAGCAGCAGCCCAAGCCTGTGTTGGCCTACGAGAAGCGTACGGGCACCCATGACGCGCCGGCCATCGACTACAGCGAGCTGGACATGCCTGCAGTGATTCGCACCGGCCGTCATCGCGAGGCGGTGGAGGCTATGAAGCAGTCCGGCGTGGACACACTGGACATCCCGTCGTTCCTGCGCAAACAGGCCGACTGAGACGCGCAAAACGGAAGGCCGCAGCCAAGGGCTAACCCTCCCCTGTGGTAAAATCGGCGCCCGGTTTTTGGGCGATATGGAAATGGTCAAGCAGCGCACATTGAAGACGACGGTGCAGGCGACGGGTGTAGGCCTGCACACCGGGGAGAAGGTTTATCTGACGCTGCGCCCAGCAGCGGTGGATAGCGGAATCGTGTTCCGCCGCGTCGACCTGCCGCATCCGGTGGAGATACGTGCAGAGGCGCATGCCGTGCATGACACGCGATTGTCCACCTGCCTGGAAGGCGGCGGCACGCGCGTGGCGACCATAGAGCATCTGATGTCCGCACTCGCAGGCCTGGGCATAGACAACGCCATCGTCGAGCTGACCAGTTCCGAGCTGCCCATCATGGACGGGAGCGCGGGGACCTTCATCTTCCTGCTGCAGTCGGCCGGTCTGGTCGAGCAGGCTGCTGCCAAGAAGTTCATGCGCATCAAGAAGACCGTGGAGGTGAAGGACGGCGACAAGTGGGTGCGCTTCGAGCCTTACAACGGATACAAGCTGAACTTCACCATCAATTTCGCCCATCCGGTGTTCGCCAACACCAAGCAGAACGTGACTGTAGATTTGGGAGAACACTCCTACGTCAAGGAAGTGAGCCGGGCGCGGACCTTCGGTTTCATGCACGATGTGGAGAACATGCGTGCCCAAGGCCTGGCCCTGGGCGGCAACCTCGACAACGCCATCGTGATGGACGAATACCGCGTCATTAACCCCGATGGCCTGCGTTTCGAGGACGAATTCGTCAAGCACAAGGTGCTGGACGCGATCGGCGACCTGTATCTGCTGGGTCATCCGCTCATCGGCGCCTTCTCCGGCTACCGGTCAGGCCACGCCCTGAACAACGCGCTGTGCCGCGCTCTGCTGGCCGATGAGTCTGCCTGGGAGTTCGTCACCTTCGATAAGGCCGAAGAAGCGCCCGATTTCCTGCGTCTGCAGCTACAGGCGGCGTAGAGACATGGTGCTGATCCGGCTCGCGCTCCTGGTATCGGCATTGCTCATCATCGTTTCCTTCGGCGCCTACGTGTTCACCCGGGACGAGCGCTATATGCGCTTCGCGCGGCAGGTCGTGAGGTTCATCGTCTTCGCACTGCTGGTGTTCGGCGCACTCTTCCTGCTGGAGCGGTACGGCCTGGTCGCCTGGCGGGTCCTGGTCTGAGGTCAGGACCCGGCGCGTTTGACCAGGCGCTTCAAGGCCTTCTTCAGCGGACTGTCCTTCAGGTTGGCAGCTAGCCGCTCCAGTTCCTCCTGTCCTTTTTTCCCCAGCGTCTTGGGCGTTGAAGCCGCAGAAGCGGCTGGGATGCGGACTTGCACCCGAATTTGAATTCCAGTAACCTCGCATCCCCTTGTTCGGAATGAAGAAATCAAATCGCTGCTGATCTGGCGCAATTTGGAGGCCACTGCCCCGTTGTCCGCCGAGAGTATCAGCGTCTGGCCGTTCAGCTGCATCACGCGGCTGGCTTGCAGCAGCGAGGGGGGAGCGATCTGCTGGTAGTGCTGCTGCAACGTGGCGATTTGCCTGGCGCGCTGCGAGAAACGCCGCAGGTCCTGGTTGGTTTCCAAGAAAGCATTCAGGCGATGTGGCACGGCTGTTCTGAGATCAAGTAAGAGAGGTAGACGTGGACATTATTATAGTTTCGAATCGTTTTGCCAAAGCGCGCAGTGTGACGTTGACCGGCACCCACGTGCTGCTGGCAGGGCTCATGGCATTGTGCCTGTTCGTCGCGGCGGTCCTGTCCGCCCAGTACGCCATAGTGCGCCTGCAGCCCGGCGCGATCAGCAACGAGTTGCGTGTGTGGCTGGCCAGCGCCCAGGAGGCCGAACAGCAGAAACAGCAGACCTACCTGCATCAGAGTCTGGATGCGATGGCGATGCGGCTGGGACAGATGCAGGCGCAGCTGCAGCGCCTCGACGGTCTGGGTGCTCGCCTGGCTAAACTGAGCGGCATGAAGCCGCAGGAGCTTTCCTTCGGCCAGATGCCGGCGCAGGGCGGTCCTTATATTCCTGCCCCCCAACGGGAGATCTCGCTGGCTTCGATGGAACAGCAACTGGCCGGCCTTAGTGCGACGATCGGCGATCGCAGCGACAAGCTGGTTGCGCTGGAAACCTTGCTGCAGCAAGACCGTTTGGACAAGAAGATGCTCCCTTCCATTGCCCCAATCACTTCCGGCTGGTATTCCTCCAATTTCGGGTGGCGCATAGACCCCTTCACAGGCAAGAGCGCCATGCATGAAGGTGTGGACTTCATGGTGCCCGCAGGGACCTCGATCTACGCCTCCGCGGGAGGGGTGGTGGTGTACGCGGACACTCATCCTCAATATGGTAATATGGTCGAAATAGACCACGGCAACGAGGTGATTACGCGGTACGCGCATGCTTCCAAGTTGCTGGTCAAGGTTGGGGAGGTCGTGCGCCGAGGGCGCGAGATCGCCAAGGTCGGTAGCACAGGACGTTCGACGGGCAACCACCTGCATTTTGAAGTGAGATACAAAGGCATCGCCCAGAACCCGGTACGCTTCCTGCAAAAAGCAGCCAGTTGATGCGATCGATTTCGTAGAAGGGTGAGGTGCAAGCCTCACCCTTTTTTGTTGGTAACAGAAGTCTAAGAAAATAACAGCATGATCTCCAAATTGTTGAAGTCCGTATTCGGTAGCCGTAACGACCGCTTGCTCAAGCAGTACCGCCAGACTGTGGCGTGCATCAATGCCCTGGAAGCCGAGATATCGACCCTGACGGACGAGGCCTTGCGGGCCAAGACCGCCGAGTTCAAGCAGCGCGTGCAGCAGGGTGAGTCCCTGGATACCTTGCTGCCGGAGGCGTTCGCCGTGGTGCGCGAAGGCGGCAAACGCGTGCTGCAGATGCGCCACTTCGACGTGCAGCTGATCGGGGGCATGACGCTGCATTACGGCAAGATCGCCGAGATGCGCACGGGTGAAGGCAAGACGCTGATGGCGACCCTGCCCGCCTACCTGAACGCATTGTCGGGCAAGGGCGTGCATGTAGTGACGGTGAACGACTATCTGGCCGCGCGCGATGCCCAATGGATGGGCAAACTGTACAACTTCCTTGGGTTGTCGGTCGGCGTCATCCTGACCAGCATGGAGCATGCGGACAAACAGGCGGCCTATGCGGCGGACATCACCTACGGCACCAACAACGAATTCGGCTTCGACTACCTGCGCGACAACATGGCGGCGCAAGCGGAAGAACGCTTCCAGCGCGGCCTGAACTTCGCCGTCGTGGACGAGGTGGACTCCATCCTGATCGACGAGGCACGTACGCCCCTCATCATCTCCGGCCAAGCCGAAGACAACGTCGATATCTATGTGCGCATGGACAAGCTGGCGCCGCAATTGCGCCGCCAAGCCGACGAGAATGCCCCTGGCGACTACAGCGTGGACGAGAAGAGCCACCAGATACTGCTGTCCGAGTCCGGCCACGAACACGCCGAGCAGCTGCTGGAGCAGGCAGGGTTGCTGCCTTCTGGTGGCAGCCTGTATGACCCATCCAACATCACGCTGATCCATCATCTGTACGCGGCTCTGCGCGCGCATAACCTCTTCCATCGCGACCAGCATTACGTGGTACAGGACGGGGAGGTGGTGATCGTGGACGAGTTCACCGGGCGCCTGATGGCGGGCCGCCGCTGGTCGGATGGTCTGCACCAGGCGGTCGAAGCCAAGGAAGGGGTGGCCATCCAGAAGGAGAACCAGACGCTGGCCTCCATCACCTTCCAGAACTACTTCCGCATGTACGGCAGGCTGTCCGGAATGACTGGCACGGCGGACACCGAGGCTTACGAGTTCCAGTCCATCTACAACCTGGAGACGGTCATCATCCCGCCGCACCGTCCGACTCAACGTCAGGACCTGATGGACAAGGTCTATCTCACCGCGCGTGAGAAATATGTGGCCGTCATCGCGGATGTGCGCGACTGCTACGAACGCGGCCAGCCGGTGCTGGTTGGCACGACGTCCATCGAGACCTCCGAGCTGCTGTCAGGCCTGCTGCAGAAGGAGAAGCTGCCGCACCAAGTGTTGAACGCGAAGCAGCATGCGCGCGAAGCCGAGATCGTCGCACAGGCGGGCCGTCCGACGATGGTCACCATCGCGACCAACATGGCGGGCCGCGGCACCGACATCGTGCTCGGCGGCAACGTCGAGAAGCTGATCGAACAGGTGCAGGCCGACGAGTCTATCGACGTCGCCACGCGCACCGATCGCATCGAAAAGCTGACTGCGGAGTGGAAGTCGCTGCACGAGCAGGTGCTGGCGTCGGGCGGTCTGCACATCATAGGCACCGAACGCCACGAATCGCGTCGCGTGGACAACCAGCTGCGCGGCCGTTCCGGCCGCCAGGGCGACCCCGGTTCCAGCCGTTTCTACTTGTCTCTGGAAGACCCGCTGTTGCGCATCTTCGCCTCCGACCGCGTGGCGGCGATCATGAACAAGTTCAAGCTGCCTGAAGGCGAGGCCATCGAGCACAGCTGGGTGACGCGCGCCATCGAGAATGCGCAGCGCAAGGTGGAAGCGCGCAACTTCGATATGCGCAAGCAGATCCTCGAATACGACGACGTCGCCAACGACCAGCGCAAGGTGATCTACCAGCAACGCGCCGAGCTGCTGGAAAGCACCGACATCAGCGAGACCGTGACCGCGATGCGCGAAGGCCTGCTGGGCGACATGTTCGCAGAACATCTGCCACCCGACAGCATGGAGGAGCAGTGGGACGTGCCGGGTCTGGAAAAAGCGCTGGCTGCGGAATTCCAGCTGCACCTGCCGCTGGTGCAGTGGATGGAAGAAGACAAGCAGCTCGACCAGCACGGCCTGCTGCAACGCATCATCGAATCCGCCCATGCCCAGTACCAAGCCAAGGTGGACCAGGTGAGCGCCGAGGTGATGCATGGCTACGAGCGCATCGTCATGCTGCAGACCCTGGACCAGCACTGGCGCGAGCATCTGGCGGCGCTGGATCACCTGCGCCAGGGCATACACCTGCGCGGCTATGCGCAAAAGAACCCCAAGCAGGAATATAAGCGCGAGGCCTTCGAGCTCTTCGCAACCATGCTGGAGGCGATCAAGCGCGAAGTGACGCAGACGCTGATGAACGTGCAGATACGCAGCGAGGCCGATGTGGCGGCCGCCGAAGCCCCCCACGCGCCGGAGAATGTACAGTATCATCATGCTGACTATGAAGAGGCGTTGGGGCAGGCCGACAAGGAAAGCGCCGAGCCCAAGCCGTTCGTGCGCGGGGGAGAGAAGATCGGTCGCAACGATCCCTGTCCGTGCGGCTCAGGGAAGAAGTACAAGCAGTGCCATGGCAAACTAAGCTGATGTAACCAACTTCGGGGGAGAAGGGAATGACAAAAGAAGACTTGATCATACAAACTTTGCACAACTCCACACTGACGGAGGAGTTGCGCGATTCCGAGATCGAGATGCTGGCGCGCATCATCGAGGTGAAGGAATACAAGGCGGGTGACGTGCTGGTGCAGCCCGGCAACGACCGTCTGAAGAACGCGCTCATCATCCTGGCCAGCGGCGACGTGGAAGCAACGGCGAACGTCGGCGGCGAGCAGGCGGTGCTACACCTGCTGCAGCCCGGCGATCTGGCCGGCATCATCACTTTCGTGGGCGGCAACGTCGCACAGATCAGCGCAACCACCGTGGCCAAGACCGACAGCAAGGTGCTGGTTCTGGAGCGCTCCAAGTTCGAGTCCCTGCTCAACACCCAGCCGGCGATCGTGTACTACGTGATGCGCGGCATCGTGCGCCATACGCACGGCATCGTGCGTCGCATGAACATGCAATCGGTCGAGATGACCAACTACATCCACCAAACCCACGGCCGTTACTAAAGGAAGTTAAATGCCGGTGAATCTTTCTGCGCCCGTCGCGGCACAACTGTTGCCCGTTGCGGGCGTTTCTTTGGGCATCGCGGAAGCGGGCATCAAGCGCGCAGACCGCAAGGACCTGCTGGTGATCAGGCTGGACGAAGGTGCGACTGTCGCCGGCGTGTTCACCACCAACCGTTTCTGTGCGGCGCCGGTCGCCGTCGCCAAGGAGCATCTGGCCGCAGGCAAGGGCATACGCGCACTGGTGGTGAACACCGGCAACGCCAATGCGGGTACGGGTGAGCAGGGCATGGCTGCCGCCCGCACCACTTGCGCCGAGTTGGCGAAGCTCCTCGGCTGCGCACCCGAGCAGGTGCTGCCCTATTCCACCGGCGTCATCATGGAGCCGCTGCCCGTGGACAAGATCGTCGCCGGCATGCCGCAAGCCGTGCGCGGCCTGAAGGCCGACAACTGGTTCGACGCCGCACACGCCATCATGACCACCGACATCGTGGCCAAGGCCGTGTCGCGCCAGGTGCAGATCGGCGGCAAGACCGTCACCGTCACCGGCATCTCCAAAGGCTCCGGCATGATCCACCCCAACATGGCCACCATGCTGGGCTACATCGCCACCGACGCAGCCATCGCGCAGCCGCTGCTGCAGCAGATGGTGTCTGAAGCGGCGAACAGATCGTTCAACTGCATCACGGTGGACGGCGACACTTCCACCAACGATGCGCTGATGCTGATCGCCACAGGCAAGAGCGGCGCCGCGGTCGACGCAGCCAATCGTCCCGCGCTGCAGGCAGCCGTCACCGAAGTTGCCACCGTGCTGGCACAGGCCATCGTGCGCGACGGCGAAGGTGCGACCAAGTTCATCACCATCAAAGTCGAGGGCGGACGCGACGAGGACGAGTGCAAGAAGATAGGTTATGCCATCGCGCACTCGCCACTCGTAAAGACCGCGTTCTTCGCTTCCGACCCCAACCTGGGGCGCATCCTCGCTGCAATCGGCTATGCGGGGGTCGGCGACCTCGACGTCGAGAAGCTGAAGCTGTACCTGGACGAGGTGCTCGTGGCCGAACAAGGCGGGCGTGCGGCGAGCTATCGCGAGGAAGACGGCCAGCGTGTGATGAAACAGAGCGACATCACCATCCGCGTGGTACTGAACCGCGGCGCGGTGAATGCCACGCTGTGGACCTGCGATTTCTCCTACGACTACGTGAAGATCAACGCCAGTTACCGCAGCTGAAGCCCGTCACAGGCGGTACGTCTCTCCCCTCTCCACGAAGTGCACGGTGCGCCCGCCCAAGGCGGCGCGCACCTGTGCCTGTATCGTCTCCCGCTTGTCGGGTTCGACGTGCGTCACCAGCAGCTCAGCCTCCCGGTGCAGCCGCACCACGCTCTTTGCCAACTGTCTTGGCGTGGTATGTCCGGCCAGTTCTGCTGTCGCTGCGTCCTCGTCGCGCATGGTGGTCTCCACCATCACGTAGCGCAGGTTGGCTATGTTGTTCGCAGCCTCCCAGAATCCGGGGCAATCTCCGCTGTCTCCGCTGAAGACGAGGCTCCCGCTACCCGCGTCCAGCCAGTAGCCCACGGCGGGGATGCTGTGGTGCGCGGGCAGTGCGGTGTAGCGGCAGCCGGAGATCACCAAGGCTTCGCCGAGATGGAGGGGAAGAAGCTGGATATAGGGGGCTGCGGGATCAGGCCGGCTCGTGTAGTCCGGCCAGAGCATGCCGCTGAACATGTGCTGGCGTAGCGCCTGCAGTGTCTCGGGAAGCGCATGGACTTGCAGCGGCTTGCCTCGGGCTGCCAGTGTGGCGTCGGCCAGCAGCGGCAGGAACATGGTGTGGTCCAGATGCGAATGGGTGAGCAGGACCTGCTGCACGGTGAGCATCTCCTGCAGCGTAAGGTCGCCGACCCCGCTGCCGCAATCGATGAGCGTGTCCTGATCCACCAGCAGAGCGGTGGAACGCAGGTCGCCGGCGGCTCCACCCGAACAGCCGAGTATGCGTACGCTTGCCATGGAAGAACTCCTGCAATGAAACCAGCGCCGCGAGTATTTCACCGCGCAGCGTGCCGCACAATACGGTGCGCCCCCCGGTTTTGCCCGGACACCCAAACGGCATTACACTGCGCAGCCCTATCACGACGCTGAACCATGGACAAACTGGAACGATTCCTGGGCCGGGCCGAAGGCCTGCTCTCTCGACTGGAGAACATCCTGCCGGGCGCACGGGCGCAAGCGCCGGACTGGCTGGCTGCCGCCGCCTTCCGCTGGGACCACCAGCAACGTGCACTGCACCCTGTTCCCAACTTCCAGCGCATCGCGCTTTCCGACCTGCTGGGCATAGAGGACCAGAAGCGACGCGTCGAGCAGAACACGCTGCAGTTCGTCCGTGGCGGCACGGCGAACAACGTGCTGCTGACCGGCGCGCGCGGCACTGGCAAGTCCTCGCTGGTGAAAGCGTTGCTCAACGAATATGCGGGGCAAGGGCTGCGCGTGATACAGATTGACAAGCCAGGTCTGATCGACTTGGCGCACATCGTGGGCCTGGTGCAGGGGCGTGCGGAACGCTACATCCTCTATTGCGACGACCTCTCCTTCAACGCGGACGAGCCAGGCTACCAGTCGCTCAAGGCCGCGCTCGACGGCGACCTGGTCGCCTTCTCCGACAATCTGCTGATCTACGCGACCTCAAACCGCCGCCACCTGATGCCGGACTACATGCAGGACAACCTTGCCACGAAGTACGTGGGCGAAGAGGTGCATCCGGCCGAGAGCGTGGAGGAGAAGGTGTCCCTGTCCGAGCGTTTCGGCCTGTGGGTCTCCTTCTATCCTTTCACGCAGGACGAATACCTGGCCGTGGCGGCGCACTGGCTGGTGCATCATGGCTGGCAGCAAGGCATGACCGACGAAGTGCGCACGGCAGCCCTGCAGTGGTCGCTGATGCGCGGCTCGCGCAGCGGGCGGGTGGCGGGACAGTTCGCGCGCGACTGGTGTGGGCGTCATGTCTGGGAATAGGGTAGTCGAAGTCGCAGCCGCCGTGCTGCAGAAACCTGACAACTCGTTCCTGCTCGCGCAACGCCCGCCCGACAAGATCTGGGCCGGTTACTGGGAGTTCCCCGGCGGCAAGGTGGAGCCGGGCGAGACCGCGCACCATGCCTTGGTGCGCGAACTGCACGAGGAACTGGGCATAGAGGTGGTGACGGCCTACCCCTGGCTCACGCGCGTTTTCACCTACCCACATGCGACCGTGCGCCTGAGTTTCTTCCGTGTGACGGAGTGGCGCGGCGAGCCGCATCCGCACGAGGGACAGCAGTTCTCGTGGCACCAGCCGGGTGAGGTGGCGATAGCCCCCGTCCTGCCTGCCAACGCGCCCATCCTACGCGCGCTCGAACTTCCCGCGCTCTGTGCCATCAGCAACGCGGCCGAGCTTGGGACAGAGGATTTCCTGAGACGTCTGGAACACAGGCTGGACCAAGGGTTGCGGCTAGTGCAACTACGCGAGAAGGAGATGTCGCGCCATGAACTGTGCCGACTGGCAAAGCGCGTGGTGGCCTTGGCAAGGGCACGCAGTGCCAAGGTGTTGCTCAATGGCGAAATTGAACTGGCGCAGGAGGTAGGTGCGGATGGCGTGCACCTGACGTCCAGTCAGCTGGCCGCGCTGTCCGAACGCCCGGCGGTGGCATGGTGCGGCGCATCCTGTCACACAGCAGAGGACTTGCGCCGCGCCGAGGCCCTGGGTTGCGACTACGCGCTGCTCTCGCCGGTACTGCCGACCCTGTCCCATCCGGGAGCGACTCATCTGGGCTGGGAGGGCTTTGCCGCGACAGCGGCCGGTTCATCGATTCCCGTGTATGCGCTGGGAGGGCTGACGCCGGATGACATGCAGGTGGCTTGGCGACACGGTGCGCACGGTATCGCGCTGCTGCGTCAGGCCTGGTGATCGTCTTTTAGGTCCTGTTCGCGCTGCTCCACGCGGTATTCCTCGTTCGCCCATTTGCCCAGGTCGATGAGCTTGCAGCGCTCACTGCAGAACGGGCGAAAACGGTTGTTCGTGTCCCACTCCATCTCCTTGCCGCAGGTCGGGCAGGTGACGACAGGTTTCTTGCTCATCACAGGGAACAGAAGGTGAGGTTGAAGTCCACGTCTCCCTCGTAGATCGTGGTCTTGGCGCTGAAATTCGCTGCAACGAAACGGATGTTGAGCGCGTACTTGTTGGCGCTGATCTCGGGTATGCAGGGCAGGTCGTGGGCTAGGGATATGCGCAGCATCTGCGCGACACGCCCGCCCTGCATCTGCTGGAAGGTGCCGTTATGTGCGATGAAGCGATGTACCTTGCCGCTCTCCCGCAGCAGCTTGAGTATGAGGACGATCCCGTCCTGCAGCGGTAGCAACGGGGCTATCCAGGACTGCAGGTCCGCACGGCGAAGTTCGGGGGCCTGGTGCTGCCAGTAGTGGTAAGACGGCAGGTCGAACTCGCAGACCCCGCCGGGGATGCAGGCGCGCTGCTTGATGCCCATCAGCCATTCGTTGTCGCGCAGATGCTGGCCGATCTTGCCGCTCATGTTCAGCAGGCTGGCGATGTCATTCTCGATCTTGCGCAGCACCGCATCCAGCGCGTCTTCGGAGATCTCGGGATTGTTGTGCAGGGCGTTGAGCCCCTTCTTCTGACGCTCCAACTCCTGCAGCAGGTCAGACTTGAGGTCGGCGCGGCCGGCGACTTCGAGTATCTCGAACAGCACCCCCAGCGCGACATGGTGGTCTGCCTGGTCGTCGCTGGAGATGAAACGGCTGATGCGCAGAAAGAGATCCTCCAACCGCAGCATGGTGCGCACTCGTTCGTTGAGAGGAAACTCGTAACTGATCACATTCGCCTGCTGAAATGGGGGATTTGCTGGGTGCGAAAGATATAGTCAGGGCTGCGTATCGTCAATCGCTTTTCACCGTCCGATCAGGCTTTCGTGCAGCTTTTTTACCTGGGTGTGCAGAGCCTCCATGTCGCCGTCGTTGCGGATGACGTCATCGGCCAGTTCAAGACGTCTGGCGCGTCCCAATTGTTGCGCCATGATGGCGCGCACCGCCTCTGCGCTGAGGCCGCCGCGCCCGACCGTGCGTTCTATCTGCAACTCTTCGGGGCAATCGACGACGATCACCCGGCGCAGCCACTCGCGATAGTGGCCGCTCTCGAACAGCAGCGGGACGATGACCAGGGTGTATGCCGAATCCGTCGGAGAAGAGGCTTGTTCTATGGTCTGTTTCAGGATGATGGGGTGCAGTATGGCCTCCAGGCGCTGCTTCGCCGTACCGTCGGCAAAGACCAGCTCGCGCATCTGCGCGCGGTCCAGCGCCCCCTTTTCGTCGATGAATCGGGCGCCGAAAGCATCGCGTATCGCCGGGATCGCGGCACCATCGGCCTGGGTGAGCTGATGGGAGATGAGGTCGGTATCGACGATGCGCGCGCCCAGTTCGGCAAAGAGCCGAGCGACCGTGCTCTTGCCGCTGCCTATGCCGCCAGTCAGTCCGACCGCGTAGCTCAAGGCGCGAGCAGCTGCAGGTAGCTCTGCGTCAGGGGCTGCCCCCAGAACAGGGCGATAAGGCCACCCCCGGCTAGGTAAGGGCCGAAGGGGATGGGGATGTTGCGGCCGTGTCTGGTGACAACGATGAGCGTGATGCCCACCACTGCGCCGACCAGTGAGGACAGCAGGATGACCAGCGGCAGCATCTGCCAGCCCAGCCAGGCGCCTATGGCCGCCAGCAGCTTGAAGTCCCCGAAGCCCATGCCTTCCTTGCCGGTGACCAGCTTGAACAGCCAGTACACACTCCACAGCACGAGATAACCGGCGACTGCCCCGATGACGGCGTTGGGAAGCGTCGTATAGGCATTGTTGAAATTGAGCAGCAACCCGAGCCAGAGCAGGGGCAGGGTGATGTCGTCCGGCAGGAGCTGCGTGTCGAAGTCTATGAAGGTGAGCACGATGAGCGCCCAGACGAAGGCGATGGCGGCGATCCCGGCCAGGCCGAAACCGAAATGCCAAGCGGCATAGCCGCTCAGTATCCCGCTGACGGTCTCGACGACGGGATAGCGGGGCGAGATGGCCGCGCCGCAGCCCTTACATTTGCCGCGCAGGAAGAGGTAGCTCAGCACGGGGATGTTCTCCAGCGCGCCGATGGCGTGGCCGCAGTGCGGACAGGCGGAGCGCGGCACCAGCAGGTTGTAACGCGGGCCTTCCGGGATGGGCTTGCCGTTCAATTCAGCGCACTGGGCGCGCCAGTCCCGCTCCATCATCTTGGGCAGGCGATGGATCACGACGTTCAAAAAACTGCCGACCACCAGACCGACGATGGCGGAGAGCACGGCGAAGGATAAAGGGGAGGTCTGTAACAGGAGCAGCATAGAATCACCTTGCATATACAAAAAAGGCGCGGCCATCGCCGCGCCTGTCTGTCGGGAAATAGCCTAGCCGACGGCGGAACCCATCTTGAAGATCGGCAGGTACATCGCGACAACCATGCCGCCGATCAGCGTGCCCAACACGACCATGATGAGCGGTTCCATCAGGCTGGAGAGCGCTTCCACAGCGTCATCGACTTCGGCTTCATAGAAGTCGGCCACCTTGGATAGCATGCTGTCGATGGAGCCGGCCTCTTCGCCGATGGCGACCATCTGCAACACCATGCTGGGGAACACGCCGGAACTGACCATGGCCGCGTTCAGGCTGCTGCCCGAGGTCACCTCGGCCTGGATCTGCTTGGTAGCGTCGAAATACACCGCATTGCCAGCTGCCCCTGCGACCGAGTCGAAAGCCTCGACCAGCGGCACGCCCGCCGCGAACATCGTGGACAGGGTACGTGTCCAGCGCGCGATGGTCGCCTTGCGGATCAACGGACCGAAGATGGGGAGCTTGAGCAGCAAGCGATCCATGCTCCGTTGCAGCGCCTTGCTGCGCTTCCAGGTGTAGAAGAACCAGTAGAGCGCGCCTCCGATGCCGCCGAAGATCAGCCACCACCATTTCACCACGAAATCCGACATGGCCATGATGACGAGAGTGGGCGTGGGCAGGTTGGCGCCGAAGCTGGAGAACAGCTCCTTGAACTTCGGGATCACGAAGATCAGGATCACGGCCGTGATGACCACCGCGATGACAATGATGGCGACCGGATAGAACAGGGCGGACTTGATCTTGCTCTTGATGGCCTGGATCTTCTCCTTGTAGCTCGCCAAGCGGTCCAACAAGGTGTCCAGGATACCGGCAGCCTCGCCGGCGCCGATCAAGTTGCAGAACAGTTCGTCGAAATAGAGCGGATATTTGCGGAAGGCCTGCTCCAGACTGCTGCCGGTCTCGACGTCGGTCTTGATCTCGAGCAGCAGGCGCGAGACCGCAGGGTTCTCGTGGCCTTTGCCCACGATGTCGAAGGCTTGCAGCAGAGGCACGCCCGATTTCAATATTTCGGCGAGCTGGCGGGTGAACAGCGTGACATCTTTCTCGGTGATCTTGCCGCGCCGCTGGGAGCTCTTCTTGATCTTGGTGACGGTGATACCTTGGCGGCGCAGATGGGCGGAGACGGACGCTTCGCCGGCACCTCGCATCTCACCTTTGACCACTTTGCCGGATTTGTCCTTGCCTTCCCAGCTGTATTGAATCTCTTTTACTTTTGCAGACTTATCGGTAGCCATCCTCTGTTACCTCGATTCAAATGTGCCACGGTGAAGTTCTCGATCGCGCGACCCCGCCAACGCGCGTCGGATTATAAAGGTTTCACGCATGCTGCATAGCCTAGATGCTTTTGTAAAGCGGCTTCAGTACAGGGGGCGTTCCTGGTTTCCCTTATCGGGTCGAGCGGGGAAGATACGGGCCACTTTAACTGCTCTGTCCTGAGTCTGGATGATCTCGATGGGGTAGTTGCCTATCTTCAGGCTGGTTCCCGCCTCAGGGATGTCTTGTAGGTGTTCGAGGATCAGGCCGTTGAGTGTCTTGGCTTCCCCCAGCGGCAGATGCAGCCCGAGTTTGCGGTTCAGGTCGCGCAGGCTGCTGCTCCCTTCGAGCAACAGGCTGCCGTCCTCCTGGCGCAGGAATCTGCCGGTCTGGGCGGGCGACTGGGTGGTGAATTCGCCGACGATCTCTTCCAGGATGTTCTCCAGTGTCACCAAACCCAGAAGTTCGCCGTATTCATCGACCACCAGACCCAGACGCGCATGGCGCTCCTGAAACTGCTGCAGTTGCTTGAGCAGAGAGGTGTCAGACGGGATGAAGTAGGCCTCCTGCAGGATGTCCCGCAGCTGGGCCGGGTCCAGCGCCTCCTTCTGCAACAGGGGAAGCAAGCGCTTGATATGCAGGATGCCGATGATGTTGCTCTGTGACGAGGCATAGACGGGAAGCAGGGTGTGGTGGCTGGTGGTGAGCTGGCGGTGCAGTTCAGCCGGGTCAGCATCGATGTCCAGCGCCTCGATCTGGTTGCGAGGAACCATCACGTCGTTGACGGTGATGCGCTCCAGGTCCACCAGGTTGAGCAGCATCCTCTGATGTTTGCGCGGCAGGAAGTGCTCGGCATCCAGCACCAGTGAACGCAGCTCCTCCAGCGTCATTTTGTGGTGGCTGTGGTCAGTCTGTATGCGGATGCGCAGCAGCCACAGCACGCCTTTCACTAGTGCGGTGGCGACCGAGACGACAGGGTGGAAGAGGGTGATGAGGGGGGCCAGCAGATAACTGGAAGGCAGCGCGACGCGTTCCGGGTAGCTGGCGGCGACAATCTTGGGCATGATCTCGCTGAACACCAGCAGCACGAAGGTGATGAGCAGGGTTCCTATCAGTATGGCCAGCTCACTGGTGCCGAACAGTCGCAGGATGAGTATGTTGGTGATGGCGGCGGCGCCCACGTTGAGCAGGGTGTTGCCGAACAGGATGGAGCCCAGCAGCTTGTCGACCTTGGAAAGCAGCTTGCCAGTCAGCTTGGCGCCGCGATTCCCCTTGCGGATCATCAGGTTCAGCCGGTAACGGTTGATCGCCATCATGCTCGTCTCGGCCGCGGAGAACCATGCGCCGCAGACCAGCAGCAACAACAGGATCCCGAGCAGGGCGTTCAATGAGAATTCGTCCAAAATTATAGCTTTAGGTAAGGAGACGTTTTGAGTATCGGGGAGGTGGCGGGCAGTGTCAACGCTACCATTCCCTGAAGGTCAGGCCTACGCCGAACGCTGTCTGGCTGTGATTGTAGTCAAGCAGGGTTCCCCCATAACCGGAGGAAAGCTGCAGACTCATGCGTGAAAGGTGGCCGATATGGACTGGGGTGGACCAGTTGAGCTCCGCGTATCCGCGGTGCTGTCCCAGGTTCATGTTGCTGCGCAGGAGCAGGATGATCTCGTCCTCGCTGTCGGGGGACCAGTGCGCCTCCATGTCCGCAACGCCGATGTACTTGGTGATGTCCGGGTTGTCGTCCTTCACCAGAGGTTCGGGAAGTCGCCACCAGCCCCGCCCCAGCACGTAAAAGTCCGACCACTCCCATCCGCCCTGCAGATAGAGTCGGTTCCAGCTCCGCGAATCAGGGTTGGGGCGGCCATTCGACTGGTGCACCAGGCCAATGTTGAGTAGCTTCCACCCGCTGGCGTTGCCTGTGCCGAACGTCCCTATGACCTCCGGCTCGTAGTTGGTCTCACGGAACGGAGAGGACTCCGCGCCGTTGAACAGCTGCCAGTAGGATTGTTGCGTATAGGCCGTCCACAGGCGGAAGTTCTTGAAGTAGAGGAAATGGATATCGCGGAAATTGCCTACCTCGGACTTGGCGCTGAACTGGAATTTCAGTTCCGAGGACTGGTAGTTGTAGGGGACTGACACCGTATGTAGGGGGGCGGGCGAAGAGGGCGTCTTGTTGATGCTCGAGGTATGGTGGACCAGGACATAGTTCTTGCGATGGGGCTCCAGGCGCCTTATGCCCTCGCTGTCCGGATTGCCGTTCCCGTCCAAGTCCCATGCGCGAGTGAGGAAAGAGCGCTGCGCATAGTGCGCACCCGTGATCCGATCGAAACAGGCCAGCCGCTCGGTCTCATTGAGCTTGTCGGCGCATTCCTTCCAGTTGGGCTTGGCGGCAAGGGCTACGGTCGGACATAGCAGGACCGCGGCGATGAGACTCCCGATACGCATGGCTCAGTCATGCCTCCCTGCATCCGACTTGCGTTTCGACCAAACCATCAGTGCGATGCCCGCCAACACCATGGGCAGGCTCAGCCACTGTCCCATACTGATGCCGAACGTCATCAGCCCGAAGATGCCGTCGTCGGGATTGCGGGTGAATTCCCCGAGGAAACGGAAGCTGCCATAGCCGATGAGGAAGAGGCCGGACACTGAGCCCACTGGCTGCCCTTTCCTGGAATACCACCAGAGCAGCGCGAACAATGCGACACCTTCCAGCGCGAACTCATATAGCTGAGAAGGGTGACGAGGGATGCTGTCCACCTGCGGGAACACCATGCCCCACGGCATGTCGGTCGGTCGTCCCCACAGCTCGCCGTTGATGAAATTGCCGAGGCGCCCGAAGGCCAGTCCAGGCGGTACCAGTGGGGCGATGAAATCCATGAGGGACAGCCACTGCAGCTTGCGGCGGTGTGCGAACAACAGCATGGCCGCCAGCACGCCGAGGAAGCCGCCGTGGAATGACATGCCGCCTTCCCACACCGCGAGGATCTTCAGCGGATGCGAGAAGTAATAGCCCGGGTTGTAGAACAGCACCTCTCCCAGACGTCCGCCCAGCACCACGCCCAGCACGCCGTAGAACAACAGGTCGTCGAGGAACTTGTCATCCCAGCCGGGGCGGTTCAGCACCTGCAGGCGCTTCCTGCCGAGCCAGATGAAAACGATGAAGCCGAGCAGGTACATCAGGCCGTACCAGTGGATGCCGAAGGGGCCGAGGTGAAGGGCGACGGGGTCGAATTGCGGATGGGTCAACATGGGGTACGAATGTACCACAAGGCAAAAACAGGAAATACATAGCCTGTCGAATGCTTGACCATGTCGCTCGTGGTGCGTAACGTGCGCTGCATTTTTGCCATCCAAGATCACAGCAAGGAGAACCGCCTCATGCAACTTAAACGCACTTTGCGCAAGGCAACCGAACTCGGCGTTGGCGTCGCCGCCGTCGTCACGTTGACTCTCGCCGGTTGCGGAGGGGGGGCGACATCCACAAGAGTCACCACCAGTACGGTCACTCAGCTATCCGGCACTAATGGCGATATGACCAAATATCTGGGTGTATGGCTCTCCGAATGTGGGACAAATATCAGCCCTCCTTTCACCACTCTTGACGGTGTGACAAATAGATTCGATCTAACGGCCATTTCAGGAGCCGGGGTGTTGGGTACGCTAACAGCCACTACTTACCCAAACAGTACCAGTTGTACTGGGGGATGGACCCAAGCCGTGGCACAGGTGTCTCTCCAGTATGCATCCAACGTGGTCATCACTACGCCCGCTGGGAAAACCGCGCTTTTCTCTGGCTCGGCTGACCGCATCAATTACCGGGCAATAAGTGGTGTTACGACCACGCCTTACAACTTCGGCTTTCGTTCGAACTTCAGCCAGTTCCAACTCACGTCGGCCAGCAGTGCCTTCTCTACAACTAACTTGATCTACACGAAACAATAAGAATTGGCGCCAATCATCGTGGTTCCAACGATTGTGTGAGGCGGATTTGCTCTGGGTCTCGCCCTCGCCTTGGTTTAGAATCCGTTATCTCCTAATTACCGGAATCCGCATCATGCCTCAATACCGTTCCCGTACCTCCACCCACGGCCGCAACATGGCCGGCGCACGTGCGCTGTGGCGTGCCACCGGCATGAACGAAGGCGATTTCGGCAAGCCCATCATCGCCATCGCCAACTCGTTCACGCAGTTCGTGCCGGGCCACGTGCACCTGCAGAACCTGGGCCAGCTGGTGGCGCGCGAGATCGAGAAAGCGGGCGGCATCGCCAAGGAATTCAACACCATCGCCATCGATGACGGCATCGCCATGGGGCACGACGGCATGCTGTATTCGCTGCCCAGCCGCGACCTGATCGCCGACAGCGTGGAATACATGGTCAATGCGCACTGTGCCGACGCGCTGGTGTGCATCTCCAACTGTGACAAGATCACGCCGGGCATGCTGATGGCTGCGATGCGCCTGAACATCCCGGTGGTGTTCGTGTCCGGCGGCCCGATGGAAGCGGGTGAGGTGAAATTGGGCGGCAAGACCCGCGGTCTGGACCTTGTGGATGCGATGGTCGCCGCGGCCGACGCCCGTTGCACCGATGAGGAGGTCGCTGCCATCGAGGTCTCGGCCTGCCCGACCTGCGGTTCCTGCTCCGGCATGTTCACCGCCAACTCCATGAACTGCCTCACAGAGGCGCTGGGGCTGTCTTTGCCCGGCAACGGTTCGCTGGTGGCGACGCACGCCGAGCGCAAGCAGCTGTTCCTGCGTGCGGGTTGCACCATCGTCGATCTGTGCAAACGCTATTACGAGCAGGAAGACACATCGGTGCTGCCGCGCAGCATCGCCACTTTCGAGGCGTTCGAGAACGCGATGACGCTGGACATCGCCATGGGCGGTTCGACCAACACGGTGCTGCACCTCTTGGCCATCGCGCGCGAAGCGGGCGTGGATTTCACCATGAAGGACATGGATCGTCTGTCGCGCCATGTGCCAACACTCTGCAAGGTCGCACCTTCGTCCGAGTTTCACCTGGAAGATGTGCACCGTGCCGGCGGCATCATGGCCATCCTGGGCGAGCTGGACCGGGCGGGTCTGCTGCACGGCGAAGTCGGCACCGTGCACAGCAAGAGCCTGCGCGACGCGATCAAACAGTGGGACGTTGTGCAATCGAACGATGAGGACGTGAAGAAATTCTACCAGGCAGCCCCTGGCGGCATCGTCACCACCATCGCTTTCTCGCAGTCCATGCTGTACCCCGAGCTGGATCTCGATCGCGTCCAGGGCTGCATACGTGACAAGGCGCACGCCCATTCGCAGGACGGCGGCCTCGCCGTGTTGCACGGCAACATCGCAGTGGACGGGTGCATCGTGAAGACCGCGGGGGTAGACGAGAGTATCCTGAAATTCAGCGGCCGCGCGCGCGTGTTCGAAAGCCAGGATGCAGCGACTGCCGGCATCTTGGGCGACCAGATCGTAGCAGGCGACGTGGTGGTGATCCGCTACGAAGGGCCAAAAGGTGGTCCTGGCATGCAGGAGATGTTGTATCCGACTTCCTATTTGAAATCGAAAGGTCTGGGCAAAGCCTGCGCGTTGCTTACCGACGGGCGCTTCTCAGGGGGCACGTCAGGTCTTTCTATCGGCCATGTGTCGCCGGAAGCAGCGAGCGGTGGCGCGATCGGGTTGGTGCAGGAAGGCGATCGCATCGAGATCGACATCCCGAACCGCAGCATCAGTCTGGTGATTTCGGATGCCGAGTTGACGCAGCGACGTGCCGCGATGGACGCCAAAGGTGCCAAAGCGTGGAAGCCTGCGATAGAACGTCCGCGCAAGGTCTCGGCTGCACTGAGAGCCTATGCGGCCATGGTGACCAGCGCTGACAAGGGTGCGGTGCGCGACGTATCGCAAGTGGAAAGATGATGCAGCAGTAGCAGGAGGGGCGGATGTCCGTGGATCGGACGTCCGCATCCTCGTGGCGGGGTTGTTTCTTGGGAAACGGGAAGGACCATGAAAGCCATACTGATAGCGAATCCCAAAGGCGGCAGCGGCAAGACCACGCTGTCCACCAATATCGCCGGGTACCTTGCCCATCGCGGCCATCGCGTGGCGATGCTGGATCTGGATCGTCAGAAATCGGCCACGCAGTGGCTGACCCATCGTTCCCCGGACCTCCCCGGCATCGAATTGATGCTATCCGAAATCGAGAAGAACACCCCCGTCGATTGGCTGGTGATCGATTCGCCTGCCGGCTTGCACGGCAAGAATCTCGATCATGCGCTGAAGCTGGTGCACAAGGTGATCGTGCCCATCGCGCCTTCCGCTTTTGACATACAGGCCAGCCGCGATTTCCTGGATGTACTGCATCACGAGAAAACGGTACGCAAGGGCAAGATATTTGTCGGTGTGGTCGGTATGCGCATGGACCCACGCACCCGGGCCGCACTGACGCTGGAACAATTCCTGAAAGGACTCGATCTGCCGGTGCTCGCCTATCTGCGCGAGACGCAGGCATACGTCAGCGCGGCGTTCGAGGGCAAGACCCTGTTCGACCTTCCGCCTTCACAGGCGCAGCGAGAGCTTGAGCAGTGGGCGTATCTGTTGAGTTGGTTGGAGCGTGAGGCATGACTGAAGTGAACCCCTTGATAAGGAGAGTGACATGAAAAGAACTGCGCTTTTGATCCCCTGTTTGATCGTGCTGTTTGGATGTCAGCGTGAGGAGGCCAAACCTCCCACGATGCCGCCCGCCCCTGTGGCCACCGAGCCGACTCCACCTGTGGCGAGTGCGCCGGTATCTGCCGCCCATACCCCGCAGGCGCCGGGTAGTGGCGTGACAGAGGTGGAGAAGAAGCCCGCACCCGCCGTGCCGGAACAAAAGCCAGCCGCCGAGGCCAAGCCGCCGGTCCCCGCCCCGGTGACTCCGGCACCAAAGGCCGAAGCTGTTCCTCCACCGGCAGAAACCACCCCGCAGCCCGCGGTCTCTGAGGCAGCAGCTCTCGCGCTTGCCAAGAAGTACTGCTTCACCTGTCATCAAGTGGATAAGAAGGTGCTTGGTCCGTCATGGCGGGATGTTGCCAACAAGTACCGAGGTGATGCTGCAGCGCAGGGGCGCTTGGAGAACGTGATCGCCAAAGGAGGAAAGGGTGCTTGGGGAACCTTGGCCATGTCCGCGCAGCCCCAAGTAAAGGAGGCGGATCGCACGCTGCTGGTCAGATACATCCTGAATCTGAAATAGCAGTCAACGGAATGGCAGATCCCGCGTTGTGGGCTTACCGCTTTAAGTTTGCAATTCGTGCGGGGTTGTTTAGAATGAGGACGGGGTAAAAACTCCGCTCGTTGTAAACGTATTCAAACCTAAAAAATGGAGAGAACATGAAGTCTATCGTTATTAGCATGATCGCTGCAGCAGGGTTGATGGTCGCTGGTTCCGCAATGGCTACCGATATGCCGGCCGTTGCCAAGAAGAACAACTGCACCGCTTGCCACGCTGTGGACAAGAAGGTGGTTGGTCCGGCTTGGAAGGCTGTTGGCGAGAAGTACAAGGGCGACGCTGGCGCAGCTGCTCGTCTGAGCGAGAAGGTCAAGAAGGGTGGCAGCGGTGCTTGGGGTTCCATGCCGATGCCGGCGAATCCTAAGGTCAGCGATGCTGACATGAAGGAACTGATCGACTTCATCCTCGGTCTGGGCAAGTAATCATTGCCTGATGCAAAAAAGCCGGCGTAAGCCGGCTTTTTTGTTGCCTGTCGTTTTGTTTGCTAGCGTGCCAGCTTGCTGTGACGGATGGAGTAGGTGAAGTAGACGATCAGGCCTATGGTCAGCCACACGGTGAAGCGCAACCAGGTCTGGGCGGGCAGGAAGGCCATCAGTGCGCCGCAGGAGACCATGCCGAGTATGGGGAACAGCGGGTTGAACGGGTTCTTGAACGGCCTGGGCAGGTTGGGATGGCGGATGCGCATCACGATCACTCCCAGGCAAACCAGCACGAACGCAGCCAGCGTGCCGATGTTCACCAGTTCCGCTAGCGCGCCTAGCGGGAACAGTCCTGCAGCGAGGGACATGATGATACCGGTGATGACGATCACCCGCACGGGCGTCTGCGTGCCCTGGTTGATCCTGGAAAGAAAGGGCGACACCAGGCCGTCGCGCGACATGGAAAGGATGATGCGGGTCAGCGCGTAATACAGCACCAGCATGACCGTGGTGAGGCCCGCAATGACACCGGTCGCGACCAAGGCGGACGCCCACTTGTAGCCGAGCAGCTGCAACGCGTGCGCGACGGGGGAAGAGACGTTCAGCTGGGTGTAAGGCACGATGCCGGTCAGCAGTCCCGAGACGATGATGTAGATCACGGTGCAGAACGCCAGCGAGGCGATGATGCCGATGGGCAGGTCGCGTTGAGGATTCTTCGCCTCTTCGGCTGCGGTCGACACCGCATCGAATCCCACATACGCGAAGAACACGAGCGAAGCCCCGGCCAATACGCCCGTAGTGCTGCCGTCGGGCAGTGTGTCGAACCAGCCATAAGGCATGAAGGGGGACCAGTTCGCGGGCTCGACGTTGAAGGCCGCGATGCTGATGAAAACGATGATGGTCAGCACTTTGACTGCGACCATCGCGGTGTTGAGCTGCGCGCTCTGCTTCACGCCTATGATGAGCAACCCCATCAGGACCAGGATGATGGAAGCCGCGGGCAGGTTGATGATGCCGCCCAATGCGGGGGCCTTGGTGAGCACTTCCGGCAAGCCTATGCCCATCGCGGTGAGCGCGTTGTTGAAGTAACCGGCCCAGCCGTTGGCGACGGCGGCCACCGATACGCTGTATTCCAGCAGCAGGATCCAGCCGATGATCCACGCCACGACCTCACCCAGTGCGACATAGCTGTAGCCGTAGGCGCTGCCGCAACCGCCGACGGTCGCTGCGAGTTCGGCGTAGGCCAGCGCAGCGAATGCGCAGGCCAGGCCAGAGATCACGAAAGACAGCACTACGGCAGGCCCGGCCTGGTTGGCTGCGGCGATGCCGGTGAGTACGAAGATGCCCGTGCCGATGATGGCGCCTATGCCGAGTAGCGTAAGATCGAATGCCGACAGGCATCGCTTCAGCTCCGACGTGTCTGCTATGTCGGTGGCCGACTTGGTGCGGAAAAGTTTTTGCAGCATGCATCCTCCCCTTTTGATTTGCGGCGGATTATGCCCGAGATTCCCTTGCGGCTATAACACTTTGAACAGCAGTCTGGTGGCGAGGGCTAGCAGCAGCACGGCGAACAACTTGCGCAGCAGTCCCACCTGCATGCGATGTGCCGCCATCGCCCCCAGCGGTGCAGTGAGCACGCTGGTTGCAGCCACCCAGAGCAAGGTAGGCAGGTAGACATAGCCTAGGTGTGGCTCGGGCAGCGCGGCTGCATGCGAACCGACGATGATGTAGCCGGCGGTGCCACCGAGGGCGATGGGGAAACCGATTGCGGCGGCAGTGCCTATCGCGTGGCGCAGGGGAACGTTGCACCAGATGAGGAAGGGCACAACGATCGTGCCTCCGCCTATGGAAACCAGGCTGCTGACCCAGCCGGTCAGCGTGCCGGTGAGGGCCATCCCGGCTGTGCCGGGCAATTGGCGCGCGGGGTGCGGCCGTTTGTCGAACAGGATCTGCGCCGCGGCGAAGTAGACGAAGAGCGTGAAGAAGATGCCCAGCCCGCGCGTGGGGATGGATGCGGCGAACAGTGCGCCCAAGGCCGTGCCCAGCAATATGCCTGGCGTGATGTCGCGCACGATCTGCCAGTTCACCGCGCCATGCTGGTGGTGTTTGCGCAGGCTGGCGAGCGAAGTGAAGACGATCGTGGCCATGGCCGTGCCCAGCGCGAGATGCAGCGCGTGTTCCGGCGGGACGTGCTGGGCGTCGAACATCAGCAGCAGCACCGGCACCAGCACCAAGCCGCCGCCGACGCCGAACAGCCCGGCGAGAAATCCGGTGACTGCACCCAGCGCGAGGTAAGCGGCTTGCCACTCCATCGGGTCTCCGTCAGTGTGAGTGACGCATCATGCGTGCACCAGTCTCGTGGTGATGAACTTCCACTCGTCTGGGTCCAGCGGCGTGATGGACAGGCGGTTGCCGCGCTGCAGGGTGCGCATGTCGCTCAGCTCGGGATGGCGGCGCAGCTCGTCGAGCGGGATGAGCGCGATCTTCTTTACCAGCTTCACTTCCACATTGAACCAGCGCGGCGTCTCATGTGTCGCCTTGGGGTCGAAGTATTTGCTGTCACGGTCAAACTGGGTCGCATCCGGATACGCGGGCGTGCACACCTCGGCGATGCCCGCGATGCCCGGTTCCTTGCAGTTGGAGTGGTAGAACAGCACGCCGTCGCCGACCTGCATCTGGTTGCGCATGAAGTTGCGCGCCTGATAGTTACGCACGCCGTACCAGGCCACGGTCTGGTTAGGCATGGCGGCGAGGTCGTCTATGCTGCAATCGCTCGGTTCGGATTTCATCAGCCAGTAGCGCATGGTCCAGTTCCACAAAGAAAAAGTGCGACCCATGAAGGTCGCACTGGAATAAAGCCCCCCGCCTGTGCCGTTGACTCAATGTCTTGAACCGGGGTTCAAGAGGGTCGATTCCCGGTTACATCAGGTGCATCCGCGGGGGATGCTCACAACAGTAACTTGAATGGGGCACAACCTAAGCATTAGCTCATTGGTTCAAAGAATTATGAGCCTGACGAACACCGCAGGGGACAAATCTATAGGGCTTAAAAGAGTTCGTCCTGGTCAACCAGCGCCGTATCGATGGTTGCCTGCATGACTTGCATTCTACGCTTCACTTCGGCCAGGTCAAATCCCCCGCCGACTTTCGTCGTGAGCAGCTCATGGGCGATGTTGAGCGCGGCCATGATGGCGATGCGTTCGACTGAAGCGATCTTGCCCGCATCGCGTATCTCTCGCATCTTCTTGTCGAGGTAGGCGACCGCGTCCAGCAGTTCCGCGCGTTCGTCCTCCGGGCAGGCGACGTGGAACTCGCGGTCGAGTATGGTCACCTCCAGCGAGCTGATCTTGGTGTTGCTCATGGTGCGTCCGCCGGAAGTTGTGCGAGGACCTTTTCGATGCGTTGCGCTGCCAGTTCGATCTTGTCCTGACATTTGCGCTGACTGCTCAAAGCGGCCGCGACATCCTGGCGCAGCTTCAGATTCTCGGCGCGCAGGTGCTGGGTCAGCTGCACAAGCTGTGCCAGTTTCTGGTCGAGTATGTCGATTTCGCTCTGCATGCCTGAACTATAGTTTTGAAAAGCCTGTTAAGTCAATCGGTAACGAAACATTTCGCAAGTATTTTGGAGCCCTTGGGGTGGCATCTGCTACAATCCGCTCCGATTCAAGGTGCTGCAAGGCGAGAGCCCTGCAGTTAAACGGGAAACAGGTGAGGGAGTGTTAACTCAAAGCCTGTGCTGCCCCCGCAACGGTAAGCGAGTGTTGGGCGCATCGATAAGCCACTGAGAGCGATCTTGGGAAGGCGATGCGTCAGGTCTTGCGAGCCCGGATACCGGCCTTGGGCGAGGCTCAGGATTGCGCGTGGGGCGCATGGAGGTCCGTCCTTCCGGATTCATTCCGTGGCATTCGCCGCATTCCTGATTTTGTTCAATGTTCCAACGGGGACGCTTGGAACTCACTCAGGAAATGCAGATGAAACAAAAGCAGCTTATCGCCGCACTGCTATGTGCGGTCACTCCTTTGGCTCATGCCGCAACCGGAACGCTGGACGAAGTGGTAGTCACTGCCACGCGCACCGAGCAATCAGCTGATGAAACTCTGGCATCCGTCACCGTCATCACCCGCCAGGATATCGAACACCTGCAAGCGCAATCATTGCCTGAAGTGTTGCGCGGGGTGCCCGGATTGACTCTCAGCAACAACGGCGGTGCGGGCAAGGCCACTTCGGTATTTTTGCGCGGTACTAATGCCGATCATGTGCTTGTGCTGGTGGATGGCATCAAGATCGGCTCGGCAACGTTAGGTACAACCTCGTTTCAGGATATTCCCATGGCGCAGGTCGAGCGCATCGAGATCGTGCGCGGTCCTCGTGCCAGCTTGTATGGCTCGGAAGCCATCGGTGGCGTGATTCAGATCTTTACGCGCAAGGGTAGTGGCGCGCTGACTCCGTCGGCCAAGTTCACTGCTGGCAGCTACGGCACCTACGACACGGCGCTGGGTTTGAGCGGGGGCGGCAAGCAAGGCTGGTTCAACGCGAGGGCAAATCAGCAAAACGTGCAGGGTTTCAATGCCTGTCGCGGCAAGCCCTCGCCGGGCGGCGCCGGCTGCTTTGTGAACGAGCCGGACAAAGACGGTTATCACAATTCATCGCTAGGTTTGAACGGCGGCTACCGCTTTGACAATGGGGCGATCGCCGATGCACAAGCATTACGCGCCAACAGCAAGAATCAATATGACGGGAACCCCAATGAGTCCAGCGGCGTACAACAGGTATTGGGGGCCTCGCTGAAGTTTGCGCCGATGCAGGTCTGGAATACAACCTTGCGCGCCGGGAGCGCTCAGGATGACCTGAATAATTTCCTGAATGGAGTATTCAGGTCGCGCTTCAACACTCGACGTGACAGCCTGTCCTGGCAGAACGATGTTGCGGTGGAGGCCGACCAGTTGCTGACGGCAGGACTGGATTTTCAGCGCGATCGCGTCGACAGTTCCACGCTCTACGCGCAAACCTCGCGCAGTAACCGCGCGCTGTTCGGGCAATATCAGGGAACCCTTGGCGGGAATAGCGTGCAAGTCAGCGCACGCCACGATAACAACCAGCAATTCGGCGGCCATACCACGTATGGATTGGGCTATGGCTACGCATTGAGCAATGGCACACGCTTGACTGCGACTTACGGAACGGCATTCAAGGCGCCGACATTCAACCAGTTGTATTACCCCGGGTTCGGTTCGGCAACATTGCGCCCGGAGTTGTCGCGCAGTATCGAACTGGGTGTGGCCGGACATGTCGCATCGGGAAAATGGACTCTGAATGCATATCAAACCGACATCACCGATTTGATCGGCTTTGATGCCAACTTCAACCCGGTCAACATCAATACTGCGCGGCTGACCGGTGTGGAAGGGCAGATGAAGGCGCAGCTGGATGATTGGGTCATCGCCACCACGCTGACCTGGCAGGACCCGCGCCAGACATCAGGCGTCAACAACGGGAAGCTGTTGAATCGTCGTGCAACGGAAGCGATGCGCGTGGAAATCTCCCGCCAGTTCGGCGAGGTGGGGGTGGCAAGTTCACTCTACGGGGAAGGGCGTCGTTATGACGATCTCGCCAACACCCCCGGCAAGAAACTGGGTGGCTACGGATTGCTCGATGTGCGCGCCGAATATCGCGTGAACAAGGAATGGCTGGTGCAAGGGCGCATCGATAACCTGCTGGACAAGCAATACGAAACCGCTCAGTACTTTAATCAGGCACGTCGCGCGGTATACTTGACCGCGAATTATCAATCAAAGTAGCTGTGTGAGCCGGTTTCGACCGGATGTCCTGCCCCGGCCCTCTTTCTCAATCTTCATAGTTTAAGGAGTACATCATGAAACAGTTAACGCAGCGTCAAACGTTCATCGCATTGGGCCTGCTTGCGCTGATGGCTGCCACGCGCATGCATCACTACGGTACGTCGCTACACTTGCCCGATGCATCACTCGCCGTGTTCCTGCTGGCTGGCTTCTTCATTGCCAGCCCGCTGTTCTTGGGCGTGCTGCTCATCGGAGCCGGGGCGCTGGATTACCTTGCGATCACGCAATTCGGTGTGAGCGACTATTGCGTGACACCCGCGTACTGGTTCCTGATCCCGACCTATGCCCTGTTGTGGTCTGCCGGCCGTTACTATGCACGCATTCATCAACACGATCTGCGCAGCATGGGCTTGTTCGCTGGGATCTCTTTCGGGGCAGTCAGCGCGGCATTCTTCATTTCCAACAGCGCGTTCTACCTGTTCTCGGGACGATTCACTGCACTGAGCATGGCGGAATATGCGCATCGCGTTGGGCAATACTATCTGCCCTACCTGACAGGCGCGGCGGCATATCTGGTTCCCGCTGCTGTGCTGTACGTCCTGTTTGCGCGTCGCGATGACGCGGCCCGCGCACACCATGCCGGATAGCAGCAAACAGCACCAGCAGCGCATGGTGCGAAAGAAAGCCGTGGTCGATGCGGCGATCGCCGCGGCCGACCATGACAAAGGCTTGCTGCTGGTGTTGACGGGTAACGGCAAGGGCAAGTCTAGTTCCGCCTTCGGCATGGTGGCGCGCACCTTGGGCTACGGACTGAACGTCGCTGTGGCGCAGTTCATCAAAGGGCGCAGCGACACCGGCGAGGAGAAGTTCTTCAGCCGGCAGCCCGGCGTGCAATGGCAAGTGCTGGGCGAGGGCTTCACCTGGGATACGCAGAACCGCGAGGCGGACATCGCCGCGGCGCAGCGCGGCTGGCAGGTGGCGCAGGGTTTCCTGCGCGACGCTGCGCTGCACCTGGTGGTGCTGGACGAACTGACCTATCTGTTGAAATACGGCTATCTCGATGAGCATCAGGTCTGTGCCGACCTCGCGGCGCGCCCAGCCATGCAGCATGTGGTGATCACCGGTCGTGCCGCACCCGCATGCCTGCTGGACATGGCCGATACGGTGAGCGAGATCCACGACATCAAACACGCCTTCCGCGCCGGCGTGCGCGCCCAGCCCGGCATCGACCTGTGATGTCCGTGCGTCATTGTCCCGCCCTCCTCATCAGCGCGCCTGCCTCCGGGCAGGGGAAAACTACCGTTACCGCCGCGCTTGCCGCCTATCACCGCGGCCAGGGGCGGCGCGTGCGGGTGTTCAAGACCGGGCCGGATTTCATCGACCCCACTATCCTGGAGCAGGCATCCGGCCATCCGGTTTACCAGCTCGATCTGTGGATGGGCGGCGAAGCCGATTGCCGTGCGCGCCTGTATCAGGCGGCGGGCGAGGCTGACCTGATCCTGGTTGAAGGCGTGATGGGCATGTTCGACGGCGCGCCATCCAGCGCCGACCTCGCCAAGCGATTCGGCATTCCGGTGCTCGCGGTGATCGACGCGGGCGCGATGGCGCAGACCTTTGCCGCACTGGCGCTCGGCATGTCGCAACTCGATGCCGAGGTGCCGTTCTTTGGCGTGGTGGCGAACCGCGTCGGCAGTGCGCGCCACGCCGCAATGCTATGCGAGCGCTTGCCGCAGTCATTGCGCTTCTGTGGCGCGTTGCCGCGCGCGGCCGAGATCAACTTGCCTGAACGGCACTTGGGCCTGTTGCAGGCGACCGAACTGCCCGACATCCAGCAGCGCATCAATCATGCTGCAAAGCTATGGGCAGAGCATGCGTATACCGAGTTGCCGCCCGCCGTGGCATTCGCGCCTGTCGAATCGCCTGCGGCCGCGCGCGCGTTGCAGGGCGTAAGGATCGCTGTAGCACGCGATGCCGCTTTCTCGTTCTTGTACCGGGCCAACCTCGACGTGTTGAGCGCGCTGGGCGCGCAACTGAGCTTCTTCTCGCCGCTCGACGACACCGCCTTGCCGGAGGCCGACAGCCTGTACCTGCCCGGCGGTTACCCGGAACTGCATCTGCAAAAACTGGCGCGCAACAGCGCCATGCTGTCCGCCATCCGCGCGCACCACGCCGCAGGCAAGCCCATCCTCGCCGAGTGCGGCGGCATGTTGTACACGCTGCGCTCGCTCACCGACGCGCAAGGAAACACCGGGAGTCTGCTGGGACTTCTCGAAGGTACGGCACAGATGCAGCCACATCTGGCAGCACTTGCGCTGCAAAGCGTCACCTTGCCGCAAGGCGAGGTGCGCGGCCATACCTTCCATTATTCGAAACTGGAAAGCCCTCTCTCACCCACGGCGCGGGGCGTATGCCCGAATGGAGGCACGGCCCGCGAAGCGGTGTATCAGCAGCGACGCCTCACCGCTTCGTACATCCATCTGTATTTCGCGTCCAACCCGCAGGCGGTGGCGCAATTGTTCCTGCCATGAGTTTGATGGGGACTTTTCTCGTGCTCTGCGCCGCCGTGTCGCTCGACCGCCTGCTGGGCGAGCCGCGGCGCCTCCATCCGTTGGTCGGCTTCGGACGATATGCAGCATGGTTGGAGCGGCATCTGAACGTAGGCGGCATGCGTCGTTCCCGTGGCATCCTGGCGTGGCTGCTGGCATTGGCTCCATGCTGGCTGCTGGGCTGGGTGTGGTGGAAGCAACCCACTCTGCGCTTGCCGCTCGACATCCTCGCACTTTATTTCGCCCTGGGCCTGCAGAGCCTTACCGAGCATGCACAACGCATCCAGCGTGCGCTCGTCGATGACGACCTGCTCGAGGCGCGTCATCGCGTAGGCTACATCGTCAGTCGCGACACGGCCCAGATGCAGCCGGAGGATGTCGCACGTGCGGGCGTGGAGTCGGTGCTGGAGAACGGTAACGACGCAGTGTTCGGTGCGCTGTTCTGGTTCGCGCTGCTGGGTGCGCCGGGCGCGCTCCTGTACCGTCTGGCGAACACGCTGGATGCGATGTGGGGCTACCGCACGCAACGCTATCTCCATTTCGGCTGGGCCGCGGCGCGCCTGGACGATGCCTTGAACTATATCCCCGCGCGCCTCACTGCACTGACCTATGCGTTGCTCGGCGACGCGCGCACCGCACTGCGCTGCTGGCGACTACAGGCACCTGCATGGGACAGCCCCAACGCAGGACCCGTGATGGCGAGCGGTGCCGGTGCGCTGTGCGTGCAACTCGGTGGCGCGGCTATCTATCACGGTGCGATCGAGCAGCGTCCGCCGTTGGGCGCGGGCAGTGTGCCGAATGCGGATGACATCGGCCGTGCCGTGACGCTGGTGCGACGCGGCGTGTGGCTGTGGCTCGCGCTGCTCTTCATCATCGGAGCAATCGCATATGCTTGAGCACGGCGGACAACTGCGCGCCGCCGCGGCGCGCTACGGCATCCCTCTCGACCGCTGGTTGGACCTCTCCACCGGCATCAACCCCCATCCCTATCCTCTGCCGCATGTCCCGCTATCGGCATGGGCGCGGCTGCCGCAGGAGCACGACGGTCTGGAGGATGCGGCTGCCGCCTGTTACGGTACGCATGACCTGTTGCCTGTGGCCGGCTCGCAGGCAGCGATCCAGGCGCTGCCGCGCTCGCGTCCGCGTTCCGTGGTGGGCGTGCTGTCGCCCGGCTATGCCGAACACGCGCACGCGTGGCGCAGCGCCGGACACGAAGTGCTCGAGCTCGCGGACCACGAGATCGCAGCGCGTGTGGACCAGCTCGACGTGCTGGTGGTGATGCAGCCCAACAATCCCACCGGCATCCTGTTCACTCACGAGCAACTTCATGACTGGCACGCGCGCCTTGCCGCACGCGGCGGCTGGCTCATCGTGGACGAGGCCTTCATCGATGCCACGCCGCAGCTCAGCATCGTGCCTCCGCATATGCCCCATGGGCTGATTGCGCTGCGCTCGCTGGGCAAGTTCTTCGGCTTGGCGGGCGCACGCGTCGGCTTTGCGCTGGCGCACCATGAGCTGCTGATGCGGTTGCGCGAGCAGCTGGGTCCCTGGGGTGTGACGGGACCGGCGCGTCATGTGGCGAAAGTCGTATTGCGCGATATCGAATGGCAGGAAGCGACGCGTGTGCGACTGACGAGCGAGGGTGAGCGTCTTGCGCAGCTGTTGCGCGAAGCGAATCTGACTCCCACCGGCGGCTGTGCGCTGTTCCAGTGGGTGTGCAGCGAAAAGGCACACGACTTGCACCAGGCGTTGGCGCGACGCGGCATCCTCACGCGCTATTTCGACGAGCCGCGCAGCCTGCGCTTCGGCCTGCCAGCGAGCGAGGCGGAGTGGGAGCGCCTGCGGGCCGCGCTCTCCGAGTGCGCGGCATGACAGCGACGCTGATGGTGCAGGGCACCACTTCGGATGCGGGCAAGAGCACGGTGGTGGCGGGCCTGTGCCGTGTGCTCAGGCGGCGCGGGGTGAGCGTCGCTCCGTTCAAGCCGCAGAACATGGCGCTCAACAGCGCCGTCACCGCGGATGGCGGCGAGATCGGCCGGGCGCAGGCGGTGCAGGCGCAGGCCGCCGGGCTCGAACCGCACACCGACATGAACCCCGTGCTGCTCAAACCCAACAGCGACACCGGCGCGCAGGTCATCATCCACGGGCGCGCCGTCGGCAATATGGAAGCTGCTGCGTATCACGACTACAAGCGCGTGGCGTGCGAAGCGGTGCTCGCCTCGCACGCACGCCTTGCGCAGCGATACGACGCCATCGTGGTGGAAGGCGCAGGTTCCCCCGCGGAGATCAACCTGCGCGAGGGCGACATCGCCAACATGGGCTTCGCCGAGGCGGTGGACTGTCCCGTTATATTGGTCGCGGACATAGACCGCGGCGGCGTGTTCGCGCATCTGGTCGGCACGCTGGCGCTGCTCTCCGCGAGCGAGCAGGCGCGCGTGCAAGGCTTCATCATCAACCGTTTTCGCGGCGACCTGTCCTTGTTGCAACCGGGCCTGGACTGGCTGCAGCAGCACACCGGCAAGCCGGTGCTGGGCGTGCTGCCTTATCTGCATGGATTGCACATCGAGGCCGAGGACGCGCTCCCACATCGTTCCCCTCGCCCGCTTGCCGGACAAGCAGCGACTTGCCCGCCTGCGGGCTTAGTCGATTGCCTGGTAGTTCCATCAGAGGGGGGAGGGGAGAGGGTCTTGCGCATCGTCGTCCCCACACTCCCGCACATCAGCAACCACACCGACTTCGATCCGTTGCGCTTGCATCCGCAGGTGGAACTGCATTTTGTCGCACCGCACGAGACACCTCCCCCCGCGGACCTCGTCATCCTGCCCGGCAGCAAGAACACGCGCGCTGACCTCGAATGGCTGCGCGCACAGGGTTGGGAGACGCATCTGCAACACCACCTGCGCTATGGCGGCAAGCTGCTGGGCATCTGTGGCGGGCTGCAGATGCTGGGTCGTGCCATCCATGACCCGCACGGCATCGAGGGCGAGCCGGGCCGCAGCAAAGGATTCGGCTATCTCAATCTGGCAACCACGCTGCAGCCGCACAAGCAGTTGCACAAAGTGCAGGGCAAGCTAGTGCGAGGCGATGTGCCGGTGAGCGGTTACGAGATCCATGCGGGCATCAGCGAAGGTGAGGCGCTGCAACGTCCTTTCGCGCAACTGGCCGATGGCCGCAGCGATGGCGCACTCTCGGACGATGGCCAGATCACAGCGACCTATCTGCACGGCGTATTCGAGTCGCCGCAGGCCTGTGCCGCACTGCTCGGCTGGGCCGGGCTGCAGGCGCCGCAAGCCATCGATTACCACGCGCTGCGCGAACACAACCTGGAGCGGCTGGCTGACGCGCTGGAGATGCATCTCGACCTGCCGCGCATCTTCGAATTGCTGGGAGTACCAACATGAAAGAACTCATTCTCGGTGGTATGCGCTCCGGCAAGAGCCGCCTGGCCGAACAGCACGCGCAGGCGACCAACCTGCCGGTCACCTACATCGCCACCGCCACGGCGCAGGACGACGAGATGCGTGCGCGCATCGCCCATCACCAGACGCAGCGCCCGCAGCACTGGCAACTGGTGGAAGAGCCGCTGGCACTGGCCGCGGCCCTGCGCCGCCATGCTGCGAAGGATCGCTGCGTGCTGGTGGATTGCCTCACGCTGTGGCTCACCAACCTGCTGTGCCTGGAAGATGAAGCGCGCTTGCGGCAGGAGACCGCTGCACTGCTGGAAGTGCTGCCGACGCTGCCTGGGCAGTTCATCCTGGTGAGCAACGAGACGGGCATGGGCGTGGTGCCGCTGGGCGAGCTGACGCGTCGCTACTGCGACGAGGCGGGGCGACTGCATCAGGCGGTCGCCGCGCGCTGCGACCAGGTGATTCTGACTGTGGCGGGACTGCCGCTGATTTTGAAAGGGTGAACGATGAACGATGTTTCCTGGCTGCAACAAGCCGCAAAACCACTGGATGAGACTGCGCGTGCCGCCGCTATCGCGCGGCAAGGCCAACTGACCAAACCGCCCGGCGCGCTGGGCAGGCTGGAAGGCTTGGCCATCCAGCTGGCCGCCATGCAGGGACGCGAGCAGCCGCAGGTGGAGCAGGTGTCCATCGGCGTGTTCGCGGGCGACCACGGCGTGGCGGTCGAAGGCGTGTCGGCGTTCCCGCAGGCCGTGACCGCCGAGATGGTGAAGAACTTCGCGCGTGGAGGCGCGGCGATCTGTGTGGCAGCGAAACATCTGGGGGCGACACTGGAAGTGGTGAACCTTGGCACCGCGTTCGACACCGGCGAACTGCCCGGCGTGCGGCAATGCAACCTGGGCAGGGGCACGGCCAACTTCGCCCAGGGAGCGGCGATGAGCGCAAGCCAGCTGGGAGCGGCATTGCAGGCCGGGCGCGACAGCGCAGTGCGCGCGCAGCAACAGGGCGCGCAACTCTACATCGGCGGCGAGATGGGCATCGCCAACACTACGTCCGCGGCGGCGCTGGCCTGCGCGTTGCTGGGCCTGTCGCCGCAGCAACTCGCCGGCCCCGGCACCGGCCTCGACCAGGCCGGGGTGCGCCACAAGGCCGAGGTCATCGCCCGCGCGCTGGAACTACACGGCTATCTCCCCTCCCCCGCGAGCGGGGGAGAGGGCGCGCTCGAAGCCCTGCGCCGCCTCGGCGGCTTCGAGATCGCCGCACTCACCGGCGCCTTCATCGGCTGCGCGCATCGCGGTATCCCTGTGCTGGTGGACGGCTACATCGCCAGCGCCGCGGCGCTCATCGCCGTGCGCCTCAATCCCGGAGTGGCCGACTGGCTGCTGTACGCACACCACTCCGCCGAGCCGGGCCACACGCTGCTGCTGCAGGCGCTCAAGGCCGAGCCGTTGCTGAACCTGGGCATGAGGCTGGGCGAAGGCAGCGGTGCAGCGGTGGCGGTGCCGCTCATCCGCATGGCCTGCGCGCTACACAGCGGCATGGCGACATTCGCCGAGGCGGGGGTGTCGGAGAAGATTTGAACTATCATGTGTGTGTGGACGCCTTGCCCCAGTTGCAGCCATTCGGGCAGATGGTCCTCTGTAATCGCAATGAAAGAGTACTGTTTGATAATGGAACATCAAGGAGGGAGGATGATTGACGATCCTGACGAACTAAAATATGAACAAGAAATAAGCAAGCGTGACCCGGCAACCGCTATTGCAGCCATCGAAGAGATCGAGATTCATCTCCGTTATGGGATTCCTAGCATGAAGTTCATCGGTTGGATTATCGTGACTTTGCTGGCACTGATTTTGTGGCGCGTATGGTGATAATCGAGCGAACCGAAGTCCAGAAGTCCATCCATTTGCCGAAGGATCTCCGGTTGGGCTATAGCCTGGGCTGCCACCGTTGGGTGATCCATCCCGCGATCCCCCACAGAACGGTGAGTCCGGTGCGCACTCTCTTTGAGCGCGAACACCTCTGATGACGTGCTGGGCTGAGCCGCTATCGGATTGCGGAGGGAGAGCCTCACGGGAGCATTATGTGAGCAAAGGAGTGTTCGACACGGACCTCGTTACCGCTTCCGGATTGAGTTGGTGCAACGGCCAGAAGGTGCAGATTAGCCTAGCAAATGCGGTTGCGAAGATCCTGTGCAAAAAACACAATTCAGCTCTGTCCGACTTCGATTCGGCCGCGGTCGACCTATCACGGTTCTTGCTAGGACAGCTCGGACACAATCCAGAAGGGCGGGCACACTTCAGTGTTAACGGCCGGCAGCTAGAGAAGTGGGCTCTCAAGACTGCAATCAATTTGACCTATTTGGGTGCCTTCGGCAACAGAGGTAACATTCCCACGCCGGACCACTTGGCAATACTGTTCCGCGAGGGTCCGATTCCTGACGGAATGGGGCTCTATCTGATTGGTGGAGAATTGGATGCGCGAGTGGCTAGAGCCGGGGTGCACTGGTTCGATGTACGGGACGCGCAAACCTCCGAGCTGGTCGCGGTCAAGCTGATATTCAATGGTGTACAGTTTCTAACGTGCCTGGTTCCCGAAAGGGCAGATAGGAAAGTCTTCTCGGACAGAGAACATGCGAAAGCGACATTTTCGTACCGACCAAATGGAATTACTCTCCAAGGACGCGACGGTGCCGGCACCAAGACAATATTCCTCGATTGGACCTGAACGATAGCGAGTACAGCCCGGATGAATGCACTGAAATCCGGGACTGACTGGCGCTACTGCCACTCCCGGATTTCGCTACGCTCCACCCAACCCACTAATGTTCGCTCCCATGAAACCGTAACCGGAAATGGGCGCAGAGCAGACCTCTCGGCCGTGCGCTCATCTTTCTAGCTTCGCACCCCTATCACCGTCCCGTACTCGATCTGCCACTTCAGCGTATCCGCCAACGGCACGCCGCTGATCGATGCCAGCACGGTGCGGATGATGCCGGCATGGGCGACGACAGCGATGTCGCGTTGCGGTAGTCGCGCAATCTCATCCAGCAAACTTTGCACGCGCTGCATCAGCTGTTCTGCCGACTCGCCGCCGGGCGGGACGTAGCCCAGGATGTCGGCGGCCCAGGCGTCCACTTCTTTGCGCGGGATGTCGTCCCACGCTTTGCCTTCCCAATCGCCGAAATGTTTCTCCTTCAGGCGCTCGTCGCTGCGCAGTTCGCAGCGCTGCGCTTGCGCCAAGTATTCGCCCAGCCTCAGCGCGCGCCGCAGCGGCGACGTGATGATGAGTTCCACGGGCGGCAGCCAGCGCAGCACATCGGCCGCTTCCTGCTCGAAGCTACCGGCCACGTCTATGTCGAGCTGGCCGTAACAGATGCCGGCGTCGATGCGCGGTGTGGTGTGGCGGATGAGGTAGAGCGTGTGCATCAGAACTCAGCGAGCAGGCCGAGATAGAACGCGAGCTCGCTGAGCTGTTGCACCGCGCCCAGGCAGTCGCCGGTGTAGCCGCCTAACCTCCTTTGCAGCCGCCATGCTAGCCAGGCGCGCATCAGCAGTGCCGTGGAAAGGGCGGTGAGTACGGCCGAGATTGGTGTGCCTGCTTGATACAGAAGGACAAGCGCGGCGAGGGCGGTGAGCAGCGCGACACTGAAACTGGTGTAGCTCATCTGCTGCGCAGCAGGTTTGGCGCGTGCGCTGTCGTCGTCCCGCACGTAGCGCTGGGTGAGCATGAGGCTGGCTGCCATCAGGCGGCTGACGCTGTGCGCGGCGATGAGCGCGGCGGCGACGAGGGCCAGGGAATGCTTGTCGCACAGCGCGAGCAAAGCCTGGTATTTGAGCAGCAGCACGAGCACGAGCGCGATCACGCCGTAAGCGCCGACGCGCGAGTCCTTCATTATCGCCAGCGCCTTCTCCTTGCTGTGGCCGCCGCCCATGCCATCGGCGAAGTCGGAGAGGCCGTCCTCGTGGAACGCACCGGTGGTGAGGACGCTCGCTACCATGCTGAGGCCCACTGCGAGTGACAGGGGCAGCACTTGAGCGCCGGCCCACAGCACGGCTCCCGCGATTGCGCCGACGAGCACGCCCACCAGCGGCAGGTAGCGCGCGGACTGTTCGAGTTGCTGCGGGGAATGCCCCACCCATGCCGGCACGGGCAGGCGCGTGAAGAATTGGATGGCGGTGAGGATGAGGCGCAGTTCTCGCGACATGGCGTAGAGGGGGAGTGAGAGCCCGCGCAGACTAGCAGCGGGGCCGCCTCATGTCCATGAAGGAAGGGCCGCGCGGGGCGGGAGGGGCGCTTTTCTGCTAAAGTGCGCCCCCATGAATATGACCAGCAGCCAGCTCTATCTTCGCCTCCTCGGCTACGTAAAACCTCACTGGCGCGCCTTCTCGGTCTCCATCCTCGGCATGGCACTGGCAGCGGCGACCGAGCCTCTGCTGCCGGCGCTGCTCAAGCCTTTCCTCGACGGTACGTTCGTGCAGAAGGACGATTCCGTGATGCGATGGGCGCCTGTGCTCATCCTGGTGATCTTCTTCGTGCGCGGTGTGGCGGGCTTCGTGGGTTCCTACGCCATCCACTGGGTGGGCAACAAGGTGGTGATGGACCTGCGCTCGGAGATGTTCGCCAAGCTGATCTCGCTGCCTACGCGTTATTACGACGACCATGCCACGGGTTCGCTGATCTCCAAGCTCACTTATGACGTGACCAACGTGACCGCGGCGGCCACCAGCGTGGTGACGATCACCATACGCGATTCCATCATCATCCTGGGCTTGCTCGGTTGGTTGTTCTATCTGGACTGGAAGCTGACGCTGCTCTCGCTGACCGTCGCACCCATCGTGGCGGGCGTCATACACACCATCAACCGCCGCCTGCGCGCGTCCAGCCGCGACACGCAGCGCGCGATGGGCAGCATCACGCAGGTCATCGAGGAGAGCGTCACCGCGCACAAGGTGGTCAAGCTGTTCGGCGGTCAGCGCTACGAGCAGGATCGCTTCAATGAAGAAATCAACTGGGTGCGCCGTCACATGATGAAACAGGCGACTGCTGCGCTCGCCAATGTGCCCATCGTGCAGATGGTGGCTGCCGTCGCCCTGTCCTTCATCATCTATCTGGCGATAGGACAGGCCAAGAGCGATGCGACTACGGTAGGCGGCTTCTTGTCCTTCGTCGCTGCCATGCTGATGCTGACCGCGCCGCTCAAGCGCATCACCAGCATCAACGAGTTCGTGCAGAGAGGCCTTGCAGCGGCGGAGAGCGTATTCGAGCTGATCGACACGCCGGGCGAGAAGGATAGCGGCAAGACCGTGATGCCGCGCGCCACCGGAGCGCTGGCTTTCGAACACGTCAGCCTCTCCTACCAGACGGACGACAGGCTGGCGCTTAACGACATCTGTCTGGATATCCCCGCGGGGCAGTCGGTGGCGCTGGTCGGCGCGTCGGGCAGTGGCAAGAGCACGATGGCCAACCTGCTTCCTCGCTTCTATCTGCCGACGGCAGGGCGCATCACGCTGGATGGCCACGATCTCAACGACCTCACCCTGGCCAGTCTGCGCGCCAACATTGCCCTGGTGAGCCAGGAGGTGGTGCTGTTCAACGACACCATCGCAGCCAACATCGCCTACGGGCAGATGCGAGAGGTGCCGGAGGCGGAGATTGTCGCGGCCGCGACTGCGGCCCATGCCATGGAGTTCATCCAGAACCTGCCGCAGGGTTTGCAGACCCTGGTGGGGGAGAAAGGTGTGCGCCTATCCGGCGGTCAGCGCCAGCGCATCGCGATCGCGCGGGCGATCTTGAAGAACGCGCCCATCCTCATCCTGGACGAGGCGACCTCGGCGTTGGATAGCGAATCGGAACGTCACGTGCAGGCTGCGCTGGAGACGCTGATGCAAGGGCGCACCACACTCGTCATCGCGCACCGGCTGTCCACCATCGAGAAGGTCGACCGTATCGTCGTGCTGCAGAAAGGGCAGATCGTGGAGACCGGCACGCATGCGGAGCTGCTGGGGAAGGGCGGCGTGTATGCGCAACTGCATCGTATCCAGTTCTCGATGACAGCACCGCCGGAAAACGGCTGATCGGCCTGCCTACTTCCAGACTTCCCACCACTTCTTGGAGTTCGACATGGCTGTGAATTCCTCTGTGGCTTCCTTTTCCCACGCAGCCACAGAGAATCCGGCCCTCTGCAGGGCCTCGCTGTATTTCGTGTCCACGCCCTGTATGTGTTCCTTGAGCCAGGTCTTGAGGAAGCTCAGCATCTCGAAATAGATGGGCTTCTCTTCGAGCAGGTGTTTCTTGCACAGTTGGTCCAGCTGCGCGATCAGCTTCTTGTGTTCCTCGATGTGCGCATCGAGGTCTTTGTATTTGGCCTGGCGCATGAGGCGTTCTTCCAGCGCGAAATGCGTCTTGGTGTATTCCATCAGCGCGTCCAGGATGCCAGCGATGACCTTGTCACCTTCGCGTTTGGACACGGCGACGAACAGGCGGTTGAGGATGTCGACCAGCACCTTGTGCTGATCGTCTATGGTTTTGATGTTGACGCTGTATTCGGGGGACCACTTGAAGAAGACTTCTTCATCTGACATGACCATATCTCCGTTAAATTCTCGTTAACATTATAACATTGCTCATGTTAAGGCTTAATTCTAAGACTTAACAATCCTAAGACTTAACAGATCTAAGGCTTAGAAGTTCGAGGCCTATTGGACAATGCAGTCATTGGATGCCAAGTGCTCCAGCGGGCTGCGGCCGGCCATCCGTCACGAATGCCCGCAAGCGGAGGAGATGGCGGGATTCCGTGACGAATCAGTTAATATGGATTGACACTTGCGGCGCATCTGGTAAATTCGAAAACCAAGCATTTCAGTCAACCAAAATTCATTCATACCCTAAGGAGATCATCATGGCCGTACTCGTAGGCAAGCAAGCCCCCGATTTCAAAGCAACCGCACTGCTGGGCAACAACGAAATCAAGGACGTGAGTCTTTCGGAAATCACCAAGGGCAAGTATGCGGTGGTGTTCTTCTACCCGCTCGACTTCACCTTCGTTTGCCCTTCCGAACTGATTGCCTTCGATCACCGTCTGGACGAGTTCAAGAAGCGCAACGTGGAGGTGATCGGCGTTTCTATCGACTCGCAGTTCACCCACCTGGCGTGGAAGAACACCCCCGTGGACAAGGGCGGTATCGGCCAAGTGCGCTACACGCTGGTCGCCGACGTCAAGCATGAGATTGCCAAGGCCTACGACGTCGAGTCCGACGGCGGGGTGGCGTTCCGCGGTTCTTTCCTGATCGACAAGAAGGGCGTGGTGCAGCACCAGGTCGTGAACAACCTGCCCTTGGGCCGCAACATTGACGAGATGCTGCGTATGGTGGATGCGCTCCAGTTCACGGAAGAGCACGGCGAAGTCTGCCCTGCTGGTTGGAACAAGGGCAAGGCAGGCATGAACGCATCCCCGGACGGCGTTGCGAAGTACTTGGCGGCACACGCCAAAGAACTGTAATTTCAACAGCTTCGGACGAAAGAGCTCCTTCGGGAGCTTTTTTTTTGTTTTCCTCGAATCACCCCAGCCGTTTGTCGGCTAGGGCGAGCAGTCGAACGGCGATTTCCGTTTTATTGAATAAGCAAATAACAAATTCGCCTATCTCCTTGCAAAAAAAGACAATAACATCCAAATGTACTGTTTCCTTGTTTCGCTGGGTCGGTCGCCACAGCTGGCAAAATGGGGAGAGAAATAAATATAGTGTTACGTGCTGCGGGGGTATTTAACGTATTATTTACGTAAAGCAGAAAACGCATCCCGGCGAAAGTAAAGAAACGGGAGCGGGAGCTGAGGAGGAAGTATGGAACACGTGTACACCATAGGCGCACTTGGCCTCACTGACGCCGAGAAGAACGTCCTCAAAAGCATAGGCAAGATGACCAGAGGGCGGGCGTTGGGTGCGTATGCCGTGAGCGAAGAATCCCGCATCGCCGAAAGCGACATCGTCATCGTCAATGTGGACGACGTCAATGCGACGATACAGTGGCGAACCTTGGCGGTGAGGCCAAGGCCTCCCGTCATGGTCCTGTACACCAAGGAACGCCCCGCAGATCCCCAGCAGCCTTACCTGTTACGCCCGTTCGGTCCTGCCAGGCTGCTTGCCCTTCTGGACGGCATCGCGAGCGGACTGCACGAGTCGGCTCAGCTCTGGAAGAAACCGACCCTCGCGCAGGCGTCCGCCATGCCGTCTTCCGAAGCCGCCTTGCGGGCGTTGGTGGTGGACGACAGCCCGACGGTGTGCAAGCAGCTCGAACTGGAACTGCGCAATCTCAACATCCAGTCCGATGTAGCCGAGACCGGCGAGCGCGGCATGGAACTGTTGGCGCAGAACACCTACGACCTGGTATTCCTGGATGTGGTCCTGCCGGGAGTCGGCGGCTATCAGGTCTGCAAGGACATCCGCAGCAACCCCAAAACCAGGCAAACGCCCGTGATCATGCTGACCAGCAGGTCTTCGCCCTTCGATCGGGTCCGCGGCTCGCTGGTGGGCTGCAGTGCCTATCTGACCAAGCCCGTGGACTATAAGGAGTTTCACAACGCGGTCGGTAAGTACGTGGGGCTCTGCAAGCAGTCCCAGATGCAAACCTGACGCAACAGAACAAGAAATCAAAATTCAACACTGGAGGAAAGTAGAAATGGCAAAGAAAGCACTGGTGGTAGACGATTCGGCAGCGGACCTGGCGAACATCAAAGCGGTACTGAGCGATACAGGCTGCATCGTCCTCACTGCAAGCAATGGGCGCGAGGCCATCACGAAGGCCAAGGCCGAGAAACCGTCCATCATCTTCCTGGACGTGGTCATGCCGGACATGGACGGCTACGAAGCCTGCCGCCAGCTGGCGCAGGATGGCGACACCAAGTCCATTCCCGTGGTGTTCGTCACCAACAAGGGGCAGAAGGCCGACAAGGTCTGGGGCGAGCTGCAAGGCGCGAAAGGTCACGTGAGCAAGCCTTACACCGCGGACCAGATCGTCGATCAGCTGAAGAGCCTCACCTAATCCGGCAGCTAAGTCCATGGAACAAGAATGCGTGGCGACAGGGCAGCCTGCGGCTGAGTGGCTGCCGCCGGGCGCCGCTCTGGCCCATTTCGAGCCTATCGAGGGAACCCAGTTGATGCCGAAGGGGGAGGAGCGGGCGGAAGTCCGCGCGCGTTATGGCTTCCGCATCGGCGAGCTGGGACTGCTGGTCAGTCCGGACGCAGGCAGCGAAGTGCTGGCAGTGCCTGCCGCCTGTGCCTTGCCGGGCGCGTCCCCCGGGTTCCTCGGCTTGATCAACCTGCGGGGCAGCCTCGTCCCGCTGTACGACCTGTGCGCCCTGCTGGGCATGGGCGAGTCGGGGGCTGCGACCATGGTGCTGGTGTTCGGCCAGGGCGAGCAGGCAGTGGCGGTGCTCACCGACGGTTATCCCAAGGCCCTGCTCTCGCTGCGCCCACTGTCCAGCTTGCCACCCTTGCCCGCTGCGCTGGGCAGCCACGTGTCCGGCGGATACGTGCAGGACGATGCGGTATGGCTGGAATTCGACCACGTCTCGTATTTCGACGAAGTCTGCGGCGTCGGCCTGCCGCAAGTTAACTGAAACAACAGGAGCTGCACATGAATGCTAAGCGCTTAACCATCCGGATCAAGATCACGATGCTTGTCCTCGTCGGCATCATCTTCCTCGCCATCGTCGGCGGCGTGTCGATTTACGCGGTCGACGGCCTGGCGAAACAGGCGACCACCTCGGTGGACAGCGACACCAAGACGCTCAAGCTGCTGGACTCCCTGCGCCGCGTGCAGACCGGCTTCCAGCGCCAGGTGCAGGAATGGAAGGACATCCTGCTGCGAGGCAATGATCCTGAGCTGTATGCCAAGTACCTGGAAGCCTTCGAGAAGCAGAACGCCGACGTGGTGCGCGGCCTGACCGAGATGCGCAGGCAGGCGCAGGAACTGGGGATGGACGTCAAGAACATCGACGCCCTGCTCGCAGCGCACGGGGAACTGCACACCAGCTATCTCGACGCATTGAAGAACTACAATCAGGCGCGCCCGACCGCAGGACAGGAAGTGGACAAGCTGGTGCGCGGTATCGACCGCCCGACGTCCGCGGCGATGGATAAGCTGTCTCAGGAGGTGGTGAGCTACGCCGCACGAGCGGCCGAAACATCCAGCCGCGACGTGGCGGCCACCGAAGGCGCCACCAAATGGCTGACCGTCTCCGCCCTGGGCCTGGCGCTCCCGCTGCTGGTGCTGCTGGGGGTATTCATCACGCGCGGCATCATCCGCAATCTGGCCTCGTTCCAGAAGACCGTGTCCGACATCAACCACGGCGACTTCGGAGCCCGCGCCAAGGTGGACGGCAACGACGAACTGGCCGACCTCGCGCACGCGTTCAACGAGCTGCTGGACAGTCGCGTGGCCACGCTGGCCCAGATCGAGAAGGAGAACGCACAGCTCAACGAGTCGGTGCTGACCCTGCTGCGCGCGGTGGCGCAGCTTGCGAGGAAGGACCTGACGGTCAAGGTGCCGGTGTCCGAGGACGTGACCGGCGCCGTGTCCGACGCGCTCAACCTGCTCTCCAGCGAGACCGCCAAGGTGCTGCTGGACGTGTCGAACATCTCGGCGGACGTGACCTCGGCTTCATTGAAGGCGCAGCAGCAGGCGCACAGCATGATGGAGGCCGCCGAGGGCGACCGCGTCGAAGTGGACCGCACCGCGCAGTCGCTGTCCTCCGCGGCACAATCGCTGCGCGAGATCGCCGAACTGGCAAGGCGCTGCGACGAGGCCGCGGACAACGCCATCAAGACCACGCGCGTGGCGCTGTCCACCGTGAACAACACGGTGAGCGGCATCAACAGCACGCGCGACGTGATACGCGAGACCGAAAAACGCATCAAGCGACTGGGCGAGCGCTCGCAGGAGATCTCGGGTGCGGTGAACCTCATTAACGTGATCGCGGAACGTACCCATATCCTCGCACTGAACGCGAGCATGCACGCGGCCTCGGCGGGTGAGGCGGGCCGCGGCTTCGCGGTGGTGGCGGACGAAGTGCAGCGCCTGGCCGAGAACTCGCGCCAGGCCACGCAGCAGATCGCGGCGCTGGTGAACAACATCCAGGTCGAGACGGCCGACACGGTGAACACCATGAACGACGCCATCGCGCGTATCGTCGAAGGCAGCCGCCTCGCCGAGCAGGCAGGCGAGCAGATGGAACTCACGCAGCAGACCACCTCCGATCTTGTGGCCTCGGTGAAACAGATTGCGGCCAACTCGGAAGAGCAGGCCAAGGCCGGCCAGGAACTGCTGGAGCGCGCGGACACGCTCAAGAAGAGCAGCCAGCAGGCGACGGAACGCCTGAACCAGCAGTCTGGTTACACCAACAGTCTGGTGGAATACGCCAAGCAGCTCCTGACCACGGTGCGCGTGTTCAACCTGCCGGGTTGATGCCGGGAGGCTTTCTGGACCGGCAAGGTTAAATGGATACTTTTGAGCAAAGGCTGACGGAATTCAGCCAGGCGGCGGCCGAGACCATGGATGGGCTGATGGCGCTCATGCCGTGCAGCCCGTCGGTGGCCGAGGATGCAGGTGCTGCGGCCGAACTGTTGCAGGGCTACGGCAGACTGGTGGGCAGCATAGGGCAGCATGCGTGGGAGTCCGGACTGGAAGGGCTGCACTCAGTCTGCGTCATGGTCGAAACCAACCTCATGCAGATGCAGGGCGAGGATAGGCCGCTCTCCGCGGGCGAATGCGCTTTGCTGGAAGGCTGGCCCATGCTGCTGTTCGGCTACATGGCCAACCGGGCGGACATAGAGTCCAGCACGGCGCTGCTGCAGAGCCTGTCCGCGACCTGGCCCATGCCCTTGTCCCCGGAAGCGGCCGCCGAGGAACTGACGCGCCTCACGGGGCAGACGTTCGCCCATGCAGCGCACGCCTCCGCCGATGCGCAGCCCGAACGTGGCACCCAGCAGGTCGAGCGCGAGATGCTCGCCGTCCTGGCGCACGAGTTGGACCACATGGCGGCACAGCTCGATGCCGACCTCGCTGCCGCGGCAGAGGGCGGGCCGCAGGAAAGACAGGCGGCCCTCGACAACTACCGCGAATTCGTGGAACGGCTGCGCATGACGGTAGAGTCCGTGGGCCTGGCCACACTGGCCGCACTGCTTGCGGAATTCGGACAACGGCTGTCCTCGCTGCACGCCGGACTGAGCGCGGAGCAGCGAGAGCTGCTGCATCACCTGCCTGCGCGCCTCGGCACGTATTTCTCCGCCCCTTCCGACGAAGATGCCTGCGCTGCCGTGGCGGGGCTGCTTGCGGATGCGGTGTGGCCGCACCCGACGAGCGGCCATGTGCTGTCGTCGTGGCAAAGCGCGCTGGCCGACGTGCAGGTATCGGAAGCAGCTCGAGTTGTGGCACGGGCTGAGCACGCCACACCGGCTGATGTGTCGCTGGCCCTGCCCTCAGACGTAAACGCGGAACTGCTGGAAGGTCTGCTGCAGGAGCTGCCCGCCCAGGTCGGCGCGTTCACAACCGCGATCGCGCACATCGCCGGCGGACAGGGTGGCATGAAGGATGCGGAGCAGGCCATGCGCGCTGCCCATACCCTCAAGGGCGCGGCCAATACCGTGGGCGTGCCCGGCATCGCCAACCTCACCCACCACCTGGAAGACATACTGGTCGCGCTGATCGATGCCGGCAAGCTGCCGCAGCGCCGGCTCGCGGACGTGCTGGTCAACGCGGGCGACTGCCTGGAGGCCATGGGCGAGTTCCTGCTGGGGCTGGGGCCTGCGCCCGAGCAGTCGCTGGCCGTGCTGCAGGAGGTGCTGGACTGCGCCAACCGCGTAGACCGCGAGGGCGTGGCCAGCGAGGCGGCGGAAGTTGCTGCACCATTTCTTTCCGTGCAGCAACCCGTCGCCGAGCCGAGCGCGCCAGCCGTGCCCGTGGAGCAGTCCACGCGCGTCCCGACCCCGGTGGTGGACGAATTGCTGCGGCTGGCAGGCGAGACGCTCATCTCCAATTCGCAGATACATGAACGCCTGCGCCAGTCCGTCGGCCAGGCCGAACTCATACGCAGGCAGCATCAGTTGCTGCAGCAGCTGGTCGCCGAGCTGGAGGAACTGGTGGACATACGCGGCGTCGCCGACCTGCAACAGGGGATGGGCCGCGAACACGGGCTGGATGCGCTCGAGTTCGAGCGTTACGGCGAACTGCACACCATCACCCGCCGCCTGATTGAGGCAGCCACCGACGCGCGCGAGATGACGGATACGGTCGAAGGCCAGCTGGATGCGTTGGGCGAGCTGCTGGAAGAGCAGCAGCGATTGCAGATGGACAACCAGCACGCGGTGATGCGCACCCGCATGGTGCCGGTGAGCACCGTCGTATCGCGCCTGCAGCGCGGGGTGCGTCAGACAGGGCGCTTGCTGGACAAGCAGGTGGAGCTCGTGGTCAAGGGCGAGAACACCACCATCGACAGCCACGTGCTCAACGACCTGATCGACCCCCTGATGCATGTCCTGCGCAATGCGGTGGACCACGGCATAGAGGCGCCCGCCGAGCGGTCCGCCGCGTGCAAGCCGGAGAAAGGGCGCATCGAGCTCTCCTTCGCGCGCGAAGGCAACACCATCGTCGTGCGCTGCACTGACGACGGCTCGGGCCTGGACTATGCGGCGATACGACATTTCGCCGAGCGCAAGGGCATGCTCAAGCCCGAGCACGAACATACGGAGGAAGAGCTCGCGCGCCTGATCCTTGCACCGGGCTTCTCCACGCGCGACCAGGCCTCGCAGGTCTCGGGCCGCGGTGTCGGCATGGACGTGGTGTACAAGCGTGTGCTTGAGATGAAGGGCATGTTGGCGCTGAACTCGCGGCGCGGTCAGGGGCTGATGGTGGAGTTGCGCCTGCCGGCCACCCTGCTGTCCGCCCACACGCTTATCGCCAGGCAGCAGAACAAGCTGCTGGCTATATCCAGTCGCGGCGTCGAGGACATACGCTACGTGTCGCGCGAAACGATCATGGAGATAGGCGGAAGCCAGTTCTTCCGCGACGGCGAACAGATGTACGCCCTGTTCAAGCTGGAGAACCTGCTGGCCCTGCCGCCCGACAAGCGCGCGCGCGACAGGAGCGGTTTCCCCGTGCTCCTCACGCGCCTGGACGACGGCACGCTGAGCGCCGTGCTGGTGCAGGAGATACTCGACAGCCGCGAAGTGGTGATGAAGAAGTTCGGCCGCTACGTGCCGCGCACGCAGGGCGTGATAGGCGCGGTCATCCTGGGCGACGGCACGGTGGCGCCCGTGATCGACCTGGTCGAACTACAGCATGTCCCGACGCAGCCGCTGGCCGTGTGGGAGGAAGGCGCGCTTTACGAGCCTGAAGCACCGGTGAAGGAAGCGCTGCGCGCGCTGGTGGTGGACGACTCGCTCTCTGCTCGCCGCGCAGTGGTGCAGGTCCTGAAGGATGCGGGCTTCGACGTGCGCACGGCCAACGACGGGCTGGATGCGGTCAACATCCTCTCCAGGTTCGTGCCCGACATCATCGTGGCAGACATGGAGATGCCGCGCATGGACGGCCTGGAGCTCACCTCCAACGTGCGCCACGGGGAACGCACCAGGCATGTCCCCATCGTCATGGTCACTTCGCGCTCAACGGAGAAGCACCGCCAGATGAGCGCGGTCGCGGGCGTGGACGTGCACCTCGTCAAGCCCTTCAGCGATGAAGTGCTGCTGCAGCATGTCGTCAGGCTGACCTCGCGATGAGCGTCGTCCTTTCCCGTCCTAAGCCTTCCGCGCCGGCGATACTGAAGATCTCCGGCCTGCGCCTGTCGCTGCCGCAGACCGGGATGCGCGCGCTGGAGGCGGCTGACGATGTCGATGTCAGCGGCGCCGCTACGCCGGCCATCGGCTGGATAGTCCACGGGCAGCAGCGCTGGCCGGTCTATTGCCTGTCGCAGGACCTCGCCTTGCTTCATGAGATGCCCTCGGAACGCAGGGCATGCGTGCTGCTGGATGCGGGCGAGGGATGCGTGGGCGTGCTATGCGACGACGTGTCCATGGGCCATGAAGGACAGCGGCACGAGCTGCCGCCTGCCATGCGCCTGCCCGACACGCCCATCCTGGGCCTGATGGAAACGGAAGAGGGCATCGTGTGCCTCACCAGCGCGGAGCGCCTGGCCGCCCATCTCGCACGGCTGGCGGGGGCGTGATGGCGATCAGGAAACTCGGCGCGCTGCCGCCCAACGCATGGCTGCTGGACTTCGGGACTTCCCTGCGCGCCGCAGTTGGTACGCGCGTCCTGCTGCAGATACTCGACGCCCCCAAGCTGCACGAGGTTCCGTGCACGCCAGCCTGGTGCCACAGCGTGCTCTCCTGGCAGGGCCGCCTCTTGCCGGTGATGGACATGGCCGTCTGCCTAGGCGAGGCGCCGCAAGAAAGGCGGCTGGTGGCCATAGCCGGATATCAGGACCGGCCCGGGGGGACGCTGCATTTCGGCGCGCTGCTGCTGGCAGCGCCACCGCAGGCCATCGCGGTGGGCGACGCGCAGTCATGCGCGCTGCCGGAAACCTTTCCCGCCGAGTTCGCCATCTCCTGCTTCGACCACGAAGGTGCGGCCATCCCCGTCCTGCATCTTGCGCGCATCTTCTCGTAAGGGTCCGCTCAGGCAGCCTTCCAGAGCTTCCACCAGTTCCGGTTGTTCGACATGAGCGCGAGCTCCGCATTGGCTTCGCGCTCCCACGCGTCCACGGAGAAGCCGGCCTGCTGCAGTGCTGCGCTGTATTTCGTGTCCACGCCCTGGATGTGTTCCCTGAGCCAAGTCTTCAGGAAGCTCAGCATCTCGAAGTAGATGGGTTTCTCCTCCAGCAGGTGTTTCTTGCACAGTCCGTCGAGCTGGGCGATCAGCTTCCTGTGTTCCTCCATGTGCGCGTCGAGGTCCTTGTACTTGGCCTGGCGCATCAGGCGCTCTTCCAAGGCGAAATGCGTCTTGGTGTATTCCATCAACGCATCCAGGATGCCAGCGATGACCTTGTCGCCCTCGCGTTTGGAAACCGCGATGAACAGGCGATTGAGGATGTTGACTAGCTCCCGATGTTGTTCGTCGATGGCTCTGATGTTGACGCTGTAATCGGGCAACCACTTGAAAAACACTTCTTCGTTCGACATAGGACCTCCTGAGAATATTTAAGCCACGATTGGGGTAAGGTTATCTTAGCAAGCAGTATGCCCGCGCCTTATTACAAATTCTTTAAAGCATATTCAATGTGTTGGGCGCGCGGGAGGGTGGAGGAACGCACCGCTCTGGCCTGATCGCAATGGTTCGCTGCGCCGATATGGTGCCGCGTCCTGGTGGCCGAGAAGGGCTACTCATCACGTCCCGCGGAGATGTGGGCAGAGGCAACGCTGCTAGAATGGCGGCCATCATTGGCCTTATGAGATGTGCACATGCTGATCTGGTTCGTCGTTCTCTACCTGCTGCTTTCCATAGGCATCGGTCTGTACGCGGCGACACGCGTGCATAACGCGAAGGACTTCGCGGTGGCGGGGCGCCATCTGCCCCTGCCTATCGTCACTGCCACAGTGTTTGCCACATGGTTCGGTGCCGAGACAGTGCTGGGCATCTCGGCGACCTTCGTCAAGGAAGGCTTGGGCGGCGTTGTAGCCGACCCCTTCGGCGCGAGCCTGTGCCTCATCCTCGCGGGCCTCTTCTTCGCGAGCAAGCTGTACCGCATGAACCTGCTGACCATAGGTGACTTCTACCGCGTGCGCTATAACCGCGCGGTGGAGTTCATCGCAGCGGTCACTATCGTGATCTCCTACCTGGGCTGGGTGTCGGCGCAGATCATGGCGCTGGGACTCGTGTTCAACGTGGTGAGCGGAGGTGCGGTGTCGCAGGAGACGGGCATGGTGATAGGCGCGCTGATCGTGCTCACCTACACCACCTTCGGCGGCATGTGGTCGGTGGCGCTGCTCGATTTCGTGCAGATGACCGTCATCATGTGCGGCATGTTGTTCATCGCGTGGTTCGTGAGCGGCATGACCGGCGGCGCGGGCGCGGTGATCTCGCACGCGCAGGCCTCGGGCAAGCTGGATTTCTTCCCCAAGGGCGACTACACCCAGTGGGTGCCCTTCATAGGTGCCTGGCTCACCATGATGCTGGGCTCCATCCCGCAGCAGGACGTGTTCCAGCGCATCACCGCAGCCAAGGACCAGAAGACCGCGGTGCGCGGCTCGGTGCTGGGTGGCTCGCTGTACTTCGCCTTCGCCTTCGTGCCCATGTTCCTGGCCTATGCGGCGACGCTGGTCGACCCCAAGTTGTTCGGCGAGCTGCTGCAGCAGGATTCGCAGCTGGTGCTGCCCACCCTGATCCTGCAGCACACGCCGGTGTTCGCGCAGGTGATCTTCTTCGGCGCGCTGCTCTCCGCCATCATGAGTTGCTCATCCGCCACGCTCCTCGCGCCCTCGGTGGCCTTCACCGAGAACATCCTCAGGCACTTCGTGTTCAAGCACATGAGCGATCAGCAGTTCCTGCGCGCGATGCGCATCACGCTGTGGGGCTTCGGTGCTCTGGTGCTGCTCGTCGCGCTCAATTCCCAGCTTTCCATCTTCAAGATGGTGGAGAACGCCTACAAGATCACGCTGGTGGCCGCGTTCACGCCGCTCGCCTTCGGCCTGTACTGGAAGCGGGCCAACACGCAGGGAGCGCTCGCCGCCATGGTGTTGGGGTTGTCGGCCTGGATACTGTGCGAGGTGCTCCAGCCTTCCGATATCTGGCCGCCGCAGCTGGTTGGCCTGCTGGTGAGCATGACCGGCATGGTGGCCGGTTCCCTCCTGCCCAACCTCATAGGCAAGCATGCCGAGCCGCACCGCAATCCGCGCCATCACATCGCTGGCGAGGCTCAGATGGGCATAGGTGACTGATATCATGTCATGCAAATGTCACAATTCTTTCATACCATCGCAAGCCAGGTGCAATGAGAACGACGGAGTCCGAAATGGCGACAGCGAACATCCTGCTTGTGGAAGATGAACCAGCGATACAAGAACTACTGGCATTCAACGTGGCACAGTGCGGTTTCCGCGCCATCCAGGCGCTGGACGCGGAAGCGGCGCTAGGGCACATCAACCGCGCCTTGCCCGACCTCATCCTGCTGGATTGGATGCTGCCGGGGACGTCCGGGGTGGAGTTGGCACGGCGTCTGCGCGCCGATACGCGTACGCGTGACATCCCCATCATCATGCTCACTGCACGCACCGAGGAGCGCGACAAGATACTCGGGCTGGAATCCGGTGCCGACGATTACATCACCAAGCCCTTTTCTCCCCGTGAGCTCATGGCCCGCATACGTGCTGTGCTGCGTCGCCGCGCGCCGCAGATGAGCGATGAGACCGTCAAGGCGGGTGGGTTGGAACTGTCGCCCACCACCCATCGCGTGAGCGCCAACGGCAAGAACATCGAGCTTGGGCCTACAGAGTTCCGCCTCCTGCATTTCTTCATGACCCATGCCGAGCGTGTCTACAGCCGTGCCCAGCTGCTCGACCAGGTGTGGGGAGACCATGTGTTCGTCGAGGAGCGCACGGTGGATGTGCACATACGCCGCTTGCGTCAAGCGCTGGAACCCTCTGGGGCGGACGGGCTGGTGCAGACCGTCCGCGGCAGCGGCTATCGCTTCTCCAAGGAATAGCACTGGCGGACTTAGGTCCGCTCCGTCTTTATAATGTCGCCAGTCCATCATTGAGGTTGTACCGTGAGCGATTTCTGGCGACGCGCGTTCGTCTATCCTTTCGTTTTGTTGCTGTCCACACTGCTGTTGTGGGCTGTCACAGGGGCCTTGCCTGCAGCTCTGCTGTTCGGGGCAGGCTTGGTGCTGCGTCTCATATCCTACTTGCGCAACCTGGCCGCGCTGCAGCGCTGGCTGTCTTCCCCGGAAACCCTGTCCGTACCAGACGGCTCAGGCCAGTGGGAGGACGTGTTCTCGGAACTCAACAAGATGATGCGCACGCACCGCAGGCAAAGCGAACAGCATGCCGCGGCGCTGCATCAGATGGAACTGGCCACCTCGGCCTTGCCCGAGGGAGTGGTGATCCTGGACGAGTCCGACCGCATCGAATGGTGCAACCTGCTGGCCGAACGCCATTTCGGCCTGGATGCGGAGCGCGACGTGGGGCAGCAGATCACCTACCTCGCGCGTCAGCCCGAGTTTGTGCAGTACCTGGCGCTGCATACCTTCACCGAGCCGCTGGTCCTGCGCGACACGCGGCAGGGTGACCTGGTGCTCTCGGTCAAGCTCATCGCCTATGGCGGCAACAAGCGGCTGCTCATCAGCCGCGACATCACCCAGCTGGAGCGCATAGAGAACATGCGTCGCGATTTCGTGGCCAACGTCTCGCACGAGCTGCGCACGCCGCTCACCGTGGTGAACGGCTTCGTGGAAACGCTGCACGACATGGAGCACCTGGAGAACGACATGGCGCGGCGCGCCCTCAACCTGATGGGGGAACAGACGCAGCGCATGAAGAGCCTGGTGGATGACCTGCTCACGCTCTCACGCCTGGAAAGCGACCAGAACCCGTTGCGCGAAGAAGAAGTGGACGTGCGTGAGCTGGTAGAGGAGATACACCACGAGGCCAAGCTGCTGAGCAACGGCAGGCACACGCTGCGGATCGAGGTGGAGAGCGATACACAGCTGACGGGAGGTGCTGACGAACTGCGCAGCGCTTTCACCAATCTGGTGACCAACGCCATACGCTACACGCCACAGGGCGGGGAGATCGTGCTGCGCTGGACCGAGCGGGAAGGCCAGCCCGTGTTCGCGGTGCAGGACAGTGGCATAGGCATCGCACCCCAGCATATCCCCCGCCTCACCGAGCGCTTTTACCGCGTGGATCGCAGCCGCTCGCGCGAGACCGGCGGGACTGGTCTGGGCCTGGCCATCGTCAAGCATGTGGCCATGCGCCACCAGGCCAGGCTGGATGTGGTGAGCGAAGAGGGCAAGGGCAGCACCTTCGCGCTGGTTTTCCCCGTCAAGCGCATCAAGCAGCCGGCTTGATGCTCACCCTCTCGTAGTCCGCACCCTTTTCCACGCTGAATCCCAGGGTCACCTTCTGCTTGCTCTGGTCGGGCAGGACGAGCTCCACCGCGCGTCCTGCCTGGAACCAGTCACGCGGAAGGATGAGGCTGGAGGGGATGCGCAGCTTCTCCAGCACAGGCAGCAGCACCCCGGCGGCAGATCCGGACTTGAGCATCCCATCGTCCGACTTGCCCTGCACGACCACAGCCTGCGGCTGGCCGGGCAGGTAGTGCAGGCTCATGTAGAGCTGTCCGCGTTGGGTGACGTGCACCTGATCCACGATGCCGATCTTGTGGTTGGCGGTGTCGGGCGGGAACGCGTTGACGACCTGGTTGGGTGCGAAGCGTTCGCCCCCTGTGTGCAGGCGCAGCAGTCGGCCGCGTAGCATGCTGTCTTCGTCCACCAGCCACTCCTCGGGTACGAATCCCAGCTCGCTCGCCTGTTGGGTATCGGCGCCGTTCAGCACCCGGCCGAAGGTCTCTATCTGGCGCTGCACGTCCTGACTCGACTTGGCTTCCTTGGGCGCCTTGAAAGGTTTACGCGCGATCTGCGCGTAGGCCTGCTCCAGTCCGACGCACAGGTAGAGGCTGGGGGCCGCACGCGGCGTGTCGGCCAGAGTATCCTCGCGTTCTTCGCACCAGCATGCATGCAGCCTGTTCAACAGTTCCACGCAATCCTTGGCCTGGAGGTCACCGCCCAGTTCCACCTGCTGCGGTGTGTTGCCTTGCTGCAGCAATATGGTCTTCACCCTGATCAGTTTGGAGAGCGGGACCATGGGCAGGAAGCGCATGGTGTCGGCCGTGCGTGCATGCTTGATGGATTGCAGTGCATGTATCCCGGCCAGATCCAGGGCCAGCGGCGGAGCATCGCCCTTGCTCATGCTGACGCGAGGCTCGATGCTGATGGCCTCGCCCCACTGGCACAGCCAGCGTTCCGCCACCTGCCACTGCAGACGTGTCAATCCCAGGAGGCGGGCGCGGTGCATGAGCAGCGTCTTGGCATACAAGGTGCGCCCGCAGACAGGTCGGCCGGACTGGAAGCGTTCGTCGCGCACGGCCTCGCCCTGCACCCCTAGCGATTCGACATGGGCATAAATGGCGTGCAGCTGCTGCCAGTTCTTGCCCGCGGGCTCGTAACCGGCGCGCACGAAATCCTCGATTTGCAGGCCGGCATACAGCAGGGCGCGCTGGCACAGCAATGCGGTCTCATGCGCAAGTGTTTTGTCGCCTGCCTCCAGCGACTGCAGGCAACGCAGGTAGCCGGTGAGCATGCTCTGCCACAGGCTGGAGAGCCCGAGCAGCAACGCGAGTTCGTCCGTGGTGAACGGCAGCTTCTTGCCGACTAGCTTCTTGGCGAAATCGGTCTGCACGAGGGAGACGGTCTCGCGCAGCGCTTCCAGCACGTGCAGGCGGTCGTGGCCGCGCATCGGGCAGCGGTTCAGTTCGTCCAGCTGTTTGCGCAGATTGCCCTGCGCCAGGTTCAGGTTGGTCAGTTGCAGCTGGCTCAGCCATTTCGCGCACGCAGCCGCGTCCTTGAACGCCGGGTTGGCCAGATCGTCGGTGGGTTCCAGTGGCAGCATCATGGTCGTCCTTACAGGAGCACGCGCTCTATGCCGCCGTCGTTGGCGTTGACGACGTAGTCCTCCAGCCAGGCCGGGCCCAGCAGGTGCTGCGCCATCTCCACCACGATGTAGTCGGTGGTGGTGTCGGCGTCGTCGGCGTAACGGCTCAGGCCCTGTTGGCAGGCGGGGCAGGAGGTGAGTATCTTCACCTCGCCGTCATAGCCATCGGCGCGCAGCGCGTCGGCAGCCTTGCGTATCTCCTCGGTCTTGCGGAAGCGCACTTGGGTGGCGATGTCCGGTCGCGTCACGCCGAAGGTGCCTGCCTCGCCGCAACAGCGGTCGTTCACCTCGATGGGTGTGGCCATCAGCTCGTTGGCCACCTTGAGCGGCGCGTAGGTCTTCATCGGCGAGTGGCAGGGGTCGTGGTACATGTAGCGCTTGCCCGTGGGCTGATCCAGCTTCACGCCCTTCTCCAGCAGGTACTCGTGGATGTCGAGCAGGCGGCATCCCGGGAAGATCTTCTCGAACTGGTACTTCAGCAGCTGGTCCATGCACGTGCCGCAGGACACGATCACCGTCTTGATGTCGAGGTAGTTCAGCGTGTTGGCCACGCGGTGGAACAGCACTCGGTTGTCCATGGTGATCTGGCTGCCCTTGTCGTCCAGGCCGACGGAGGTCTGCGGATAGCCGCAGCACAGGTAGCCTGGTGGGAGCACGGTGATGGCTCCGAGCTCATACAGCATGGCCTGCGTCGCCAGGCCGACCTGGCCGAACAGGCGCTCCGAGCCGCAGCCGGGGAAGTAGAACACCGCCTCGGAATCCTCGTTGACCTTGCGCGGGTCGCGTATCACCGGGACGACGGACTTGTCTTCGATGTCGAGCAGGGCGCGCATCGTCCGCTTGGGCAGGCCGCCGGGCATGGGCTTGTTGATGAAGTGGATCACCTTGGCCTGGATGGGCGGCTTGCCCACCGTGGCCGGCGGGTGCGCCACCTGCTGACGGAACAGCCCCAGGTGCTTGGCCATGCGATAGCCCAGGCGCTGTGCCTTGTAAGCCCACTCTATCATCACCTTGCGCATCAGCCTGATGGCGAACGGGTCGGTGCTGTTCAGGTACAGCATGGAGGCCGCAGTGGCCGGGTTGAACTTCTTCTTGCCCTGCTTGCGCAGGAAGTTGCGCATCGCGATCGACACGTCGCCGAAGTCTATGTCCACCGGGCACGGCTTGACGCACTTGTGGCACACCGTGCAGTGGTCGGCCACGTCGTTGAACTCGTCGAAATGCTGGATGGATACGCCGCGCCTGGTCTGTTCCTCGTACAGGAAGGCCTCGATCAGCAGCGAAGTGGCGAGGATCTTGTTGCGCGGCGAATACAGCAGGTCGGCGCGCGGCACATGCGTGTTGCACACCGGTTTGCACTTTCCGCAGCGCAGGCAGTCCTTGATCGAATCCGAGATGTCGATCAGCTCGCTCTTCTCCAGGATCAGGCTCTCCAGTTCCAGGAGGTTGAAGCTGGGGGTGTAGGCGCGCTCCAGGTTGCTGCCGGGCAGCAGCTTGCCCTTGTTGAAGCGGCCCTCGGGGTCCACCTTGTTCTTGTAAGCGATGAAGGGCTCTATCTCGCCGGGCTCCAGGAAGTCGTACTTGGTGATGCCTATGCCGTGCTCGCCGGAGATTACGCCCCCCAGGTCCTTGGCGAGCTTCATGATGCGGTCCACTGCGGCGTACGCCTGCTGCAACATGGCGTAGTCGTCCGAGTTGACTGGGATGTTGGTGTGCACGTTGCCGTCGCCCGCGTGCATGTGCAGCGCCACGAAGACGCGGCTCTTCAGCACGCGCAGGTGCACGGCCTCGCACTCTTCGAGGATGGGCTGGTAGGTGCCGCCGCTGAAGATGTGGCGGAAAGGCTCGCGCACCTCGCGCTTCCACGACGCGCGCAGCAGGTGGCGCTGCACCGCGTCGAACACGGTGACCGCATCCTGATGGTCCGCGGGCGCGAAGGGGCACTTGGACAGCGGCGCGTCCAGGTTGTCCAGCATCCAGGTCCAGCGCGTGCGCACTTCGGTCAGCAGCTGCTTTGCGGCCTGCGGGCGGTTGCCCAGCAGTTCTGCGTCGCCCAGCTGCGCATCGTCCTGGTAGCGCAGCGGCAGTTCGCCCCCGAAGAGCTCGTCCAGCGCGTCCAGCAGCCTGATCTTGTTGGCGAGCGACATCTCGATGTTGAGGCGCTCCACGCCGTCGCAATAGTCGCCCATGCGCGGCAGCGGGATGACCACGTCCTCGTTGATCTTGAAGGCGTTGGTGTGCTTGGCGATGGCGGCGGTACGCGCGCGATCCAGCCAGAACTTCTTGCGTGCATCGGCGGCCACTGCGATGAAGCCCTCGCCGTGGCGCAGGTTGGCCATGCGCACGATGGCGGAGGCGGCTTCGCCAACCGCGTGTTCGTCGTTGCCCGCCACATCAGCGATCAGCACCATCTTGGGACGCATGCCCCGACGGGACTTGGTGGCATAGCCCACGGCCTTCAGGTAACGCTCGTCCAGGTGCTCCAGGCCGGCCAGTTGGGCGGCGGGGTGGGCATCCAGGTAATCCTTGATCTCGACGATGGCGGGCACGGCCTCGCGCACTTGGCCGAAGAACTCCAGGCACACGGTGCGCGTGTACTTGTGCTCGGGGTGCAGGATGAAGCGCGCCGAGGTGATGATGCCGTCGCAGCCTTCTTTCTGGATGCCGGGCAGGCCGGACAGGAACTTGTCGGTCACGTCCTTGCCCAGACCGGCCTTGCGGAAGGCGGAGCCCGGTATGGTCAATATCTCCGGCTCGCCCAGCGGCGTCTTGCCATTCTCGTGGAAGCGGCTGATGCGGAACTGCGCGCTCTCCTCGTCGTGGATCTTGCCCAGGTTGTGGCGCAGGCGCACCACCTCCATCCACGACCCGTCGGGGGTGACCATCTTCCAGGATGCCAGGTTGTCGAGCGCGGTGCCCCACAGCACGGCCTTCTTGCCGCCCGCGTTCATCGCCACGTTGCCGCCTATGCACGAGGCATCGGCCGAGGTGGGGTCCACCGCGAACACCAGGCCGCTGGCCTCCGCGGCTTCCATCACGCGCCGTGTCACCACACCCGCGCCGCAATGGATGGTGGCATAAGGCTCTTTCAGTCCGGGCAGCACCAGTTGCTCCACGGCAGAGATTGCGTCCAGCTTCTCGGTGTTGATGACGGCGGAATACTTGTCCAGGGGAACGGCGCCGCCGGTGTAGCCGGTGCCACCGCCGCGCGGGATCATGGTGAGGCCGAGGTCGATACAGGCACGCACCAGGGGGGCTACCTCCTCCTCGGTGTCCGGATGCAGCACCACGAAGGGATACTCCACGCGCCAGTCGGTGGCGTCGGTCACGTGCGAGACGCGCGCCAGACCGTCGAACTGGATGTTGTCGCGCCGGGTGATGCGCGACAGGGTGCGCATGATGCGTTTGCGCAGGCGCAGGGTGCGCTCGAACTCGGCCGCGAAATCGTCCACCGCATCGGTGGCGAGTTCCAGCAGGCGCTTGACCTTGGGGTTGCGGTTCTCGCCGCTGTCAGCCGTCACCTCGCCTTCAGTGTCCTGCCTTCTCGCCTCGATGGCGTTCAGGCGGTGGTGCAGCGCGCCTATCAGGGCGTTGCGGCGCTTGCGGTTGGAGAGCAGGTCATCTTCCAGATAGGGGTTGCGGGTGAGCACCCAGACGTCGCCCAGCACCTCATACAACATCTGCGCGGAGCGGCCGGTACGACGCTCACCGCGCAGGGTGTTGATGATGTCCCAAGCCTCGCTCCCCAGCAGCCGCAACACGATCTCGCGGTCGGAGAATGAGGTGTAGTTGTACGGGATTTCGCGTAGACGAGCGTTCATGGTAGAGCCTTGGTTGCGAGGTGCGCATTCTACCGCATAGCACACTGTCACTCGACCCCGGGCGCGATGAGGCTAAAATGAAAACATGAAGCCCGAAATCGAACAGGCACGCGTCTTTTTCGCCCTCTGGCCAGGCCGGGGGGGGAGGGGAGGTCTCGCCGCCTGGCAGGCCGAACTGCAGCCCTTGTGCGGCGGGCGTCCCATGCACCCGGAGAACCTGCACGCCACACTGGTGTTCCTGGGCGGGGTGGCGGTGCACCGGCTGGAGGCCCTGCAGCTCGTCGCGCAGGAGGTGGAGGTGGAAGCCTTCGAGCTGTGCTTCGACACGGCCCGCTACTGGGGGCACAACCATATCGCTTTCGCCGCGCCATCCCATGTGCCACCGCGCCTGCTCCATCTGGTGCGCCGCCTGGAGGAGCGTCTGCGCAAGCATCGCTTCCATTTCGATCACCGCCCTTACAAGCCGCACATCACCCTGCTGCGCAACGCGCACTGGAGCGACGATCCCTTGCCTACCATGCCCGAAGTGCGCTGGCAGGTCGACGGTTTCGCGCTGGTGCAGTCGCTGAGCGATGAACAGGGTTCGAGGTATGAGGTGTTGGCGCGCTTCGGCGCTTCCGCTCTAGAATGAGGCACCTAAGCGAGGGACATCATGCTGCACGCATTCACGCTGGACCACGGACGCCTGGCCCGCATGCCGATCGAGGTCGGCGGCGACCTGCGCCTGGCCGCGCCCGTGTGGGTGGATCTGGTCGCGGCGACGGAGGAGGAGATAGCGTGGGTAGAGCGCAGCTTCGACCTGGAGCTGGAGCGCCCCGAGCACCTGCGTGACATCGAGGCCAGCGCGCGCTTCTTCGAGCGGGAAGGCAAGCTGCACCTGCGCTCCGACTTCCTTTCGGGCCTGGAGACCCAATCGCGCAGCGTGGCGGTGGCGTTCGCACTGAGCGGCGGGACGCTCATCAGCCTGCACGAGATAGACCCTCCCATCTTCCGACTGCTGCGCATCAAGCAGAAATCCGAGTCGGGGGACATCGCGGACGCCCGCGACGTGCTGATAGACCTCTACGGCATGGACGTGGAGTTCTCGGCAGACGCGCTGGAAGAGGTGTATGCCGACCTGGGGCACGTGGGGCAGAGCGTGCTGGGCTCGCCTCTGAGCGACAAGCAGGCCAGTGTCGCCTTGGCCCAGATCGCCAGCGCCGAGTACGTCAACGGCCGCATCAGGCGCAACGTGATGGACACGCAGCGCGCGCTTTCCTTCCTGATACGCAGCAAGACGCTCACTGCGGTGCAGATGGACGAGGTGCGTCAGATACAGCAGGACATCGATTCGCTCGACGGCCACACCGCGTTCCTGTTCGACAAGATCAACTTCCTGATGGACGCCGTGCTGGGGTTCATCAACATCAACCAGAACCGCATCGTGCGCCTGTTTTCGGTGGTGTCGGTGGCCCTGCTGCCGCCCACGCTGATCGCGTCCATCTACGGCATGAACTTCCAGGTCATGCCCGAGCTGAACTGGAAGCTGGGCTACCCCTTCGCTCTGTCGCTGATGCTGTTGTCGGTGGCGGTGCCGTTCTGGTTCTTCTGGCGCAAGGGCTGGCTGAAGTAGAAGCCGCCCTGAAGATTGCTGCGAAGGGTATCTGCGGCGTTGCGCGGTACTCGGAATCCTCATGTACATTCAGTACATTCCGGTTTGGCTTCGACTAACCTGAAGGTAAGTCTCCGCCGCAACAAAGTTGTCTGCGTTCCGTGCGCCTTGCATCTATCCCTTCTCGCGAATCTTCATGACGGCTTCTGGGTTGAAGCTGCGTTCACGATGTGCTCCAGACACCACGTTGCCGCCGCCAGGCCCATGGAGGCGGTGACCGTCACCGCCGAGCCGTAGCCGGCACAGCTCAGGTCCCCCACCATGCAGGCGGCATTCTTCTTCGCAGGCTCATCCAGGTACACGCAGGTCACGCCGAATTTGCCATTCTTGCGCGGCAGGATGTTGAAGTCCTTACGCAGCAGGTTGCGGATGCGCGCCAGCAGCGCATCCTGGGTGACGCGTCCCAGGTCGTCCCGCCGCAGCTTCAGCGGGTCGCGCTTGCCGCCGGCTGCCCCGCACACCACCAGCTTGATCTTCTTGAAGCGCGCATGGACCATGAGCGCGGCCTTCACCTTCGCCTCGTCGCACGCGTCCACCACCGCGTCGAAGGTGTCGGGCGGTATCAGCTGTGCCATGTTGTCCGCGCTCAGGAAATCCTCGACCACCGTGACGCGGCAATCGGGGTTGATGTCGCGGATGCGCGCCTGCAATGCCAGCACCTTGGCCTCGCCCAGCGTGCTGTCCAGCGCTTGTATCTGCCGGTTCACGTTGGACACGGCGATATGGTCGAAGTCGATCAGAGTGAGGTTGCCCACCCCGCTGCGCGCCAGCGCTTCCACTGCCCAGGAACCCACGCCGCCCACGCCCACCACCGCCACGCGAGCGCGGTGAAGTGCGAGGCGGCTGCCTTCGCCATACAGGCGGTCGAGGCCGCCGAAGCGTCGGTCGTGGCTGTCGTCGAGCGGGTGCGGGTTCATGTCGTCGTTCCGGAAGTGGCCAGTCTGGGGAGGGCGGACGATACATTCTTGGAGGTGGCGCGCGCAACCTCGTCCAGCGTCATCCTGCGCACCTGCGCCAAGGTCTGCGCGATGCGCGGCAGGTATTCCGGCTTGTTGGGCTGCCCGCGTTCCAGGAAATCGGGCGGGATGTCGGGGGCGTCGGTCTCCAGCACGATGGCATCCAGCGGCAGCGTGGCGGCGAGTTCGCGCAGTTTCGTGGCGCGGGTATAGGTCATCGCGCCGCCGAAGCCCAGCTTGAAACCCAGCCTGATGAACTCCTCTGCCTGCTGGCGGCTGCCGCTGAAGGCGTGGGCGATGCCCCCGCGCACCTTGTACTGGCGCAGGTGCTTGAGCACGACGTCCTGCGCACGCCGTATGTGCAGCAGCACGGGCAGATCGAACTCCCGCGCGAGCTTCAGCTGTTCGACGAAGAAGTATTCCTGCTTCGCTCTGTCGTAACCTTCGACGAAGAAATCCAGGCCGACCTCGCCGACGGCGACGGTGCCGGGCAGAGCGAGGTAGTCGCGCAATACCTTGAGGTCGTCGGGAGTCGCGTCGTCCACGTACATGGGATGGATGCCATAGGCGGGCGCGCAGCTGGGGAAGCGCGTGCACAGTTCACGCACCGCCTCGAAGTTGCTGCGCGCGATGGCGGGGATGACGAGACGGGTCACGCCCGCTTCCGCCGCGGCACGTACGATGTCGTCCTGCGTGTCGCCGAACTCGGCGGCGTCGAGGTGGCAGTGGGTGTCGATGAACATAAGTGGTTTTCGGTTTGTCATTCCGGCGCAGGCCGGAATCCAGTGTATAAAACAAGTTCTCCGCAGTGCGGAGACAAAAGCAAAAAGCACTTTGAATTGAATCGCTGGATTCCGGCCTGCGCCGGAATGACCGCTACTCCATCGTCAGCACAATCTTGCCCACCATGCCGCCCGCTTCGATGAGCTGATGTGCCTTGGTTGCCTGTTCCAAGGGCAGTCGGTGCGAGACGTGCACAGTCAGCTGGCCCGCGTCCACCAGCGCGGCGCAGTGCTCCAGTATCTCGCGCTGGTGGGTGCGTTCCTCGTGCTGGTTCAGCGCCTGCGGCGTGAGCATCAGCTCGAAGCACAAGGACAGGTTGCGGAAGCGTGCCTTCTGCACATCGTCGGCCTCGAGCGGTGTGGCGAGCAGGCTGACCACCTTGCCACCTATGCGCGCGGCGTCGAACGAGCGCAGGAAGGTGTCGCCGCCCACGGTGTCGAACACGACATCTACGCCGCATTCTTCAGTCCAGTCTAGCGCCTCCTGTACGAAGTCCTGCGTCTTGTAATAGATGACCTTCTCCGCACCGAGGCTGCGCGCGAATTCGCCTTTGTGCTCGCCGCTAACCGTCACCGCGATGCGTGCGCCCAGATGCCGGGCGAGCTGCACGGCGATGTGGCCTACGCCGCCGGCAGCGGCGTGGATGAGCACGGTCTGGCCGGGCCGCAGTTCGGCGCGCTCGACCAGCGCCTCCCATGCGGTGATGAACACCAGCGGCAAGGCGGCGCAATCCTGCAAGGCCAGCGTGGCAGGTTTGGCGGTGCAGTGGTCCTCGTGCAGCGTGGTGTACTCGGCGTAGCTGCCCGGCTCGTCCCCTATGCCGCCGTTGGAGAAGAACACCGCGTCGCCCGCCTTGAAGCGCGTCACCGCGCTGCCCACGGCCTCGACGATGCCCGCGCCGTCACGCCCCAGGATGGCGGGCAGCTTGTCCGGATGGTAGGCGGGCTTGGCGCGCAGCTTGGCGTCCACCGGGTTCACGCCGGCGGCGGCGAGCTTAACGCGCAGGTGGTGAGGCGAAGGCAGTTCGGGCTTGGGGATGTCGCGCAGCTGCAGGACATCGGTGTTGCCGGGGGCTGTGGCGAGGATGGCTTTCATGATTTTCTCCTCAATCGATGGGAAGAAGTTCCCTCCCCCTTGAGGGGGAGGGCTAGGGAGAGGGTGAGAATGTCGGCGATCCCTCTCCCCCGGGCCCCTCTCCCGCAAGCGGGAGAGGGGAGAGAAGTGGTCGCTATGTTAAACTCCAGCCATTGTTTTAGCGAGATTTCATCATGTCTGGGAACACCTTCGGCACACTCTTCACCGTCACTTCCTTCGGCGAATCGCACGGCAAAGCCATAGGCTGCATCGTGGATGGCTGCCCTCCGGGGATGGCGCTGTCCGAGGCCGACATCCAGCCCGACCTCGACCGCCGCAAACCCGGCACCTCGCGCCACGTCACGCAGCGCCGCGAGTCGGACACCGTGGAGATCCTGTCCGGCGTGTTCGAAGGCAAGACCACCGGCACGCCCATCGCGCTGCTCATCCGCAACGAGGACCAGCGCAGCAAGGACTACGGCAGCATCGCCGACACCTTCCGCCCCGGCCACGCCGACTACACCTACTGGCAGAAATACGGCATCCGCGACTACCGCGGCGGCGGCCGCGCCTCGGCACGAGAGACCGCAGCGCGCGTGGCGGCGGGCGCCATCGCCAAGAAGTGGCTGAACGAGAGATACGGCGTGACCGTGCGCGGCTATCTCGCGCAGCTGGGCGAGATCGAGATCCCGTTCAAGAGCTGGGATGACGTGCTCGCGGAAGGCAACAGCTTCTTCGCACCGGACGCGAGCTACGTCGGGCAGCTGGAAGACTACATGGACAACCTGCGCAAGTCCGGCGACTCCATAGGCGCCAAGCTCGCCGTGGTGGCGCACCATGTGCCCGTGGGCTGGGGCGAGCCGGTGTTCGACCGCCTGGACGCCGACATCGCCCACGCGCTGATGGGCATCAACGCGGTGAAGGGCGTGGAGATCGGTGCGGGCTTCGCCTGCGTGACGCAGAAGGGCAGCGAGCACGGCGACGAACTCACGCCCCGTGGCTTCGTCGGCAACAACGCCGGCGGCATCCTGGGCGGCATCTCCACCGGGCAGGACATCGTCGCGCACTACGCGATCAAGCCGACCTCCAGCATCCGCATCGAGCGCAACTCCATAGACAAGGACGGCAACCCGGTGCGGGTGTCCACCGAGGGGCGGCACGATCCCTGCGTGGGGATTCGCGCCACGCCTATCGCGGAGGCGATGGTGGCGTTGGTGTTGATGGATCATGCGTTGAGGAATCGGGGGCAGAATGCGGATGTGGTTTGTGAGACGCCGAAGTTGAGATAGGGGGTGTATGGAAATGTCCACAGTATTTCTGACAGTCCTCTCAGGGGTTCTAGTTTTCGTAGTGGGGCAGGTATTTCTTAAGTTGGTGATTGAGCCCGTTCACCAGCTGAAAAAAACGATGGCTGAAATTTCCCACACCTTTATTCGATATGCTTATGTCATTCACAATCCTGATGTCGTTACTCCTGAATTGCGTGATGAGGTATTCGATAAGCTAAGGCAACTATCTGGCCAACTCTATTCAGATATGGCGCTAATACCGTTGTATGGGTTGTTTGGTAAGGTGTTCTTTCTACCGGGCAGAAGTAAAGTGTACAAGAGCGCCACAAACCTGATCGCGGTGGCTAACTGGATGTGTAGCAAGAACAACTATAAGCAATTCGACCACATCATAAAAAATATTCAAGATGCTTGCGACAACCTAGGGTTGTACATTGACCCTAAAGATCGAGTTCCTGATGAGTTATTGCAGCTAAAGTAACCTTAAAGTAGGGCGCAATAACGCACGGGCATTGCGTCGCATGGATACAAAGCAAAACCGTCGGGGGTAGCCCGACAGCTAGTCACTTTCTTTTGCTTCGCCAAAAGAAAGTAACCCAAGAAAAGGCGACCCCGGTGCGCCGTCCCCTGCGGGGATTCCCTGCGTTGCTCGGTTGGTCAGGCGGCTGCGGAACTCGCGCTGCGCGCTCAGACAGTCCTCGCCGACTACCCCTGACCAACCTGCGCTACTCGGCGGCGCACAGGGGAGTGAGAGTCAAAGGCGGTTTTGTGTGCGCTTCGCGCACGCTTTTCTTCTTGGTTTTGGCGAGGCGGGCATTGCCCGCCTCGCTGGTTTTAGGGTTCAGGGTTTCGGCTTTTCCTTCCCCTGTGCGCCGCCGAGTAGCGGAGACCAGACAGGGGCAGTCCGACGAATATGTTTGAGCACGTGACCGCGTAGCGGGTCGTGCGAGTTTATGAGGAGGCCTGTCTGGTTGAGCAACGCAGGGAACCCCGAAGGGGCGGCAAACCGGGGGCGACTTCTTTGGGTTACCTTTCTTGGCAAGACAAGAAAGGTAACTTGCTGCCGGGCAACCCCCGGCGGTTTTGTTTCCAAATTCACGAAGAGAAAATGCTGCAGTATCGACTAAAAGCCTCCCTGCTATCCCTCACCCTCCTGCTAGCCGCCTGCACATCCCTGCTGCTCCCAACAGAGTACGTCGTGACCCAAGAACGGCTGGAGAGCAAGCTGGCGCAGAAATTCCCCGTGTCACGCGAATCAAACCGGGGACATTTGAAGGTGACGCTGGATGCCCCCGAGCTGGCCTTCCTGGCCGAGCAGAACCGCCTCTCGTTCGCCTTCCATTTCTTCGCCACGACCGCGATGCACGTCGGCCTCGACGGGCGCATCGCGCTAAGCAGCGGCTTGCGCTACGACGCTGGTCAGCGCGCCATCTATCTGCAGGACGTGCATATCGACACCCTGCAGGTGCGGCAGGACCCGGCGTCGCTCGTCGAGCTGCTGCGCCCGCAGCTGACGAAGATGTTGGGCGACTATCTGAAAGAGAAGCCCCTGCACCGTTTCGAGCCTGAGGACCTGCGCTACCGCGGGGTGGAGTTCGAGATCGAAACGGTGGATGTGGTGAGCAACGGCATCAGGATAAAATTCAAAAAATAACGCTCGTACCTAACACCATGAACCTTACCCATGTCAGATGGCTGATCCTCTTCGCGCTGCTCGTCAACGCGGCGGCCATGCTCTCGCCCGTCATCAACGGCGGCGATTCCATCACCTACGCCGCGCTGTCGCAGCACATCGCGCTCACCAACGACTGGGCTAACCTGATGCTGGACGGCCGCGATTGGCTGGACAAGCCGCACATGCCGTTCTGGATCACGGCGCTGTCTTTCGAGCTGGGTGGCATCAGCGCGTTCACCTACATCCTGCCGGGCTTCCTCTTCCATCTCATCGGCGGCTATTACACCTACCGCATCGCACGCCTGTTCTGCGGGCGCGAGGCGGCGTGGCTGTCGGTGCTGGTGTACGTGTCGGCGTACCACCTGATGGATTCCTCCATCGAGGTGAAGGCGGAGACCTATCTCACCGGCTTCATCATGGGGGCGTGCTACTACTGGCTGCGCTACGACGGGCAGGCGAAGCTGAAATACCTGTTGCTGGGCGCAACCTTCAGCGCTGCAGCGGTGATGACCAAGGGCGTGTTCACGCTCATCACCATCACCAGCGGGCTGGTGTGTCTGTGGCTGTACCAGAGGCAGTGGCATAAGCTGTGGAGCGGCAAGTGGCTGCTGGCGCTGGTGCTGACGCTGGCCTTCACCGCGCCCGAATTGATCGCGCTGTACCTGCAGTTCGACGCGCAGCCCGAGAAGCTGGTGTTCGGGCAGACCAACGTCTCGGGCATCAAGTTCTTCCTGTGGGACAGCCAGTTCGGTCGCTTCTTCAACACCGGCCCGATCAAGAACACCAACGGCCATCCGTTCTATTTCGTGCTGGTGTTCCTGTGGGCCTTCCTGCCGTGGGTGGCGGTGTTCGTGGCGAGATCGGAAGAGCA
>JBBIIJ010000004.1:0-89781 GCA_037446535.1 Sideroxydans sp. | reverse complement strand
CGAGGAAGACCCGGTCGAATACCGCATGCCTGGCATCAACCAGGTGCAGGTGAACGAGAAGATAGACCTGTCGTTCACGCGCGTGCTGCGCTCCGCCTTGCGCCAGGACCCGGACGTGATCCTCATCGGCGAGATGCGTGACACCGAGACCGCGCAGATCGGCCTGCGCGCCGCGATGACCGGTCACCTCGTATTCTCCACGCTGCACACCCGCGACTCGGCCGGCACCCTGTTCCGTCTGGTGGACATGGACGTGCCCAAGTACATGGTTGCGTCGTCGGTGCAGGCCGTGCTCGCGCAGCGCCTGTTGCGCCGAGTGTGCGAGAGCTGCGTAGAGTCGCACCAGCCCACGCCCCAGGAGGTCGAGTGGCTGAAGTCGGAGGGGATAGATCAGGCCGGCTGGGGTGCGCTCAGGCACGGGCGCGGCTGTTCGCACTGCAACGGCACCGGGTACCACGGACGCATGGGGGTCTACGAGATGCTGGAAATGACCCAGGAACTGGTGGATGCGGCAGCACACGAAGAGAACACCTACTTCATGGAGGCCGCGCGCAACCACCTGAAGGGCAAGACCCTCCTCGATGCTGCCCTGCATGAGATGAAGCTGGGGCATACCAGCGTCGCGGAAGTGATGCGCATAAGTAACCAGGTTGAAGACTAATGGGCGCTTCTAGCTCGTCATTCCGGCGCAGGCGGGAATCCAGCGATTCTATTCAACATGCCTTTGGGGTTTGTCCTTGCTGCGCAAGGCATTCATTCTTTGGCTGGGTCCCGGCCTGCGCCGGAATGACGAAACGCGAATCGTCAGAGGTGTCCTGATGCCGGTCTTCTCCTACAAGGGACGCAGCGCTCGCGGCGAACTGGTGCAGGGCACGCTGGAGGGGACGGACAGCGGTGCCATCGCAGACCAGCTGCTGAACACCGGCATCACGCCGACCGAGATCTCGCTCTCGCAGGCCACCCGCAGCCAGACGGAAACCCCAAGCCTGTGGACGAGACTGTCGCAGAGCACGAAGGTCGATCCACTGGAGCTGATGCTGTTCTCGCGCCAGATGTACACCCTGCTCAAGGCGGGCGTGCCCATCATGCGCGCCCTGGCTGGCCTGCAGGAATCGTCCCAGAACCCGGTGTTCAGCGCCATGCTGCAGGACCTGCGCGAAAGCCTGGATGCCGGGCGCGAGCTTTCCACCGCCATGCGTCGTCATCCCAAGGTCTTCTCGCCCTTCTACCTCAGCATGGTCCAAGTGGGCGAGATGACGGGCATGTTGGACCAGACCTTCCTGCGCCTGTACGAGCATCTGGAGTTCGAGAAGGACATGCGCGAACGCATCAAGTCCGCCTTGCGTTACCCGGCGTTCGTGGTGGTGGCCATGGCTGTTGCCATCGTCATCGTCAACCTCTTCGTCATCCCCGCTTTTGCAAAAGTGTTCGAGGGCTTCCACGCGGAGCTGCCCTGGATGACCAAGCTCCTGATGGGCTTCTCCGCCTTCATGGTGGCCTCCTGGCCCGTGCTGCTCGCGATGTTGGGGGGCGCCGTGGTCGCTTTCCGAGCCTGGGTCGACACCGTGGATGGGCGCTACAAGTGGGACCGCTACAAACTCAAGCTGCCCGTCGCAGGTCCCATCATCATGAAAGCCACGCTGGCACGTTTCGCGCGCAGCCTGGCGCTGTCTTTCCGGAGCGGCATTCCCATCGTGCAGGCGCTCAACACCGTGGGCATGGTGGTGGACAACGAATACATGCGCGGCAAGGTGGACCAGATGCGCGATGGCGTGGAGCGGGGCGAGAGCATATTGCGCACGGCCAGCACCACGGGTGTATTCAACGCCACGGTGCTGCAGATGATCGCGGTGGGCGAAGAGACCGGCGACATGGACGGCCTCATGTTCGAAGTGGCAGGCATGTACGAGCGCGAGGTGGAATACGAGGTCCGGAACCTGAGCGCGCAGATCGAACCCATCATGATCGTCGCGCTCGGCGTCCTTGTGCTCATCCTGGCGCTGGGCATCTTCCTGCCGATGTGGGACCTGGGCAAGGCGGCGATGCACCGATGAGAACGAGGATCGAGGATCGAGGATCGAAGATCGAGCTCCCCTCTCCCGCGCGAGGGACAAGCAGCGACTTGCCAGCTTGCTGGCTTAGTCGATCGCTTGGAAGTTCCATCAGAGGGGGCGGGGGAGAGGGCTCCTCGATCCCCGATCCTCGATCCTCCAACGGCTTCACCCTCATCGAATTCATCGTCATCATCATCATCATCGTGGTGCTCGCCGGGCTGTTCCTGGTGCGCATCCCCTTGTACCAGGAGCAGGCCGAGAAGGTCGCCATGCAGCAGGTGGAGGCGGCACTGCAGAGCGCGTTGGTGTTGCGCTACGGTGCTTTGGTCACACGCGGTGCGGGGAACGAGAAGGAGCTCAGCATCCTCGCATCTGACAACCCGGTCACCTGGCTGCAGAAGCTACCTCCCAATTACGTCGGCGAATACTACGATCCCACCCCGCGTTCAGTCGCCCCCGGCAATTGGATGTTCGACCTCAAATCGCGCGAGCTGATCTATGTCGTCGACCACGGCGACGACTTCACGCCTGGCAAGGATGGCAACAAGTGGATACGTTTCCACGTCCGTCTGGGCTACGAGCCTGCCTTGGGGCGGCCGCAATCCGGCAAGGAATTGACCTCCGCCGTGTTCGAGCCGACCGAGCCTTATCACTGGCTGGATTGAGCCAAGGTTCTTCCTAAATATGTCGTCACACCGGCGGAGGCCGGTGTCCAGTCGTTATAAACACTGGATTCCGGCCTTCGCCGGATAACCAGCGACTTGCCCGCTTGCGGGCTTAGTCGAATGGCTAGTAGTTCCACCAATGACGAATCTGGACTATTCAGAGGTTCCCTAAATCTTGTAGGCAGTTCATACTGCAAAACGAAGTGCATACACCCGCCTGTGGTGGTGGGCAAAGACGAAGTTCTTACACTAGGAGATAGTCATGAACCCGTTGATCCAAACCTGGTTGTTGCAATCCGCCGTCATCTTCCTGGTCATTGGCAGTTTCGCTGGCCTGGTGGTGGGTGGGATGTTGCTGCTGTGCCCACATCGCGTGCAGCGCCTCAGCGTGCCGCTCAATCGCTGGGTGTCCACCCGTCGGTTCGACAAGGGGCTGGAGCGGACCTACTCCGTCGACCCGTGGTTCTATCGTTATCGCAAGGCAGCCGGTACGGTGATTTTGTTGGGGGCAACGTATGTGTTGTATTACTTCACCGTAGGCCTGAACCGCGGTGTAGCCACCGAAATGCTTGCCAAGTATTTCGCCTATCCCCCGGCGCTCGTCGCCGCCATGCTGGATGCGCTGGTGCTGATCTCTCTGCTCGGCGCGCTGTGCGCGGTCCTCGTGGCGCTGTTCATGCTGTTCCGTCCCAGCCTGCTGCGCGGCATAGAGGAGGGGGCCAACCAGTGGCTATCCTTGCGCCGTACGCTCAAGCCCGTGGAGATACCGCGCGACGACATGGATGCGTATGTGCTGCGCTATGCGCGCCAGACCGGCATCTTCCTGTTGCTGGGCGGGCTCTACACCCTCGTGTTCCTGCTCATCTGGTTGAGTCGCTACAGCGGATAAAACAGGCACTGCCCAAGGCTCTTGCGGATGCCTACAGGTTTTTTAGGGTTGCATTTTCGCCTAATGCGCCTAATATTGGACGCGAGCCCACTAAGTGGAGTGCTGCGGCACCATGCAAAATGGGCGGTGTGAAGTCTCAAACGGAGCTGCGGCTCCCAACAAAAAGGAGAATCATCATGAAGAAACAACAAGGCTTTACCCTGATCGAACTGATCGTAGTGATCGTGATTCTGGGCATCTTGGCAGCGACGGCTCTGCCGAAGTTTATAGACTTGAAGAATGATGCTAACGTCGCGGCGGTGGCAGGAGTTGCTGGGGGCTTATCTTCAGCTAGCGCACTGAACGCGGCGGGATGTCTTGTGACGGGAAATGTGGCAACGGCAAACAAGTGCGTGGTTGAGTCTGCTGCGACGGCTAAGTGCAGCAGTATTGGTGCTCTGATGAGTCCTGCGATTACAATTACAGCAGGGGCTTTGCCTAACCCCACTGTTCAAGGCTCCTACTACATCGTTACGGATTCTGCTTTGACGACGGCTGGTACGTCTTGCACCCTTGTAATGGGTGATGGCACGGCGACTGGTGTTACGCATGTATATACGGGGCACGCGACCGGTGCATAACAGCTGCGTAGGAGGTATCTAGCGATTCCTGTCGGTGCAACAAGAGCTGGGGGCTTCGGCCCCCTTGTTCTTTTGGGGTAAGGCTTAAAGTTGCTAAACTGTACGCGCAATTTCTTTACCTTATGCTCCGATGATCCATAACCCGAAAATGCGCAACGTCTTGCTGAAGTGCGCCGGCTTCACGCTGGTGGAGCTGATCACCGTCATGATCATAGTCGGGGTGCTCGCAGTTGCCGTGATGCCCCGTTTCTTCGAGGTAGGCGTCTTTCAGGAGCGCGGCACGATTGACCAGGTCAAGGCCGCCTTGCGTTACGGGCAGAAGGTCGCCATCGCGCAGCGCCGAACCGTGAACGTGAACATCTCCCAAGCGGCAAGTTCAGACTGCGGTGCCGTGTTGTCTGCTGGTAACGTCAACTGCGTGGTGCTGAACAGCATCACTGTCTCGCCGCTGGGGACGTTCACCTTCAATGCGCTGGGGCAGCGCACTTCGGCGACAGGGGCTATCACCGTCGGCGGGACGACCATCACCATAGAGGCAGAGACGGGCTATGTGCACTAGGCCCTCATTCCTGCAGCGCGGGGTCAGCCTCGTTGAGCTCATCATGTTCATCGTCATCACCAGCGTGGCGCTCACCGGCATCCTGCTCGTGATGAACGTCGTCACCAAGAGCAGTGCAGACCCCATGCTGCACAAGCAGGCGCTGGCTATCGCCGAGTCGCTGCTGGAGGAGGTGGAGTTGATGCCTTTCACCTATTGCGATCCGGACGACGCCAATGCGGGGGCGGCGGCTTCGGCTGGGGCCTGTGCCGCTACGCCCGAAGCGCTGGGGCCGGAAACCATCGGTACTGTGACGGAGGACCGCTACGGCACGTCAGCTCCCGCCGTCAATGCCAGCTTCGACAACGTGAACGATTACCACGGCTTCACCATGAATAGCGGCAACGGCGGCATCAAGGACATCTATGGCACAGCCATCCCTGCGCTGAGCGGCTATTCCGCCACTGTCGCCGTGACGGACCAGGGAGCGGCCTTTGTAGGAACGGCGGGTGACGCTTTGCAGATCACCGTGTCGGTCACCGCGCCCGATGGGGCGGCGGTGACGCTGGATGGTTACCGTACCCGCTTCGCTCCGAACAGCCTGCCATGAACAAGAATCCAAACCTCCAGTCTCGGGTTTCAGGTGCCGGTTTCCGGGCTGGCCTCACGCAAACCGGCTTCACCTTGGTCGAGATGATCATCGTGATCGTCATCACCGGCATCATCGGTGGCATCGTTGCCACGTTCTTGCTGTCGCCGGTGCAGGGCTATATGGACAGCGCGCGCCGCGGCGAACTGACCGACATCGCTGACACGGCCTTGCGCCGCGTCACGCGCGACCTGCGCCTTGCGCTGCCCAACAGCATGCGGGTCACACAGGTCGGCGCGACGACCTATCTGGAATATCTGCCGGTGAAAGGGGGCGGGCGTTATCGCGCAGCGGCTGCGCCAGTCGGCGCTTCTGCCGGTTGCGGCAGCTTGGCAGCCGATGTGCTGGACTTCGGTGCTGCCGATACTTGCTTTGAGGTGCTTGGGTCCATGCCGGTCTTTGCCGCCGGCGATCTGGTGGTGGTGTACAACCGTGGGCCCGGCACCGGGGTGGATGCCTATGCGGCCGACAATACGGCCACGTATTCAGCCAACACCGCAACGACCGTCACGATCAGTCCGGGCAAGCAATTCCCTTATCCATCGCCAGGCAGACGCTTCCAGGTGATTGACAAGCCGGTGACCTACGTGTGTGCGCCGGCGACCGATGCGGCGGGGAATGGCACCGGTACGCTGACGCGGTATGGCGGCTACGCGATCCAGGCGGCGCAGCCAGTGGATGCGGCCGCTGCACCGCTGGCCACGGCGACCCAGGGTGTGCTGGCAGGCAAGGTGAGCGCATGCAACATCGGCTATAACGCAGCGGTGGGCGCGCGCCTCGGCTTGGTGACCCTGCAGCTGACCATCACCGATGGCGGCGAGAGCGTTACGCTGTACAGCTCCGCCCATGTCAGCAACGTTCCGTGAGCATGGGGCCGATATGAACCTATCCGCAAAACCACAGCAGGGCTTCAGTCTGGTGTCGGCGATCTTCCTGCTGGTGGTGATCGCCGCGCTGGGTGCGTTCTCCGTGACCTTGTCCACCGGGCAGCACCAGGGCTTGGCGATGGATGTGATGGGTGGGCGCGCCTACCAGGCGGCGCGTGCAGGGGTGGAATGGGGGGCCTACCAGGTCATCAGGAACCCCGCGGGCATCAGCTGTGCTCTTGGAGGGGCCTCCAATCCCGTGCCCGCCGGCGCGGGGACCCTGGCCGGATTCACCGTCGATGCGAGCTGCTGGAGTTATGCCCCGGTGTCCGAGGCGGCAAATACGGTGACCATGTATCGCCTGCAAGCGACCGCGACACAAGGCTCGACGGGCACGCAAGGCTATGTGGAGCGGCAGATGACGGTGACGATTGCGCAATGATGATGAGAGGAGTGCATAAACATGAAAGGCAGTAAGAGAAGCCTCATTACGTTCTTCTCATTGCTCGGGTTGTCTGTCTCGATGCAGGAGGCTCAAGCGGCCGCCTGCAATTCACTTCTGGGGGGCAACTGGAATTCGGCGCTGACGTGGAGCTGCGGGCATGTCCCGACTGCGGCAGATGATGTGACTGTCGCCAATAACATGACGGTGACCGTCAATGCCGCAGGGATGGTGGCTAACTCGGTCGCGATCGCTACGGGCAATCGACTGTCGAGGCTGCAATTCAACGCGGGCACCTCGCTGACTGTCGGTACTAATGTCACCATCAATGTACCGACGAGTACGACGACTACCAGAAGCAAGGACATATTGGTCAATGCGGGCACCCTGATAGTCAACGGAAATGTCGTCATGACCGGGGCTGCAGGCACGGTCACCACGAAAACCAATCTGGGTGTGACGACCGGTACGATCACGATAGCGGGCGGATTGACCATCAATAGCGGGGGCGGCAACAACCGCGCTGTAGCTGCCATTACCAATACGGGCACGATAAACGTCAACGGCACTGCTGGCGTGGTGAATGGCGATAGGGTGAATGTCGGGGCCGGAACGTTCAATGCCGCGGCGTATTCAAACAGCAGCGCCACGATCGTGGCGGCCACCACGATTTCGACGGGCTCGCTCAACGTGGCCGGCAATCTGACCAATGCAGCCAGCGAAACCATCACGGTGACCGGCGCCGGAAATATCAATGAGAAAGGCAACTGGATCAACGATGGAACATTCACCGCCGGGACCGGCACGGTGACGTTCAATGGCACTGCCGCGCAGAGCATAGGCGGCGCTGCGGTGACGACCTTTAACAATCTGACGATTTCCAACGCGGCTGCTGCCGTTGCCGCAAACACCAATTTCAATGTGAACACGACGCTGACGGTGAACGCTAGTGCCGTGCTTAGCCCGGCTGCTGCCGTATTGATCAGCGATGCAGGTGCGGGAACGATCACCGGCGCCGGCACGGTGGAGGTCACCGGAACGGGAGCGTGGCTGGGAGCGGGGGTGGGCGACTTCGTTAACCAATATACGTTTACGACCTATACGCTGACCAACCTTACGGTGAGTCATACGGGGGCAGCGCCGCAAACGATCAGCGCGATAGATCCCACCCTGGGGACACCATTTACCTATGGCAGTGCGACGGGCGGCGGCCTCAAGATCAGTAATCTGAGCGGTGTGGACTTGGCTGAAGGTTCGGTCACTGTCGGCGGCACGCTCTGGCTGGCCGGCGGGAATGTCACCACTGCCGCCAGCCTGCTGAGCGTCAGCAGCAATTGTCCGGCTAGCGTATCGCGTACCAGCGGCTATGTGATCGGCAATCTGGAGCTGACTTTCCCAACTGCGGTTGGGATCACGACCTGTAACTATCCGGTCGGCGATAACGCCAACTACTATCCAGTCAGCGTCGCGTTGACAGGCGCAACGACCGGGTCGCTGACCGGACGCGTCGACAGCGGCGACCATCCCGATACCGTCGCCAACATCAGCCGTCTCGACCAAACTAAGAGCGCCAATCACTTCTGGACACTGACAGCGGGCACCTTGGCGACTTACACCAGCTACGATGCAACGCTCCAATTCTGTGCGGGCGCCTGTACCAACGCGGAGCGGGATGCTACGGCGAACGTCAACAATTTCATCGTTGCCAAGAAGAATGCCGGCGCATGGATACGCCTCACATCGGTCGGGGCGGCTACCTCCACTCAAGCGACGGGTGTCACTTCCGCGCAAGGCTTTGGCGAATTTGCCGTGGGCGAGCCGCTGATGGTCTACAAGGGCGTCAATCAACTGATCGATTTGCGCGAAGTTTATTAACACATTGAAATCATCTCTCTGCCGAAAGGCTGATTGACGGCAAGCTGTCAGGAGGCGCCGAAAAGGCGACGGGTGGGCTGAAAATCTTCCTTGACAGCAATAGGTTAGTCAATTAAGTTCGCGCCAATTATGGGGTTTCCTACACTTTCGTCCTTGTTCAACCGCAGCAGCCGCGACGCCGGCTGGGTCGCAGTATCCCTTGGAAACAACGGTGTGTACGTCGCCCAGGCGAGATACGTCGGTCCCCGTCCCCACGTCATGAAGTGCGCGTTCTATCCCGCCAACGAAGTGACCTCTTCCGTATTGGAAAAGATACGCAAGGAAGCGCAGATCGAAGGCGGTCGCTACACCACCGTGCTGGCAGCCAATGAATACCAGTTGATGATGGTGGAAGCGCCCAACGTGCCGGTGGACGAACTGAAGACGGCCGTACGCTGGAAGATCAAGGATTCCTTGAGTTATCACGTCGACGACGCGACAGTCGATGTGCTGCAGATCCCCTCGGGCAGATACGGCAGCGACCGCCCGCAATCGCTGTACGCGGTGGCGGCCTCGAACGAGACGATACGCAAGCGCATCGCCCTGTTCGAGAAAGCCAAGCTCGGGTTGACCGTGATCGACATCGCGGAGATGTCTCAGCGCAACATCGCGTCCTTGTATGAGATGGAAGGGCGCGGCCTGGCCCTGCTGGCCTTCGACGATGAAGGTGGGTTGCTGACCATCACCTGCGATGGCGAACTCTTCCTGGCAAGGCGCATAGACATAACGCTGGGCCAATTGCAGGATGCCGACGAGAACGTGCGTCAGCAATACCACGACCGAGTCGAGTTGGAGGTGCAGCGCTCGCTGGACTATTTCGACCGGCAGTTCCATCACATCTCGATGGACCGCCTGCTGGTGGCGGTGCCTGACGCCTCCGGCCTCGTGGCCTCCCTATCCGACAATCTCGGTTTGCCGGTGGAGGCGTTGGATCTCGCACTGGGGATGGATACCAGCGCCGTCTCCGAACTGGCCGATGGTGAATTTGCCTGTCACGTCCTGCATACCCTGGGGGCTGCGCTGCGCCTGGAGAAGAAGGCGCTATGAGCCAGCAGATCAACCTCTTCAATCCCATCTTCCTCACCCAGAAGAAATACTTCTCGGTGGTCACGATGCTGCAAGCGCTAGCTTTGATCGTGCTGGGCTCGATCGTGTTCTACGGCTATGCGTGGTACCAGGTGCAGATGCTTGCCAAGCAGACGCAGGAGATGACCAAGCGTTATGAAGCGGAGCAGAAGCGTCTCCTGGATTACGCCAGCGAATTCTCGCCTGAACGTTCCAGCCGGCTCTTGAACGAAGAGGTAGTCAATCTGGAGGCGCGGGCCGTCGCCCAGCAGGCAATGCTGGACACACTCAAAGGTGGCGCCATAGGCAATACCCAAGGTTATTCCGAGTACATGCGCGCGTTTGCGCGGCAGGCGGTCAACGGCCTGTGGCTGACTGGCTTCGAGATCAACGGGGATGGCGCGTACATCAGCCTCAAGGGGGCGATGACGAGGTCGGAGCTTCTGGCTGCCTACATCCAGCGTCTGAACCGGGAGCCGGCGATGCGCGGCAAGTCGTTCTCTACGCTGCAGGTAAAGGAACATAAGAGCGTCGGCGAGAAGGCGGTGGTGCGCCCATATACTGAGTTTATCCTGCAAACGTCAGAAGACCGCGGAGGCGAAAAGTGAAGGCGCTGATGGAAATGCTCAAGGCGCGCTGGATCATAGTGGTCGCCAAGGTGGATGGCATGTCGCTGCGCGAGCGCGCGCTGATCTTTGCGGCCATCGCGTTCGCACTGGTGTCGCTGATCAATGCGTTCTTCCTCGACCCGCTGCTGGCACAACAGAAGCGCCTCGCTTCACAGAGCGTGCAGCAGCAGGAGAGGATGAAAGAGCTGCAGGCGCAGCTGGGCACCTTGCTTCAGGCCAAACAGGCGGACGAGCACTCGCCGCAACGCGCGCATATACGGCAGCTGCGGGCGCAGCTGGCGCAGGGCGATGCCTACCTGAAAGAGAAGCAGGGCAGGCTGGTCCCGCCCGAGAAAATGGCCGCCTTGCTGGAGCAGGTCCTGAACAAGAGCTCGCGCCTGAAGCTGGTGACATTGAACACGCTGCCGGTCTCCGAGTTGATCGAGCCAGGTGCGGATGCCGCAGCAAAACCTGCGGCGCCGGAAAAGATATACAAGCATGGCGTGCAGATGACCGTGCGCGGCAGTTATGCCGATCTGCTGCAATATCTCACCGCCCTGGAGAAGCTGCCGACGCGGATGTTCTGGGGGATGGCGAAAATGAACGTGGTGCAGTATCCGGATGCGGAACTGACGCTGACGTTGTACACCCTGAGTCTGGATAAAACATGGCTACAAGTCTGAGGCTTTTGTGTGTTCTGCTGTTGGGAGCCTGCTTCTCAAGCTCGCTGTCGGCGGCTGAACAGCTACCCGACCCGACGAGGCCTGCGATCGAGCTGGTGCCCGCACTGGGCGAGTCTGCGACGTCTGAGGCGAAGACGGAGCAGGTGGGACTGCAATCGGTGATCCTTTCGTCCAAGCGCGAGGCAGCGATCATCAACGGCACTGAGGTTGCGGTGGGAGAGAAGTACGGCGACGCGGTGTTGACGGAGGTGAACGAGACCTGCGTGGTGTTGACGGGGCCGGAGGGGCGTCGCGTGATGCACATGTTCCCGACGGTGAGCATGAGCAAGACGGAAATGGAATGCAGGCGGCAAGGCATGCGGCCGGTCAGCGATGCCACCGTCAATGCCGTCGATACGGTCAAGAAGAACAAGGCCAGGAAAAAGGCGAAGGCCCAAAGGCGCGAAGTCGTCTGCGCGCCGGTCGAAGAGAACAAGGATGGGGGCGGGAAATGAAACGATCACTCGTGGTGCTATGTCTGTTGTCACTCGCGGGCTGTGCCAGCACCGGCACAGGCTCCGTGAAGAACAAGATCGGCATGGAAATGGACGAGATAGCCAGGCAGAGCGCCCAGCCGAGCCGGCAGGAGGAGGTGAACAACGCGTTGCTTCCGCCGCTCGCGGCACCCGCACCCAGTGCGGAAGGCATCTCCGCAGAAGCCAAGTTCGATCTGGTGGTGAACAACACCCCGGCGCAGCAGGTGTTCATGGCCATCGTGTCCGGCACGCGCTACAGCATGCTCCTGCATCCGGATGTGAGCGGCACCATCTCGCTCAACCTGAAAGACGTGACGGTGTTCGATGCGCTGGAATCCATCCGTGAGATGTATGGCTACGAATACAAGGTCGACGGCACGCGCGTCTATGTCCAGCCGATCGGCATGCAGACACGCATCTTCCAGGTGAACTATCTCACCGGGCAGCGCGATGGACGGTCTTCGCTGCGCGTGGCGTCGGGTTCGGTGGCTGACACCGCCGTGAGTGGCATGGGAACAACGCCCGTGCCAGCGGCGACTGCGGCTGCCGCAGCCAGCACGCGTGACAGCAGCCGCGTCACCATGACCACCAAGGCTGATTTTTGGGAAGAACTGAATGCGGCACTGACCGCAATCGTAGGGACAGAGAATGGGCGCAGCGTGGTCATCAGCCCCATGTCCGGCGTGATCGTGGTGCGCGCGATGCCCGAGGAATTGAGGAACGTCGCCGCCTATCTCAAGGCCTCGCAAATATCCATTGAACGCCAGGTGATCCTGGAGGCGAAGATCGTCGAGGTGCAGCTGAACGACACATTCCAGTCGGGCGTGAACTGGGCGGCGTTCGGCAGCCTCAAGCATAGCCCGACCAGCAACGGCTCGTTCGGTGTTCTGTCGCCCGGTGCCTCGCTGGCTACGACCGGGGCGATGACGAATGGCGTGATCAGTTCGACCACGGTCGGCAGCAATCTGTCGGCCGCCGCCACCGCTACGCTGCCGCCCGGAGCCACTGCCGGCACGCTGTTCGGTCTGGCCTTCCAGACGAGCAACTTTGCGGCCATGCTCAATTTCCTGGAGACACAGGGCGACGTTCACGTATTGTCCAGCCCACGCATCGCTACCTTGAACAACCAGAAGGCGGTGCTGAAGGTGGGTACTGACGAATTCTTCGTGACCGAGGTCACCGGCGGCACGCAGGCGACCACCGCCCTCCAGGGCACGGCGCCGACAGTCAAAGTGCAGCCCTTCTTCTCCGGCATCGCGCTCGATGTCACTCCGCGCATCGACGAGAACGATGAGATCATCCTGCACGTGCATCCGTCCGTGAGCACGGTCTCCACCATCAACAAGACGGTGAACCTGGGGACCTCCGGCGGCGTTTCCAACATCTTCAACCTGCCGCTCGCTTCCAGTTCTGTGTCGGAGACGGACAGCGTCGTGCGTGCCAGGGGTGGCCAGATCGTGGCGATAGGTGGCCTGATGCGCCAGGCTTCGTCCGAGGACCAGTCTGGCATCCCCGGTTTGTCCAAGTCCGTGTTCGGGCAGACGACGCGGACCACGCAGAAACGCGAACTGGTCATCCTGATCAAGCCTACCGTGGTGAACAGCGACAAGGATTGGTCGGACGACATCGCGCGCAGCAGGGACCGCGTCAACGGTATCTCGCGTTGATAGATGTCATCCATATCAACGGGCTCGGCCCTTTCACTTCGGCCCATATGGCCGGGAAGCGAGAGCCGGCCACTTTCAGAATCTCGGATTGAGCAGTCATGTATCTTCAGCACTTTGGGCTACGCGAACAGCCGTTCTCGCTGACGCCGGACACCAGTTTCTTCTTCGCCTGTTCGAACTACCAGGAGGGGCTCAACACGCTGCTGGTGGCGGCGCGCAACGGCGAGGGTTTCATCAAGATCACGGGCGAGGTGGGCAACGGCAAGACCCTGTTGTGCCGCAAGTTCCTGGCTACGCTGAACCAGGGACGCCAGGCGGTCACGGCCATAGGCACCCAGGATGAGAACTCCGTCGCGAGACCTGGCCTTCGTTTCGTGACCGCCTATCTTCCCAATCCCTATCTGGAGCCGCGCAGCCTGTTGCTGGCGCTCGCGGAGGAGTTCCGCATAGACCTCGCGCCGGAAGTGGATCAGCACAGGCTGCTCAAAGAGATCACTCGCGCCTTGCTCAACTTCGCACGCGAAGGCAAACGAGTCCTGGTGTGCCTGGACGAAGCGCAGGCCATGCCACTGGAGAGCATGGAAGTGCTGCGCCTGCTCACCAACCTGGAGACCGAGAAACGCAAGCTGCTGCAGGTCGTGCTGTTCGGCCAGCCCGAGTTGAACGACCACCTGCGCCACAATTCGGTGCGCCAGCTGCGCCAGCGCATCAGCTTCCAGTATGAGCTGAAGGGGCTGCACCACGACGAGCTGGACCGCTACCTGCGCCACCGCTTGGCGGTGGCCGGTTACACGGGGGATGCCATGTTCACGCGCGCCGCGGTCGGCAAGCTGCACCGCATCACGGGGGGGACGCCCAGGCTGGTCAACATCGTGGCGCACAAGGCCTTGATGCTGGCCTTTGCCGAAGGGCGACAGCAGGTTACCGGCAAACACGTTTCCGTTGCCGCAGCCGATACGCCGGAAGTGCGCCGTGACTGGCTGCCGCTGACAGTGGCCGGGGCGCTGATCGTGCTGGCAGGTCTGGCCATCCCGCTGTGGGTGTACTGGCGATGAGTCTCATCAATAGGGTCCTTGGGCAGCTGGAGCGGCGCGGCGCGCACACCCGGCCCAGTCAGACGCTGCTGCGCGCCGTGCCTGAACAGGCGGAGCACAGCTGGCTCAAGCCTCTGTTGCTGGTGCTTGTGCTGGCCGCGGCGATGGGCGGGGTGGTGTACATGGTGCTACAGCGGCCATCTCGGCCGGTACCGCCGGTGCTGCCAGTGACGGTAGCCATTGTGCCCTTGCCTGCTTCGGCGGTGCCCAACGCGGTCTCCGGTGTGGCCTCCAGTGTGGCTGCGAGCGAGGTGGTGGAGGCTGAGCCTATGCAGCCCGCCTCCAAACTGAGCCTGGAGCTAGGCACGGTGCCGCCGGAGCCTGAGCCTGTGCCTGAACACAAGAAGTTCAAGGTTCCAGTTCCGGCACTACGTAAGCCCAGCGTGGCGCAGGCACCCAAGCTTCCTGCACCTGAACAGAAGGCCGAGGAGAGCAAGCCTGCAGCGCATCCTCCGGTCGCGACTGCGGTCCCGCTGAAGCAGGTCAGCCAGGTGCAACAGGCCGATGCGGAATACCGCAAGGCCGTCCTCCTGCAGCAGCAGGGGCGTATGGCCGAGGCGCTGGCAGGTTACGAGGCTGCCTTGAGACTGAACGCACAACTCGACGCAGCCCGCCTCGCGATGTCCGCCCTCCTTGCGGAAAGCAAGCGCAGCGCAGACGCCGAACGGGTGCTGCAGGAAGGGCTGCAGCTCAAGCCGGCACACACGGGGTTCAGCATGGCGCTGGCCCGGGTACAGGTCGAGGGCGGCAGGATGGATCAGGCACTGGGCACGCTGCAAAAGAACCTGCCGCTCGCGGAAGACAAGGCGGACTATCAGGCGTTCTATGCTGCGCTGCTGCAGCGCCAGGGCAGGCACGCCGAGGCTGTGGATCACTATCAGATCGCGGTGAAGCTCGCGCCCGATAACGGCGTGTGGCTGATGGGTTACGGGCTCTCTTTGCAGGAAGTCAAACGCGTCGATGAGGCGAGGGCGGCCTACCAGCAGGCGCTGGGCACACATACCCTGAGCCCGGAGCTGACCGCGTACGTGCAGCAGAAGCTCAAAGGGTTCTAGCAGGCTGTTGTAGAACTACTGCGGTGGTCATCTGCGGCGTTGCGCGGTGCTCGCGACCTTGCCTATCTATTTGATATGTCTCGGCCGCTGCGCTCCGTGCGCCTTGCATCTGGCCATCCTCGCTACGTTTCAACAGCCTCCTAGTTGCCTTCGTGGTGCGGCAAGGTCCGCGCCACCACCCACACGCTCACTTCGCTGGCGCCCGCCTGTTTCAATGCGCGCGCCAGTTCCCCGGTAGACGCCCCCGTAGTCATCACGTCGTCCACGATGGCGACATGCTTGCCGCGTAGGCCGGCGCTTGCGGCGACCTCGAACGCCCCGCGCATGTTCTTGCCCCGCTCCTTCCACGGCAGCGCGGATTGCGGCGGGGTGTCGCGCACGCGGCGACATGCATCGGCCAGCAGCGGTACGCGCAAGCGTTTTGCGATGCGGGCCGCGAGCAGCTGGGACTGGTTGAAGCCGCGCTCCTGCAGGCGTGCCGGATGCAAGGGCAGCGCCACCAGTAAATCGGGCCGAACTTCGACCTGCGCGGCCAGGCGGTCCGCCAGGAAGTCGACCAGGATGAGTCGCTCGTGGAACTTGAGCGCCTTGATGAGCTGGTTGACCGGGAAGCTGTAGCTGAAGGCCGCCACCGTGCGATCGAAGGCTGGCGGGTCCTTCAGGCATTGCCCGCAGACCTCCCCCGCCATGGTGGGCAGTGCACAGACCGGGCAATGCGCCGCATCCAGGCGCGGCAGGTCCGCATCGCAAGCTGCGCAGCACAAGCCATCGTGGCTCAGGGCGCCGCACAGCAGGCAGGGCTGGGCGGGCAGCAGGTGCGCAAGGAGCGGGCGGATGTTCAGAAAACCTGGCATCAAAATTGACAAGAGGGTGTCCTTCAAGGAATATGCGGCCTCCCCGAATTTACCGTGCCTAGCGCTGAAAGCCAAACCTTTGCCATGCGATCCCAGACCATAGAGCTCATCCGCCCCGTTCAACCGAAGACGACTCCCCAACGCTGGACCGTGGAGGCCATCGAGGCCCTGTTCAAGCTGCCGTTCTCCAATCTGATGTTCCGTGCGCAGCAAGTGCATCGCGAGCATTTCGATCCCAACGCCGTGCAGCTCTCCACCCTGCTGTCGATCAAGACCGGCGGCTGTTCTGAGGATTGCGGCTATTGCCCACAGTCGGCGTTCCACAACGCGGGCGTGGAGAACCGCAAGATGCTGGAGGTCGCGGAGGTGATCAAGGCTGCCAAGGCAGCACAGGACGCCGGTGCCGACCGCTTCTGCATGGGGGCCGCCTGGCGCGAGCCGAGCAAGGATGATATGGAAGCCGTGGTGGAGATGGTCAAGGCCGTGCGTGCGCTGGGCATGGAGACCTGCGCCACCCTGGGTATGCTCAACGACGAACAGACCGAGCAGCTGCGTCAGGCCGGGCTCGACTACTACAACCACAACCTCGACACCTCACCAGAGTTCTACGGCGACATCATCAGCACGCGCGACTACCAGGACCGTCTCGATACGCTGGAGCGCGTGCGCAAGGCTGGCATGCATGTGTGCAGCGGCGGCATCGTGGGCATGGGTGAGAGCCTGACGCAGCGCGCCGGGCTGATCGCGCAGCTGGCCAACATGGAGCCGTACCCCGAGAGCGTGCCCATCAACAACCTGGTGAAGGTGGAAGGTACCCCGCTGGCCGAGCAGCAGGACATCGACCCGCTCGATTTCGTGCGCACCATTGCGGTGGCGCGCATCACCATGCCCACCGCCCGCGTGCGCCTCTCCGCCGGCCGCCAGCAGATGTCGGACGCGGTGCAGGCTTTGTGCTTCCTCGCCGGCGCGAACTCCATCTTCTACGGTGACCAGTTGCTGACCACCGGCAATCCTGATGTCGAGCGCGACCGTGCGTTGATGGACAAGCTGGGCATGTATCCCTTCGCCGACGCGCATTGATGCCTTTTGCCGTACTGCAACGCGAGCTGGATGAGCGCACCGCACAAGGTCTGCTGCGTAGCCGCCGCACCTTGTCCACCCCGCAATCGCCACACATCGTGGTGGACGGCAAGCCCTATCTGGCTTTCTGCAGCAACGATTACCTCGGTTTAGCCAACCACCGGCAGCTGGTCGCGGCCTTGCAGGAAGGTGCGCAGCGGTGGGGCGTGGGCGCAGGCGCGGCGCATCTCGTGAGCGGGCATTTCGCGCCGCACCACGAGCTGGAGCAGCGCCTCGCGGCCTTCGTCGGCAAGCCGGCGGCCTTACTGTTCTCGACCGGCTTCATGGCCAACCTGGGCGTGGTGCAGGCGCTGGTAGGCAAGGGCGACACCGTCTTCGCCGACAAGCTCAACCACGCCTCGCTCAACGACGCCATGCTGCTGTCGCGTGCGGAAGTAAAGCGCTACCGCCATAACGACATGGCTCAACTCGCGCAACTGCTGGCGCAGACCACGAGCGGCAGGAAACTCGTCATCACCGATGCCGTGTTCAGCATGGATGGCGACATCGCACCGCTTCCCGAGATCTTGGCCTTGTGCGAACAGCATGATGCCTGGCTGCTGGTGGACGATGCGCACGGCTTCGGTGTGTTGGGTGAGCAGGGGCGCGGGATTCTTCACACCCCTCTCTCCAACTCTCTCCCCCAGGGGGGCGAGAGGGAAGATCCCCTCTCCCGCTCGCGGGAGAGGGCTAGGGAGAGGGTTGACTCTCCTCGCATCATCTACATGGGCACGCTGGGCAAGGCCGCAGGTGTGTCCGGCGCGTTCGTCGCGGCGGAGCAGGTTGTCATCGACACGCTCGTCAATCAGGCGCGCAGCTATGTCTACACCACGGCCTCGCCACCCGCGCTGGCCTGCGCGCTGCTGCAATCTTTGCAGCTCATCGAACAGGGCGATCCGCTGCGCGCACACCTGCATCGGCTCATCGAAAAGTTACTTGACGGATTGTGTGGCCTCCCCTGGCAGCTGATGCCGTCCGACACCGCCATCCAGCCGCTGCTGATCGGCGACAACGTCAGGGCGCTGGAGCTCAGCGCCGCGCTGCGCGAGCGCGGCATCTGGGTCGCAGCCATCCGTCCGCCCACCGTGCCGCAGGGCACGGCGCGATTGCGCATCACCCTGTCGGCGGCGCACACGGAAGAGGATGTGGACAGACTCATAGAGGCACTGCATGAGCTTGCATGTTGAAGTGAGCGGGCAAGGCAGGCCTCTCGTCATACTGCACGGCTGGGGCATGCACGGCGGCGTCTGGCACGAGGCCGTGGCAAGCCTGGCACGGGACTTCGAGGTGCACGTCGTCGACCTGCCGGGGCACGGGGCGAGTAGGTTGTCAGCTGAGTTTACGCTGGACGCGGTGGTGGACGAGCTGTCCTCCCGTTTCTCCGGGCAGGTGGACGTGCTCGGCTGGTCGTTAGGCGGCATCCTCGCCCAGCACTGGGCCGCGCGTGCACCGGCGCAGGTGCGGCGTCTGGTGCTGGTGGCGAGCACCCCCTGCTTTGCGGCGCGCCCGGACTGGGATTGCGGCATGCCGCAGGAGACTTTGGCGCAGTTCGCCGCCGAACTGGAGAACAACCACGCCGCGACGTTGCGCCGCTTCATAGCGCTACAATTGCGCGGCAGCGAGAACGAGCGCGAGCTGCTGATGATGTTGCGCGAGCGCCTGTTCAGCCGCGGCGAGCCGGATATGGCCGCCCTGCGCGGCGGGCTGGAGATCTTGCGCGACGCCGACCTGCGCGCTGTCTTGCCGCGCATAAGCCAGCCTACGCTGGCCATCGCCGGCGAGCGCGACAAGCTGACCCCTCCTGCGGCTTCGCACCATCTTGCGCAGGCCATGCCTTCCGCTCGCGTGGTGGAAGTGGCCGGTGCGGCGCATGCCCCTTTCCTGTCGCACCCTGCGATATTCGTCGACCTAGTGAAGAGTTTCCTGCATGAATGAATTCGAGATAGACAAGCGCCAGGTGAGGCGCGCCTTCAGCCGCGCCGCACAGGATTACGACGCCGCGGCGGTGATGCAGCGCGAGGTGTGCACGCGCATGCTGGAGAAGCTGGATGTCATCAAGTTGCAGCCTGCGCGCCTGCTGGACGTGGGCAGCGGTACGGGATGGGGCACGCGCCAGCTGGCAGAGCGCTATCCGCAGGCCGAGGTCGTCGCGCTCGACATCGCGATGGGCATGCTCCAGCACGCGCGCGGCACTTCGAGCTGGTGGCGCAAGCTGTTCGCGGGCAGGCGCGAGAGCTTCCTTTGCGCTGACGTCGAAGCCTTGCCCATCGCTTCCGGCAGCGTGGATATGGTGTGGTCGAACCTCGCGCTGCAGTGGTGCAACGACCTGCCTTCCACCTTCGTCGAGCTGAACCGCATCATCAGGAACGACGGCCTGCTGATGTTCTCCAGCTTCGGCGTGGATACGCTGCAGGAGCTGCGCGTCGCCTTCCGCGACGTGGACGGTTACAGCCACGTCAACCGCTTCGCCGACATGCACGACATCGGCGACATGCTGGTTGCAGCCGGCTTCGCCGACCCGGTGATGGAGATGGAAAAGATCACGCTCACCTACGAAGACGTGCGCGCGGTGATGCAGGACCTGAAGAGTATAGGCGCGCACAACGCCACCGCCGGCCGTGCGCCGGGCCTGCTGGGCAAGGCCAGATGGGCGCGCATCGTGCAGAATTACGAGACCCTGCGCCGCGACGGCAGACTGCCGGCAACCTTCGAGATCGTGTACGGCCACGCGTGGAAGGTCGCCCCAAAGAAGATGGCCGACGGACGTGCCATCATCAAGACGGATTTCAGGTTGTGAGTTGTTTCGTCACCGGCACCGATACCGGCGTCGGCAAGACGCTGGTGAGCTGCGCGCTGCTGCATGCGCTCGCGGCGCGGGGCAGGCGGTCGGTCGGGTTCAAGCCCGTGGCCGCGGGTTGCGATGAGGACGGCAGGAACGAGGACGCCAAGCACCTGCTCGCCGCAGGCAGCGTGCAAATGCCTTACCAGAAGGTCAATCCTTATTGCCTGCCTCTGCCCATGGCGCCCCACCTGGCGGCGCGCTTTGCCGGGACGGAGATTGAGTTCCCGCGCATTCTGGATGCTTACCGCGAGCTCGCGGCCAAGGCCGACGAGGTGGTGGTGGAAGGGGTGGGTGGCTTCTGCGTGCCGCTGAATGAAAGACAGACCAGCGCAGACTTGGCGAAGGAACTCGCGCTCCCGGTCATCCTAGTGGTGGGCATGCGGCTGGGGTGCATCAACCATGCCTTGCTGACAGTAGGGGCTATCGCGAATTACCGGCTAGAATGCGCGGGTTGGGTGGCGAATGTGGTGGACGCGGGCATGCCTGCGCTGCAGGAGAACATCGAAGCCCTGCGCGTACGCATCGCAGCACCCTTGCTGGGCGTGATCCCTTGGCAGGAGACACCGGATGCCGAGGCCGCTGCCAAATATCTGGATCTGAGATCGTTGGACAAGCCGGAGTAGCATGACTGAATTCAGCATCATCGCAGTATTGCTGGTGGGCCTGCTGGGCGGGGTGCATTGCCTGGGCATGTGCGGCAGCATCGTGGGCGTCTTCACCGCGCAGGCGCCCAGGGAGCGGGCGCGCTGGCCGTACCACCTGGCCTACAGCGGCGGGCGCATCGCGAGCTATGCCGCCGCGGGGGCGCTGGTCGGCGCGGTGGGGCAGGCCGGGCTGCTGATGCGCGATGCGGTCCCCGTGCAGCACCTGCTCTTCTCGCTGTCCAGCCTGATGCTCATCGCACTGGGGCTGTATTTGGCGGGCGTGTGGGGGATGGTGCGGCGACTGGAATCCCTGGGGGGAGGTCTGTGGCAACGCCTGCAGCCTTACACGACCAGGCTGCTTCCCGTGAACACGGTGCCGCGCGCGCTGGGACTAGGGGCGCTGTGGGGCTGGCTGCCCTGTGGCCTGGTGTACAGCGTGCTGCTCACCGCGCTGGCATCCGGCAGCGCGACTCAGGGCTCACTCATCATGCTGGCGTTCGGGCTGGGCACCTTACCCAACCTGCTAGCCATCGGGCTGTTCTGGGAAAGCGTCAAAGGCTGGGTGCAGTCGCCGCGCGTGCGCATGACGGCCGGGATGCTGGTGCTGGCGTTCGGCATGTACGGCCTGTTCAAGGTGGGCTATACCTTCGCCGTCCACGGCTGGACGGGAGCCTGTCATGTGGCTGCGTAGGCTGCTCTTCCTGCTCTCTCTGCCCCTGCTGGCCGCTTGCGGCGAGCCCAGATTGCCCTCTCCCTTCAAGGCCAGCGATGTCAGCGCGCAGTATGCGCAGGCGGATTTCCACCTGAACGATGCAACGGGCAAGCCGGTCAGCCTCGCGGATTTCCGCGGCAAGGTGGTCGTGCTCTTCTTCGGTTATACGCACTGCCCGCAGGTGTGCCCCACCACGCTGGCCGATATGGCGCAGACGATGCGCATGCTGGGGGACGTGGCCGACCACGTGCAGGTGCTGTTCGTGACCCTCGACCCCGAACGCGACACGCGAGAATTGCTGGCGCAATATCCGCCTGCGTTCTATCCCACTTTCAAAGGCTTGTACGGTGATACCATGGCGACCGCGCAGGCGGCACAGGCGTTCGGCGTGGTCTACCAGAGGCAGACCGGCAAGAACGGCGGCTACGATCTGGACCATAGCGCGGGGACCTATCTCATTGCACCGGGCGGCAAGACCGTCCTGCTTTCCCCGTTCGCACAGAGTCCCGAACTGCTGGCGCAAGACATACGTTTGCTGTGGGCGTTGAAATGATCTCATTAGCGGAAATGCTGCGTTTCGACATAGACGAGACGAACCTGCCGGTTCGTCGCGAGCAGATACGCGCGCGCATCACTGTCTATCCGACCATGATCGTTCCGGCGATGTTCATGGTGCCCTCCCTGGTGTGGGTGATGTGGGACGCGGTGGCGCACGAGGTCCTGATCGGCTGGATGGCGATGACCTTGCTCACGCAGCTCTTCGAGCTGTCCCAGTGGTGGCGCTTCCGGACTTTCGTGCACGATGTGGAGCAATGCCGGCGGTGGGATGCGCGCTTCAAGCGCAACACCACACTGGGCGCGATCGCTTGGGGAAGCGCGTGGCTGCTGATGTTCGTACCGGGTGACTTCGGCTATCAGACCGTGCTGATCCTCACCGCGATGGGCTTCGCCTCGGCCGGCGTGACCATCAATCCTGTGCACCGCCCTTCGCTGTTCATCTACCTGGTGGTCGTACTTGCGCCCCTGATCGTGCGCCTGGCTTGGGAGAACGACCGCGAGCACTGGTTCCTGGCCTTCATGCTGCTCGTCTTCGTCAGCTTCCTGCTGCATTCTTCGGTCAAGCTGATGCAGACCTTCGAACTCTCGCTGCGGCAGCGCTTCGAGCGTGACAAGCTGTTGCACGACTTGCGCGTGCGCGAGGAAGAGACGGCGCGTGCACTGGAGACGGCCGAGCAGGCCAACAAGACCAAGTCCCGCTTCCTCGCCACCGCCAGCCACGACCTGCGCCAGCCTCTGCAGGCCCTGCGTCTGTTCACCGAGGCGCTGCAGGATAACGCCAAGGAGCCCGAGACACTGCGCCTGGCTGGCCAGATCGGCAAGTCGGTGAATTCGCTGGTGGACATGTTCGACGACCTGCTGGACGTATCGCGCCTGGACGCGGGCATCATCAATCCTCGTTGGCAGCATTTCGCGCTCTACGACCTGTTCGACCGTCTGTACGTGGACTTCACGCCGTTGGCTCAGGCTAAGGGCCTGTCGCTCGAATTGCCTGGTGCTGGTGGACCCTGCCCGGTGGATTGTGATGTGGTGGTCTACAGCGACCCTTTCCTGCTGGAGCGCATGCTGCGCAACCTGGTCTCCAATGCCATACGCTACACCGACAAGGGGCATGTGCGGGTGTGCTGCGAGTGTGTGCCGAACCGGGTGTCGATCGCGGTGCAGGACACGGGCATAGGCATACGACCGGAGGTGTTGCCCCAGATCTTTGAGGAGTATTACCAGGCTGACAATCCGCATCGGGATCGGCGCAAAGGCCTGGGCCTGGGGCTGGCCATCGTGCGCCGTGTGGAGGAACTGCTGGGCTACAAGGTAAAGGTGGAGTCTGAGCCGGGACGTGGGTCGACCTTCAGTTTCTTCGTGAACACAGGTGATCCTGGGATGCTGGCGCGTCCCTTCATCATCACGCAGACCCGCTTCAACGTGGAAGGCAAGGTGATCGCCCTGGTCGAGGACGATCCTGAGATCCGTGAATTCACGGCTGAGCTCATGGAGGGCTGGGGCTGTCGAGTGTTCGCCGAGGCGAGCGGCGCGGAAGTGCTGCGCAAGCTGGACATGGCCGTAGCCCGTCCCGACCTGCTCGTGTGCGACTACCGTCTCCCAGACAACCAGACGGCGCTGGACGTGATGCGGCAGATGCGCGAGTTCTGGGGCGACTTGCCCGCGCTGGTGGTCACGGGCGATACAGGCCCCGAGACCCTGCAGGCCATACACAAGAGTGAGGCGAGCCTGCTGCACAAGCCCATCGCCCCGATGCGTCTGCGTTCGGCTATGTTCATGGTCATGCAGGGTGCGGGGTCGTCGGAGCTATGAATGGTATGATGGCGGCGTTGGCTTAGGGGAGTCTGATGAAAATAAAAGTTCTGCTGGTGGATGACCATGCGCTGTTCCGCGACGGCATGCGCTACGTGCTGCAACAACTCGCCGACGAGGTGGAGATCATAGACACGGGCAACTTCACCGAAGCCCTGCAGCTGGTCAACGCGAACCCCAACATAGATCTCGCCCTGCTGGACCTGAACATGCCGGACAGCGATGGGGTGCCTTCGCTGCAGCTGTTCCACCAGCGCTTCCCTGACATCCCCCTGGTGGTCGTATCCGGTTCCGACCAGCGCGACGACATCGAGAACGTGATGAACCTGGGCGCCATGGGCTTCATCTCCAAGATGTCGCCGAGCAAGGTGATGCTGTCCGCATTGCGCATGGTGATGGACGGCGGCGTCTATCTGCCGCCGCAACTGCTGCAGCAGGCGGTCGCCAAGATGGACATCGGCATGAATGTGACCGACAAGCGCAGCCAGCGCGCCAGCAAGTACGGGCTGACCCCGCGCCAGCTGGAGGTGCTGCAGTACATCGGGGCAGGGCTCAGCAACACGGACATCGCCAGGAAGCTCGACCTGGCCGAAGGTACGGTCAAGATCCACGTCGCCGCCATCTATCAGGCGCTGCATGTCAGTACGCGCATCGATGCCGTGGCTACTGCGCGTCGCTTCGGTTTCATCGCTTCCGAGGAGTCCGGTGCGTTCGAGAAGTACAGGGAAGTCTGATGGCATTGCACGACGCACCGCGCTCCCCGCTGCCTGAACGTCTGCTGAACCTGTTGCGAGAATCACGCTGGCTGCTGCTGATGGCGGCGGCGCTCTATCTCATCCTCATCCTGTTCGGCTTCGACCGCACCGACTCTTCCTGGTCGCACAGCGCGACGGCTGCGGTCACGCACAATCCCGGCGGCACTCTGGGGGCGTGGTTGGCCGACGTGATGCTCTATCTCTTCGGTTTCTCGGCTTGGTGGTGGGTGACCCTGATGCTGCAGCGCGTGTGGGCGAGCTACCGACATATGCGCGCAGACAGCCTGTTCGATCAGCGTGCCTTGTGGGTGTCGTTGACTGGCTTTTTCGTGCTGCTGTTCGCGAGCAGCGCGCTGGAGGCGCTGCGGCTCTACACCTGGCAGGTCGAGCTACCCCTGGCTCCCGGCGGCATGCTGGGCGCAGTCTTGGGCAAGGCGCTGTCCCATACCCTGGGTTTCACCGGTGCGACCCTGTTCCTGCTCGTGCTGATGGCCGCAAGCTTCAGCCTCTACACCGGCCTGTCCTGGCTGCGCTTCATCGACTGGCTGGGTGCCACTCTGGAAGATTCCTGGGCGTGGGCGCGCCTGCGCTGGCACACGTGGGAGGACAAGCGCATAGGCGCGCAGGCGATGCAGCAGCGCGAAGTCGTCGTCGAGGAAGAGAAGAAGCGCGTGGAAGAGCATCTGCCCATCCACATCGAGATGCCTGTCATCGAAGTGCCCAAATCCAAGCGCGTGGAGAAGGAGAAACAGGTCGTGCTGTTCGCGGACCTGCCGGATTCCGACCTGCCGCCGTTGCGCCTGCTGGACGAGGTGACGCAAGAGGTCGAAGTGGTTTCCGCTGATACGCTGGAATTCACCTCCCGTCTCATCGAGCGCAAGCTCAAGGACTTCGGCGTCGAGGTCAAGGTGGTCGGCGCCTATCCCGGCCCGGTCATCACGCGTTACGAGATCGATCCCTCGGTCGGCGTGAAGGGCAGCCAGATCGTCAACCTGGCGCGGGACCTGGCACGTGCGCTGTCGGTGGTGAGCATACGCGTGGTCGAGACCATCCCCGGCAAGACCTACATGGCGCTGGAGCTGCCCAACCCGAAGCGCCAGATCGTGCACCTGTCCGAGATCCTGGGGTCGCAGGTGTATGCCGAGATGCATTCTCCGCTCACCATGGCCATGGGCAAGGACATCTCGGGCAAGCCGGTGGTGGCGGACCTCGCCAAGATGCCGCACGCGCTGGTGGCGGGTACCACCGGTTCCGGCAAGTCGGTGGCGATCAATGCCATGATCCTGTCGCTGCTGTACAAATCCACGCCGCAGCAGGTGCGCCTCATCCTGATCGACCCCAAGATGCTGGAACTGTCTGTGTATGAGGGCATCCCGCACCTCCTGGCCCCCGTGGTCACCGACATGCGCCAGGCGGCGTCCGCACTCAACTGGGGCGTGCAGGAGATGGACAAGCGTTACAAGCTGATGTCCGCACTTGGTGTGCGCAACATCGCCGGCTACAACCAGAAGGTGCGCGACGCGATCAAGGCCGGATCGTCGCTGACTAACCCGTTCAGCATCACGCCGGAGAATCCGGAGGCGCTGGAAGAGCTGCCGTTCATCGTGATTTTCATCGACGAACTGGCCGACCTGATGATGGTGGTGGGCAAGAAGGTGGAAGAGCTCATCGCGCGGCTGGCGCAGAAGGCGCGTGCGGCCGGCATCCACCTGGTGCTGGCCACGCAGCGTCCGTCGGTGGACGTGATCACCGGCCTGATCAAGGCCAACGTGCCGACGCGCGTGGCTTTCCAGGTGTCCTCCAAGATCGACTCGCGCACCATCCTCGACCAGATGGGCGCGGAGTCGCTGCTGGGGCAGGGCGACATGCTCTACCTGCCGCCGGGGAGCGGCCATCCGCAGCGCGTGCACGGCGCCTTTGTCTCCGACCAGGAAGTGCACCGCGTCACCGAACACCTTAAGGCGCAGGGTGAGCCCAACTACATCGAGGGCGTGCTCACCTCGCTCGACGAGCCGGCCGAAGGCGAATACGACGGCGGAGGCGGTGATGCCGAAGCTGACAAGCTGTACGACCAGGCCGTGGAGGTCGTGCTCAAGACGCGCCGTCCCTCCATCTCTCTGGTGCAGCGCCACCTGCGCATAGGCTACAACCGCGCGGCGCGTCTGATCGAGGCGATGGAGAAGGCGGGCCTGGTGTCGCCCATGCAGGCTAATGGCAATCGCGAAGTGATCGCGCCAGCAAGGGCGGAATGACGATGTTGAAGAGGCTTTGTATCACTGCTCTGTGTCTGATGACCTTCGATGCGCACGCTAGCGCGATCGAGAGGCTCAACGCCTTCATCTCCGGCACGCGCTCCGCGCAGGCCAGCTTCACTCAGGATGTGCAAGACAAGAAAGGGCGACGCATCCAGTCCGCCTCGGGCACCATGCAGTTCGTGCGCCCTGGCAAGTTCCGCTGGGTCTACCAGAAGCCGTATGAGCAGCTCATCGTCGGGGACGGCAAACAGTTCTGGATGTACGACGTGGACCTTAACCAGGTCACGGTGAAGAAGCTGGATGCGGCGCTGGGCAGCAGCCCGGCGGCGCTGCTCTCCGGCAGCAACGAGATCGAGCACGGCTTCGCTCTGAAGGACCTCGAAGACCGAGACGGTCTGGAATGGCTGCAGGCCACGCCCAAGTCGGCCGAGACCACCTTCGAGAAGATACTCATGGCGTTCAACGGCAAGTCCGAGCTGGTGGCCATGGAGCTGCATGACGCGTTCGGCCACCACACCGTGCTGCATTTCTCTTCCTTCATGAGCAACCCTTCGTTGTCGTCGCAGCTGTTCCGCTTCGTGCCGCCCAAGGGCGCGGACGTGCTGAGCGAATGATGGGCGACCTGTTCGCCCCGAACCAGCCGGCCGCGCCGCTGGCCGAGCGGCTGCGCCCCAAGCACATCGACGAGGTCATTGGGCAATCCCATCTACTGGGCGAAGGCAAGCCGCTGCGCCTGGCGTTCCAGTCGGGCAAGCTGCACTCCATGATCCTGTGGGGGCCGCCGGGCGTGGGCAAGACCACGCTGGCACGCCTCATGGCTTCCGCCTTCGATGCCGAGTTCGTGCCGCTGTCAGCGGTGCTGTCCGGCGTGAAGGACATCCGCGAGGCCATCGCGCAGGCCGAGCAGACCCTGCAGCAGAGCGGACGCCATACCATCCTGTTCGTGGACGAAGTGCACCGCTTCAACAAGGCGCAGCAGGACGCCTTCCTGCCCTATGTCGAGCAGGGGCTGGTCACCTTCATCGGCGCGACCACCGAGAACCCGTCGTTCGAGCTGAACAATGCCTTGTTGTCGCGGGCGCAGGTGTACGTGCTGCAATCGCTGTCCGATGCCGAGATGGAAGCCTTGTTCGACCGCGCGCAGCAGGTCGCTTTGCAGGGCATCTCATTCGAGCCGGCGGCGAGGGAGCGCATCATAGGTTACGCGGACGGCGATGCACGCCGCTTCCTCAATGTGCTGGAGCAGTTGCAGACCGCGGCTGAGGCGGCTGGGGTGAACAAGGTGGATACGCAATTCCTTGATGCCACGCTGGCGCAGAAGATGCGCCGTTTCGACAAGGGCGGCGAGGCCTTCTACGACCAGATCTCCGCGCTGCACAAGTCGGTGCGCGGCTCCAATCCCGATGCCGCGCTCTACTGGTTCACGCGCATGCTGGACGGCGGGGCCGATCCCAGATACCTCGTGCGGCGCATCGTGCGCATGGCGTGGGAGGACATAGGCCTGGCCGACCCGAGGGCCATGCAGTTGTGCAACGATGCAGCAGCCACCTTCGAGCGTCTGGGCTCGCCTGAGGGCGAACTGGCGCTGGCGCAGGCGGTGATCTACCTGGCCGTCGCGGCCAAGTCGAATGCCGGATACGTCGCGTATAATGCCGCCCGCGCTTTCGTCCGGGAAGATGGCTCGCGCGAAGTTCCGTTGCACTTGCGCAACGCGCCGACCAAACTGATGAAGCAGCTCGATTACGGCAAGAACTATCGCTACGCACACGACGAGGCGGAGGGCTATGCGGCGGGCGAGAACTATTTCCCGGAAGGCATGCCAGAGGTGAGTTTCTACGAACCCACCGGCCGCGGGCTGGAAGGCAAGATATCGGAGAAGCTGGCGCACCTGCGTGCGCTGGATGTGGCAAGGAAACAGAAGACGTAGAGGGTGTAATGGCAATTGCAGTAAGGTTGATCGACCAAGTCGGTCCGGAATCCTGGCCGGAACATGCGGCGGCCCCCAACACACACAACCGCGTGTACGAGCTGGTGCAGCACTATCTCGGCGAGATGCGGGGTAAGAAGGTGTGCGACTTGCCATGCGGCGCGGGCGCGTTCTCTGCGCGGCTGGGCAAGCTGGGCGCGCAGGTCAAGGCCGTGGACATCGAGGCGGTGGAGCCGTTCTACTTCGATCCTGCCCGGCGCGTGTTGGCCGATGCCAACTGCACACTACCGTTTGCCGACGGTGAATTCGATGCGATGGTCTCCATAGAAGGTATAGAGCACCTGGAGAACCCCTCGTTCTTCATGCGTGAATGTGCCCGTTTGGTGAAGCCGGGCGGCCTGGTGTTCATCTCCACGCCCAATGTGGATAGCTATCGCTCGCGCCGTTCCGCGCATATCCACGGTTTCCACAAGTATTTCAAGCCGGTGAGCGCGGAACAGAAGATGGCCTATCATCTGCATCCGATCGACATGACCTTTGTGCGCGGCGCTGCGCGCAGATCCGGACTGGAGATCATCGAGGTGGCGGTGAACCGGATGCACGGGAAAAGCATGTTGAGCGAGATCCTGAGGCCCTTGTTCACGCGCAAGTTGCCGCCTGAACTGAGTTCCCCCATCCCTTATTACGGCGAAGTGATCATCTACGTGTTGCGAAAGATATAGCGAGGTTTCTCATGTTGGATATACAGGCATTGCGTAACGATCTGGCCGGTGTGGCGGCACGCTTGGCGACGCGCGGCTACCAGCTGGACGCAGCGAAGTTCGAACAGCTGGAAGCAGAGCGCAAGACCATACAGACCCGCACGCAGGAGTTGCAGGCCAAGCGCAACGCGGCCTCCAAGCAGATCGGCCAGGCCAAGGCCAAGGGAGAGGATGTGTCCGCAATCATGGCCGAGGTCGGGGCGCTGGGTGATGAGCTGAAGAAGCTGGAATCGGAGGCCTTGCCTCGCGTGCTGGCCGAGATGGATGCCTTCCTCTCCACCATCCCCAACATGCCGCACGCCAGCGTTCCGGTCGGCAAGTCGGAAGCTGACAACGTCGAAGTGCGCAAGGTCGGTACGCCGCCCAAGTTCGATTTCGAGGTGAAGGACCACGTCGATGTTGGCGCGCCGCTGGGGCTGGACTTCGATACCGGCGCCAAGCTGGCGGGCGCGCGCTTCACCTTCATGCGCGGTCCGGTCGCCAAGCTGCACCGCGCGCTCGCCCAGTTCATGCTGGATACGCAGACGGCCGAGCACGGCTACACCGAGTGCTACACGCCCTACATCGTCAATGCCGACACCTTGCGCGGCACTGGGCAGCTGCCCAAGTTCGAGGCCGACCTGTTCGCTGCCAAGAAGGGCGGTCAGGAAGGTGAGGGCGAGGCGCTGTACCTGATACCGACTTCCGAAGTGACGCTGACCAACACCGTGCGCGGCGAGATCGTTGCGCTGGAGTCGTTGCCCATCAAGCTAACCGGCCACACGCCGTGCTTCCGTTCCGAGGCGGGTTCCTATGGCCGCGATACGCGCGGCATGATCCGTCAGCACCAGTTCGACAAGGTCGAGATGGTCCAGATCGCGCATCCCGAGAAAAGCTATGAGGTGCTGGAAGAGATGGTCGGCCACGCCGAGGCCATCCTGAAGAAGCTGGGCCTGCCGTACCGCGTCGTGAGCCTGTGCACCGGCGACATGGGCTTCGGTGCGACCAAGACTTTCGACCTCGAAGTCTGGCTGCCGGCGCAGAACACCTACCGCGAGATCTCCTCGGTCTCCAACTGCGAGGCTTTCCAGGCGCGTCGCATGCAGGCGCGCTTCCGCAACGCGGCGGGCAAGCCCGAGCTGGTGCATACGCTGAACGGTTCCGGCCTCGCCGTGGGCCGCACGTTGGTCGCGATTTTGGAGAACTATCAGCAGGCTGATGGCAGCGTGAAGGTGCCGGAAGTGCTGCGTCCTTACATGGGCGGACTGGCCTCCATCAACGCGATCTGAGTCTCGGGGGAGCAACTCGCTCCCCGTTTCCGGCGTTTCGTCGCAATTCACTTCCTTAAACTCCCGTGCGGCGTTAAATTTTGCCCAGGTCAATCGGGCTAAAAGGGGAAGTGATATTGGACTCCAACTATCTTTGGTTGAAATCCCTGCACCTGCTGGGCGTGGTGATGTTCATGGGCAACGTCATCATCACCGGCTGGTGGAAGTTCATGGCCGACCGCACACGCGATCCGCGGGTCATCGCTTTTGCACAACGTCAGGTCACGCTCACGGATTACATCTTCACGGCTGGCGGGGCGGTGGTCCTGTTGGCGGCGGGCTGGGGAAATGCGGCGCTGTATGGCATGGATGTGCTGCAGATACGCTGGCTGTCGTGGGGTTTGTGGTTGTTCAGTGCATCCGGGGTGATCTGGGTGACGGTGTTGATCCCCGTGCAGGTTCGCCAGGAACGTATGGCGCGTGCATTCAAAGTCAGCGGCGACATCCCGCCTGAGTACTGGCGCTTGTGCACGCGCTGGAATATCTGGGGAAGCATCGCGACATTGCTGCCGCTGATGAATCTATATTGGATGGTGTTCAAACCCGTTTGAGATGTAGAGATGCCGTTAAAAGCATTCCTTGCCAGTTTCTCAGTGCAAGGGATTTCCACTTATACGCCGCGGCTCAGCATCCCTGCCTGTGCAGGGCATCCAGGCGATGTGCGGTTCGCTCCCCGTTTCCGGCGTTTCGTCGCAAAACGTTGTCCCTTACATCCCTCTTTCCCTAAAGTGCCTCCTGTCAACGACACGGGAGGCAACATGGAACGCATCGCCTTTGCCGCCGCCCTGCTGCTGTCTTCGGGCAGCCAGGCCGGCGAACTGAAACTGAGCCTGCAGGGGCGCGGCCTCAGCGGCAAGAACCTCTACGTGGCCATCCACACCTCGGCGGCGGATTTCCCTTCTCGCGACGACAGGGCGATCCGCAGGGTGGTGGCCGCTGCAGGAGACACCGCAGAACTGCTGATTCCCAACTTGCCTGCAGGCGAATATGCTGTGTCGGTGTTCGCCGACATCAACGGCAACGGCAGGCTGGATCGCAATCTCATCGGCATGCCCAGCGAACCCGTAGGGATCTCGCGCAACGCAAAGGGGAGGTTCGGGCCGCCCAAGTTCGCTGACGCGGCGTTCACGGTGGGCGATGGCCTGACCACGCAATCCATACGCATAGAGTGAGGGCAACATGGACGCCAGCCGCACCCCCATACTCCAACTGCGCGACATCCGGCGCCGCTTCATGCTGGGCGAGACCGTCATAGAGGCGCTGCACGGCATCTCGCTCGACATCCACGCAGGCGAGTTCCTCGCTGTGTGGGGACCGTCGGGCAGCGGCAAATCCACGCTGATGAACATCATCGGCCTGATCGACGCGCCCACGACAGGCGAAGTGCATTTCGACGGGCAGGACACCCGAGAGCTGGTGGACGATGCGCTCACCGAGTTCCGCAGCCACAAGCTGGGCTTCGTGTTCCAGAACTTCAACCTCGTGCCCGTGCTCTCCGCGCTGGAGAACGTGATGCTGCCGTTGCAGATACAGGGCGTGGCCGAGCACGAGGCGCGGGGGCGCGCATCCGCAGCGCTGGTTGACGTGGGGCTGGAACGGTTCGTGGACTCGCTGCCGGACAAGCTCTCGGGCGGCCAGCGCCAGCGCGTGGCCATCGCACGCGCCCTGGTGGTGAATCCCAGGCTGGTGATCGCCGACGAGCCGACCGCGAACCTAGACTCCGAGAACAGCCGTATGGTCGTGGACCTGATGCGCGAGATGAACCGCTCGCGCGAGGTGACCTTCGTGTTCACCACGCACGACCAGCGTCTGCTGGACCACGTGGACCGCAAGATACTGCTCCGTGACGGCGACATCGTGAGTGACGAGGTGACTGCATGAAGAATTTGATACGTCATTCCGGCGCAGGCCGGAAAACGAGCCAGCGGCGAGTTTCGAGGAACGGCCATCCAGCCATTCAAACAAGCCCTGCGAAGCAGGGCGACGTATCTTTGATGTCGTCCGCTGGGCGGGGATTTCTTTTCCACTGGATTCCGGCTTGCGCCGGAATGACGGTCGAAGAAGGGCTGCAATGAAGAACATGATCAAGCTCGCCTTGCGCGGCCTGCTGCGCAACCGCCGCCGTTCCATGGTGACGTTGCTGGCCATCGCCCTCGGCTTCTCCGCCATCGTGCTTTTTGCGGGATACACGCACAACATCTACGACGGACTCGCCCGGCAGTCCATACACGGCGAGATGCTGGGCCACCTCACGCTGTACAAGAAAGGCATGCGCACCGAAGGCAGGCTGGACCCAGAGCGCTACCTGCTTTCCGCGCAGGAAGTCGCCGCCATCACGAAGCTGGTCCAGGAAGAACCGCATGTGGAGCTGGTGGCACCCCGCCTGGCGATGAGCGGGCTGGTGAGCAACGGCCGCGTGAGCACCATCTTCATCGCCGAAGGCATAGAGCCGGAGGCGGTGATGAAGCTGCGCCAGGGCGGGCTCACCGAGGCCGAGCGCAAGAGCGGCATGTTCGACAACATGCGCATGCGCCTGGACAAGGACCATCCCGAGGTCGTCGGGCTAAGCGAGGGGCTGGCCGACATGCTGCACCTCAAGGAAGGTGAACAGGCGCAGGTGCTGGTGAACACGCTGACCGGCCAGGCCAACGCCGCAGACATCACGCTGGGGCACTCCTTCAACACCGGCAACGCTGGCAGCAATGACAAATTCGCCTTCGTGTCGCTCGCACTTGCGCGCAGCCTGCTCGATGCGGAAGGGCGGGCTGCGCGATTGACCATCCTGCTCGATAGCGCCGACCGCACGGAGATGATGCGCGACCGTCTGCTGGCGAAACTCAAGGCAGCCGGGTTCGACGTGGAGATGCTGACCTGGCAGGACCTGTCTGATTTCTACAATCAGGTGCACGGCATGTTCGACATGATCTTCGGCTTCATCTTCTCCATCGTGCTGACCGTGGTGCTGATGAGCGTGACCAACTCCATGGGCATGACGGTGATCGAGCGCACCCGCGAGATCGGCACGCTGCGTGCCATAGGCCTGAAGCGCAGCGGCGTGGTGCGCCTGTTCACCACGGAGTCGATGCTGCTGTCGCTGATAGGGTGCGTGGTGGGCCTGGCAATCTCGGCGCTGGTGCGTTGGGGCGTCAACGCGGCGAACATCTCATACATCCCGCCCAACAGCGCGAGCCCGGTGCCGTTGCTGGTGGACCTCGATGTCTGGCGCACGGTCTACACCTTCGTCCTGATGGTGCTGGTGGGTACGCTCGCGGCCTACATGCCTGCAAGACGCGCGGCGAAGAAGGACATCATCGATGCGCTGGGGCATGTGTGAGGAGGGGCAGATGAAGTTCGCCACCAACGTCTTGCGGCTCAATTCGGCGCTCTTCGTCGCCTTCGGCATCTGCTTCGCCGTCGCGCCCGGATTCTTCGCCAACGCGATAACCGGCGGGGGACCTGCCACCTCCAGCGCCGTGATCGACATGCGCGCCACCTACGGCGGAATGGGGCTGGGCATAGGACTGCTGTTCTGGTTCTGCTCGCGGCAGCGGGAGACTGTCCACGCTGGCCTGGTCGGCTCCCTGTTGGTGCTCGCCGCAACGGCGATGGCTAGGGGCGTCGGATTCATCGCGGATGGCGCACCGAACGCGTACATGCTGTCGCTGTTCTGCGCCGAGGTGCTGTTCGTCGCGCTCCTGGCCCTGGCGTTGAAGAGACTGACCGATTGAGGGAGACCATGAATACCAGAAGACTATGTGTACTGTCTGTCGCGCTGCTGTGGAGCAGCGTCTCGTTCGCGGCCCCCGACGCACAGACCATCCTTAAAGACTCAGACCAGGCTCGCGGCGGCGGCCTTCCCGGCATCGTGTGGGAGATCAGGCTGCGGTCTCGCGACGGCGACAAGGTGGACGAGCCACAGCGTATCGTGGTGAAGGCGGTGGACGATTCCAGCGTGGCGGAGACCCTGGAGCCGGCTCGCTTCAAGGGCTCCAAGATGCTGCAGGTGGAGCGCAACATGTGGCTCACGAAGCCCGGCCTGTCCAAGCCCATCCCCATCTCGCCGCGCCAGCGCATGAGCGGGCAGGCCTCCAACGGCGACATCGCCGCCACCAACTACGCGAAGGACTACGACGCGCAACTGGCTGCGACCGAGACGCTGGAAGGAGAGGAATGCTACGTGCTCGACCTCACCGCGAAGCACAAGCGTGCTACCTACGACAGGATACGCTACTGGGTGTCGGTCAAGCGCCTGGTTGGCGTGAAGGCCGAGTTCTACTCGCTATCCGGCAAGCTGCTCAAGACCGCGCGTTTCGAATATGACAACACCATCGAGCACGCTGGCCGGCGCATCCCCTTCGTGAACAGGATGACCATACGCGACGCATTGATAGATGCCGAGACGGTGATGGAATTCGGCACCGTCAAGGTGAAGAAGGTCGCGGCATCCGAGTTCGATCTGGGGCAGCTGCAATGAACGACTTGGAAGTCTTCGTCACCCATTACGGCACCGCAACCCTGCTGATCGAGATCGGTTCCTTGCGTCTGCTCACCGATCCAGTGTTCGATCCCCCCGGCCGGACGTATGACATCATGGGCATGGCACGCTACCGGCGCAAGTCCGTGCCGGGCAGCTATCCCGTCGAGCTGGAGGGGTGCGATTCCGTGCTACTGAGCCATGATCAGCACGGCGACAACCTCGATGTGGCAGGGCGCCGTCTACTGGCAACGGCCAAGACCTGCCATACCACGCCGGCTGCGGCGCGCCGCCTGGGAGGACGGGCCATAGGGATGAAGCCATGGCAACAGGAGACGCTGACAGGGAGTAAAGGTGAGCGCGTGCGTATCACGGCCACCCCGGCACAGCACGGCCCGTGGTTCATGAAGCCCATCACCGGCCCGGTCACCGGATTCCTGCTGGAATGGGAGGGCCAGCGTGACGGGGCGCTCTACATCAGCGGCGATACGGTGATGTTCGGCGGCATCCATGAGGTCGCGCGGCGTTTCCGCATAGGCACGGCCATCCTGCACGTGGGGCGTGCCAGCTTCAAAGGGACCGGTGCGCTGCACTACACCTTCAGCGCAAGTGAGGCGGTAGAAGCCGCAAGGGCGCTGGACGCCCGGCATACCTATCCCATCCACTACGAGGGTTGGTCGCATTTTCGCGAAGGGCGGGCCGACGTCGAGCGTGCGTTCGCGCGCGAGGGCTGGTCGGACCGCCTGCGTTTCTTCCCGCTGGGCGAACGGCACAGGTTGGAGCACTAGCCATGCGCTTCGCGATCCCGTTGATCCTGCTCGCGGCGGCCCCCGCATTTGCCGAACAGGATGGCCGCGTCTCCTGGGATGGCACGCTCTATGGTTATGCCACTCGCACGAGCCTGCGAGCGGACAGCGTGCTCGATCCCGGCAACCGGCTTGCGCGGTTGGTGCAGGCGAGCGACACGGCTGAACTGCGCATGAACCTCAAGGCAGAGAACGAAGCGGTGCGTCTCACCGCCCGCCCCATCGTCTCGGTGCGTGAGCAGCGCAACGCCTTCGGCGCGCAAGCACCGCACGAAGGCTATCTCAGCCAGTGGCAGTTGCGCGTGCGCGTGGCAGAGGGCTGGAACGTCGCAGCGGGGCGCGAGGTGTTCAACTGGGGCGCGGGGCAGTTCCGTTCGCCGTCCAGTCCCTACTATTTCGACAACGGGCGCAGCGACCCGATGCGCGAGCTGTCGGGCATGGACAATCTGAAGGTGGCATGGACGCCAGATGTGCAACACAGCGTCACTTTGGCGCACATCGTGCGTTCAGGTCATGCGGCGCAGCCCGACCAGTGGCGCGACAGCTGGCTCATGAAGCTGGACCTGAGAGGAGAGGCGTGGGCGAGCGGTGCGGTGGCGGCCAAAGCGCAGGGGGTTCGGGCCTTCTTGGGGGCGCATGCCCAGTACACCGCGAGCGACATGCTGTTGCTCTACGGCGAACTGGGTTCGTCTGCGCGACCATCGGCCCTCGTCTCGCCAGCTGACATGGCGCAGCCCTTCGCCCTGCAGGCAGTATCGCCGCGCCGCACCTCCGCGCTGGCAGGCGCGAGCTACACCTTCGAGGACGGCAGGTCGCTCGCCGTAGAGTATCTGCACGATGGCTACGGCTACACGACCGCCGAGGCATCCGCCTATTTCTCGCGGGCCGCAGCCTCGCCGCTCTCGGCGGGCATGGCACTGGCCTATGCGCCACGCCTGCTGGGCCGCGACTACCTGCATATGGTGTGGCAGAGCAACCTGATGGAGAGCGACGAATACTGGCGCCTGATGTATACGCACAACGTCACCGATGGCAGCGACCAGGTCGCCGCCTACGGCGAGACGGCGTTGAACACGCATCTGAGCGCGTTCGCGATGCTGATGTGGAACGTGGGCAATGCACGCCAGGAGCTCCCAGCGCTGCTTACGCGCAGCGCGACGCTCGGGCTGAAGGTTGTCCTGCCCTGATGGTGCAGACATAATCCGGCCATGCGAAACAACCTGCTCTACACCACACTCTTCTCCATACTGTTCAACACGGCAATCGCTGGCCTGCTGACGCTGATCAGCTTCGAGGACAGCTTCTGGGTGAACTTCGTCTTCTCGCAGTGCATAGGCCTGTCCATGTACGCCATCAACTCCACGGTGATGTGTCGGGTGGGGAGCAGGCGCTGGCGGTCACTGGTGCTCACGTTCACCTTCCCCGGCAGCGTGATGTTCGGGGTCACGCTCGCGGCGTGGCTCACCGGCGCCGGTGACTGGAGCGACCCGCGCGCGTGGCTCGCGGTGGTGATCGGCCTGTTCTTCGGCGGCATAGGCAGCATCACCTATTACCTGAGCCAGCGCATAGAGCAGCTGGGCGCCGAAGTCAGGCTGCGGCGCGAGCATCAGATGGAGAGCGAGAAGCGCGAGATGGAGGCGCAGCTCAAGATGCTGCAGGCGCAGATAGAGCCGCACTTCCTTTTCAACACGCTCGCGAACGTGAGCAGTCTCATAGACAGCGACCCCGCGCTTGCTAAAAGCCTGCTAGAGCGCCTCAACGACTGGCTGCGCGTCGCGCTGGTGCGTGCGCGCAGCGAGCGTGCGACCCTGGGCGATGAGCTGGAGATGCTGGAGAACTACCTGCAGATACTGAAGATACGCTTCGGCGAGCGGCTGCGCTGGACGGTGGATGTAGCCGACGATGCAAGGCGCACCGCCTTCCCGCCCATGCTGCTGCAGCCGCTGGTGGAGAACGCGGTGCGCCACGGCATAGAGCCCAAGGTCGGCGGCGGCAGGATAGGCATCAGCGTCAATGCTACAGGCGGGACCCTGCGCATAGAGGTGAGCGACACGGGCGTCGGGCTGGTGGGATCCGAGAGCGGCGGGGCGGGGCTTGCGAACGTTCGCGCACGCCTTGAGGCACTGTTCGGCGAGAAGGGCGGCCTCGTGCTGCAGGGCAACCCCGATGGCGGCGCGACCGCGGTGCTGGAGTTGCCGCGATGAACCTCGATAATTTGTCTACTCGTCATTCGCACGCCGGAATCCAGCAAAACGAACACCCCGCGCAGCGGGCCAGATCCTGATGTCATTTTGTTGCCGCCAACTGGATTCTGACATGCGCCGGAATGACGGCACAGAATGAAAGCCCTCATCGCCGACGACGAGATACACCTGGCGGAAGACCTGCGCCGCCGCCTCTCGCAGCTGTGGCCCGAACTGCAGATCGTCTCGGTGGTGCACGACGGCGAGGCCGCGGCCGCCGCACTGGCCGAGCTCGCACCCGACATCGCTTTCCTCGACATACGCATGCCCGGACAGAGCGGGCTGGATGCGGCGCGCGCGGCGCACGATTGCCGCGTGGTGTTCATCACCGCCTTCGATGACCACGCGGTGCAAGCCTTCGAGCAGGCCGCCGTGGACTACCTGCTGAAGCCGGTCTCCGACGAGCGTCTGGCGCGCTGTGTACAGCGGCTCCAGCAGAGGAGCGCCGCCGTGCCCGATGTCCTGCTCACCCGCCTGCAGCAGATGCTGGCGGTGAAGCAGGAGCCTCTGCGCTGGCTGCGTGCGCAGGTCGGGCAGACGGTGCGCATGGTGGCGGTGGACGAAGTGTGCTACTTCCAATCCGCAGACAAGTACACCACGATGCTCACCCGTGATGCGGAGTTGCTGTTGCGTACCCCGCTCAAGGAACTGGCCGGAAAGTTGGATAGCGAACAGTTCTGGCAGGTGCATCGCAGTACGCTGGTCAACGTGCGGCAGATCGTTGCGGCCCATCACGACCTGCTGGGCAAGGTCGTGCTGACCCTGCGCGACAGGCCGGAGAAAGTCGCGGTGAGCCGCAGCTATGCCCATCTGTTCCGACAAATGTAGGCAAGGAGACCGCCATGTACAAGAAGACCGCAGTCATCACCGGCGCATCTAGCGGCATAGGCATGGAGCTTGCGCCCATATTCGCCTCCCGGGGCTACGACCTGATCCTCGTGGCGCGCCGGGGGGATCGCCTGCAGGAGCTGGCCGATGACATGAACCGGATGTATGGCTTCGAAGCACATGCCGTCCCCATGGACCTTGCGCAGCCTTATGCCGGCGAGGCGCTATGGCGTGCGATCAGCGAGATCGAGCCCAATGTGGACGTGCTGGTGAACAACGCGGGCTTCAGTGATGCGAGCGAATTTGCCGACGAGGCGCCCGAGCAGATAGAGCGCATGATCCATCTCAACGTCTCCACGCTGACCTCGCTCACGCGTCACGCGCTGCCGGGCATGCTCGAAAGGAAGCACGGCAGGATATTGAACGTAGCTTCGCTGGCAGGCTTCCAGCCGGGCGGTCCGGGCATGGCGGTGTATTACGCTAGCAAGAGCTATGTGCTGTCCTTCTCGCGCAGCATACGCAGCGAGCTGCACGGCAGCGGAGTGAGCGTCACGGCACTCTGTCCGGGCGCCACCGCCACCGAGTTCGAACAGACCGCAGGAGCCAAGGGCACGCGGATGTTCAGCTGGACCAAGCCCATGGACGCGCGCGCGGTGGCGCATGCCGCGTATTTCGGCATGCTCGCGGGAAGCGAGGTCGTGGTGCCGGGATGGCTGAACAGGCTGATGGCGGTCAGTCCGCGTTTGGGGCCTGCGGCAGCCTCCCTGGCGGTCAACCGCTGGTTATTGTCTCGGGGGTAGTCCCAGCTTGTATTGGAACAGCTTGGCGAACCTGCGCTGCAGGGTGAGCGGCGACTCGCGCAGCTCGTTCTGGGCGTCCAATCGTTTCAACATGTCGTGGTACAGGCGCACCGTCTCCACGTGGACCACGGCCTCGCCGCCCCGCGCCCGCCCATGCTTCAGCTTGCTGGAATACTCGGAGCGCGACAGCAGTGGCATCATGCGTTTCACGTCTGCCCACACGTCGGGGTTCAAGCCTGATTGCGCCGCCAGCACACGCGCGTCCTCCAGGTGCCCCATGCCCTGGTTGTAGGCGGCCAGCGCCATCCACAGCCTGTCCTCCTCCGATATGCGCAGCGGCAGCTGTTCCTTGAGCAGTTGCAGATAACGCGCCCCGGCCATGATGCTGGCCTGTGCGTCCAGGCGGTTGTCTACCCCCATGCGGTCGGCAGTCTCTTCGGTGAGCATCATCATGCCGCGCACGTTGGTGAACGATGTGGCATCGGGGTCCCAGCGCGATTCGCGGTAGGCGAGCGCGGCGACGAGGCGCCAGTCCAGCCCGGTCAGGTCCGCCGCATCGCTGAACCATATCCGATAGCGGGGCAGCAGCGTGCGCGCCTGGCTGATGAAGGTCGCCGTGTCCACGGTGCTCAGGCGCTCGTTGTACCCGTAATGCCGGTCTATCAGCTGGCGCAGGGTGCCGTCCTGTTTGATCTGGGCGATGAACTTGTTCACCTCGCCCAGCAGCGCGGGGTCGCCGTCAGCCGAGATGGCCCAGGACATCTGCGAGGGGCTGTACAGGCTCATGCCTTCCGGCAGGTCGGGGTAGAAGTTGCGCAAGGATGCGATCTGTTCCTCGTTGGCGACCGTACATTCCAGCCTGCCTTCCGCGACTTCCTCCAGCAGGTGTTCGGGGGTTGTGTCCTTGCGCGATGCCCATTCCAGGTCGTCGCGCTCACCGCGCAGCTCCTGCAAGGCGGTTTCCTGCGGCGAATCAGCTGCCACCGCCAGCTGGCGTGTGTCCAGGTCATCGGTGAACTTGGCCGGGACGCCCCCGCACACCACGCGTTCATCCAGCGCCTGGTAGGCATCGCTGAAGCGCAGCGCGGGGTCCGCGTGCGTGCGGACGCCCAAGGCGAGATGGGCCCGTCCCTCCCGCAGGCTGGACAGGGCGGTGTCCGGGGTCTGTTGCTGCACCAGAAGTTTGACGTTGAGCTGCTTGGCAAGAAGCGCAGCCAGGTCGGACTCGAATGATGTCTCCGTTTCCATCCCGTCACTGGGCACGATGACGATCAATTCCCCGTGATGCCAATCCGGCAAAGGGATGGCCGTCGTGAACTTGAATGCCAACCAGGCCAATAGCCCGATCACAACGGCGAGTCGCAATGGAAGCAGGCTGCGCATGCGAACATTCTGCCCGAAAAAAGAATGTTGCTGGTAAAATGCGCGCCCTTCGGTGCCGGTCAGCTGTGAAGCGGCCCATCGGACAGAGTCTGGAGAGGTGGCAGAGTGGTTGAATGTACCTGACTCGAAATCAGGCGTAGGTGAATAGCCTACCGAGGGTTCGAATCCCTCCCTCTCCGCCAAATGCAAAACCGCCCCTTGTGGGCGGTTTTTGTTGGCGCAGTGGAAGTGTAGTCTTCGAGGTACGCGAGCGGTCTGCTGAGTCCCGCCCGCTGGCGTTTATACAGAGATCTCGCCCTTCATGAAGGTGACCGCGCTGCCGGAGATCAGCACTCGCCCCTCGCGTAGCTCACACGTGAGTCTCCCCCCTCGCCTCGATAACTGTCTGGCCGTCAGGTTGGTTTTGCCCAGCCTGGCGGCCCAGTAGGGAGTCAGCGTGCAGTGTGCGGAGCCTGTGACTGGGTCCTCCGGTATCCCGTACTTCGGGGCGAAGAAGCGGCTGACGAAATCCACGTCCTTGCCTGGAGCCGTAACGATCACTCCGCGCAGGCCGAGTCGAGACAGCAATGCGTGGTCCGGCTTGATCGCCAGGATGTCTTCCTCGCGCTCGAAGATTGCGAGGTAGTCGTCGGCTTCCAGCATTTCCACGGGCTGGCGGACCAGTCCTTCGGCCAGCAGTTCGATCGTCTCGCAAGGCTTGGACGGATGTGCCGGGAAATCCATCTGCAGCAGCCCTTTGTCCTTTCTGACGAACAGTTCTCCACTGCGGGTCTCGAAGGTGATGTCCGTGCCGGTATGCCCAAGCTCTTCAAAGATGACATGCGCCGTCGCAAGCGTGGCATGCCCGCACAGGTCGACTTCCCGGACAGGGGTGAACCAGCGCAGCTCGTATCCTTTGGCCGACCGCACAAAGAAAGCCGTCTCGGACAGGTTGTTCTCCTCCGCGATGGCCTGCAGGATGCTGTCCTCCAGCCAGTCGTCCAGAGGGCAGACTGCTGCCGGATTGCCTTCGAACACGCGGGATGCGAATGCATCCACCTGATATTGCCTGATCTTCATGCCTGTCCTTTCATCGCTCGATCCTCACCGCACTTCAACGGAGTCTGTGAAGGATACATCGGGCCATTCGTTGTGCCTTGGGATGGGTGATGTATCTCCCTCGAAATTTTGGATCGGTCCGCATTTCGCCGATGTTAAAATTTCGGGCCAGAGATCTTGCCGCTTATCATGTCCCAGCCATCCTTCGTCCATCTTCGCCTGCACAGTGAATATTCCATCGCGGACGGCATCGTGCGCATAGGCGAGGCGGTGGGGGCGGCGAAAGCGGATGCCATGCCGGCGCTGGCGCTCACTGACCTCAACAACGTCTTCGGTCTGGTGAAGTTCTACAAGGAGGCGCGCGGCGCGGGCCTCAAGCCCATCGTCGGCTGCGACGTGTTCGTTACCAACGATGCGGTGCGTGACCAGCCGCACCGGCTGCTGCTGCTGTGCCAGTCCCATGCCGGTTACTTGCGTCTGTGCGAACTGCTCACACAAGCCTATCTCACCAACCAGTACCGCGGGCGTCCCGAAGTGAGGAAACACTGGCTGCGCGAGGGTACAGAAGGGCTGATCGCACTGTCCGGCGCGCATCTGGGCGAAGTGGGCACTACCCTGCTGAACGGCTGTACCGCCGCAGCCAAGGTCGTCGCGCAGGAATACGCGGGATTGTTCCCTGACCGTTACTACCTGGAAGTACAGCGCTGCGGTGCGCCGCGCGAAGAAGCACATGTGCGCGAGACGGTGAAGCTGGCCGCGGAGCTGGCGCTGCCGGTGGTGGCCACCCATCCGGTGCAGTTCCTCACACTGGATGATTTCAAGGCGCACGAGGCGCGCGTGTGCATCGCCGAAGGCTATGTGCTGAACGACAAGCGCCGCGTGAAGCAATTCACCGCACAGCAGTATTTCAAGACCCAGGCCGAGATGGCGGCGCTGTTCGCCGACCTGCCCGAGGCCTTGCAGAACAGCGTGGAGATCGCCAAGCGCTGCAACATCACCCTCAGGCTCGGCAAGAACTTCTTGCCCAACTTCCCTACGCCGAACAACGAGTCGCTGGACGATTTTCTGCGCAGCGAGTCGCAGCGCGGACTGCAAAAGCGCATGCTGCATCTGTATCCGGACGAGGTGGCGCGTGCGGCCAAGATGCCGGAATACCAGGCGCGCCTGGATTTCGAGGTCAACACCATCATCAACATGAAGTTCCCGGGCTACTTCCTCATCGTGGCCGACTTCATCCGCTGGGCGAAATCGTTCCGCGACGAAAAGTTTCCCAACGGTGTGCCGGTCGGCCCGGGGCGCGGTTCCGGCGCAGGTTCGCTGGTGGCGTATTCACTGGGCATCACCGACCTCGACCCGCTGCGCTACGAGCTGCTGTTCGAACGCTTCCTCAACCCGGAACGCGTGTCCATGCCCGACTTCGACGTGGACTTCTGCCAGGACGGGCGCGAACTGGTGATCCAGTACGTGCGCCACCATTACGGCGAGTCCTGTGTGTCGCAGATCGCCACCTTCGGCACCATGGCCTCCAAGGGCGTGATCCGCGACGTCGGGCGCGTGCTCGATTTTCCGTATGGCCTGTGCGACAAGCTGTCCAAGCTGGTGCCGGTGGAAGGCGTGAAGCCGGTATCGCTGGCGAAGGCGCGCGAGATGGAGCCGGAATTCAACGCAATCATCGCAGCCGAAGAGGGCGTGGAAGAGCTGATGGAACTGGGCGAGCGCCTGGAGGACATGACGCGCAACGTCGGCATGCACGCGGGCGGTGTGCTGATCGCGCCGGGCAAGCTCACCGACTTCTGTCCGCTGTATTGCGCCGAGGGCAGCGAGAGCACGGTCAGCCAGTACGACAAGGACGACGTGGAGGCGGTGGGCCTGGTGAAGTTCGACTTCCTGGGCCTGCGCACGCTGACCATCATCGACTGGGCGGTGCGCTATGTGCGCATGCTGCCGGGGCAGGAAGCCTTCGACATCGACACCATCCCGCTGGACGACAAGCCGACCTACGATCGCGTGTTCAAGAACGCGAACACCACCGCGGTGTTCCAGTTCGAATCGCGCGGCATGAAGGACACGCTGGTCAAGGCCCAGCCCGACTGCATCGACGACCTGATCGCGCTGAACGCGCTGTACCGCCCGGGTCCGATGGACTTCATTCCCGATTACATCAACCGCAAGCACAAGCGCGAGCAGGTCAAGATCCCTCATCCTCTGCTGGACAAGGTGGTGGGCAGCACCTACGGCATCATGGTGTACCAGGAGCAGGTGATGCAGGCGGCACAGGTGGTTGCCGGCTACACGCTGGGCGGCGCCGACATGCTGCGCCGCGCGATGGGCAAGAAGAAACCGGAGGAGATGGCGGAGCAGCGCGGCATCTTCGTGGAAGGCGCGGCGAAGAACGGCATCGACGAGCAGAAGGCGAACGAGATCTTCGACACCATGGAGAAGTTCGCCGGCTACGGCTTCAACAAGTCGCACGCCGCCGCCTATTCGGTGGTCGCCTACCAGACGGCCTATCTCAAGTGCCACTTCCCCGCCGCGTTCATGGCTTCGACCATGACCTCAGAAATGGTGAACACCGACAAGGTGAGCTTCTTCTACCAGGATGCAGCGCAGCAGGGGTTGAGCATCCTGCCGCCGGATGTGAACTCGTCCGGCTTCCGTTTTGCGCCCACCGACGAAAAGACCATCGCTTACGGCCTGGGCGCGATCAAGGGCACGGGCGAGGGCGCGGTGGAGAACATCGTGGCGGCGCGCGCGGCTGGGCCATTCAAGGACCTGTTCGATTTCTGCCGCCGTGTGGACAAGCGCATCGTCAACCGCCGCACCATCGAAGCGCTGATCCGTGCGGGCGCGTTCGATGCCATCAACGACCACCGCTACCAGCTGCTGGCCTCGCTCGATGCGGCGCTGGGCAGCGCCGAGCAGCATGCGCGCTCGGCCAACCAGAACAGCCTGTTCGGCGATGACGAGAGCGTGGACATGCCGGTGCAGATGGCCGACGTGCCGCGCTGGAAACTGCGCGAGCAGCTGGCGCAGGAGAAGACGGCGCTGGGCTTCTACCTCTCGGGTCATCCCTACCACGAATACGCGGGGGAGCTCTCCAACTTCGTGAAGACGAAGCTCGCGGACGTCACGCCGGACATCGTGCAGACGCCGGCCGGCAGCAACGGCTACAGCAAGCGCAACAACGCCAAGCAGCTGGTGCTGGCCGGCATGGTCAGCGGCGTACGCATCATCCAGACGCGCCGTGGCAAGATGGCGGTGCTGACACTGGACGATGGCAGCGCGCAGCTGGAGGTGGTGGTGTTCAGCGAGCTGTACGACGCGAACCGCGCCTGGATACGCGACGATGAGTTGCTGGTGGTGGACGGCAAGGCCGAGCTCGATGCCTATTCGGGCGGTATGCGCGTCACCGCCGAGGAGCTGTATGACTTCGCTTCGGCGCGCGGCGCGTTCGCCAAGCATCTGGACCTCGACTGTTCCATGGACAGTGGTGTGCGCGTGGCCCAGATCGCCGAATTGCTGAAGCCCTGGTGCGGCGGCAAGTGCCCGGTGCACCTCAATTACCGCAATTTCATCGGCGGTGCATCGTTGCGGCTGGGCGAAGAATGGCAGGTCACACTCCCCGATGAGCTGCTGGAAAGCCTGCGCGAACTGTGGGGTGAGCAGAACGTGCGAGTCGTGTATTCCTGAACGTCGGGATGCGCCCGCCTTCGCGGCCAAATACACTTAGCACATCAACCTCTTCTATCGTTTAGAATCGCGCATCCGCCGTGGGAGTCACGGCGCAGGGGAGGAGGAGTTCGCCCGACTGACAGGAGGCGCAAGCGCGCCATCCGCCGCACAGACGGCCAGCCGTACGAACAGTGTGTATGAACAAGCGATCCAATCAGTTGAGCGATATCGCCACACGCGATGTCATCTGTCTTTCGGCGGACGACAGTGTGGGCGAGGCCGCGCACGTCATGACGCAGCGCCGCTGCTCTTCCATCGTGGTGACCGACGAGGCCGGACAGCCGATGGGCATCCTCACCGAGCGCAACGTGCTGGCCGCGATGCGCGCGGGTCGCTCCCCAGATACCGCCCTGGACCTTTGCATGTCCTCTCCCGTCATCACCGTTCCATGCGACACAGACTGGCTGGAGGCCTACCAGACCTGCATGCGCCAAGGCATACGCCACCTGGTGCTGGTGGATGAGGCGGGCATGGTAGCGGGAGTGGTCAGTGAGACGGACTTCCGGCTGCACCTCAACTTTACCGCGCTGGCCGGACGCCGCCAGGTCGTCTCCATCGCCACACGTTCGGCCCCCTCCCTTTCTCCGCAGGTCAGCCTGATGCAGGCGCTCAACCTCATGCAGGCGCAACGTGAGACCTGCGTGGTAGTGGTCGAAGGCGAGAAGCCCGTGGGCATAGTCACCGAGCGGGACATGGTGCGCTTCTATTCACGCGATCCGGGACCCGTCTCGGCCAAGCTCGCACAAGTAATGAGTTCGCCTTTGCTGACCATCGCCGGCGACGCCACCATCAACCAGGCTGCAGCCCTCATGTTGGAGAAGAAGGTGCGCCACCTGCCGGTGGTCGACGGTGCAGGCAGGCTGGCGGGGCTGGTGAGCGAGCATGACCTGACCCAGGCCATGGTACTTGGCCTGATGGATCAGAAGCTCGAGGTCGACGAAACCTTCTTGCGCACCTTCATAGACACCATCCCGGACCTGGTCTGGCTGAAGGATGCCCAGGGTGTCTATCTGGCGTGCAACCGGCGCTTCGGGCTGCTTTACGGTGCGCGCGAGGCGGACATCGTCGGCAAGACCGACCAGGATTTCGTAGGCGGCGACGAGGCGTCATCCTTTCGCGAACAGGACCGTCTAGCGATCGCTGCCGGCAGGCCCGTCACCAGTGAGGAACAACTGACCTTCGCGAGCGACGGTTACCGCGGGACGTTCGAGACCATCAGGACTCCCATGTTCGACGGAAGGGGACAGCTGATCGGCGTGCTGGGCATCGCGCGCGACATCACGCTGCGCAAACAGACTGCACGGCAGCTGGAGGAATACCGGAGACATCTGGAAGGGCAGGTCGTGGAAGAGTCGGGCAAGTTCCGCGCACTGGTGGAACAATCGCTCGTCGGCATCTACATCATCCAGGACGGCTACTTCCGCTACGTCAATGCGGGACTGCTCGCAATGTACGGCTTCGACGATGTCTCCGAGCTGGTGGACGTGATCCCCGCCAGTCAGCTGGTCAGTGCCGAGGATAAGGAGCGTGTCATGGAGAACCTTCGCCGCAGGACCAGCGGCGAAGCGGATGCCATGCGTTACAGCTTCACCGCGTGCAAGCGCGACGGCACGCCATTCACCGTGGATGTGCACGGACGTGTCATCGACTACCACGGGCGCCCGGCCGTCATAGGGACGGTGGTGGACATCACCGACATGCGGCGCAGCAAGGAAGAACTCGATCGCCTGGTGGAGGAGCAGTCGGCCAGGCTGCGCCAGAGCGAGGAGAAGCTGCGCACGCTGATCGAGGCCATCCCCGATCCCATACAGTTCAAGGACGGCGAGGGGCGCTGGCTCGAGTCCAACCGCTCGGCGCGGCGTGCGTTCGGACTGGAGCATGTGGATTGTCGCGGCAAGACGGACCGCGAGCTCGCCGAGCTCGCAACGCCCGACCACAGGGTGGCACTGCTGCACTGCACGGATACCGACGAGGAAGCCTGGAGCGCGCAAGGCGTGTCCCGGGTGGAGGAGGTCATCCCGCTGCCTGCGGGAGGCGAGCTGGACTTCGACGTCATCAAGCAGCCGCTGTTCCGCGAGGACGGCGGACGCGAGGGCCTGGTCATCATAGGCCGAGACATCACCGAGCTGAAGCAGGCCGAGGCGCAGTTGCGCATCACCGCCAGCGTGTTCGACAACAGCCGGGAAGCCATCGTCATCACCGACGCGGACAACGCCATCATAGACGTCAATCCTGCGTTCACTCACATCACAGGCTACAGCCGCGAGGAGGTGCTGGGCAAGAACCCGGGCGTGCTGAACTCGGGCCGCCAGGACAAGGCCTTCTACGCCGCGATGTGGCAGGCGCTGAAGGAGAAGAAGGCGTGGCGCGGCGAGATATGGAACCGTCGCAAGTCGGGCGAAGTGTATGCGGAGCTGCTGTCCATCTCGGTCATCTGCGACGACGAGGGCAAGGTGCAGCGCCATGTTGCGATATTCTCGGACATCACCTACTTCAAAGAGCACGAGGCCGAACTGAGCCATGTCGCTAACTACGATGCGCTCACCGGCATACCCAACCGCCGCCTGCTGGCGGACCGTTTGCGCCAGGCCATCGCGCATGCGCAACGCAGCGAAAACATGCTGGCCATTTGCTACATCGACCTGGACGGTTTCAAGGAGGTCAACGACCAGTACGGGCACGGGGTGGGAGATGAGCTGCTGGTGGACATCACGCGCCGCTTACAGGAAGTGTCGCGCGCCGGCGACACGCTGGCACGCCTGGGGGGGGACGAGTTCGTGGTGCTGCTCAACGACCTGACTTTCGAGAGCGAATGTTTCCAGGCACTGGACCGTATGATGCAGATCATAGCCACACCCATGCAGGTCGCCGGGCGGCCGGTGGCGGTGTCCGCCAGCATAGGCGTGACCTTCTATCCTGCCGACGATGAGGACGGCGACACACTGCTGCGCCACGCCGACCAGGCGATGTACGTCGCGAAGCAGATGGGCAAGAACCGCTATCACATCTACGACGCCATCCACGACCAGCGCGTGCGTTCGCTGCACGAGCTGAGACGGCGCATCCTGCAGGGGCTGGAGACGGGCGAATTCGAACTCTATTACCAGCCCAAACTGGAACTGGCGTCCAACAAAGTGGTCGGCGCCGAGGCCTTGATACGCTGGCATCACTCGGAGCGCGGGCTGCTGCATCCCGCGGATTTTCTGACCTCCGTGGAGAATTCAGAGTTGGAGATACGTCTAGGCAACTGGGTGATGGACGAGGCGCTCGCACAGCTGCACGCGTGGGAGCAAGCTGGATTGGCGCTGGAAGTCAGCGTCAACATCTCGGCGCGGCACTTGCAGTCGCCGGACTTCGTGGAGGTGCTGCGGCGCAAGCTCGAGCGCTACCCGGGCCTTGCGCACGGCAGGCTGCAGATCGAGGTGCTGGAGACGGCCGCACTGGAAGACATGGGGCAATCCTCCGAGATCATAGAGGCCTGCCGTGCGCTGGGCGTGAGCTTCGCGCTGGACGATTTCGGCACCGGCTATTCTTCGCTGGTGTATCTGCGCAAGCTGGGGGCGGACACGCTCAAGATAGACCAGTCCTTCGTGCAGGACATGGCCACCAACGAAGGAGACCGTGCGATCGTGCAGGGGGTGATCGCGCTGGCCAACACCTTCGGGCGCAAGACTGTGGCCGAAGGGATGGAAGACCCGCTGCTGCTGCAGACCCTCACCGAGATGGGCTGCAGCTACGGTCAGGGCTATGGCATCGCGCATCCCATGTCCGCTCCGGATTTCCTCGCCTGGTACCACGAGCGCCACGCGCAATGACCCATATGGGGCGCGCTCTGGTGTTACAGGGCGTGTCGCCCGGTTTCCATCCTTGAACTGTCTCCGAACGCGGGAGTAGAATCGCGGCCTTGTCGGATTCCGCCGGGATTCAGAGAGGTGTACAAGTAACACCGCATGAGCGCAGCAAGCCTATCTTCGCTGGACATACTGAACGGGGTGGTCCTCGTCTGGATCCTGCTCGGCCTGGCCGGTCTGCTCCTGCACCGCGCGGCGCATCTCATCTGCAACGTCATCTTTCCGCTCGGCGCAGCGGCCTCGCTGGTGCTGGCAGCGACGGCATTCGTCTCGCTGGGTGACGCGCCCGTATCGCTGGTCCTGCCGCTGGGCCTGCCTGACCTGCCGTTCCACCTGCGCCTGGATGCGCTCTCTTCCTTCTTCCTCATCTTGCTCGGCGCAGCCTCGTTCGGCGTGTCGATCTATGGCAGCGGCTATTTCCGCCAGATGGAAGGCAGGATGCTCGCGCTTCTGGCTCTCCAATATCACCTGTTCCTCGCGGGCATGACCTTGGTGCTGCTGGCGGACGACGCCTACATGTTCATGGTGGCCTGGGAGGTCATGGCGCTGTCCTCGTATTTCCTGGTCACTACGGACCACCATGTGCCCGACATCCGCAAGGCGGGCTTCCTCTACCTGCTGGTCGCGCATGTCGGCGCCATCGCCATCCTGTTGAGCTTCGGCGTGATGCAGGGCGGCAACGGCATTGGGGCCTACACTTTCGACGCGATGCGTGATGCGCGCCTGGCGCCGTTTTGGGCCTCGGTCGCCTTCGCATTGGCACTGTTCGGTTTCGGCGCGAAGGCTGGTGTGCTGCCCTTGCACGTGTGGCTGCCCGAGGCGCATCCGGCAGCACCTTCGCCTGTGTCCGCGCTGATGAGCGGCGTGATGCTGAAGACCGCGATCTACGGCATCCTGCGCGTGACCTTCGACCTGCTGGGCACGCAGATCTGGTGGTGGGGCGTGCTGGCCCTGTCCTTGGGTCTCGTCACGGCGGTGTTCGGTGTGATGTTCGCGGCGGTGCAGGGCGACATGAAGCGGCTGCTGGCGTATTCCTCCATCGAGAACATCGGCCTGCTGCTAGTGGGCATAGGCCTGACCATCATCTTCCATGTCTACGGCAAGGATATGCTCGCCGCGTTGTCGCTCACCGCGACGCTGTACCACAGCCTGAACCACGCCTGTTTCAAGAGCCTGCTCTTCATCGGCACGGGCTCCATCCTGCATGCCACGGGCGAGCGCAACATGGGGCGGCTGGGCGGGCTCATCCACAACATGCCCTGGGCTTCCGTGCTGATGCTGCTGGGCGTGCTGGCCATCGCCGGCATGCCCCCGCTCAACGGCTTCGTCTCCGAGTGGCTTATGTTGCAGGCCTTCCTGCTGTCGCCCGGGTTGCCTAACAGTTACATCGACATGCTGGTGCCGGCGGCGGCGGCGGTGATCGCGCTGGCTGCGGCATTGGCCGCCTATGTGATGGTGAAGTTCTACGGCGTGATCTTCCTCGGCCAGCCCCGTGAGAAAGCGCTGGAGCATGCGCACGACGCGGGCTGGTGGGAACGCGCCGGCATGGCCTGGCTGGCGCTGCTGTGTGTCTTGCTGGGTTTGGCTCCCGTGTTCGTGGTGCAGCACATCGATCACGTCTCGCACCTGCTGATCGGCACGCAGCTGGGTAACGCGGCCGACAACTGGGTGTTCCTCACACCGGTGGATACCGAGCGTGCCAGCTACAGCCCGCTGTATTTCCTGCTGGCGGTGCTGGGCGTGATGCTGCTCACTTCGGTGCTGGTGCGGCGCTGGTACCATGGCCGATTGCGTCGGGGTGCCGCGTGGGATTGCGGTTTCCCGGCGCAGACTGCGCGCATGCAGGACACCGCGGAAGGTTTCGGCCAGCCGATACGCCGCATCTTCGAACCCTTCTTCAAGATAGAGAGCGAGCTGCCCACGCCGTTCGATGCGCAGCCGCGCTATCACGGACGCAGCGATGACAGGCTGTGGTTCATGCTCTATCTGCCGATCGCCCGCCTCACCGAGAGACTGTCCGGCTGGGCCTCGCTGTTGCAGCACGGCCGCATCCACCTGTACCTGACCTATACCTTCGTGACGCTGGTCGTCCTGCTGATCTTCGTGTGATGGATAACTCCGAACTGACACTGGCCATCGTCTTCCAGCTCACCCAGCTGCTGCTGGTGGTGCTGGCCGCGCCTCTGCTCACCGGCTGGGTCAACCAGTGCCAGGCCTGGCTGCAGAACCGCAGCGGTGCGGGCGTGCTGCAGCCCTATCGCGTCCTGCGCAAGCTGTTCCACAAGGATGCGGTGATCGCACACAACGCCTCCTGGCTTTTCCGCATCACGCCCTACATCCTGTTCGGTTGCATGTGGCTGGCTGCGGCCATCATCCCCATCATCGCCGTCGATCTGCCGTTCTCGCAGGCGGCGGACGTGATCGCGCTGGTCGGCGTGTTCGCGCTGGCGCGCATGTTCATCGCGCTGGCGGCCATGGACATAGGCACTTCGTTCGGCACGCTGGGAGCGCGCCGCGAGATGCTGGTGTCCTTCCTCGCCGAACCGGCGCTGCTCATGGTGCTGTTCACCGCCTCCATGATCAGCCATTCCACCCAGCTGCCGCGCATCGTCGATGCGCTGGCCCACCACCAGTTCGTGCTCTATCCCAGTCTGGCGTTCGCCGGACTGGCCTTCGTGATCGTGCTGCTGGCCGAGAACGCGCGCATCCCCGTGGACAACCCGAGCACGCACCTCGAGCTCACCATGATCCACGAGGCGATGATCCTCGAGTATTCCGCGCGCCATCTCGCGCTGATCGAGTGGGCGAGCAGCCTCAAACTCTTCGCCTACATCAGCATCGGCATCGCACTCTTCCTGCCGCAAGGCATCGCCGAAGTAGGCAACTGGGCGGGGCTGCCGCTGGCGCTGGGACTGCTGCTCGTGAAGCTCATGCTTGCGGGAGCGGGCCTCGCGCTGCTGGAGGCGCTGATGGCCAAGATGCGCATCTTCCGCGCGCCGGAGTTCCTCGGCACGGCATTCCTCCTGGCCGTGCTGGGCCTGCTCATCCATTTCCTGCTGGGTGCATGAGATGCCGATACCTCTGACCCTGCAATTCATCAATCTGCTGGCGGCACTCCTGCTGCTCGTCGTGTTCGCGATGCTGGCGCAGCGCCGCATCCTGTCGCTGATCAACCTCTTCGCGTGGCAGGGGGCGGTGCTCGCGCTCAGCACCTTCGTGGTGGCCTACACCACAGCGCAGCATCACCTGTATTACTCCGCCGCACTGACCTTGTTGCTGAAGGTGCTGCTCCTGCCATGGCTGCTGCACCGTTTGATACGCCGGCTGAACGTGAGGTGGGACGTGGAGACGCTGATCAACATACCCACCACCATGCTGGTCGGCATCGCGCTGGTGATCTTTGCCTTCAACCTCGCCGCGCCCATCTCGCAACTGGCCCAAGGCATCACGCGCGGCCTGATCGGCATCGCTCTGGCCAGCGTGCTGCTGTCGCTGCTCATGATGCTCACCAGGCGCAAGGCGGTGTCGCAGGTGGTCGCCTTCCTGTCGCTGGAGAACGGCCTCTTCTTCGCCGCCACCAGCGCCACCCAGGGCATGCCTCTGGTGGTGGAGCTGGGCATCGCGCTGGACGTGCTGGTCGCCACCTTCATCTTCGGCATCTTCTTCTTCCGGATACGCGAGACTTTCGAGAGCCTGGACATCACGCACATGGAGAAACTCAAGGGTGATTGATCGCAGAATACAGACTGAAGCTGATCTGCAACTTGACTCCCCTCTCCCGCTTGCGGGAGAGGGGCTGGGGGAGAGGGGGTGCATGCAACAAGGTATTTGTTGCGGCGGCAAGCCCCTCTCCCTAACCCTCCCCCGCCAACGGGGGAGGGGACTCATCCCCGGGATTGAATATGATTGACTTGCACCTCATGGCACTCCTGCTCACGCCCCTCTTGGGCGGCGGGCTGCTGGCCGTGTTCGGCTCGCGCAAGTGGGCGGCCGAACTGAATTCGGTGATGAGCGGTTTCACCTTCCTCGCCTCGATGGCGCTGACCGCGCGCGTGATCGATGCCGGCCCCCAGGTCGCCTTCAGCGAGCAGTTCTTCATCGACCAGTTCAACGTGTTCCTGGTGGCGCTCACCGCCTTCGTGGCCTTCACCACCTCGCTCTTCTCGCGCCCCTACATGCGCGTGGAGCAGCACCACGGCAAACTCACCACAGGCATGCTGCACCTGTACTACAGCATGTTCCAGCTCTTCACCTTCACCATGCTGGTCGCGCTCACCACCAACAACATGGGCATCGTGTGGGTGGCGATGGAAGCAGCCACGCTGACTACCGTGCTGCTGGTGTCGCTGTACCGCACGCCGGCCAGCCTGGAGGCCGCGTGGAAATACTTCATCCTGTGCGGCGTGGGCATCGCGCTGGCGCTGTTCGGCACCATCCTGCTGTACTTCGCCGCCGAGCGCGTGCTGGGCGAGGGCGGCACGGCACTCTTGTGGACCCACCTCAACGAGGTCAAGGGCGACCTCGAACCCACGGTGTTGAAGCTCGCTTTCATCTTCCTGCTGGTTGGCTATGGCACCAAGATCGGCCTCGTACCCCTGCACAGCTGGCTGCCGGATGCGCACGCAGAAGGCCCGACCCCGGTGTCCGCCGTGCTGTCCGGCCTGCTGCTCAACGTGGCGCTGTGCGCGGTGATGCGCAGCAAGGTGCTGGTGGACGGCTCGCTGGGTACGCACTTCGCGGGCAACCTGATGATGGGCTTCGGCCTGGTGTCGGTGGTGGTCGCCGCGCTCTTTCTCTCAAGGCAGAAGGACATCAAGCGCATGTTCGCTTATTCCTCCATCGAGCACATGGGCCTCATCACCTTCGCCTTCGGCATGGGCGGCCCGGTCGCCACCTTCGCCGGCATGCTGCACATGACCATGCATTCGCTCACCAAGTCGGCCATCTTCTTTGCGGTCGGCCATGCCGCGCAGAAGGCCGGCTCGCAGCTGATGGAGGACATACGCGGCCTCCTGCAGGTCAGCCCCACCGTGGGCTGGGGGTTGGCGCTGGGCACCTTCGCCATTCTCGGCATGCCGCCGTTCGGTGTGTTCGCCAGCGAGTTCCTCATCATCACCACGGCCATGCACGAGTACCCCTGGACGACGCCCATCCTGCTGATCGCGCTGGGCATCGCCTTCGCCTCCATCTTCGGCAAGGTGCAGCCCATGGTGTTCGGCGAGACCACCGCCAAGCCCCTGCCGCATCCGCCGGCACTGGTGCCGGTGTTCGCCCATCTGCTGTTGGTGCTGGTCCTCGGCCTGTACATGCCGCCTTACCTGGCCGACTGGTACCGCCAGGCGGCCGCGCTGCTGGGGTAATCAATGAGAGACGAACTGCCAAGGAGGAACGGCATGAGAAAAATCGGATATGCGGCGCTGTTGGGTTTTCTGGGAATGGTGAGCGGGGGTGCGGTGGCGGGAGTTTCGGGTCAGGTCCCTCCAATCCCTGCCAACGCCACACCTAGCATGATGTTTGACGGTGAATGTATTGTTGTGCAAGCAACTAACAACAGCATCGGATGGGAGGGAGGATTTTATCCGGCTAGCGTTATCGGTGCTTATTTCAGTAACGTTCAACATACTGAATTAGATACGTCAAAAACTACCATTAATGTGCTGCAGGGGCCTAGTCATGGAAGACTTGTTGACACCGGGAAGATTGGTGATGGCCCATATTATGAATATCGTGCTACCCCGGCCTATCTAGGCCCTGACGAAGCAACTCTACTGATTGAAATTAGCGGCAAGAGCTATGAGTCTCACATCAAGTTTTATGTGGTCGAAAAAGTAAATGACAACAACTTCTATGGATGGAATACGCCTGCTACACGTTGTGCTGAAAGCCGATCTGAGCGAGTTGACCTAAAGGGGGCTGGCTCGAATTAGGATCAGCCGAGGCGATTTCCCTGTCAGGACGAAACGATGCCCATCAAACACCCCCATCTCAAGCTGAAGCGCATCTCCGACACCATACCGGTGTGGGCGGGTGAGCTTGCGTCTGCCGATCTGTACGAAGTGTGTCAGCAGGTGCGCGAAGGCGGCGGGCGTCTGGTCGCGCTGTGGGGCTGCGACGAGCGCGGGAACGGCGGGGGGTATGGTCTGCACGTGGCGCTGGTCAACGAGACCGGGCTGGTGTGTCTGAACGTGGCCCTGCCCGCCGAGCAGCCCGGCTATCCGGACATCAGCCAGATATTCCCGGCGGCGAGCCGCATGCAGCGCGCCGTCTATGACCTGCTGGGTATCTATGCCCGGGAGGGGCAGGACCATCGCAAGTGGCTGCGCCACGGCGCATGGCACGGCGGGAGCTTCCCGCTGCGCAAGGATTTCGACGTGGCCACTTCTCTCCTTCCCCCTCATAGGGGGAAGGGTGGGATGGGGGTGGAATCTGGGAGTGCGATGGAGGGTGAAATTTCTACCCCCACCCTAACCCTCCCCCTGCAAGGGGGAGGGAAAGAATCAATGGCTTATGAGCAGGACGACTACCCCTTCGTGCAGGTGGAAGGGCAGGGCGTGCACGAGATTCCGGTGGGGCCGGTGCACGCGGGCATCATCGAGCCGGGCCATTTCCGCTTCTCCATCGTGGGCGAGAAGGTGCTCAAGTTGGAAGAGCGTCTGGGCTACACGCACAAGGGCATAGAGAAACGTTTCGAGAGCTTGGGCCTGCAACAAGGCGCGAAGCTCGCCGGGCGCGTGAGCGGCGACAGCACCGTGGCTTACGCATGGGCGTACGCCATGGCGGCGGAGGGCGTGGCAGGCGTCACCCCACCCGACCGCGCGCTGTGGCTGCGCGCCCTGCTGCTGGAGCGCGAGCGTGTGGCCAACCATCTGGGGGACCTGGGCTATCTGGGCAACGACGTGGCATTGTCCTTCGGTTTCGCCCAGTTCTGGATACTCAAGGAGCAGGTGCTGCACAACAACGCCGCGCTGTTCGGCCACCGCTACCTCATGGACTGCATCGTGCCTGGCGGCGTCACTGTGGATCTGCGGGAAGAGGGCAAGCGCGTGATCGAGCAGGAGTGCCAACTGCTGGAACGCGAGGTGAAGACGCTGCGCGCCATCTACGAAGAGCACGCCGGCGTGCAGGATCGCTTCATCGCGACTGGGCGCGTGGAGCCGAAGCTCGCTTCACAGCTAGGGCTGTGCGGGCTGGCCGGACGCGCCAGCGCCCAGGCCTGGGATGCGCGCGTGCAGTTCCCCTGCGCGCCCTACGACAAGCTGGACGTGCAGATGGCTACCCATCGCAATGGAGACGTCGCGGCGCGCGTCACTGTGCGTTTCGACGAGCTGTTCGAATCGCTGCGGCTGCAGCGCGCGATCCTGATGAACCTACTGGGCGACGAGATCGCCCGCCCACTGGAAAAGCTACCGGCGCATGGCTTCGGCATAGGCATGGTGGAGGGCTGGCGCGGCGAGGTGATGGTGGCGCTGCACACCGACGGCGAGGGCAGGCTTGCGCGCGTGCATCCGCATGACCCGTCGTGGCAGAACTGGCCGGTGCTGGAGCATGCCATCATGGGCAACATCGTTCCCGACTTCCCGCTCATCAACAAATCGTTCAACCTGAGCTACAGCGGACAGGATTTGTAGAGGCGCGAGTGGATGACTTCATGGCATCTGCAATAACCCGTCATTCCGGCGCAGGCCGGAATCCAGCGGCTCTATTCAATATGCCTTTTGTGTCTGTCCTTGCCATGCAAGGGATATATAAATCAACTGGATTCCGGCCTGCGCCGGAATGACGAAACTTGGATTTGCAGAGGCGCACATGTACCAGATCATCAAACAGATCGTTAAGACCGGCATCAAGACCGAAACGCCGCCGCAAGCCGACGAGTCCATGCGCCTGGTCGAACAACGTCTGCAACAGGAGATACTGGATGTCTTCGGCGGGGCGTTGAGCATACGCCAAGTGGATGCAGGGTCATGCAACGCCTGCGAGCTGGAGATACACGCGGTCAACAACGCCTATTACAACATCGAGGGCTTGGGCGTGCGTTTCGTCGCCAGCCCCCGCCATGCCGACCTGCTGCTGGTCACCGGGCCTGTGTCGCGTCACATGGAGGTTGCACTCAAGCGGACCTATGACGCGACACCCGACCCCAAGCTGGTGGTGGCGGTCGGCGACTGCGCGCGCAACGGCGGCATCTTCTGTCCTGAAGGGGGGAGCTATGCCAGCTGCGGCGGGGTGGCTAATGTCATTCCCGTGGATGTGGTGGTGGGCGGCTGCCCGCCCACGCCGACCGCCATCCTGCAGGGCATACTCACCGCCATCTCAGCGAAGAAGTAGCAGGGGCTACTTCTGGGGGAGCAGGCAGAGCTCGCGGCTGGCGAGCGTGCTGTGGTTCTGCTTAAGATGGCTCAGGAACTCGTAAGCCGAAACCTCGCCTTCCAGCTCGGGTAGGCCTTTGGGGAAGGAATAGAGGGTGAGGTCGCGTTCCACGATCTGCAGGCCGCTCTGTGAGGTCAGGTCGACGATCTCCCTGATGCGGTCCGCAAGTTTCTCCTCGCCCGTCGCGTGCGGCAGCAATATCCAGAAATCCGCGCCGTCGCGCGCCACGAGGTCGGTCTTGCGGATGGCCTTGCGCAGGAGCAGCAGGACATCGTCCAGCTTGTGCGATGCCAGCGGCGCACCGTAGGCGTCGCCCAGGGCGCCGGGGTTCTCGAAGTTGATATGGGCCAGGCCGAATTCCAGGCTGCTCGAATAGCGTCTGGTCACCGCCAGCAGCCAATCCAGCGTGAACAGGAACTTTTCGTGTACATCGTTCTCTTCGTGGGACATGAGATCCCCCAGTTGTTGGTGACAGGGCCGGCGGTCGATGGCCTAGCGCATAGCCGCGATACTACCGTGCACCAACTGCGCAGTCTATCGGCCGCAGCATCGCATGTGCCCAGGGCATGCGGAATCGAGGGCGGCCCGTTCTAGGGTGAACCATTACGGAAAAGGGAGGTGAATACCCCATTGCGACCAGGACCGGAATCCATAAGATGGCCCCCAGGTCAGCGTCGTTGCGTTGGTCTCTTGATGGGTAGTCCTGGATTTCGCGTAGTGAGGCCGGGATTTTGTATGTTATTCGAGCTAGGAAAGGAATAAGAAAATGGCAACCGGTACAGTCAAATGGTTCAATGATGCAAAAGGTTTCGGCTTCATCACTCCCGATAACGGCAGCGATGACCTGTTCGCGCACTTCTCGGCCATCAACATGGCGGGCTTCAAGTCGCTCAAGGAAGGCCAGAAGGTCTCGTTCGAGGTCGTCCAGGGCCCCAAGGGCAAGCAGGCCTCCAACATACAGGCATCCTGACAGCTCCAGAAACGACAAAGCCCGGCTGCGAAGCCGGGCTTTTTTTATGCCTGCCGTTTACTTGATGCGCATGCCAGGCTGCGCGCCGGAATCTGGCGACAGTATGTAGAGCCCGGGCGCCTCACCCGAAGCCGCCAGCACCATGCCTTCCGACATGCCGAACTTCATCTTGCGCGGCGCGAGGTTGGCCACCATCACCGTCAGACGGCCTTTCAGCGCCTCGGGGTCATAGGCCGACTTGATGCCAGCGAACACGGTGCGCGGCTGGGCCTCGCCTATGTCCAGTGTCAGTTTCAGCAGCTTCTCAGCTCCCTCCACGTGCTCTGCGTTGGCGATCCTCGCCACGCGCAGGTCGACCTTCATGAAGTCGTCGATCGAGATGTATTGATTGTTCTCTGCTTCTGCCACGGCTTTCTTTGCCTCCTGTTGTTGATGTGCGGCATGACGTTGTTCGGAATGTGCCTGCGGCTGAGGTTGCAGGCTCTCCTTGTTGGCGGCGACCATCGCTTCGATCAGTTTGGGATCGAGGCGGGCGGCCAGGTGCTGGTACTCGTTGATGGCATGGCCGGGCGGCAGCGGCTGCCACGTGCCGTTCCAGGCGAGCGGCGCGATGTTCAGGAAGGACTCGACCTTGGTTGCCAGTTCCGGCAGAACCGGCTTCAGGTACAGCGTCAGGTCTCGGAACATGGTCATCGCGGTCGAGCATATCTCGTGCAGCTCGGCGTCCTTGCCTTCCTGTTTCGCCAGAGCCCAGGGCTGCTTCTCGGCGACGTACTGGTTAGCCACGTCGGCCAGGCGCATGATCTCGCGCAGGGCGCGGCTGAAATCGCGCGCCTCAAAGCTGCGGGCGATCTCGCCATTGAAGAACGCGGACTGGAACTCGGCCGTGGCAGCCGCATCGCAGCTGCCCAGCTTGCCGCCGAACTTCTTGCTGACGAAGCCTGCACAGCGGCTCGCGATGTTGATGTACTTGCCGATGAGGTCGCTGTTCACCTTGGCCACGAAGTCGTCGAGGTTGAGGTCGATGTCCTCCATGGTGCCGTTTAGCTTCGCGGCGTAGTAGTAGCGCAAGTACTCGGTGTTCTTCACGTGATCCACATAGCTGCGTGCGGTGATGAAGGTGCCGCGCGACTTGCTCATCTTCTCGCCGTTCACGGTGAGGAAGCCGTGTGCGAACAGCTTGGTCGGCGTGCGGAAACCGGCGTTGGCGAGCATCGCCGGCCAGAACAGCGCGTGGAAGTAGAGGATGTCCTTACCGATGAAGTGGTACAGCTCGGCGTCCGAATCGGGTTTCCAGTAGTCGTCGAAGGCGATGCCGCTCTTCGCGCACAGCTGCTTGAAGCTGCCCATGTAGCCGACCGGGGCGTCCAGCCACACGTAGAAATATTTGCCCGGCGCATCGGGGATCTCGAAGCCGAAATAGGGCGCGTCGCGCGAGATGTCCCAGTCGGAGAGCTTGTTCTCGCCTTCCGCGCCCAGCCACTCCTGCATCTTGTTGGAGGCTTCGGTCTGCAGCGTGTCGCTCTTCGTCCACTGCCGCAGGAAGGCCTGGCAGCGCGGGTCGGAGAGCTTGAAGAAATAGTGGTCAGAGTTGCGCAGCTCCGGCTTGGCGCCGGATACAGCCGAGAACGGGTCGATCAGCTCGGTCGGCGCGTAGGCCGCGCCGCACACCTCGCAGTTGTCGCCGTACTGGTCCTTGGCGTGGCACTTCGGGCATTCGCCCTTGATGAAGCGGTCCGGCAGGAACATGTTCTTGACCGGGTCGTAGTACTGCTCGATGGAGCGCACTTCGATCAGGCCGTTGGCCTTGAGCGTGCGGTAGATGCCTTGGGCGAAGTCCCTGGTTTCGCCGGAGTTGGTCGAGCCGTAGTTGTCGAACGCGACGTGGAAGGCGCTGAAATCGTCGTAGTGCTCCTGCCAGACGCGCGCGATCAGCTGCTCCGGCGTGACACCTTCCTTCTCGGCGCGCAGCATGATGGGCGTGCCGTGGGTGTCGTCGGCGCACACGTAGTGGCAGGTGTTGCCGCGCATCTTCTGGAAGCGCACCCAGATGTCGGTCTGGATGTACTCGACCAGGTGGCCCAGGTGGATGCTGCCGTTGGCGTAGGGCAGGGCAGATGTAACGAGTATTTTGCGGGTCATGGGGTTATTTCCTCGGGGCTGGGCGGCCTGGCAGCCGCCAGCCCGGTTTCTGGCCTGAAATTCAAGGGGCGCAATTGTAGCAAAACCCACGCACGGCCGAGGAATTAGGTAAAATCGCGCCCGCATCAACCCATCAAGGAAGCAGGATGAGCATCAAGTCAGACAAGTGGATACGCCGCATGGTCGAAAAGCACGGCATGATAGAGCCGTTCGAGCCCGGCCAGGTCAAGGAAGTGAACGGGCAGAAGATCGTGTCCTACGGCACGTCCAGCTACGGCTACGACATCCGCTGTTCCAACGAATTCAAGCTGTTCACCGACATCAACTGCACCATCGTCGACCCCAAGAATTTCGATCCCAACTCCTTCGTCGAGATCAAGGGCGACTACTGCATCATCCCGCCCAACTCCTTCGCGCTGGCCCGCACGGTCGAGTACTTCCGCATCCCGCGCAACGTGCTGACCGTGTGTCTGGGCAAGTCCACCTATGCCCGCTGCGGCATCATCGTCAACGTCACGCCCTTCGAGCCTGAATGGGAAGGCTACGTGACGCTGGAGTTCTCCAACACCACGCCGCTGCCGGCCAAGATCTACGCGAACGAGGGCGTGGCTCAGGTGCTGTTCTTCGAGAGCGACGAGGTGTGCGAGACCTCCTACAAGGACCGCGGCGGCAAGTACCAGGGGCAGGTCGGCGTCACCCTGCCAAAGATATGAGAACTCCTCTGCAGCTCCTTCCCCTTTGGAGGGGGAAGGTTGGGATGGGGGTAGAACAGTGGAGTAATGACACTTCTTCCCCCTCCCTGCCCCTCCCCCTGCAAGGGGGAGGAATGGGCCGGTGGATTGATTGATATGAGCAAGGAACTATCCATCGTCTGGCGCGGCCCCAACGGCGAGATCATCGCCTGCGTGGAAAAGAACAAGGTGCTGCGCGAGAACCTCGAAGAGATACGCCAGGTCTGCCAGGACGCGCTCGAAGACGCCGTCCTGATGGGCTGCGACGAAGAGCAGGTCCGTGCCGTGTTCATCGAACTGGTCGCTTCCCTCAAAAGCAACTACCAAGCATAGCTTCTCAACATCATTCCGGATTACGTGTTTCTCCATCAGGAGCAGAGCAATGAAATTTAATTTTGACTCCGACATCACATTGGCCTGCGGCCAATATGAGTCTGCGCCGAAGTTAAACTTCAGCAGCGCTTTGTGCCTTGAATAAAGTTTCCATTAATCACTTCTCCGCATCAGGAGTCACTTATGAAGTTTAACTTTCCTATCATCATCATCGACGAAGACTTCCGCTCGGAGAACGCCAGCGGTCACGGCATTCGCGCACTGGCCCAGGCGATCGAGAAGGAGGGTATCGAGGTCGTCGGCATGACCAGCTACGGCGACCTGGCTTCGTTCGCGCAGCAGCAGAGCCGCGCTTCGGCCTTCGTGCTGTCCATCGATGATGAGGAGTTCGGCGGCGGCAGCGAAGAGGAGACGGAGGTCGCGCTGCGCACTTTGCGCGCGTTCGTCGAGGAGATCCGTTTCAAGAACGCGGACATCCCCATCTATCTCTATGGCGAGACGCGCACTTCACGCCACATCCCCAACGACATCCTGCGCGAGCTGCACGGCTTCATCCACATGCACGAGGACACGCCGGAGTTCGTGGCGCGCCACATCATCCGCGAGGCCAAGTCCTACCTAGACACCCTGGCGCCGCCCTTCTTCCGCGCGCTGGTGGACTACGCACAGGACGGCTCTTATTCCTGGCACTGCCCCGGCCACTCCGGCGGCGTAGCTTTCCTGAAGTCGCCGGTGGGACGCATGTTCCACCAGTTCTTCGGTGAGAACATGCTGCGCGCCGACGTGTGCAACGCGGTGGACGAATTGGGCCAGCTGCTCGACCACACAGGCCCAGTGGCGGCCTCCGAGCGCAACGCGGCGCGCATCTTCAATTCCGACCACCTGTTCTTCGTCACCAACGGCACCTCGACCTCCAACAAGATCGTGTGGCACTCAATGGTGGCGCCGGACGACATCGTGGTGGTGGACCGCAACTGCCACAAGTCCATCCTGCACGCGATCATGATGACTGGCGCGGTGCCCGTCTTCCTTACGCCGACGCGCAACAACTTCGGCATCATCGGGCCCATCCCGAAATCCGAGTTCGAGCCGGCCAACATCCAGAAGAAGATAGACGCCAATCCCTTCATCAAGGACAAGAAGAAGAAACCGCGCATCCTCACCATCACGCAGAGCACCTATGACGGCGTGCTCTACAACGTCGAGATGCTGAAAGGCATGCTGGACGGCAGGATCGACACACTGCACTTCGACGAGGCCTGGCTGCCGCACGCAGCTTTCCACGACTTCTACCGCGACATGCACGCCATCGGTCGCGATCGTCCGCGCGCCAAGGAATCGATGGTGTTCTCCACCCAGTCCACGCACAAGCTGCTGGCCGGCCTGTCACAGGCCTCGCAGATCCTGGTGCGCGACAGCGAGACTCGCAAGCTGGACCGCGACTGCTTCAACGAAGCCTATCTGATGCACACCTCGACTTCACCTCAGTACGCCATCATCGCCTCGTGCGACGTGGCCGCCGCGATGATGGAGCCGCCCGGCGGCACCGCGCTGGTGGAGGAATCCATCGCTGAGGCGCTCAACTTCCGCCGCGCCATGCGCAAGGTGGACGAGGAGTGGGGCGCGGACTGGTGGTTCAAGGTGTGGGGGCCGGACTATCTGTCCGAAGAGGGCATGGCCGAACGCGAGGACTGGGTGCTGCGCACCGAGGACCGCTGGCACGGCTTCGGCAAGCTGGCCGAAGGCTTCAACATGCTGGACCCGATCAAGGCCACCATCATCACCCCGGGATTGGACGTGGACGGCGACTTCGCCGACAGCGGCATCCCCGCCAGCATCGTCACCAAGTACCTCGCCGAGCACGGTGTGGTGGTGGAGAAGTGTGGCCTGTACTCCTTCTTCATCATGTTCACCATCGGCATCACCAAGGGCCGCTGGAACACCATGGTGACCGAGCTGCAGCAGTTCAAGGACGACTACGACAAGAACCAGCCGCTGTGGCGCGTGCTGCCCGAGTTCATCGCCAAGAACCCGCGCTACGAGAAGATCGGCCTGCGCGACCTGTGCGACCAGATCCACGGCATCTACAAGGCCAACGACGTGGCGCGCCTGACCACCGAGATGTACTTGTCTTCCATGGAGCCGGCGATGAAGCCGTCCGACGCCTTCGCCAAGATGGCGCATGGCGAGATCGAGCGCGTGAGCATCGACGAGCTGGAAGGCCGCGTCACCGCAGTGCTGCTGACTCCTTATCCGCCCGGCATCCCGCTGCTCATCCCCGGCGAGCGCTTCAACAAGACCATCGTCGACTACCTCAAGTTCGCGCGCGACTTCAACAATCGCTTCCCCGGCTTCGAGACCGACATCCACGGCCTGGTGGCCGAGCGGGTCAACGGCGACCGCGTGTACCACGTGGACTGCGTGAAGCAGGGAGTGTGACGCGACTGCATGACTGAGGCTGCCGAAAAGCTGCGCGTGGACAAATGGCTGTGGGCCGCGCGTTTCTTCAAGACACGCAGCCTGGCAGCCGAGGCAGTGGAGGGCGGCAAGGTGCTGATGAACGAGGCGCGCATCAAGCCCGCCAAGGCCATCGCGGTGGGTGACCATCTGGACATCCGCTTGGGCCAGTACCACTTCCTGGTCGAAGTGCTCGCACTCTCCGGTCGTCGCGGTCCGGCTCCTGAGGCACAGAAGCTCTATCGCGAAAGCGAGGCGAGCCGCACCAAGCGCGCTGAGCTCGCGGCCGTACTCAAGGCTCAGGCACCGGCATTCAAAGGTCGCCCCACCAAACGCGACCGGCGCGACATCGAACGTCTCGAGGAGCGGACACGGCGCGTCACCAACAAGGCATGGGGCGACTTCGATCCTTCCTGATGGACAAGACCGAGGGCAAGACTGAGGAGCCTCTGAATAAGTCGTCACACCGGCGAAGGCCGGTGTCCAGTTTATTGAAGTGTGGTTTGCAGGCAATCCGCGAAGCGGATGCTCGCAAAACACTGGATTCCGGCCTTCGCCGGAATGGCAAATGAGACTTATTCAGGGCTTCCCTAAGGTGGCCAGATGGCGCCGCCACGCCGTCAACCTCGCGCTGTTCGTCGCCATCATCCTCGCGGTGCGCGCGTGGCAGCAGCGCGACATGGCGAGCGGCGCAGCCCCGTCGCTGCATGGCGTCACGCTCGCAGGCCAGCCTTACACCTTTCCCGCCCGTCCGGCTCATCCTGTGCTGGTGCACTTCTGGGCGACCTGGTGCCCCATCTGTCGTACCGAACAGGGCAGCATCGCAGCCGTCGCGCACGATCACGATGTCATCACCATCGCCATGCAGAGCGGCACGCCATCCGAGGTCGCGCGCTACATGCAGGAGCAGGGCATCGCTTTTCCGGTGGTGAACGACGAGGATGGCAGCATCTCCGCTGCCTGGGGCGTACATGCGGTGCCCGTCAGTTTCATCGTCGCGCCAGACGGGCAGGTACGCTTCATCGAGGTCGGCTACACCACGGAGATCGGGCTCAGGCTGCGCCTGTGGTGGGCGGGGATGACCTGGAGGCCAGCGGTGAGTGGAGCGGCAGCCACACGGTGAAGCGGCTGCCCGTGCCGGGCGTGCTTTCGACGTCGATGCGGCCCCCATGTTTGTTCACCACGATGTCCCACGACATGGAAAGGCCCAGCCCGGTACCCTTGCCTACGGGCTTGGTGGTGAAAAAGGGTTCGAACAGGTGGCTGCGCACCTCCTCCGTCATGCCGGTGCCGGTATCGGCTATCGCGACCCACACACCTTTGTCGTCGTGCCCGCTGGTGAGGGTGATAGTGCCCCGCTTCTCGATGGCCTGGGCTGCGTTGAGCAGCAGGTTCATGAAGACCTGGTTGATCTGGCCGGGGATGCAGCGCACGAACGGCAGCGGCGCGAGTTCGCGCACTACCTCCGCCTTGTACTTGAGTTCGTTGGATACCACCTTGAGCGTGCTCTCCAGCCCGGCCAGCAGGTCTGCGCTGCGCATCTCCGTGGGATCGACGTGGGCGAAGTCCCTGAGCGCCTGCACGATGTTCCTTACGCGATCCAGTCCTTCCTGCGATTCGCGCAGCAAGGCCTCCAGGTCTTCGCGCAGGAAATCCACGTTGTGCTGGACCTTGATCTTCGCGATGGCATCTCTCACTTCGGCGTGATCCCCCGCGCCCGCCTCGCAGGCGTCTATGACCTCCAGCAGCTGCGCGGCATAACGGCGCAGCGTGCCCAGGTTGGAATTGACGAAGCCGACCGGGTTGTTGATCTCGTGGGCGACGCCTGCGGCGAGCTGGCCTATGGCCGCCATCTTCCCCGATTGCAGCAGCTCGCGCGTGCGCTCCTCGACCTTCGCCTCCAGCGACACGTTGGAATCGGCCAGCGCCTTGTTCTGTATGGATAGCAGGTGATAGAGCTGGTGCATGGCCGTGAGCAGCACCGCGCTGCTCTGGTCGGATGGCATCTGCTCCTCTTCGAACGCCGCCTCTGCCTTCATGCCGCGCCGCACCAGCGCGATCTGCCTGGCCATGGACTGGTCCTCTTCCAGGATGTGGTAGGTGAGCCATGAAGAGAGGAAACCGTGGAGCACATTGGCGGCGTCGGCGAGATTGGCGCGTCCCTTCCACATCGTGGTGAGTTGCTCGACGAACTGCTGATGGTGCTCGCGGTGTAGCTGGACATGGCTGGCGGAGATGCCAGCCATGTCCATCAGCCTCTCCTCGTCCGCGAAATGGTAGGCCGCGTAGTCCGCGAGCTCGGAGAACACCTTCGCTATGGATTCCTCGCTCGCGCTGCCGTCTATCAGCACGTCACCGATGCGGTTGGTGATGTCCACCAGTCGCCGGTGCTGTTCGTCCACCGAGGCGATGCCGGTCTCAAAGCGCGCGTTCCATACAAAAGCTTCCATGCTCAGCGTCTCCTGATGTCAGGCTGCGGTGTTCCCCCAGTATGCCTTCCTGCAGCCGAGATGCGAAGGCGATGATGCGGACTGTTAATAACAGGTTAAGGGAATCCTGAATAAGCCCGGATACCGTCATTCCGGCGAAAGCCGGAATCCAGTGTTTTGCGAGCATCCCCTTCGCGGATTGCCTGCGAACACCAATTCAATAAACCGGACACCGGCTTTCGCCCCGGTGTGACGACTTGATCAGAGGTCTCTTAAGTCCTGTGAAGAGGGGATCGGCGCGGGTGGAAGGTCACAGGCACAGCGGTGGGCGGGGGCGACTTGAGGACGTGCTTCTTCGCCTTGCCCATCACGTGCATCTCGCACTTCCTGCAGTCGAACTCCAGACGCAGCCTCTCGCTGCCGTTGACCAGCGTCATCGGCTCGGCGCGTACCTGCCCCTGCACGCCGATGACCCCCCTGGCCTGCCTGGGGCACAGGCTCAGGGAATAGCGGATGCAGTGGCGAGTGATCATCAGCGAAACCTCGCCTTCCTCCTGATGCGCCTCGTACGCGGCCTCGATCAGTTTCACGCCGTGCCTGGTGTAGAAGGCCTGGGCTGCGGAGTTGTAGACGTTGGCGAGGTAGGACAGGGATTCCTCGGGATATTTGGCGGAAGGCTCGGCGGCCGGCTTGCGCATCAGCGGCACATGCGCCGCGAGGCGCGCTGCTTCCAGCTTCTCCACCGCGTCGCGGCGCAACTGGTTGAGCAGCGAGCTGGGCGCGAACAGTGGCCGCGACCAATGGATGGCGACAGGCTCCCCTCTCACATTCATGGGAGAGGGGGCGGGGGAGAGGGTAGTGGGCACGTTATTCCCTCTCCCTAGCCCTCTCCCGCCTGCGGGAGAGGGGATCAGAGCATTGGCTGATAACTCGAAATCCGTATTGCCCAGCCGTGACAGCTGCGCGCGCACGGCATCCTCCGCCTCCGCCGGGCTCTTCGCAGGCTGCTTTTCGAACGCGGTATTGGCGGAAACTTCGATGCCGTCCTCGTCACACAGCGTGAGCGAGTAGCCGTCTGCGGTCTCGGCGAAGGCCATGTGCACGCCTATCTTGCGTTCTGAGGATTTCTTGCTGAGCGCCATCTCCCACGCATGGTCGCTGTTGCGGTTGATCTCCAGCCCCACACGCAGGCCGGTGAGTTCGGCGACCTTCTCGTTAGGCCACACGCGCCAGACCTGGCCCATCTGCTTCACGCTGTTCGCGCGGATGCCGCGTGTCTCTCGCTTGTGCAGATAGTTGAGCCCGTCGCCGTTGGCGAGCGTCTCGTCCGTCTCGATCTCGAACCAGTCGGGGCCTATCTTGCTCACCGTACCCAGCGGCAGGCCGACGAAACTGGGCGCATCGAACGCGCCGATGTCGATCTTGCGGCCGGTGGCGAAATAGTCGGTCGCGCCGCGGTGGAAGGTCTTGTCCGGGTCAGGCGTGAACAGCAGTTTCGTGGTGCCGCTGGAGGCGGCGTGCAGCTCTGGGCGCTGCTCCAATATCTCGTCGAGCAGCCTGCGGTAGTGGCCTGTGATGTTCTTCACGTAGGGCGCATCCTTGTAGCGCCCCTCGATCTTGAAGCTGCGCACCCCGGCGTCTATCAGCGCGCGCAGGTTCGCGCTCTGGTTGTTGTCCTTCACTGACAGCAGATGCTTCTCGAAGGCGACGATCTGGCCCTTGTCGTCTTCCAGCGTGTAGGGCAGGCGGCAGGCCTGCGAGCAATCACCGCGGTTGGCCGAACGGCCCGTGTGCGCGTGGCTGATGTAGCACTGGCCGGAATAGGCCACGCACAGCGCGCCGTGGATGAAATGCTCGATCACGGTGTCGGTGGGCACGGCGACGCGCACCGCGGCGATCTCTTCCATCGTCAGTTCGCGTGCCAGCACCAGCTGCGAGAAGCCGACCTCGCTCAGGAAGCGCGCCTTTTCCGGCGTGCGTATGTCGCACTGCGTGGATGCATGCAGGTCTATGGGAGGCAGGTCGAGTTCAAGCAGCCCCATGTCCTGCACGATGAGCGCATCAACGCCGATGTCGTAACAGTCCTGTGCGAGCTTGCTCGCGGACTCCAGCTCCGCGTCGTGCAGGATGGTGTTCAGCGTGACGTAGATCTTTGCGCGGAAGCGGTGCGCGTACTTCACCAGCTCGGCGATGTCGGCAAGCGAATTGCCCGCCTTGTCGCGCGCGCCGAACGAGGGGCCGCCAATGTACACCGCGTCCGCACCGTGCAGGATCGCTTCGCGTCCTATCTCGGGAGTCTTGGCGGGGGCGAGGAGTTCTAAAGCTGGGGGGATGAAGAGGTCTTGCATGTCGCAATTATACCGGAGGCGTACATGCGCCTTGTGCGCGCCCGCAGGAGTCGGGCAGAATCCGCCGCTTATGGTTTCTTACGGGGTGATTCGTGGTCAGGCTGTGCTGTATCTGGATGTTGCTGGTGTCGGTCTTCGGTGCGCCTGCAGTGCGCGCCGAAGGCTGGTCCTTCGAAGACGTGGGCTCGGAATGGGGCCAGTTCACGCTGGGCTTCGCAACCAGCCTGGCCGCGCACGAGGCGGGACACTACGTGATTGCGAAATCGCGCGGCTATCAGGTCGGCCATGACGGCCTGTCTATCGTCTACCCCAACGCGAAGTTCACGCCCGCCGACCAGTTCCGCGTGGCCTCTGCCGGCTTTCAGACGCAATGGGTGCTCGACGAACTGGTGCTGCACGACCGCAGCGAGCCCAAACGCAAGCCAACGAGCTTCGGTGCAGGCATGCTGTGCGCGCAGATAGGCACCACCCTCGCCTACCTCACCGTGCTCAAGGACCACCCGCAGGGCGATACTGCGGGCCTGTCCGCAGCGACCAAGCTCTCCAACGACAGGCTGGCCCTGCTGTTCGCCGTCCCTGGCCTGCTCGATGCGTGGCGCCTCTTTGGCGACGATGTGCCTTCCTGGGTGCCGCAGCTTTCGCTGGCGGCCAAGGGTGCGGGCATGACGTGGATATGGACCTACTGAGTCCTTGCTTGTCCCACGCTGCGATTTCCCGCAAGATGCGCCCGTTCCAGAAAGCGGCTCGACGATGACTCCACAAGAATTCATAAGGAAATGGCGCGACAACCCACTCAAGGAGCGCGCCAGTTACCAACTGCATTTCCTTGATCTGTGCGCCCTGCTGGGCGTGCCTGCTCCCATCCCCGCCAGCGCCGACACCTACTGTTTCGAACGCGGCGCGACGCGCACCGGCGCGGGCCAGGGCTGGGCGGACGTGTGGAAGCAAGGTTGCTTCGCCATCGAATACAAGGCCGCGCGGCGCAACCTGGGCGAAGCGCTCAAGCAGCTGATGACCTACGCGCTCGCGCTGGACAACCCGCCGCTGCTGGTGGTGTGCGACACCGACATCATCGAGATACACACCCACTTCACCAATGCGCCCAGCGAAGTGCACACAATCGCACTGGCCGACATCGCCCAGCCCGCCAACCTCGACAAGCTGCGCTGGCTGTTCACCGACCCCGACAAGTTCCACCCCAAGCGCACCATCGCGCAGATTACCGAAGAGGCCGCGGGCAAGTTCGCCGAGCTCGCGCAGTCACTCAACGCACGCGGACACGCGCCGCAGGCCGTCGCGCACTTCCTCAACCAGTGCCTGTTCTGCCTGTTCGCAGAAGACGCCGAGCTGCTGCCGGGCAAACTCTTCGAGCGCCTGCTCGACAAGAGCCAGACCGATCCGGCCAAACTCTCCAGCCGTTTCGAGGAACTGTTCAAGGCCATGCGCAAGGGCGGCGACTTTGCGCTCGAAGACATCCACTGGTTCAATGGCGGCCTGTTCGAAGAGGTCGAAGTGCTGCCGCTGACCACCGCCGAGATCAGGATGCTGCACGAGGCCTCCATCCTAGACTGGAGCGGCATCGAGCCCTCCATCTTCGGCACACTGTTCGAGCGCGGCCTGGACCCGAAGAAGCGTTCGCAGCTCGGCGCGCACTACACCGACCAGCGCTCCATCATGCGCATCATCAACCCCGTCATCGTCGAGCCGCTGAGCGCAGAGTGGGAAGAGGCCAAGACGCGCATCGCCGCCCAACTCGCCAAGAGCAAGAAGCACGGCGACAAGGCGGAGCGCGACGCGCAGGCCGCCTTCCACGGCTTCCTCGAACGCCTCAAGAACTTCAAGGTGCTCGATCCGGCGTGCGGCAGCGGCAACTTCCTCTACCTCGCGCTGCGCGCGCTGAAGGACCTGGAACACAAGGCCAACCTCGAAGCCGAAGCGCTGGGCCTGCATCGCCAGGTCAGCATCGAAGTCTCGCCGGCCAACGTGCTCGGCATCGAGCTCAACCCCTACGCCGCCGAACTCGCGCGCGTCACCGTGTGGATAGGCGAGATACAGTGGATGCTCAAGAACGGCTATCCCATCCGCACCAACCCCATCCTGCAACCGCTCGACCACATCGAGAACCGCGACGCCCTCATCACCGTCACACCGGCGAAGGCCGGTGTCCAGTCCGTTCAATCACTGGATTCCGGCGTGCGCCGGAATGACGAAACGATTGTGGAAGCCGCCTGGCCCGCCGTGGACGCCATCGTCGGCAATCCGCCCTTCCTGGGCGGTGGAAAGATGCGCAGCGAACTGGGCGACGACTACACCGATGCGCTGCGCCGCGTGTACGAAGGGCGCGTGCCCGGCGGTGCCGACCTCGTCACTTACTGGTTCGAGAAGGCGCGTGCGCAGATCGAGGCAGGGTATTGCCTGCGCGCCGGGTTGGTCACCACCAACTCGATACGAGGCGGCACGAATCAGCAGGTGCTCGCGCGCATCCTCGAAACAGTTGTCACACCGGCGGAGGCCGGTGTCCAGCTGATTGAAACACTGGCTTCCGGCCTTCGCCGGAATGACGAAACCTTGCGCATCTTCAACGCCTGGAGCGACGAGGAATGGGTCAACGAAGGCGCGGCGGTGCGCGTCTCGCTCGTGTGCTTCGGCTCCCCTCGCCGGCTGGCGGGGGAGAGGGCTGTGCTCGACGGCCATCCAGTTGCGGCCATCCACGCCGACCTCACTGCGGGCGAGGGGCTGAACCTCACGCAAGCCCAACAGCTGAAGGAGAACGCGGGCGTGTGCTTCATGGGGTCGTCGAAGAAAGCGCCGTTCGACATCGAAGGCGAGACCGCGCGCCAATGGCTGAAACTACCGAATCCGAATGGCAAACCCAACAGTGACGTGGTGCGTCCGTGGGCGAACGGGATGGATATCACCCGTCGCGCGTCGGATACTTGGATTGTCGATTTCGGCACGACCATGAGCGCGGCCGATGCCGCCTTGTTTGAAGCGCCATTTGAGTATGTAACGCAACACGTCAAGCCGGAGCGTGAGAAGAATAATCGCGAGGCTTACCGGAAATACTGGTGGCGTCATGCTGAAGCACGCCCGGGGATGCGCGCCGCACTCAACGGCTTACCTCGTTACATCGCGACACCGCACGTTTCAAAGCATCGAATCTTTGCCTGGGTTGCGGCTGCTGTGCTGCCGGACCAGATGCTCATCGTAACCGCGCACGCTGACGATACCGCCTTCGGCATCCTCCATTCGCGTTTCCACGAGCTCTGGGCATTGCGGATGTGTACGTGGATGGGCATTGGCAACGACCCACGCTACACACCGACCACGACGTTCGAGACCTTCCCCTTCCCCGAAGGACTGACGCCGAATCTCCTGCCAGCAAGCTACACCAATGCCGCAGCCGCCGAGATCGCAGCGGCTGCGCAGAGACTGAACGAACTGCGCGACAACTGGCTCAACCCAGCCGAGTGGGTGGACTGGGTGCGCACGCCGGAAGAGGAGAAGGCCGGCTTCCTTGCGCGCCCGGTCGCCAAACCCGGCTGCGAGGCCGACCTCAAGAAACGCACCCTCACCAACCTCTACAACGCCCGCCCCGCCTGGCTGGACAACGCCCATCAGGCGTTGGACGCCGCCGTCGCACTAGCCTACGGCTGGAACGACTACACGCAGGCGATGCCGGACGAGGAGATATTGCGGAGGTTGCTGGCGCTGAATCTGGAGAGGGCTGGGTAGTCATGGATACGCATCGGTGTATCTGGTGCTTGGGCGTTGCTGATGATGTGGATGTAGAACACATCATCCCGGAGGCTTTGGGGTGTCCGCCTGAGTTTGTGTTACCAGGTACGGCCGTTTGCAGGAAGTGCAATAACAATCTTGCCCACCTCGATCTGGCGGTGATTGACGAGTTCGACATCGTTTCGTTCATGGCAGGTGTTCCGCGGAAGAATGGGAGAAAACCTTTCGTTCGGAGCCGGGGGAATCTGTTGGCAACTGTTGAGAGCAATGGGCCGACATACACCCTCAATATGGAGTCCTATCCCGTTAAAGCGCATGGTGGTGCTCAGTTGGCTGGGTTTCGTGGTTCAAAGCGAGATGTGCGAGGGAAATTCGCCAAGCTGGGCGACGTCGCCGAAGTTAGTTTTGATGTCCCGTTCGGTCAGAATCCGAAATTTGTAAGAGGCATCACCAAGATTGCTTTTTCGTCGCTGGCGTACTTCTTAGGGGCGCAAGTATCCTTGGACCCTTCATTCAATCCTGTTCGAGAATTTGTTCGGAATGACGTTGGCAAACGACATTTGTTGTTGATGTTCAGTGAAGACCAAACTTATCGAAATACGGTGTGGGCACCAAGTGTTTCACCGTCAGGCGAATTATTTGTAGCGATAAGGATAGCTTCTATCGAATTTCTGGTTGATTTAGGCGAGGGTGAATCGACCTTGAGTATGTTTCAGAGAAATATGCCAAGTTCATTTGCCGGTAAGTGGACAGTGTTGCCGGTGACGGAATGAGAGCTTGGTCCGGGGGGGGGCCGTCGCGCATCCATGGCGAACCGTCAAACTATATGGACTTGAGAAACTTCAGCCCGCGTGGATAATCGCCGTCAACCTACATCCGCGAAATCGTCTCGGACGTTGAGAGAAGGGGGCGAAAGCCAGCATGTACTCGTCGAGGATGTAGGCCATAAATTGGAGCCTCAGGCTCCTTTCTTCTCGCACATCGAATCGCCAAGCGCCTCCGACAGGCCGGGCCTCAGCAACGTAGCGATATCCAACGCCATCGGTCGTTTTGGAAAATACGATGGCGTCACGACCTGCTAATCCGAGAGGAATGAAATGGAAGACTTGATCGTCTGGGTGATGTGGAGCTTGCTGGCGTGCTTCGCAGTTGTGCTGCTCATCGGCTTTATCGGCATCCTTTTCACCCCCTCTCACGAAGCGGAAGGGAAGTGCAATGGCTTGCGCAGCCGATTCGGTAAGGCCATCGTGGGCGGAGTTCTGCTGGGGATGTGGCTGGACGACTGAGCGGGGAGTATGGGATGGATTGCGACACCGACGAGCTGCTGGATATCGACGATCCCCGTATCCCTTTCGAGATACGCGAACACGGCTTGCGTTTCCGTCCGCCGGCGCAGTTCGTCGATGACTTGGGTGGTGGCGAGTATGCCTTGTACTCGGCCGACGGCGAGCTGCTGGACCTCGTGGTCCTGAAATGAAAAGGCGTACTCGATGCCTTTCAAACGGTGAACAACCCGACAAAGGTATGCACCGGCGTGGCTTCAAGTCTGGCCTGATCCAGGCATAGCGCCATGATCTCTTCGCAGCGCGGCTCGGGGAAGCACGTGCGCAGGTTGTCCATGAACTTGCGCTCCAGCAGCGGGATGCCTTCGGCGCGCCGGCGCCGGTGGCCGACCGGGTATTCCACTTCGACCTTGTCGGTGTTGCTGCCGTCGCGGAAGTACACCTGGACGGCGTTGGCGATGGAGCGCTTGTCTTCCTCCAGGTATTCGCGGCTGTAACGCGGGTCTTCCACGACCTCCATATTCGCTCGCAGCTCGTCTATGACAGGGTGCGCAGCGTGGAAGCCGTCCTCGTAGTGTTCGGACCTGAGTTCGCCGAAGGCCAGCGTCACGGCGACCATGTACTGCAGGCAGTGGTCACGGTCTGCCGCGTTCGCCAGCGGGCCGACCTTGGAGATGATGCGTATGGCCGATTCCTGCGTGGAGATGACGACGTGCTCTATGTCACCCAGCCTGTCCTTCACCAGCGGGTGCAATCTTACGGCGCATTCGCATGCGGTCTGCCCGTGGAACTCGGCGGGGAAGGAGAGCTTGAAGAGGATGTTCTCCATCACGTAGCTGCCGTAAGGCCGCGCCAGGATGAAGCGGCGCTGCTCCACAGGCCTCGATGCCCCCCTTGAGTAGAGCACATCGTAGAAGCCCCAGCGCGGCGCGGTCAGCACGCCGGGGATGCCCATCTCGCCTGCCATGGTCATCATCGCCAGGCGCACGGCGCGCGAGGTGGCATCGCCCGCCGCCCACGATTTGCGCGAACCGGTGTTGGGCGCGTGGCGGTAGGTACGCAGCGCCTGCCCGTCCACGAAGGCCTGCGACAGCGCATCCACCACCTGTGCCTCGCTGCCGCCCAGCATACGCGTCACCACCGCGGTGGAGGCGACCTTCACCAGGATCACGTGGTCCAGTCCCACCCGGTTGAAACTGTTCTTGAGTGCCAGCACACCCTGGATCTCGTGCGCCTTGATCATCGCGGTCAGCACGTCGCGCATGACAAGCGGTGCTGCACCCTGGGCCACGCGGCGACGCGACAGGTGATCCGCCACCGCGAGTATGCCGCCCAGGTTGTCGGAAGGATGGCCCCATTCGGCCGCGAGCCAGGTGTCGTTGTAGTCCAGCCAGCGCACCATCGCGCCTATGTCCCACGCGGCCTTCACCGGGTCGAGCTCATACGGGGTGCCGGGAACGCGCGCGCCATGCGGCACGGTCGTGTCGGGCACGATGGGCCCCAAGTGCCGTGTACATCCGGCGAAGTTCAGCGCGAGCAGGCCGCAGCCCAGCGTGTCCATCAGGCAGAGGCGCGCCGTGTCATAGGCCAGGGTGGAGGTGACCTCGTAGCTGCACACGTACCGTGCGATGTCCACCAGCACCTGGTCGGGTGCTGGGCGTTGGTTCATGTCTGCATTGACGCTCATTTGGTTTCCTCAAAAGCGTGGTCCACAAAAGACACGAAAAAACGAAATTGAACCGAACTGCTTTGTCATTCCGGCGAAAGCCGGAATCCAGTTGTTTTAATGAACTGGACACCGGCTCTCGCAGGTGTGACGACTTATTCAGAGCTCCCTTTACGCTGCTCTATCGGCACCCATGCCAGGTTCTCCGGTCCCGTGTAATTCGCGCTGGGGCGGATGATCTTGCCGTCGGCGCGCTGTTCGATCACATGCGCGCCCCAGCCGGTGATGCGCGCAATGGCGAAGAGCGGCGTGAACATGTTCGTCGGCACGTCCATCAGGTGATAAGACACGGCGGAGTACCAGTCGAGGTTGGGGAACATGTGCTTCGTCTCGCGCATCACGTCCTCAAGGCGCAGCGCGGTGTCGAAGAGCCGCATGTCGTGTTGTCCTTCTGCCAGCTGTCTGGCCACGCGCCGTATCACCTCGTTGCGCGGGTCGGCGATGGTGTACACCGGGTGGCCGAAGCCGGTGACGATCTCGTGGCGCGCCACGCGCTGGCGGATGTCGGCCTCAGCCTCGTCCGCGTCGCGGTAGCGGTCCTGGATGCGGAAGGCCGCCTCGTTGGCGCCACCGTGCCTGGGGCCGCGCAGCGCGCCGATGGCGCCGGCGATACAGGAGTACAGGTCGGAGTCGGTCCCGGCGATGACACGCGCCGCGAAGGTGGAGGCATTGAACTCGTGCTCGGCGTACAGGATGAGCGAGGTGTGCATGGCACGCACCCATGAGGCCTGCGGCTCGCCGCCGTGCAGCAGGTGCAGGAAATGTTCGGCGATCGTGTCGTCGTCAGTCTCCACGTTGATGCGCACGCGGCGGCTGCTGTAGTGGTGCCAGTACAGCAGCATGGAGGGGAAGTTCGCCAGCAGGCGGTCGATCAGCTCACGCGCCTGCGCTGGGTCGTGCGCCTCGGGCTCCGGCTCGCAGCTGCCCAGCACCGAGCAGCCGCTGCGCAGCACGTCCATGGGGTGCGCATGCGCGGGTATGGATTCGAGCGTCCGCACCACCGGTTGCGGCAGGCCGCGCAGCGACTTCAGCCTGGCCTTGTAGGTGCGCAGCTCATCGAGCGTGGGCAGCGTGCCGTGGACGATCAGGTGGGCGATCTCCTCGAACTCGGCGGTCTCGGCGAAATCGAGGATGTCGTAGCCGCGGTAGTGCAGGTCGTTGCCCTTGCGGCCTACCGTGCAGATGGCGGTGTTGCCCGCAACGACGCCGGAGAGCGCGACCGACTTCTTGGGTGTGGGGGAGGCAGCTTCATCCGTCATGTCCATCTCCTTAAGGTCAGACAGAAATTCGCAGATTCAGGGGCACTGAATAGGTCCACCTTCGTCATTCCGGCGGATGCCGGAATCCAGTTGGTTTCAATAAACTGGACACCGGCCTTCGCCGGTGTGACGACCTATCTGAGGTTCTTCGGTTCTATTTCGTGTCTTTCGTGGACAAGTCCTTAGCGAAAAGCCGATCCAGCCGTTCTTCGTATCCGAAGTAGTCCAGATGGTCGTAGAGCTCGGCACGCGTCTGCATGGAAGGCACGACGCCCTGCTGCGTGCCGTCGGCGAGGATGCTTCCGTACACCTCCTGCGCGGCTTTGCTCATGGCGCGGAAGGCGGAGAGCGGATACAGCACAAGCTTCACGCCGACGCTCGCCAGCTGTTCGGTGGTGTAGAGCGGCGTGACGCCGAACTCGGTGATGTTGGCCAGCACCGGCACGGTCACGGCGCGCGTGAATTCCGCGTACTGCTGCAGGGTGTTGACCGCTTCGGGGAAGGCCATGTCTGCCCCGGCTTCCACGCAGGCCTGCACACGCTCTATCGCGCCCTCCATGCCTTCCTTCGCCAGCGCGTCTGTGCGGGCCATGATGACGAAGCTGTGATCCGTGCGTGCGTCCACGGCCGCCTTCACCCGATCCACCATCTCGGCTCGACTGACGATAGCCTTGTTAGGGCGGTGGCCGCATCGTTTCTGCAGCACCTGGTCCTCGATGTGCAGGCCTGCAGCCCCGGTACGCGCGAGCTCGCGCGTGGCGCGTGCGATGTTGAAGGCGCCGCCCCAGCCGGTGTCTATGTCCACCAGCAGCGGCAGGTCGCACGCCCCCGTGATGCGGCGCGCGTCTTCGCACACGTCGTGCAGGGTGGTGATGCCGAGGTCGGGTAGGCCGAGGGAGGAAGCGGCCACGCCGCCGCCGGAGAGGTAAAGCGCCTTGTGTCCGCTGTGCTGCGCGAGGATGGCGCAATACGCCGTGGTCGCGCCGACCACCTGCAGGGGATGATGTTCTTCGACGGCTGCGCGCAGCCTGTGGCCGGGGGTGTCGTTCACGCTGCCTCCTGGGGCGACAGTGGGTGTAACGGGAAACATGTGGTGCGGGCCATCCTAGCACCTATCGCGGCGCGTGTGACTAGCCCTCGAAGCGGTAGTCCCCGGCCGCGTACAGCTTCCACCCACCTGTGCCGTCCAGTTCCAGCACCTGCGGGTGGTATTTCAGTATGGAGTGGCGATGGCCTACGCTCACCAGCGTCGTGTCGCTGTTCGCCAGCTGGCGGTAGAGCGCATCCTCGTTGGCGATGTCCAGCGCGCTGGTGGCCTCGTCCAGCATCACGTAGCGCGGTGCGGCGAGCATAAGGCGGGCGAAGGCCACGCGCTGCTGTTCGCCCACCGACAGCACCTTGGTCCAGTCCAGCTCCACATCCAGGCCGCCGAAGCGATCGGCGATGTCGGGGAGGTTCACGCTCTCAAGCATGCGCAGCAGCTCCTTGTCGGTGACTTTGCGCTCCAGCTGCGGGTAGTGGAGCTGGCTGCGCAGGCTGCCCTGCAGCATGTAAGGGCGTTGCGGCAGGAACAGCATGTTCTCGTGGTCGGGGCGGATGATGCGGCCGCTGCCGGAATGCCACAGCCCTGCGACGGCACGCAGCAGCGAGCTCTTGCCGCAACCGCTGGCGCCTACGATCATCAGCCCCTCGCCCGGGTCCACCCGGAGCGAGAGGTCGCGGATCAGCGTGCGCTCGTTGTTGGGGGTGTGCAGGGTGAGGTTTTCTATGGCGAGGTGTGTGTCGCGTTTCCAGGCGATGCTGTCCCTGGGCGCGCGCTCGTTGTCGGCGAGGTAGCGGGAGAATCCCTCCAGGCGGTTGATGCCCGCCACGAAGCGGGAAAGGCTCTCGAAGTTGTCCACGAGCAGCGTCAGCGCGCTCAGCCATCGCGGCGAACGCGCCCCGGCCTGGACCGCGGCGCCCACTTCCAGCTCGCCCGAGATCACCCGCCCGGCGATGATCGCGCTGGGCAGCGCGATGGTCAGGAAGCTGTAGCTGTACTGGAACAGGTTGAGCTTCAGCTGCCCGCGGATGAGCTGCTTGTAGTTGTCGTAGGCATCGTCGAAACGCTGGCCGACCTGGCGTGCTTCCTGTGCCTCGCCGCGGTAGAAGGCGATGGACTCGGCGTTCTCGCGTATGCGCACCAGGCTGAAGCGGAAGTTCGCCTCGCGCTTGAGCTGGTAGTAGTTGAGCCCGATGAGCACCTTGCCGAACACCAGCAGCGTGATGGCGGTGCCCGCGATGGCATAGACCACGAGGAAGACCACCAGCGATTTGGAGATGGACCACAGCACGCCGGCGAAGGCGATGAGTTGCAGCAGCGAGCCTATCAGCATCAGCAGGTAATAGAGCGAGCGCTGGGTGAAGCTGTTGATGTCCTCGGAGATGCGCTGGTCCGGGTTGTCTATCTCGGTGCTGGAGTTCAGCTCGTAGTAGGCGCGCTTGTTGAAATAGCTGCCTAGGAAGCTGCGCGTCATCCAGCGCCGCCAGTTCACGCCCAGCCTGTCACGAACGTAGTAATAGAACGCGTAGATGGGCGCCGCTGCGACCAGGATGAGCAGGGCGTAGCGGATGGCGGTCCAGAACCTGTCCGCATCCTTCGCCGCCAGCGCCGAGACGAACTCGCCCGACAGCTGGTTGAACAGCACGGAGAAGCCGGTCTGCCCCAACAGCAGCGCGATCAGCAGCACCAGCAGGCCGCGGGCCCGCCACTTCTCCTCGCTCACCCAGTAGGGGGCGGCCATCGCGCGGAAGCGCTGCCACAGGTTGCGGTCGACGCGGGTCATGCCGCCGTGCCTTGCCTGCGCTGATACGTGACGAAATGGTAGTGCAGCGGTTGCGGCGTGTCCTGCGAGCGCACCTCGCGTGCGGTCTCCTGCCAGTCCGCGACGTCGAACGCCGGGAAGTGCGCGTCGCCTTCTACGTCCTGCTGGATCTCGGTGAGGTAGAGGGTGTCGGCGAGCGGCAGGGTCTGGGCATAGATGTCCGCGCCGCCGACGATGAAGATCTCGGCATCATCAGCGCAGGCCAGGATCGCGTCCTGCAGCGTATGGACGACGATGCAGCCTTCTATCTTCAGCGTAGCGTCGCGCGTGACGACCACCGTGGTGCGTCCGGGCAGGGCCTTGCCTATGGAATCGAAGGTCTTGCGCCCCATGATCATGTGGTGGCCCATGGTCAGCGCCTTGAAGTGCTTCAGGTCTTCCGGGCAGCGCCAGGGCAGGGTGTTGTTCACGCCTATGGTGCGGTTCTTCGCCATGGCGACGATGATGGACAATCTGGGTGTCGTGTTCATGTGTGCTACCAGTGCAGCGCGCGCATGCGCGAGCTTTTCTTCTGTTGATGGGATTGCATGCGTGCCACCACGTGGTCGAGCACCTCAATGGCGTCGGCCACGAAGGGCCCCTTGTTGAGCATGATGCACTCGGCGCGTTCGGCCATCGCCGCATCGGTGACTTCGGCGCGCGAGGGCACGTTGGCCTTCACCAGGCTCTCCAGCACCTGGGTCGCCCAGATCACCGGCACATGCGCCGATTCGCACAGCCACAGGATCTCCTCCTGCGTCTCGGCCAGGCGCACGTAGCCGACCTCTACTGCCAGGTCGCCGCGCGCGATCATCACGCCGAAAGGATGGGAGCCCGCGCCGCGCACGATGATCTCGGGCAGGTTGTGCAGGCCTTTCTTGGTCTCTATCTTGGCCACGATGCCGAGCTTGTCCGCGCCCCGTGCAGCGAGCGCCTCGATCAGCTGCTCCATGTCGGCGGCGGACTGCACGAAGGAGTAGCCCACGATGTCGGCGTGCGCCGCGACGAAATCCAGGTCATGCAGGTCCTTCTCGGAGAGCGCCGGCAGGTCCAGTTCGGTCTCGGGGAAGTTGAGCCCTTTCTCGGCCATGAGCTTGGCGCCTTGCGCCCCCGCGCGCGTGATGCGCAGCAGCGCACCTTGCGCGTCCACCGCTTCCACCACGGCGGCGAGATGGCCGTCGTCGATCAGCACGCGCTGGCTCGGCTTGAGGTGGTCGAGCGCCGCCGGCTGTGCGCAGGAGATGTGGGCCGGCGCGATGCTGTTGTCGGCCTCGTCTATCTGCGCGGGCTCGCCGGGGATGGGCTCGCGCGTCAGCTGGAGCAGGTCACCCTCGCGCAGCAGGATGACCGTGGGCTGAGGCGAGACGGCGTTGATGAAGGTCTCGAACACGGGGTGGTGGTGCGCGGAATGCGGGACATGCCGGAGCAGCAGGTTCTCTTCCAGATAGGCGCTGCGCTCGCAGGTGGCGCGGAACTCAGTCTCCGACAGGCGTTCCGCGACGATCAGCTCGCCGTCCTTGCCGCGCAGGTCGGTGAACTTGATGAGGTCCTCCGGCTGCAGGCGCGCCAGCCAGGCGGCCGCCACGCTGAGGCGCGCGGGAAGCCTGCGTCCCAGTCCATCCTTGTTCGCATTGCAGCCGGGCCGCCCGCCCGCGTCGAGGATCACGTTGGCCGGGGCGACGATGCGCCCGCGCTGGTTGCGCGCGGGCTTGAGGTGCACCACCGCCTCATCGAGCGCGACGGGACCTGTGCGCAGCTTGGGGCCTGCCAGGTCCATCATCACGCTGCAGTTGTGCCCGGTCTCCTGCTCCGCTTGGCGCACGTAGGCGATCATCTGCTGCCATGCCTCGGCGTCGTCGTGCGCGCAGTTGATGCGGGCACAATCCATGCCGCGCTGCACCAGCTCCTTCACGAAGGCGTAGTCCGTCGCGGCCTCGCTGGGGAAGGTCACCATGATGCGCACCGAGCGGTGCTTGGGTGGGTTGCCGAAGAGGTGGTTGGTGCGCAGTGCCAGGCGGTTGCTGTCCTCGCCGAACGAGGCGGCGGCATCCAGCATCTGCTGCTGCTGGGGCGCGGCACCGGTCATCGCCTCCAGCGCGAGGATGACGGCATCCAGGTTGGCCAGCACATGCCCTTCGGTGCGCCCCAGCGAAGAGAGGCCCAGCGCGGCGAGCCGGGTCTGCATCTCGCGCAGGTCGAGGCGGCGCAGGCCGATGTAGGCCGCCATGTTGGCGGCGGAGGAGAGGAACTCTGGGTTGCTGATGTGCGGCTGCCAGCTCTTCATGAGCTCCTGCTGGGTCTCCTCGGTCTGTGCGCGGGACTGCCGCAGTTCCTTGAGCAGAGCGCCCAATTGCGAATCGTCATTCTCGAGGATCGAGGATCGAGGATCGAGGGGCGAGGAGGGCATCGTATCTCCAGTCGTTATCGCCAGGTTACTCTGATCTGTCGGCAAGTGACTTCTTCAGGCCGGTGATCATCTTGCCGATCTCGTCGGTTTTGATCAGCAAGGTGTCTGCCACGTTTCGCGCAAGAAAATCTAGTCTGACCGCGATTTGAATCTGTGTTTCGAGCTCCATCAATGATCCGTAGGCGATGGACAGGTGATTCACATAAGCGCCGGTGGCCTTGCGCCCATGCCCTTCGGCGATGTTGGAAGGTATTGAAACAGCCGCGCGACGGGCTTGTGATGAAAGTCCGAAGCGTTCGTCGTTCGGAAATGCAGCAGTGATCGTGTAAATCTCGGTCACCAGATCCATAGCTTTCTGCCAAACAACCAGCTCGCTATATTTCATCTGGCCTCCCCACTCGATCCTCGATCCCTAATCCTCGATCCTAAACCGCTACCGGCGCCTTGATCGCGGGATGCGGGTCGTAGCCTTCCAGCGTGAAGTCCTCGTACTTGAAGGCGAAGATGTCGCGCACCTCTGGATTGATCCTCATGGTCGGCAGCTTGCGCGGCTCGCGCGAGAGCTGCAGCGCCACCTGTTCCATGTGGTTGGAATAGATGTGCGCGTCGCCGAAGGTGTGCACGAAATCGCCTGCTTTCAGGCCGCACACCTGCGCCATCATCATGGTGAGCAAGGCGTAGGAGGCGATGTTGAACGGCACGCCGAGGAAGATGTCCGCGCTGCGCTGGTACAGCTGGCAGGACAGCTTGCCGTCGGCCACGTAGAACTGGAAGAAGGCATGGCAGGGCGCCAGCGCCATCCGGTCGAGTTCGCCCACGTTCCAGGCCGAGACGATGATGCGGCGCGAATCGGGGTTGTGCTTGAGCTGCTCGACAGCGATCTTGATCTGGTCGATCACACGGCCGTCCACCGCTTCCCACGAGCGCCACTGCTTGCCGTACACAGGGCCGAGCTCCCCGTTCTCGTCCGCCCACTCGTCCCAGATGGAGACGCCGTTGTCCTTGAGGTACTTGGTGTTGGTGCTGCCCTGCAGGAACCACAGCAGTTCATGGATGATGGATTTCAGGTGGCACTTCTTGGTGGTGACCAGCGGGAAACCCTGCGAGAGGTCGAAGCGCATCTGGTGGCCGAACACGCTGGTCGTGCCCGTGCCCGTGCGGTCGGATTTCTTGGTGCCGTGGTCCAGCACGTGCTGCATGAGGTCTAGGTAATTGCGCATGGTGTGATTCGCAGTGTTGCTGCGCCGGGCGGCGCATTCAGGGACGTAATGCTAGCACAGGGTGGGAGATTGGCCTTAGTGAGAAGGCCCACCTAGCTCAGGGCTAAAGTAGGAATTCCATATTGTTTCAAACACGGCTTTGCTGACTTCTTCGCCTTCAAAGTTCGTCAACTTCATACCGGTGTCGTTCCAAAGGCCATAATTCATTTTAACTGGACCAGCTAATAGTGGTTTGCCAGACTGGTCCAACCCAATTTCTCTGAATGGTATGCCCTCTTCATCAAATTCGACGAGCCACTCCTTTACCAGATGAAGCTTGTTCCGATAACCTGGATTGGCTTCAGGAATGAAGAAAAGCAAAGTGCGAAGTGCCTTGGTGCCGAAGGATTCCTCCTTAAAGCCAGTTCCCAGCTTTGTTCGTAGATATTGCATTTGTTGAATTCTCTCTGAGTAGAAACCGATTTCCAAGCTATCCAACATGCAATGTATCTGCAAGGGTGAAGGTATTATGGGGAGAATTTGATGCGGCCCCCATATAATCTGCATACAACAATCGGAGAACAATAATGCCCCTCGCCCAACTCACCTTTGCCAACAACCTTTCCGCCCCCCACCAACTCATTCTCTTCCCAAAGACCAAGACCTTGCCCAAGGACATCGCGCACGGCGAGTTGCTCGCTAGCGTGCTCAAGCGCCGCGACATGAAGGCGGAGGAGTTGGCGAAGTCTCCCGTTGCGGCGAATGCGGCGGACGGTACGTTGGTGGCGTGGGCGATGCTGGACGACAAGAAGGACACTTTCGCGAAGCAGGTGGTGGTGCGCAAGGCGTTGCAGTTGTTGCTGGAGGAGCAGCCGAAGTTGTTGGGCATCGCGGTCTCGGGCGCCACGGCGCAGCGTGCCGCTGAACTCGCCGTTTATGGCGCTTGGGTGAACGCGGCCTTGTTGCCGGTGCACAAGAAGAAGGACGAGCGCAAGCCACTGCAGAAGATTGAGCTGGTGAATCTGAATGCACACCTTCCCCCTGTCAGGGGGAAGGCTGGGATGGGGGTGAGTCGGCGAGGAGAGAAAGTCTCTACCCCTTCCCTAGCCCTCCCCCTGCAAGGGGGAGGGGACGGTTCGGTGTTGGACAAGAAAGTGTTCGACGCGCTACGCGCGCAGGCGGAAGGCAACCTGCTGTGCCGCGAGCTGACCATCTTGCCGCCGAACGAGCTGACACCCGGCATGTATCGTCAGCGGGTGAGGAAGCTGGCGAAGGAGCAGGGCTGGAAGCACGAAGAGTTCGACATGAAGAAGCTGCGCGCGCTGGGCGCGGGCGCCTTCGTCGCGGTGGCGCAGGGCAGCGACCCGGAGGATGCGGCCATCGTGCATCTCACCTACAGGCATCCGAAGGCGAAGCAGACCATCGCGCTGGTGGGCAAGGGCATCTGCTTCGATACCGGCGGCCATAACCTCAAGCCTTCGCGTTACATGCACAACATGCACGAGGACATGAACGGCTCGGCGGTGTCGCTGGGCATCCTGCTCGCGGCAACTCAGCAGAAGCTGGCGGTGAACATCGACTGCTGGCTGGCGCTGGCGCAGAACCACATCAGCCCCAAGGCCTACAAGCAGAACGACATCGTGAAGGCGCTGAACGGCACGCACATCGAGATCATCCACACCGATGCCGAGGGCCGCATGGTGCTGGCCGACACGTTGACGCTGGCCTCGCGCGCCAAGCCGAACCTCATCATCGATTTCGCCACGCTCACCGGCAGCATGGCGACCGCGCTGGGCGCTCGTTATTCCGGCGTGTTCGCCACCAGCGACGAACTGGCAAGCCGCGCGGTGAGTACCGGCAAGCAGACCGGCGAGCGTCTGTGTGCCTTCCCGCAGGACGAGGACTACGAGGCCGAACTGGATTCCAAGGTGGCCGACATCAAGCAGTGCACCATGGCGGGCGAAGCCGACCACATCTTGGCCACGCGCTTCCTCAAGCGTTTCGTCGAGCACGACACGCCGTGGCTGCACGTGGACCTGTCGTCCAGCCGCTGCGAGGGAGGCTTGGGCATCGTCGCCGGCGACGTGAACGGCTTCGGCGTGGCCTGGGGCCTGAGTATGCTGCAAGGGTGAGCACCATGAGGCAACCGCAGAAGAACATCAAGGATGTGTCGCCGATCGGGCGCTTCTTCATGGCGTTGGGGATGTTCCTCATCGGCGGCTTCCTGTTCGGCATCGCGACCGGCTGGGTACAGGTCGATCCATCAACCATCCACGCGCCGCTGTGGGTGCTGGGTGCGGCTGGGATGGTGTTCATCCTTGCCGGCATGATGATCCTGCTTGCCGGAAACGACAGACTCGCGTGGCTGAACAATCTGGTGATCTGGTTGTTCGTGGTGTGCATGGCTGCACCGTTCAACTGGGTCGCGTTCGGCGAGGGCGAGCGCCATTTTCGCAGCACCTCCACCGTAATGGGTACGGCTTCCAGCGGTGCGGCGAGCGAGAGCGAAGGGCGCATCATCTTCGGCATCGTCGCCGTGGTGATGGATCTGGTGGTGGTGCTGGTGCTGCTGTGGGCCTTGTTCAAGAAGCGCAAGACGGATTGAAGCCGCAACGCTTCGCACAAATAAAAAGCCGGACCTAAGTCCGGCTTTTTTCGTTGCGAAGAGCTGACTTCGATCAGAAGTTGTAATGCGCTCCGAACCCGATGCCATCAAACGACGAGAGGGATGCAGACACATCCACCTCGCGGCTGACGGAGTACTTCACGCCGATCGTGTAAGCCAGGTCCATGGAGCTGGCGGTAGCGCTCATGGCCGGGATGAACGGAGGGATTGCGGGCGTGACGGCGGTCGCGGTCGTGCGCTCCAGGCCGACGCCGGCATAGGGGCGGAACTTGTCATTCGTGATCTTGAGCACTTTGCTCAGATCGTAGTTCGCGGTGACGCCCAGTGCGGAGGCGTCTGCGGTGACGCCATAAATGGTTTGAGAAGCGGTCTTGTAATAAACAGCGATGGAGATCGGCTGGCCGTTGGCCTTGGAGGAGATGTCGAACTCGCCCTGGATGCCGAAGGTGCCGTTGTTGTCCAGGCCATAGCTTACGCCGATGCTATTCTTTTCTGCGGCAAAGACTGGAGCGGAAGCAAAGGCAAAAAACAGAACTGCTGCAACATATTTCTTCATGATTCCCCTAATTATAGTTAGTTGATTACATGCAACTGGCAGAGATTTCCAGCCAAACCGGGAACTGACCCGATTGACGCGAATTTAACACTGCGTGAGAAATTCTCAAAACTGGAAAGAATGCATAGCCCATACACATGGCCACAACTGACGTCCTTTTTTGCTAGTATGGCCACGCCGACGCTACGTTGGTGATCGATCAACTTACTGAGAGGGGTGGACTATGAAGCACGCAATGAAGAAAACGCTTTTGGCATTCTCTTTGACGCTGGCTGCAGCCGGCGCACAGGCATCTTCTACGCAGGATGCGGCAGGTTGCGGGGTGGGCACCCTGGTTTTCAAGGATTCCCACGGCTTGGTGTACAACCTGCTGGCGACGACCACCAACGGCATGCTGTTCGGCACCGTCTCTCAGACGCTGGGTATCGTGAACTGTCCGGCTGACGCGTCGGTGAACGGCAAGATCGCCAGCTTCATCGAGTTCAACAGGCAGCAGCTGGCGGTCGAGGTCTCGCAAGGCCAAGGCGACCGCCTCGCTGCGCTGATCGAGATGTTCGGCGTGAAGGAAGCCGACCGTACCGCAGCATACAGTGCACTGAAGGCCAACCAGGTCGCGATCTTCAGCGCGGATTCCGCAGCCGCGATCCAGGCGGAGATGGGCAAGACGCTGCAGGCATACGTTTCGTAAATCGATCCTGGAACCAACAAAGAACCGAGGTCGACAGCCTCGGTTTTTTTGTTGGTGCAAAACACGATGAGCATCCGTTCCTTCCTGTTCTTCTATCTTGTATTTTTACAGCTTAGTCTGCCCATCGGTGTCGCGCAGGCACAAACAGATGATGTGCGACGGCAGGAGAATGTAGACACCATGCTGCGCCTGGCCGGCGAGGCCGGGCTCTCCGGGAGCGCTGAATGGCGCAAGATCAATCTCTATCATTCCGCGTGGGGCGGGGTGGTGAGTCGCGTGGATGACCCCAGCTATTTCCTCGCGACCAACGGCAAACACGACCCGCAAGCCGAGCTGGAAGCGACCATACGGGCTGCCTATGATGAAGGGATGGCGGAGCAGAGCCGGCAGCCCAAGCTCTGCCGGTGGGTGGCGCGCTACCAGTTCCTGAGTCGCAGCATGAAACAGCTGGGATTCGACTATCCGTCACCGCATTGCGAAGGTTTCGAGCGCTGGAAGTCCGGCATCTCCCAGGACCGCGTGACGCTCATTTTCGCCTCCATCTATCTTAACAGCCCGGCATCGATGTATGGCCACGCATTCCTGCGCTTCGATAGTGCGATGCCGGGCGAATTCAACCGCTTGAACGACGCCACCATAGGCTTCTCGGTGAATGGCGACATCCAGATGGGCGTGACCTTCCTCACGCGCAGCCTGTTCGGCGGATATCCCGGCACCTTCGTGTTCGTGCCGTATTACAAGAAGCTGCGCGAATATGCCGACCTGGAGAACCGCGACCTGTGGGAATACCAGACCGACTTCACGCACGAAGAGATCGAGCGCATGCTCGCCTTCGTATGGGAGCAGAGTTTCACCTATCTGGACTACTACTTCTTCGACGACAACTGCGCGCTGATGCTGCTCGCCACGTTCGAAGCGGGCCGCCCCAGCCTGAACCTCATAGGGAGTGCCAAGCCTTGGTTGATACCGCTGGACAGCGTGAAGCTGATCCAGCAATCGGGACTGGTGGTGAAGAAGCACTATCGTCCTTCGCAGTACAGTACGCTGGTGTGGAACGACGCGCATGTCGCCCCAGGTGTCCATGCGCAGGCGGTGGACCTTGCGACAGGTATGCGGCTACCGACCGTACCGCCTGGCGCCGGTTCTGCCGAGCAGGCACAGATACTCGATCTGGCGATGGGCATACTGGAGTACCAGCGCAACCAGAAGACGGAACAGGAAGCACAGCCTTACAACCGTTTCCAGCTGCAGCTCTCTGGCGTGCGCAGCCGCATCGACGCGCCGAGCAGCTATGCGCCGGCGCCCACGCCGGCACAAAGCCCTGACGAAGGGCATGATTCCTTCAGACTGGGCGTGGCACAGGGGCGTGTCGACAGCACGGACTACACGCAGTTCAACGTGCGAGGTGGCTACCACGACGGCTTGGACCCGCCGGTGGGATTCTCGCCGGGGTCGAGCTCCAGGATGGGCGATCTCTACCTGCGGGCAGACGGCAGGCGGCTACGCTTCGAGCGCCTGGACCTGTTCGACGTGTTCACGCCCTCGGTGCGCACCGCTTGGTATCGGCCGCTCACGCTCAAGGTCAATGCCGCGCTGCGGCGCGAGGTGCAAAGGGAGGGGGCGCTGTCGCCGACTGCGCTACGCTTGGAGT
>JBBIIJ010000003.1:0-96275 GCA_037446535.1 Sideroxydans sp. | reverse complement strand
CGAGCAGGAGATCGGCGACAGCACAGGGTTCTTCCTGCGCGCCATGCAGGCCGACGGACGCACGGAGACCCATGCGTTCACCGAGGTCGATGCTTCCTTCTCCAGCGGCGTGCTGATCAAGGGGGGGAGCTGGGGGCGCGGTGGCGACGCGGTCGGGCTTTCCGTGATGCGTAACGCCATCTCGGCCGAGCGCCGCCGTTTCCTGGCGGCGGGCGGCATATCGTACTTCATCGGCGATGGCGGATTGCGCTATCGGCCGGAGGATATCTTCGAGGGCTACTACAGCCTGAATGTGGCCAAGGATATCTGGCTGACGGCGGATTATCAGCGCATCCAGAATCCTGCGTATAACGCCGATCGTGGGCCGATCGACGTCTATGCACTGCGTTTCCATGCGGAGTTCTGAGATGAAGCCGCGCAGCCCTTGTTGGCGGTGTGGCAACTTGTTGATGTGCTTGCGTTAAATATCCGTCAAGAAAGCGGTGGCCGGACTAATCTCGGATAGAATCCGCCTCCCGCGTAACGCCAGCAGCATTTCCGGCTGGCGTGGCGCCTTATCACATGGATGACAGGTTTGCTCGCAGTGGGAAAGAACTCGATATCGCTCTGTCTGCTGGCTGCCTTGTGCGGCTGTGCGGCAGGGCCGGATTTCCGGCAGCCGGACGCACCTGCCGCTGCAGGCTATGCGGCACCCGCGGTGATGCAGGAGACCGCGTCTGCGCAAGTCAGGCAGGGAGAGGCGCAAAGATTCGACCCCGCGCAGGACATCTCATCCGAATGGTGGTCGTTGTTCCAGTCGCCCCAGCTCGATGCGCTGGTCAAGCGCGCGTTCAAGGCCAATCCCGACATCGAAGCGGCTCACGCGGCCTTGCGGCAGGCGCAGGAGTATGCGGCCGCCCAACAAGGCTTCTTCTATCCCACGGTGAGTGCGGGTTATTCGCCCTCACGCAACAAGCTTGCAGGCAACATGGGCGGCAACTCGCCCGGCCAGCAGGGAAACGGCTCGGTCATCCAGACTTATTCCAATCCCGCCGGGCCCAAGTACAACGGCCCTGCCTACTATAACTTCCACGTCGCGCAACTGACGGTGGGCTATGTACCCGATGTGTTCGGTGCGAACAGCCGACTGGTCGAGGCGGCTCAGGCTCAGGTGGAACAGCAGCGCATGCAGTTGGAGGCGACCTATCTCACGCTGGCGTCCAACGTCGTGGCCGCAGCCATACAGGAGGCGGCGCTGCGCGCCCAGATCGAGGCGCAGACGCAGATCGTTGCCCTGAATCAGAAGGCGTTGGAGGTCGTGCGCAACCAGTCCAGGCAGGGCTACGTGTCGGAAATGGAAGTGAAGCAGCAGGAGATGTCCGTGGCGTTCGCGCAGCAAGCGCTGATCCCCTTGCAGCAGCAGTTGGAACAGACGCGTGACTTGCTGCGCGTGCTGGCGGGCAACACGCCCGACCAGGATCTGGCCGAGACGTTCACGCTGGACGAGCTGCATTTGCCGCAGACCTTGCCGCTGAGCCTGCCTTCCAGGCTGGTGCAGCAGCGCCCCGATGTGCGCAGCGCCGAAGCTCAGCTGCACTATGCCAGCGCGCAATACGGCGTGGCCGTCGCCAACACCTTGCCGCAGTTCGCCATCAGCGGCGCGATAGGCGGCATGGCCTCTTCGCCCACCTGGATGTTCAGGAATGGTGGCGGCTTCTTCGACCTGACCGGCAATGTCGCGCAGACCATCTTCGACGGCGGGGTGTTGCGTGCCAAGTCGCGGGCGGCACAGGAGGGGCTGAACCAGGCGAGTGCCCAGTATCGCAGCGTGGTGATGGTGGCCCTGCAGAACGTGGCCGATGCGCTGTATGTCATCCAATCCGATGCTCAGGCGTTGAACGCCGCTGCGACAGCGGCACAGGCCGCAGGCAAGATGAGCGAAATGACACAAAGACAATATGACGCAGGGTACGTGGACCTTCGCACCTTGCTTGCGGCACAACAGAATGAACGGGCGGCAGCCATCAATCTGGTACAGGCGCAGACCAATCGGCTGGGCGACACCGCGGCCTTGTTCCAGGCGCTGGGCGGCGGCTGGTGGAACCGCGAGGGTGCTGACATGACAGGGGTAAAACAGCAGTGACACTCTTGAAGAGATCGTTGTTCGGCCTGGTGCTGCTGGTCCTGTTGTCCGCCGCCGGGATCTTCGTATGGAAGAAATATCAGGCGGCGGAGCTGGCGGACGCGGAGGCCGAGAAGCCTGTCGTCCATGCGCCCACGGACACCATACGCTTCGCTCCCAATGCGCCGCAGCTGGCGTTCTTGCAGGTAAAAGCGGTCGAGTCCTATCCCGAGCCGCTGGTCGAGCCCTTGAATGCGCGCCTGGCTTATGACGACAACCATACTGCCCGCGTGTTCTCCCCCATCAACGGTCGCGTGCTGAAGATCGTGGCGGATGTCGGGCGCGACATCAAGGCGGGCGAAGAACTGGTCACGCTGGATGCGCCCGACTATGCGCAGGCCACGTCGGATTTCGCCAAGGCCGGAGCGGACCTGAAGCGCAAGTACCAGGCCTTCGAGCGGGCGCGCGGACTCTTGATGACCAGCGGCATCTCGCTCCGGGACCTGGAAGCGGCCGATGCCGAATACCGCCAGGCCCATGCCGAGGCCAAACGCGCCGAAGCGCGACTGCACAACCTGCAGAGCACGGCGACCGTGACGGAAGGCAGCTTCGCGCTGCGTGCGCCGGTCAGTGGCACCATCAGCGAACGCCAGGTGAACGTGGGCAGCGAGGTCCGTTCCGATGCGGGCGACCCGCTGTTCGTCATCACCGATTCGAAGCAGTTGTGGGCGCTGATCGACTTGCCGGAGCGTTATCTGGACAAGGTGTCGGTCGGGCAACCCGTCTCGCTGGAGGTGGATGCCTATCCCGGTGAAGTGTTCAAGGGCAAGGTCACGGTCATCGCTGAGGCGCTGGACCCCGTGACGCGACGCATCCAGGTGCGCGCAGAGATCGACAACGCCACACACAGACTCAAGCCCGAGATGTTCGCGCGCGCCATGCCGGTCGCCGCGAGCGAGTCGGCCATGCCGCGACTCCCGAACTCCGCCTTCTTCACCATCGGGCTGCACAACTACGTGTTCGTCGAGCAATCTCCCGGCGTGCTGCAGCGCCGCCAGGTCGCGCTGGGCCTGCAGAGCCACGAGTACAGCTACGTGAAAGACGGGCTGAAGGCGGGCGAGCGCGTGGTCACCAGCGGTGCGCTGCTCCTGAACGCCGAACTGGCCGGCAACGACTGAGCAAGCGATGCTGGATAAACTCCTTTCCTTCGCCCTACAGCAGCGCGTGTTCGTGCTGGCAGCAGCGCTGGTGGTCGTCATCTTCGGCTGGCGCGCGGTGCAGGAGATGCCCATCGAGGCCTTCCCCGACGTGCAGGACGTGCAGGTGCAGATCGTCACCCAGGCGCCGGGCCAGGCGCCGGAAGAGGTCGAGCGCAGCATCACCCTGCCGATAGAGCGCGAGATGAGCGGTGTGCCGCGCATGACGCAGCTGCGCTCGGTGTCCATCACCGGCCTGTCGGTGGTCACGCTCACCTTCTCCGACAAGACCGACGACTACTTCGCACGCCAGCAGGTGATGGAGAAGCTGCAGAACGTCACCCTGCCGCCCGGCGCGCAGCCCGGCCTGGCACCCCTGACCAATGCGGTGGGCGAGGTCTACCGCTACGTGCTGGATGCCCCTGCCGACATGTCGCCCAACGAGGTGCGCGCGCTGCAGGACTGGGTGCTGCGTCCCGCCCTGCGCCAAGTGCCTGGCGTGGCCGACGTGGTGAGCTTCGGCGGCACGGTCAAGGAATACCAGGTCCACATCAACCCCTTCCTGTTGCGCAAGTACGGCGTCTCCATAGACCAGGTGGCACAGGCGATCAACGCCAACAGCGGCAACGTGGGAGGAGGCGTGATGCAACGCGGCGACGAGGCGCTGGTGATGCGCAGCCTGGGCCTGTTCCAGAGCCTGGACGACATCGCGCGCGTGGTGATCACAGCCAAGGACGGCAAGACCGTGCTGGTGAGCGATGTGGGCGACGTGGTCATCGGCAGCCGGACGCGCTCAGGCGTTGTGGCTTTCAACAGCTACGACAACGTGGTGCAGGGCATCGTGCAGATGACCAAGGGGCAGAACGCGAGCAAGGTGGTGGAAGAGCTCAAGCTGCGCCTCGATCAGATGTCGCACAAGCTGCCGCCTGGCGTGAAGATCGTGCCCTACTATGACCGCACCGATCTGGTGAAGCACACCGTGCATACCGTCACCGAGAACCTGATCGTGGGTGCGGTGCTGGTGGTAGCTATCCTGATCCTGTTCCTGCGCAACTGGTATGCGGCGCTGACTGTCGCTTCCATCATCCCGCTGTCCCTCCTGTTCGCCTTCATCCTGATGGATGCGCGCGGCGTCTCGGCGAACCTCATCTCGCTGGGGGCGGTGGACTTCGGCATCATCATCGACAGTGCGGTGGTGCTGGTGGAGGCGCTGATGGTGAAGCTCGCCCTGGCCAAGGCGGACGAGCCGCCGCAGCATCACACTTACGGCTGGCGCATCCATCTCATCAAACAGACCGGCATCGAGCTGGGGCGCCCCATCCTGTTCGCCAAGATGATCATCATCCTGGCCTTCCTGCCCATCTTCACGTTCCAGCGTGTGGAAGGGAAGATCTTCTCGCCCATGGCGTTCACCTTGAGTTTCGCGCTGCTCGGCGCCATCTTGCTGACGCTGACGCTGGTGCCGACCTTGCTGTGCTATGCCGTGAAGAACAAGGACCTGGCCGAGAAGCACAGCGACTGGATGCACAAGATGCAGGAACGTTACCGTGGCCTGCTGCTGTGGGCAGAGACGCGGCGCCGTTCCATCGTGGCCGGCTCCATCGGCATGCTGGTCATCGCCCTGGCAGGCGCGCCGCTGCTCGGCAGCGAGTTCCTGCCCAAGCTGGACGAAGGCAACATCTGGCTCACCATCAGCCTGCCACCGGCCACCGCGCTGGACAAGACCAAGGACATCGAACGTGAGGTGCGTGCCATCCTCAGGTCCTATCCCGAGGTCAACAACATCACCACCCAGGTCGGGCGTCCCGACGATGGCACCGATCCCAAGGGGCCGAACAACCTGGAGGTCATGGCCGACCTCAAGCCGCATGAGACCTGGCGCTTCGCCGACAAGGAAGAGCTGATCGCCGACATGACCAAGAAGATACGCGCCATCCCGGGCGTGCCGACCAACTTCTCGCAGGTCATCCAGGACAACGTGGAAGAGGCGCTGTCCGGCGTGAAAGGGGAGATATCCATCAAGATCTTCGGGCCTGACCTGGAGATCCTCGAGGACAAGTCCACGCAGGTCGCCGAGGTCCTGAGCGACATCCGCGGCGCGACCGACGTGGCGGCGATCAAGGTGGGCGGGCAGACCGAGCTCAACATCACGCTGAGCCGCATCCGCATGTCGCGTTACGGGCTCAACATCAACGACGTGAACGCCACCATACAGACCGCGTTCGCTGGCAATACCGCCAACGTGTTCTATGAAGGCGATCGCCGCTTCGACGTGACCCTGCGCCTGGACCGTCCTTATCGCGATGCGGTGGAGGACGTGGCCGACCTGCCCATCGCCTTGCCCGCCGGGGGAACGCTGCCGCTGGGCTCCATCGCCGACATCGAGGTGCGCCAGGGCGCTGCGCGTGTGGGGCGCGAGGCGGGCGGCCGCGTTGTGGCGGTGAAGGCCAACCTGCTCGGGCGCGACCAGGGCAGCTTCGTGGCGGAGGCGATGAAAAAGGTCAACGAACAGGTGAAGCTGCCACCCGGCTACAGCATGACCTGGGGCGGTCAGTTCGAGAATCAGCAGCGCGCGATCAAGCGTCTGAAGTTCATCGTGCCGGTGTCGGTGCTGATGATCTTCGTGCTGCTGTTCTGGGCGTTCAAATCCATGCGCAAGGCGCTGCTGGTGATCCTGATGGTGCCGTTCACGCTGATCGGCGGTTTCGCCGGCCTGGCGCTGGCTGGCCTGCACCTGTCGGTCTCCGCTGCAGTGGGGTTCATCGCCGTGGCCGGCATCTCGGTGCAGAACGGCGTGATCATGGTGGAACAGTTCATCGACGGCATGCGTAACGGGATCCCGCTGGCGCAGAGCGTGCTGGACGGCGCGGTGGCGCGCTTGCGACCCATCCTGATGACGGCGCTGATGGCGGGCATAGGTCTACTGCCGGCGGCGCTGTCGCACGGTATCGGCTCCGAGACCCAGCGTCCGTTCGCGGTGGTGATCGTGGGTGGCATCGTCTCGGCGACCCTGTTCACCCTGCTGCTGTTGCCATTGCTGTTCCCTGTCTTTGCCGAAGAGAGCACTATCCAGGGTGATCAGCCGTTGACCTCGGAATGATCGTTGCCGCCCAGCGACGGCACCCAAGTTGGGCTAATATGACGTAACCGCTTTAAACCCAGGATATGATGAACTTCTCCAAACACAGACTCGTCCTGCTCGCTTTGCCTTTGCTGGCCGCCTGTGCCCAGGCGCCGCAAAAGACATCTGGGTCGTCGCATTTTCATGTCGCCAGCGCGGTTCCCGGCGTCGACAAATCGCAGCTGGAGCAGATCGCCGAGCCACCCAAGCTGGACCTGCCCAACGTGGCGCTCACCGACCAGCTCCTGTATGAGTTCCTGCTGGGAGACATCGCCGCGCAGCGCGGCCGGCCTGAACTGGCGGCCCAGGCGTATCTCGACCTGGCGAAGACCACACGCGATCCGCGCGTGGCCCGGCGTGCGGCACAGCTGACCTTCGAAGCCCATCAGTACGACCAGTCTGTCGAGGCGTTCAAGCTTTGGGAACAGCTGGAGCCGAGTTCGCCACTAGCCAAGCAGATGCTGGTCTCGTTGCTGCTGAGTGGCGGCAAGCTGGATGAAGCGCGTTCGCAGGTGAGGGAGCTCCTCGCAACCGACCCGGAGAATGTCGGGCGCACCTTCCTCAACATCTACGGTTTGTTGGCGCGCGTGCCGGACAAGGAAGCGGCCGCGGACTGGCTGATCGAGATCGCTCACCCCTATCCGCAGGTGCCGGAGGCGCATTGGGCACTGGCGCAGGCGGCTGCTGCAGCGAACAGGTACGACCTGGCCTTGACCGAGGCGCACCAAGCGGTCGCTTTGCGCCCTGATTGGGACATCGCGGTGGTGCTTGAGGCACAACTCACGCAGCGCAACTCGCCGCAGCAGGCCGCTGCATCGCTGAAGCGCTTCCTCGATGCGCACGACGACAACAAGGAGGTGCGCCTTTTCTATGCGCGCATGCTGCTGGAGCAGAAGCGGTACGTCGAGGCGCGCGACGAATTCAGCAAACTGTTGAAGCAGCGTCCGGGCAGTCCTGAGCTGGCGTTCGCCATCGCGCTCATCTCGCTGCAGCTGGGCGAGCTGGACCGCGCTGAACAGGAGCTGCGCCAGGCGCTGGCGAGCAAGGGCAAGGGGGGCGACGACGATACGCTGCACTATTACCTGGGGCAGCTGAGCGAGGCCAGGAAGGACGATGCGACCGCACTGCAGCACTATCGCCAGGTCAAGGGCGGCGAACACGACTATCCGTCGCACCTGCGCATGGCCTACGTTCTGAACAAGGCAGGCAAACTGGACGAGGCGCGTAAAGCGCTCAGGCAGGCCATCCCCAAGGACGACGAGCAGCGCGTCCAGCTGGTGCTCGTCGAATCGCAGCTCCTGCGCGATGCGAAGCAGTACGAGGAGAGCTTCAAGGTGCTGGCACGCGGACTGGAGAAGTTCCCCAGCCAGCCCGAACTGCTCTACCAGGGGGCGCTCATCGCAGACAAGCTGGACAAGACCGAGACCTTCGAACAGCTCATCCGCAAGCTGATCAAGGTCGAGCCCAACAACGCGCATTCCTACAACGCGCTGGGCTACAGCTGGCTCGAACGCAACGTGCGCATCCCCGAGGCGATGGACCTGGTGCAGAAGGCCTATCAGCTTGCGCCGGACGATGCGGCGATCATAGACAGCATGGGCTGGGGCTACTATCGCCTGGGGCTCTACGAGAAAAGCGTGGAGTTCCTGCAGCGCGCCTATCAGGCCAATCAGGATCCTGAGATCGCCGCGCATCTGGGCGAGGTGCTGTGGGTCAAGGGTGACAAGGATGCCGCCAAGAAGATATGGACCGACAGCCTGCAGGCCAATCCGGGCAATGAAACCTTGCAGGCTGTGATCAAGAAATTCCTCCCGTAGTTCATGCGTTTTGTACTCCTGTGTTTGGCACTGCTGACGGGGTGCGCCTCCGCGCCCGTCGCGGTGCAGCGTGCGCCCCAGCTGGATGCGCCGTTCGCGTTCAGCGGGCGCGTGTCAGTGCGACAAGGCGAACATCGCGACAGCGCGGGCTTGCGCTGGGTGCACCGCGCGCCGGACGACGAGATCCTGCTGTTGGCCCCCTTGGGGCAGACGGTGGCGCGCATACACCGTGATGCGCAGGAGGTCACGCTGGAGGCTGGCGGCAAGCGCTATGTGGCCCAGGACATGGAAGCATTGATGCAGCGGGTGCTCGGCTGGCAGTTGCCGCTTTCGGGCTTGCGTTACTGGGTCACGGCATTGCCGGCCCCGGAGGGGCTGCCTGACACGGAGCGCGCCGGCAACGGGCAAGTGAGCGTGCTGCGCCAGCAGGGCTGGGAGATACGCTACACCCGCTACGCGGCGGAAACGCCGGAGGCTCTGCCGCTGCGTCTGAGCCTGAAGCGCGGCGACCTGGAAGTGTTGCTGCTGATCGATGAATGGGAAGTGCAATGAATACGCTGACTTGTCCGGCACCCGCTAAACTCAACCTCTTTCTGCATGTGGTCGGACGCCGTGCCGACGGTTATCACCTGCTGCAGACGCTGTTCCGCTTCATCGACCTTGCCGACACCATGCGTTTCACCGTGCGTGAGGATGGCGAGGTGCGCCGCGTCAATGCGCTAGAAGGGGTGCCGGCCGATCAGGACCTTTGCGTGCGTGCCGCAAGGCTGCTGCAGAAGGAGACCGGCTGTAGCCTGGGGGTGGACATCGCGCTGGAGAAGCGCATTCCTATGGGCGGCGGCCTGGGAGGTGGGAGTTCGGATGCGGCGACCACACTGCTTGCGCTGAATCGTCTGTGGCAGCTCGACCTGCCGCGCGTACGCCTGATGCAGCTGGGCCTGAGCCTGGGCGCGGATGTGCCGGTATTCGTGTTCGGTGACAACGCCTACGCCGAAGGGGTGGGCGAGGAACTGCAGGCCTATCCTTTGCCAGACGCGTGGTATGTGGTGCTGTGTCCGCCCGTGCATGTGCCAACGGCGCAGATATTTACTCATCCGGAATTGACACGAAATACGATTTCGATGACAATGCGCGCCCTTCCAAAGGGGCAAGCCTTCCGGCTAGGTTATGCGGAGGGTGGTTTGAAGCTCGGGAACGATCTGCAAGCGGTAGCCTGCAAGTTGTATCCGGCGGTGGAAAAGCATCTAGAGTGGCTGGCGCGTTTTGCGCCGTCATTGATGACCGGCTCCGGCGCATGTGTGTTCGCCGAGTTTGCCACGGAAGCAGAAGCACTAGCGGTATTGCAGCAGTTGCCGCAGGATATGCGCGGATTCGTCGCGCATGGCTTGCAGCAGCATCCGCTCAAAGATTTCGCTGCATAGAGTTTTTGGGGAGTCGCCAAGTGGTAAGGCATCGGATTTTGATTCCGACATTCGTAGGTTCGATCCCTACCTCCCCAGCCAGTTTCTTCAAGGGCGCTTGTGCCCACTTCACTATCGAGAGGTGCTCATGTCCGGCGACATGATGATCTTCACCGGCAATGCCAATCCCAAGCTTGCCGAAAGCGTAGCGCAGCATCTGCATATCCACCTCGGTCGTGCCAATGTAGGCCGATTCTCCGACGGAGAAGTGATGGTGGAGATTCTCGAGAACGTGCGCGGCAAGGACGTGTTCGTGCTGCAGTCCACCTGCGCACCCACCAACGACAATCTCATGGAAGTGATGGTGATGGTGGACGCGCTGAAGCGTGCCTCTGCCGGCCGCATCACCGCAGCCCTACCTTATTTTGGCTATGCCCGCCAGGACCGTCGTCCGCGCTCCGCCCGCGTGGCGATCACCGCCAAGGTGGTGGCCGACATGCTGTCCAGCGCCGGCGTGGACCGCGTGCTGACCATGGACCTGCACTCCGACCAGATCCAGGGCTTCTTCGACATCCCCGTGGACAACATCTACGCCAGCCCTATCCTGCTGTCGGACGTGTGGAAGCAGAACTACCAGAACCTGATCGTGGTGTCGCCCGACGTGGGCGGCGTGGTGCGCGCCCGTGCGCTGGCCAAGCAGCTGGAGGCGGATTTGGCGATCATCGACAAGCGCCGTCCCAAGCCGAACGTGGCCAAGGTGATGAACATCATCGGCGACGTGGTCGGTCGCACCTGCCTGATCATGGACGACATGGTGGATACGGCCAATACCCTGTGCGAGGCGGCCAATGCGCTGAAGGAGAAAGGGGCGGCACGCGTGCTGGCCTACTGTACCCATCCGGTGCTGTCTGGCCCTGCCATCGGCCGTATCGAGAATTCCGCGCTGGACGAACTGGTGGTCACCGACACCATCCCGCTGAGCGAAGCCGGGCGCAACTGCAAGCGCATCCGCCAGTTGAGCACGGCGGCCTTGCTGGCGGAGACCATCCGTCGCATCAACAATGAAGAATCGGTGAGCTCGCTGTTCGCCGAGTAAGTTTCGCGGCAGCCGTGTCGGCTGACGCATAACCCGGAGTCCTCTGGTCGCGGAGGATTCCACCGTAAGTGGAGAAGTAAAATGGCAATCGAAATCAGCGCAACAACACGCAAAGTGCAAGGAACGGGTGCGAGCCGCCGTCTGCGCAATGCGAACCGCGTTCCCGGCATCGTTTACGGTGCAGGCGAAGCGGTCATGATCGAACTGGATCACAACACCCTGTACTACGCACTGCGCAACGAAGCGTTCCACGCTTCCATCCTGTCGCTGGACCTGGACGGCAAGAAGCAGTCCGTGCTGCTGCGTGACTTCCAGATGCACCCCTTCCGTCAGCAAGTGCAGCACATCGACTTCCAGCGCATCGACCCGAAGAAGAAGATCCACATGAAGGTGCCTCTGCACTTCGTGAACGCTGACGTCGCTCCTGGCGTGAAGGTCGGCGGTGGCATCATCAGCCACGTGCTGAACGAAATGGAAGTGGCCTGTCTGCCCGCAGACCTGCCGGCACACATCGAAGTGGACCTGGCTGCCCTGGATCTGGGCCATTCCATCCACGTGTCCGACGTCAAACTGCCCAAGGGCGTGGAAGTCGCTGGCCATCACCACGCAGCCGACGCTGTGGCTACGGTAACAGTGCCGCGCGGCGCGATCGAAGCTGCTGCTGAAGCTGCAGCAGCGGAATCCGCCGCCGCTCCTGCTGCAGGCGCTGCACCCGCCAAGAAGTAAGCAACATCCGGAACAACCCGCCATGCGATCGAACATTGCATGGCGGGTTTTTTCATTATGAGCGAAATAAAGCTTATCGTCGGACTGGGTAATCCCGGCCGCGAATACGAGGCGACGCGCCACAACGCCGGGTTCTGGTGGGTGGATGAGCTGGCCCGTGTACATGGCGCTAGCTTCAAGGCCGACAGCAAGTTCCACGGGCTTGTTGCGCGCGCGAACCCGCACGGGCACGAGGTGCACCTGCTCAAGCCGCAGACCTTCATGAACGTGAGCGGCCGCGCCGTTGGTGCCGTCGCGCAGTTCTACAAGATAGAGCCTGCACAGATACTCGTGGTGCATGATGAGCTAGACTTGCCGCCCGGCAGCGCAAAGCTCAAGCTTGGCGGCGGGCACGGCGGGCACAACGGGCTGAAGGACATCATCGCGCACCTTGGCACGAAGGATTTCTGGCGCCTGCGCGTCGGCATCGGCCATCCGGGCGAGCGCGACGAGGTCGTGAAGTACGTGCTGAACGTACCGCGCAAGGAAGAGCAAGCGCTGATCGAAGAGGCGATGGGACGCGCGCAGGAAGTGGCGCCGCTCATCATCGAAGGAAAAATGGAAGCAGCGATGTTGAAGCTGCACAGCAACTAGGCAAGGAAACAACCATGAGTCTGAAATGCGGTATCGTCGGTCTGCCCAACGTAGGCAAGTCCACCATGTTCAATGCGCTGACCAAGGCGGGCATCGCTGCGGAGAACTATCCCTTCTGCACAATCGAGCCCAACGTGGGCATCGTCGAGGTACCGGACGCGCGCATGGACGAGCTGGCCAAGATCGTCAAACCGCAGCGCATGCAGTACGCCATCGTCGAGTTCGTCGACATCGCCGGTCTGGTAGCGGGCGCCTCCAAGGGTGAAGGCCTGGGCAATCAGTTCCTCGCCAACATCCGCGAGACCGATGCCATCGTCAACGTGGTGCGCTGCTTCGATGACCCCAACGTGGTGCACGTCGCAGGCCGCGTCGATCCGCTGGCCGACATCGAAGTCATCCTCACAGAACTGGCGCTGGCCGACCTCGCGGTGGTCGAGCGCACCATCCAGCGCGACGGCAAGAAGGCGAAGTCCGGTGACAAGGACGCGCTGAAGCTGGTGGCCGTGCTGGAGAAGCTGCTGCCGCATCTGAACGAAGGCAAACCCGCGCGCACGTTCGGTCTTTCCGAGGAAGAGAAGCATCTGCTGAAGCCGCTGTGCCTGCTCACCATCAAGCCGGCGATGTATGTCGGCAACGTGCTGGAAGACGGCTTCGAGAACAACCCGCACCTTGACCGCCTGCGCGAATACGCCGCGAAGGAAGGTGCGCCTGTGGTGGCGCTGTGCGCCAAGATCGAGCAGGAACTGGCTGACCTTGACGATGCTGACAAGAAGGAATTTCTCGCGGACCTCGGCCTGGAAGAGCCCGGCCTGAACCGCCTGATCCGTGCGGGCTACGACCTGCTGGGTCTGCAGACCTACTTCACCGCCGGCGTGAAGGAAGTACGTGCCTGGACCATACACAAGGGCGACACTGCACCGCAGGCCGCTGGCGTCATCCACACCGACTTCGAGAAGGGCTTCATCCGCGCCCAGACCATCTCCTACGCCGACTTCATCGCCTGCGGCGGCGAAGCGGGCGCGAAGGAGAAGGGCAAGATGCGCGTCGAAGGCAAGGACTACGTCGTGCAGGATGGCGACGTGATGAACTTCCTGTTCAACGTCTAAGGAACCTCTGATAGCTCGTCACACCGGCGAAAGCCGGTGTCCAGCTTATTTAAAACACTGGATTCCGGCCTTCGCCGGAATGACGAATCTGGGTTTGCTCAGGGCTGCCCTAAGCGTGAATGGCGTTGCTAGCGTGCGGTCGCCATGGTGATGATGGCCAGGCCCAGCTCCTGTCTCAGGATGGCATTGGCCTGATCCATCGCGCGCCGCGTGGCGCTGGCTTTGTCCAGGCCGTTGCCCTTGATGCTCCAGCGGCGCGTACCGCGCACCCGGTCGTTGCCGGTCTCCGACAGCGTGATCTCCAGCGTGCCACGCAGCCAGTACCAGCCGTCCTGCAATCCCAGGTCGGTCAGGTTAAGGCCCGCCTGCACCACGAACTGCGGATTGCCGCCCGTGTCCAGCACGAAACCTGATTGCGCGAGCGCACCCGCCACCATCTCCTCCAGCCCAGTAGGAGAGTCCGCTGAGACGCGCGGCGAGATGCTCACCCGTTTGAGCAAGTCGCCCAGGTCGGACCTGAGCTTCGCGCTGTTCCACTGTGCCTCCACGCCGCGTCCGGTGACATCCACGACCTGCAGGTTCTTCTGCAGCAGCTCGCGCTCCTGCTGTGCCTCCAGCGCATGGCTCGCATCGGCGATCTTCATGAAGAGGTCATCTTCCTTGCGAGATTGTTCGATGTAGTGACGGGTCGCTTCGTCCAGTTCGGCTATCTGCTGGCGCAGGCTGCTCGCGGTCTGCAGGCGCGGCAGGATGGCGAGCACGTGATAGCTGCCGCTCGTGGGGTCCTTCCACAGTTCCGCGATCTGTATGCCGCTGATGATCTGCTCGGTGCGCGTGCTGATGTGGCGCGAGGCCTGTTCCTCGTACTGCTGTGCACCCGTGGCGCCGGTTTTGGATCGCTGCACGTCCTCGCTGCTCGCCACCACCGCCACCTGGAAGACCTTGGAGACATCGGCGCGTGCGCGGTCCTTGGCTTCCTCCTGCGTGGTTGCCTGGCCGCGTCCTACCAGGTATTGCGCGCTGTTGTACTGCGCACTGTCGCCGGACACCCAGTCCGGTATGGCGGGCTGGGTGGCGCAACCGGCCAGGAGCGAGAGCGTCAGGGCATATGCGGTAAAGGCAGAGAGTCTCATTTGCGTCTCCTTGTGGCGATTCATTGTGGCATCGAATGCTGCGTCAGGTACGTCTTGCGGTCCTTGCTGATCACTACTCCGGGATACTGCTGCGTCGAGATCACTCCTCCACCTGCGCCCAGCAGGTCCACGGTGACAGTGTAACTGCCGGGCGGCAGGGAAAGGCGCGCCAGCTGCACGTTAGCGGGCAGGGTGAGCCAACTGCGGGTGTCGGCGCGCTCCGTGGCCACCGATGCGATGCGCACGAGCATGGAGCCCAGCAGCCTGGCCGAGTCGTCGCCGCCCCGTTTTCCGGCCTGGTCCACGGACTCCTGTATCACACCTTTGGCGACCGCGCGCGCGACGGCACGCGCCGTGATGGCCGGCATGCGCGCATCCAGGCTGGCGCGCGCGATGGCGTCGACATCCTCCATCATCTGAGTGTCGGCCTGCTTGTCGGAAACGCTGATGCGCGCGCCGAACACCTGCGTGGGCCGCGACTGGTAATAAGGCAGGGCGATGCTCACCAGTATGGGGGGCGACGGCGCGGTCATCTCGGAGGGCTTGGACGCGTCCACTACCACCGAAGGGGGCGGCGCCCACATCTCTATGACCTTCTCGCGTTTGATGGGCGCCAGGCCGTTGTTCAGGATGAACACAAGCTCGCCTTCGGGTGCATCGGCCGCCTTCTTCTTGGGCGGCGGGTCCATGCCGAACTCCTTGCGGTAGCGTGCCAGTTCATCGGTCAGTCCCTGCCGCTTCGCCAGGCGCAGCAGGTCGGCCTTGAGCATGGCAGGCATGGGCACGCCAAAATCGCGCTGGTACTTCTGGTAGGCCTCATAGGCCTTGCGGTAGGCGATCATGGCGTCGCTCCATTCCCCCAGCTCGTCGTAGATCAGGCCGGTGAGGTAGCGCGAAAGCGCATCCTCGGTGAACTTGCTCGCTGGGATCTTCTCCGCGATCTCGCGCAGCTTGACGTCCACCTGCAGCGCCTCTACACGCGCGTCGTCGCGCTGCCCGAGCTCCAGGTAGTTGAGCGCCATGTAAAGATGCACCAGTACCTGCTCGTAATCGTCGCCGGCGTAGCTTACCGTCGCATCGTTGACCACGAAGGACAGCGCGTTCTCGCTGACGCTGGCCGCATACAGCCGTTCCATCTCCTGTTTCGCCGCCTCCAGGGATTCGTTGGAGGCGGCGAAGTCGTGCTTCATGCGCAGCACCATGCCCTTGTCGAGCAGGTACAGCACACGCGTCTTCCTGTCCTTGGACTGTGCCTCCACGCTCTTCAGCGCATCGTCATAACGCTGCTGCGAGAGCTGCTGCTCTATGGTCGCGAACGAGGTGCTGTAGGTCGCGCAGCCCGGCAGCGTCAGGATGCAGGCCGCGACCGCGAGCGTGGCGGGAAGCCTGCCGACGCGAGCCGGCAGGACGGACGTCAGGTATCGCGTCATCGGACGGCTAGTAGGTCAGGTTGCTGCGCTCCACCAGCTTCTTGATCTTCTTCTGTCCCACCCACACCTTGCGGTTGTCGGCTAGGCTGATCAGCGTCAGGTCCACCTGGTAGTAACGCAGCTGGGTCTTGCCCGATACGTCGATGATGGTGTTGATGGTGCCCTTCAGCATGAAGTCCGCGCCCTTCTCCTCGCCCATGGCCTTGCGCGTGGCTTCGCTCGCGTTCAGGTCCATGTCCTTGCGCTCCTCGCGTATCTCCTGCCTTTCGGTGGCGGAGGCGACGAACTGCACGCGTCCGGAATTGATCATGGCGCGTTCCAGGTCGCTAACGAAGGTGTTCACGTTGATGTGCTCATGGCTGAGGTTGCGCACCTCGCCCACGATGACGGCCGGCTGGTGCTTCTGCGCCTGGGTGAACTCGCTGAGCCAGCTCTGGTTCAGCACGTCCTGGATCATCTCCTTGGAGACGAGCTGCGAATCGGTGTCGTTCCACGCGCCGCTCAGGTCTATGGTCTTCTCTGTTTCGACGCGCTCGACAGTCGTGGAGCAGCCGCTCACTGCCAAGGTCAAAGCCGTCAGGATGGCGGCCAGTTTGTTCGAGTTCACGTTCATCATTTCTTCTCCTTGGCGACGCGGTCAAAGATGTTGTCCGCTTGGTTTTCGATGTAGCGTTTCAGGTCGCTGTTCATGTCCTGCACGCCTTCCAGCGTGTCCTTCACGTGTTTCATGTCCAGCTCGGCGATGGAATAGATGATGTTGGTCTTGGGGTCACGCCAGGAACCGATGATCCTCGCGCCTGCCAGGTTGACCCTGCTCAGGTTCTTGATCTGGCGCGACACCGATTCCTCGGCCACCGCGGCGCCGCCGGACTTGGCGGAAGCCATGTAATCGTTCGACACCACATCCATGTAGGACGAGAGCACGCGCGCCACCTCGGCTCGCGCCCGGTCGTCGGCGACGGATCGCTGCAGCGACATGTCGCCGGCAGGGGAGGCCGAGCCTACGCCGTGGAACAAGCGCCCGTCCTTGTTGTTCAGGACGGCCGTGCCTTCGTTGACCCAGTCGGGCGCCCCCTTGATGCCGAGGTCGCTCTCCACCTTGTTGGTGCTGGAACAGGCCGTGAGAAATGCGGAAAACAGTGCGATGGACAACAGCTTTGCAGCAAGACTAGATGTATTCATGACGTTCTCCAAGGATGGAAAAACAAGGGTGTTGAATCGAAGCTGCGCGATGCCGACAACGCCGCCATCATAATGCGCCGTGCGAACTGCGGCAAACAGGGCGCACGATGGTACAATGCGCCCCGCGGCACCGCTTCAGTCTCGTTGCCGTCACCACTCCGGTTCGTAACACCCACCTCATTCAGCCTCAGACTGGCGCCCAGCGGGCGACAGGCCGTTTGTATATCGAAAGAAACAGAATGTCATTTGCATCCCTCGGTTTGTCCGAAGAAATCGTCCGCGCCGTCACCGAGTGCGGCTACACCCAACCCACGCCCATCCAGGCGCAGGCCATCCCCGTCGTGCTCAAGGGTGGCGACCTCATGGGCGGCGCGCAGACCGGCACCGGCAAGACCGCCGGCTTCACCCTGCCCATGCTGCAGCGACTGATGGCGACCTCGCCCAAGGGCAAACATCCCATCCGCGCACTGGTGCTGGTGCCCACGCGAGAACTCGCCGCCCAGGTGGAAGAGAGCGTGCGCCTGTACGGCAAATACCTTCCCCTGAAATCCATGATGATGTTCGGCGGCGTGAACATCAACTCGCAGATCAAGCAGCTGCACGGCCGAGTCGACATCCTGGTCGCCACCCCCGGCCGCCTGCTCGACCACGCGCAGCAGAAGACCGTGGACCTCTCGCACGTCGAGATCCTGGTGCTGGACGAAGCCGACCGCATGTTGGACATGGGCTTCATCCGCGACATCAAGAAGGTGCTCGCCCTGCTGCCGAAGCAGCGCCAGAACCTGCTGTTCTCCGCCACCTTCTCCGACGAGATCAAGCTCTTGGCCGAAGGCCTGCTGCACGAGCCGGCTCTGGTCGAAGTGGCGCGCCGCAACACCACCGCCGAGACCATCGAGCAGAAGATCTATCCGGTGGATCGCGAGAAGAAGCGCGCACTGCTCACTCACCTCATCAAGGAACACAACTGGTTCCAGGTACTGGTGTTTACGCGCACTAAGCACGGCGCCAACCGTCTTGCCGAACAGCTGGACAAGGACGGCATCCCCGCACTCGCTATCCACGGCAACAAGAGCCAGAACGCGCGCACCAAGGCGCTGGCCGAGTTCAAGAGCGGCAAGCTGCAGGTGCTCGTCGCCACCGACATCGCCGCGCGGGGCATCGACATCAGCGAGCTGCCGCACGTGGTGAACTACGAGCTGCCCAACGTGCCGGAAGACTACGTGCACCGCATCGGCCGCACCGGCCGTGCGGGAGCCGAGGGCGAGGCGAGCTCGCTGGTGTGCGTGGATGAGCTCAAGCTGCTGCGCGACATCGAGCGTCTGATCAAGCGCGAGCTGCCGAAGCAGGTCGTGCCCGGTTTCGAAGTCGACCCCAGCATCAAGCCCGAGCCCATCGTCAACGGCCAGAACCGCGGGCAACAGAATCGCGGTGGCCAGGGGCGCGGGCAACCCCGCAGCGGCGAGCAAGGCCGAGGCCAACCGCGCAGCGGTGGTGGACAGGGCCGCAGCCAGGCAGGAGGACAGGGTCGTAGCCAAGGTGGAGGGGAAGGGCGCAGCCAACAAGACCGTAGCCAAGGTCAGTCGCGCTCCGAAAACCGGCCGGCGACGCATGGCGCAAGCAAGCCTGCGGTTCCCGCGCTCCATCGCTTCGGCGGTCGCGGGCGCTAGCCGCTTCATTCCCTCGCCCTTGACGGGGGAGGGGCTGGAGAGGGCGGAATTTCGAGCCCCCTCTCCCTAACCCTCTGGTGGAACTACCAGCCAATCGACTAAGCCCAGATTCGTCATTCCGGCGAAGGCCGGAATCCAGCTGTGAATAAACCCTGCAAAGCAGGACAAAGCCAACTGCACGTTTAATCCAGCACTTGATTCCGGCTTGCGCCGGAATGACGCTATGCTTATCACCATGAAGACGCATCCAGACCATTCCTTCTCCTCGCTCACGCCGGACACAGTGCTCAACGCGCTGGAAAGCATAGGTCTGCGCTGCGACGGCCGCCTGCTCGCACTGAACAGCTATGAGAATCGCGTGTATCAGGTCGGCATGGAGGAGGGGCCGCCGCTGGTGGCCAAGTTCTATCGCCCCGCCCGCTGGACCGACGCCGCCATCCTCGAAGAGCACGCCTTCGTGCAGGAGCTGGCCGAGCGCGAGATACCTGTCGTGCCTGCGCTGAACATCGCGGGCCACACCCTGCACCATGCGGAAGGCTTCCGCTTCGCCGTGTTCACCAGACACGGGGGACGTGCGCCGGAGCTGGAAGACCGCGACACGCTGGAATGGCTGGGGCGCTTTCTTGGCCGCATCCATGCGGTAGGTGCGACGCAGCGCTTTCAGCGTCGCCCCACGCTCGACATCGCAACCTTTGGCATCGAATCGCGCGACTATCTGCTCGCGCACGACTTCATTCCCGCCGACATCCTTGAAGCCTGGCGCAGCGTGGCCGACCAGGCGCTGGAAGGCGTGCAGCACTGCTTCGATCGCGCAGGGGACGTGCGACAGCTGCGCCTGCACGGCGATTGCCATGCAGGCAACGTGTTGTGGACCGACGACGGCCCGCACTTCGTGGACTTCGACGACAGCCGCATGGGGCCTGCGGTGCAGGACCTGTGGATGCTGCTCTCCGGCGAACGCGAGGACCGTGTGCGCCAGCTGGGCGACGTGCTGGCGGGTTACGAGGACTTCTGCGAGTTCGACACGCGCGAGCTGCACCTTGTCGAGGCGCTGCGCACCTTGCGCCTCACCCACTACTCGGCGTGGCTCGCGCGGCGCTGGGACGACGCCGCATTCAAGCAGGCCTTCCCCTGGTTCAACACTCAGCGCTACTGGCAAGACCGCATCCTCGAACTGCGCGAGCAGATCGCATTGATGCAGGAGCCGCCGCTGTGGGACCATTGACCTCCAGGGAGGTATCGATGAACGACGAAGCCGCAGCCTGTCCGTTCTGCAAACCGGACAGCATGCTGTTCGAGAATGAGCTCGCCTACGTCAAGCTCGACAAGTACCCGGTCAATCCCGGCCACCTGCTCATCATCCCCAAGCGCCATGTCGCCGATTTCTTTCAGACCACGGAAGAGGAGAAGGCCGCGATGCTCTCGCTGTTGGACCGAGCCAAGCATCACGTGGATGCCGAACATGCCCCGGCCGGCTACAACGTCGGCATCAACGTCGGCGCGGCCGCCGGCCAGACCGTCATGCACCTCCACCTGCACCTCATCCCGCGCTATCACGGCGACCTGGAAAGACCGCGCGGTGGCGTGCGCGGCGTGATCCCCTCCAGGCAGTCATACTGATCGGACCGCGAGACCTACGCATGAGAACGAAGAACGCAGTCCCCCTCTGTCCCTGCGGAAGCAACAAGCAGTACTCCGCCTGCTGCGCCCGTTACATCGAAGGCGGCGAAATCGCACCCACCGCCGAAGCCCTTATGCGCTCGCGCTACACCGCCTACACCCTGCTGCGCGAAGACTACCTGCTGGCCACCTGGCACCCTTCCACGCGTCCCGCGTCGCTGGGCGTGGCGCAGGATGCGCCGACCAAGTGGATGGGCCTGGAGGTGAAGCGCCACGAGCTGCAGGACGAAAGCCACGCCCTCGTCGAATTCGTCGCGCGCTACAAGGTGAACGGCCGCGCCCATCGCATGCACGAGGTCAGCCGCTTCGTGCGCGAGGAGGGGCGGTGGTTGTACATGGATGGGGATGTCGGCTGACTGACCAAGGGCGGATTTGAATCGTGAACCTCAACTTTCACGAGCATCCTGCACCCCCCATTGGAACGACTACCGCAGCGTGAGATTCTCCGCGAGGTATGAGAAAGCCGTAGAGACTCGTCGCAGATGCCGTGACTCGGGGTGGGTGAGAAGCCATAGGTCCGTTCGACAATCTTCCAGTTCTTCCGAAAGGCGGGTCAGGCCCTTGCGCCCCTCAGCAAGAAACATGGGAAGGATGCCAACGCCCAATCCGAGTTCGACCAATTGCATCACCGCCAACGTGCTCCCGACTCGATAGATCGGCGTGACCTTGGGGGCGTACTTCTTCCGCCAAATGACTGACTCGTGCTCGGGGAGTCCATCATCCGGCCCGATCCAGCAAGCTGTGGAATCCAGAGCAGCATCCAGTGTCTTCGTCGATCCTTTTGTTCCTGTGTACAGCGCCGCCCGAATCGGGCCGAGGTGTTTTCCCACCAGATGTTGCGGACGCCGCCGTGCTGCGCGCACCGCGATATCGGCGTCGCGCCGGGTCAGGTTGGCAACCTCGATACTGGCATGCAACTCGAAGGAAAGCATGGGGTGTGCCGCATTCAGGCCACGCAATGCAGGGGCAACCAAGCCTTGGAGAATGGCATCGGTGGTTGTAATACGCACAGTGCCTGAGACATGTTCGGACTTGAGCTGGGCGGCAGAACGCGCGGCTTCCAGCTCGATTTCCATGTGCTCGGCATGTTCCGCCAGCGATAGTGCCAATTCCAGGGGCCGGTAGCCTGATCGCGTGCGATCAAACAGCCGCTGACCGACACCTTGCTCGATGCGCTGAATCGACCGGAAGACAGTCGAGACATCCACATGAAGGCGCTCTGCCGCCGCGGCCAGCGTGTTTCCGCGTATGACCGCAAGTACGGTTTCAAGATCGGCAGCCGTTAATCGGTATTGCAGCGGTGCACTCATTGATTGCCGTAATGCCAATGTTATTGCGGGACTGCCATTGTAGACTTGCGTCCGTCAACGTCAACTTGAAAGGGAAACATGCAAACCTCGATCACCTTGGGAGCTCATCACATAGGTCTGACGGTTTCCAGACTGGAGGAAAGCGCGGCCTTCTTTACGTCACTGCTAGGGTGGCAGGAAGTGCGCAGAAATGCAGAGTATCCTGCTATCTACGTGACCGACGGCACAGTCATGCTGACTCTGTGGGCGGTCAAGGAAGAGCCTGCGGTGCCCTTCAACATGAAGCAAAACATCGGACTGCACCACGCAGCATTTCGGGTGGCATCCGAAAGCGACCTGTACGCACTTCACGATAAGCTGGCTAATGCTGGGGTGCGAATCGAGTTTGCGCCGGAATTTCTTGGGGGCGGACCCGCCAGGCACATGATGTGCTACGAACCGAGTGGCATTCGAGTGGAGTTCATATGGCCAGGCAAGTGAGCAACACCAGCGCGCAACTGCACGAAGGGGAGGTGGAAGCGCAACGGAGATTTGGCGTGGAGGGCATGGACTGGGACGATGACAAACTCCTGGCCATGTTCCAGGAAGTCATCACCCCCGAACGAGCGGAGTTCTTTGAGAGTCTGCCGTTCTTCTTCATTGCGACGGCCAACGTGAGGGGCGAATGCGACTGTAGCTTTCGAGGGAGAGAATATGACACCACAGGAGCCCCATTTCCCCTTCTGAAGGTGCTAGACAAGAAGACACTTGTGTTTCCGGATTATTCGGGAAACAAGTTGTACAACTCGCTCGGCAACATAATCGTGAATGGGCATATCGGCATGCTGTTCATCGACTTCCAGGCGCAAAGACGCATGCGATTAAACGGCCTAGCCTCCATTATTGATGACGCATCGTGCTATGCGAACATCTGGCCGAACGCTGCGCAATACGTGCGTGTGACCGCACAACAAGTCTACGGGAATTGCAGAGCAAGAATCCCGCTGATGACGTTCACTCACGCAGGCTCAGGCCGAGCGTAAAACGATTACAGTTACCCGCAAGATTGCTACTCTGTCGCAACAGAGATCAGAATGTGATTCGGAGAGTCGCCCGCACGGTCCGCGGTTCTGCCGGGTGCGTGTGCACATCGTTCACCGGTGCCGCTTCGCCTGGCAGGCGAGATGCGTAGTAATAGTCGATGTCGCTCACCTTCGCATCGAGCAGGTTCAACACCTCGACACCGATCTTCACCGCCTTGCTCACATGGTAGCCCGCCTGCACGTTGATCAGCGTGGACGACCTTGACCTCACGCTGTTGTCCTCGATCAGCGGGCGCGGACCGAAATAGCGCAGGCGCAGGCCTGCCGACCACGGCCCGCCATCCTGTGTGCTCACGCCCAGCGAGGCCACCTGTTCGACCGCCCCGGGGATGTGGTTGCCCACCGGGACGCTGTCGGTGAAACGCGCGCTGGACAGTGCCACGTCGCCGTCCACCAGCAACCATGCGTTCGGCGTCCAGTAGTTGGCCCATTCCATGCCCTGGCGGTGGCTGGGGCGCGATGCTTCGGTGGTGCCCGCATCGCCGGAGAAGATCAGCTCGGAATCGATGTCGAGCCGCCAGAGCGTCAGCGAAGTCTGCAGCCCGCTCCCCAACGCGCTGCGCATACCCGCCTCGTAGCCGCGTGCAGGCACTAGCGGCCGCACCGCACTCATCGGGTCGCCGGTGCAGCTCCCTGCCGTGCCGGTGCAACCCGCCGCGCGCGTGCCGGAACGCGGATCGGGATTGACGGTGATGGTGGCCCCGCGTGCATCGTTGCTATGGAAACCGCGGCCGGCATTCAGGTAGTACTCGGTATCGTTCCAGGGGCCGAACACCAGCGACAGTTTGGGCGATACGATGCTGTCGCTCCGGCTGCCGGAATTGGCGGGTGTATCGCTGTTCACGTTGAAACGATAGCCATCACCGCGCAGGCCGAAAGTGGAGCGGAAAAGCTCGTGCCACTGCACCTGCATCTCGCCCCATAAGGCGATGCTGTCCTGTTTTACCTTGTCGTTGCGCACCGTGCCCCAGATGGCGCGCTGTTGCGTGAGGAACACGCCCACATCGATGTCGTCGTGGCGCAGGTCACTGCCGATGCTGGCCAGCACCGGCGTTCCGTGCATGTCCAGCGCCCAGTCCTTCGCGGCATTGCCTCCCACGATGCTGCGCCGGTCGCGCTGCAGGAACTGGTCCCCATGCACCAGGCCGGTCGCATAGGTGAAGTTCGACCACAGGTCGAGCGCGTAGTCGATCAGATAGGCGTTCGCACGCACACCATCGCCCGCCCAGGCACCGGACAGGCTGTAGCGATGGGTATCTCCGCCCGTGGTGGGATCTAGGCTGCCGTAGCGGCCCACGCGATCTATCGCCCGTTGCGCGATCTGGTCGGTCGCGGTCCACTTCGCGTCGTAGCCCAGCAGCGAGACGTTCCAGCCGTCATCGCGCTCTCCCTGCGTGTAGCGCATCACCACGTTGTCCTTGCGCAGATGCTCCGGCACCACCCAGGGGCCATCGTTGTGGGAAGCCTCCGCCGCGAGCAGCAGCGTACCTTCCCCGGCCTTGGGCGATGCGGCCGTCAGCACGCGCTCATAGTTGCCGCCGCCCAGCGTGGTCTGCAGATAAGGCTGGCGCATGCTGCTCACGTAATCGACGCGCGCCGAGCCGGCGGCCGAGAAATCGCCGTCACCCGCGTAATAGGTGCCCTTGCGGTACTGCACGCGGCTCACCAGTTCCGGGATCAGGAAATTGACGTCGGTGTAGCCCTGGCCGTGCGCGTGGGTCGGCATGTTCACCGGCATGCCCATCAGCGAGGTGGCGAAATCGGTGCCGTGGTCGAGATTGAAGCCGCGCAGATAATACTGGTTCGCCTTGCCGTCGCCGGAATGCTGGCTGACGACGAGTCCCGGCACCACTTCCAGCACCTCCGCCGGCCGCAGCAAGGGGCGGTTCTCCAGTTGTGCGGCGGTCACCGTCCCTTCGCTCGAAGTCGCGGCGACGCCGAGCTGGTCGGTGGCCCTAGCGGACACCACGACTTCATCCAGCGTAGGCATGCCGGCGGCGAAGGCCTGCGAAGCGGATGCTACAAATACGAGGGTGAGGAGCTGGCGGGCTTTCAAGGTGACCGGTGAGATAGGGAGCTCTTCTGTCGGATCGAATGGACAGTAATGCGCACTGTCGCGTTAGTCACCACATCCCGTTCGCCATCTTCTTGCGTCTAGCCAACTCCTTCTCGCTCGGCTCGACACCCACGAACGAACCGGGCCGGATGTCGCCACCCGGTACGTAGGTGCTCATCACGACGCCCGTGGTCGAGACCCGAGAACGAACGAGCCGCAGCGCGGATGGTTTGGCATTTTCGCCAAAGAGGCGCTTGCCCCGCCCGAGCACCAATGGGAAGGTCCACACGTTGTACTCGTCTATCAGCGATGCGGTGTGCAGCGTCTGGATCAGATCGCCGCTGCCGATGATCTGCAGGTCGGGGCCCGGCTGGGATTTGAGCGCGGTGATGGCCGAGACCACGTCGCCGTGGAGCAGGGTCGAGTTGTTCCAGTGGAGCGTGGTCAACGTGCGTGAGGCGACATGTTTTCGTGCGGCGTTGAGCGTCTTCGCGATCGGATCGTCAGCGGGCTGATATGGCCAGTATGCTTCGAATATCTCGTAGGTCCTGCGACCGAGCACCAGTTCCCTATCCGTGCCGTCGAAACCTGCGGCCGAGAGGTCCATACCTTCGACTTGGTAGTTGAACATCCAGCCGCCAAAGGTAAAACCGCCGGTCGGGTCTTCTTCCGGTGCCCCGGGTGCTTGCATGATACCGTCGAGGGATACGAACGTGGATGCGATGAGCCTTCTCATGGAGCACTCCTTTCGGGAACCTCTGAATCAGTCGTCACACCGGCGTAGGCCGGTGTCCAGTTTATTGAGACCCACTGGATTCCGGCCTACGCCGGAATGACATTGGGGGACGGCCTGCCGCGAGGATCACTACAAGCTGTCCAGGTCAGCCGGCCGGTCGACGTCCAAAAGTACGCCGCAGTTGTTCGTCTCTACGGACACGAGTGCGGACCGGTCGCGTTCCAGCAGGGTGCGTGCGCCGGCGTCTCCTTCCAGTTCCATCAGCTCATCGTAGTAGTGGAAGGCGAAGCCCACGGGGTGACCGCGCCGGCCTTCGAAGGTGGCGGCGGCGAGGTCGGCGCCGGACAGCAGCGCATCGCGCACCCTCACGATGGCGGAGGTGGGTAGGGCAGGCATGTCGGCCAGGCCTACCATCCAGCCCGCCGCGTCGCGGTTCGCCCGCACGCCGCAGGCGAGGCTGGCGGACATGCCGCACGCTGCGCTGTTGCAGACCTGCCAGCGCAGCTCGGCCGACCGGGTCTTGCCCAGCGCAGAGGTGATCGCGCTGCAGAACGCTTCCGATCCCGGCCTGACGACCACGGTGACGCGCTTGAATGTCTTCAGCCAGGGCAGCAGGCTTTGCGCGGCGAGCGGCAGCGTAGCACCACGCAGCGTCAGCGGATGCAGCAGCTTGTCCGAGCCGAAGCGGCGCGCACTGCCTGCGGCGAGCACGACGGCTGCGATCTCGTCCGGGCTAGACAAGGGATTCCCGATCGAAGGGCAGGCGGCGCAAGCGCTTGCCGGTGAGGGCGAACAGCGCGTTGGCCACTGCGGGCGCGATGGGCGGCGTGCCGGGTTCGCCTATGCCGGTGGGATGCTCGGCGCTTTGCACGATGTGCACCTCGACCTTGGGCATCTCCGCCAGGCGCAGCGGTGCATAGGTGTTGAAGTTGGATTGCATCACACGCCCCTTGTCCAAAGTGATGGCGCCATGCAAGGCGGCTGACAGCCCATAGACGATACCGCCTTCGATCTGCTGCTTCACCCCGTCCGGGTTGACCACCATGCCGCAATCCACCGCCGCGACCACGCGGTGCACGCGCACGCCGCCGTTCTCCAGCGACACCTCGGCCACCTGCGCCACGTAGCTCTCGAACGACTTGTGCACCGCCACGCCATAGGCATGGCCGGCAGGCAATCTGGTCTTGCCCCATCCAGCTTTCTCGGCGGCGAGCTTGAGCGCGCCGCGGTAACGCGATGTCGCAGGCAGCATGTCCAGCCTGTAGGCGACGGGATCCTTCTTCGCCATGTGCGCCAGCTCGTCCACCATGGTCTCGACCACGAAGGCGGTGTGCGAGTGGCCGACCGAGCGCCACCATTGCACCGGCACCACGTTCTTGGGGCTGTGCAGGTCGACCTGCAGGTTGGGGATGAGATAGGGCAGGGTGGAGGCACCCTCGACCGAGGACATGTCTATGCCGTTCTTGGTCAGGAAGTTCTCGAACGGCGTGTCGGCGACGATGGACTGGCCGACGATGGTGTGTTTCCACAGCACGGGCTTGCCACTCTTCGCGACGCCCACCTCGATGCGGTCCACCCACATCGGCCGGTAGTAGCCGCCGCGCATGTCGTCCTCGCGCGTCCACACCAGCTTGATCGGCTTGCCTATCGTCTTGGCCACCTGCACCGCCTCGATGACGAAATCGGAGCGGGGGTTGGGCGCGGCGCCCGAAGCCCCGCCCAGGTATTGCGTGTGTATCTCCACCTGTTCGGGCTTGAGCCCGGCGGTCTTCGCGGCCATGTTGCGGTCCATGGTCTGCGACTGCGTGCCGGTCCATATCGTGCAGTGGTCAGACTTGAGGTCCACCGTCACGTTGAGCGGCTCCATGGTGGCATGCGCGAGGTAAGGCACTTCGTACTCCGCAGTGACGGACTTGTGCGCCTTCTTCATGCCCTGCGCGACGTCGCCTTCCTTGCGTGCGGCCGCACCCGGCTGCTTCGCCATTTCCAGATATGCCGCGCGCATGCCGGGCGTGGAGAGTTCCGCTCCCGGCCCTTCGTCCCATTCGATCTCCAGCAGGTCGCGTGCGGTCTTGGCCGGCCAGAAGCCGGTGGCCGCGACGGCGATGCCAGTGGGCACGAGGTAGATACCCTGCACGCCCGGTTGCTTGCGGGCCTCGGTCGCGTTGTAGTGCTTCACCTTGCCGCCGAACACCGGGCAGCGCGCGACCAGCACGGTCAGCATGCCGGGCAGATACACGTCTAGGCCGAACTGCGCGCTGCCGTCGATCTTGACCGGCGTGTCCAATCGCTTGGTGGGCTTGCCTATCAGCTTGAAGTCCTTGGGCGCCTTGAGCGGCACATCTTCGGGAAGGGGTAGTTTGCCTGCCGCATCGGCCAATGCGCCGTAGCTCGCTTTCCTGCCGCTCGCGTCATGCATCACGAAACTGTTCTCGGCGCGGCACTCGCTCTCCGGCACGTTCCATTGCCGGGCTGCGGCGCGTATCAGCAGCACACGTCCGCTCGCGCCGACGCGGCGCATCTGCTCCCACGAGGAAGCCACGCTGGTGCTGCCGCCGGTGAGCTGTATGCCGAATCCGGTGTGGTTGTACACGTCGGCGACAGGGGCCGACTCGACTCGGATGCGGCTCCAGTCGGCTTCGAGTTCCTCCGCGATCAGCATGGGCAGCGAGGTGTAGACCCCTTGTCCCATCTCCGACTTGTTGACGATGATGGTGATGCTGTCGTCGGGCGCGATGCGTATGAAAGCGTTGGGCGGATAGACCGGCTTGGGCTGCGCCTCTGCGGCGTAGGCGCGGCCGCCTTTCGCCGGCAGGTAGAAGGCGATCACCAGTCCGCCCACCAGCGCGGCGCTGTCCTTGAAGAACTTGCGGCGGGAAGGCAGCGACGGGGCGTTCACTTGGCGGCTCCCAGCTGTTCCGACGCCTGCTTGATCGCGGTGACGATGCGGTTGTAGGTGCCGCAGCGGCACAGGTTGCCGGTCATCGCGGCGGAGATCTGCGCATCGTCAGGATGCGGGTTGTCGTGGAGCAGCGCGGTGGCCGCCATGATCTGGCCGGACTGGCAGTAGCCGCATTGCGGCACGTCCACCTTCTGCCAGGCGGTCTGCACCGTCTTGCCCAGGGCCGTCTCGGCCAGGCCTTCTATGGTGGTGATCTCGCGCCCGCTCACCGTGGACACCGGCGTGACGCAGGAGCGTATCGCCTCGCCGTCCAGGTGCACGGTGCACGCGCCGCACTGAGAGATGCCGCAACCGTATTTGGTGCCGGTGAGATGCAGGTGGTCGCGTATCACCCATAGCAAAGGCGTATTGGGATCGACATCGACGCGCGTGTTCTTGCCGTTGAGCTTGAATGAGATCATGAGCACACCTCCTGGTTGGCTGGGTTGCGGACTTTCTTGGAAACCTCTGCTTCGTTCCTGACCGAGATCAGATGCGCGAGCACCGACACCGCGATCTCAGGCGGTGTGCGGCTGCCTATGGCCAGACCCACAGGCCCGTGCAGCCGGTCTATCTCTTCGGGCGTGAGGTCGAACATCGCCAGTCTTTCGCGCCGTTTCGCCGTGTTCACCTTCGAGCCCAGCGCACCCACATAGAACGCAGGTGACTTCAGCGCCTCCAGCAGCGCCATGTCGTCGAGCTTGGGGTCGTGCGAGAGCGCGGCGATGGCGGTACAGGCATCCACCTGGAAAGACAGCACCGCGTCGTCGGGCATCTCGCTGGTCAGCGCGGTGTCCGGCACGTCCCAGGTCTCGCGCATCTCGGGGGTGGGGTCGCACACGGTCACCTCGTAGTCGAGCGCCTGTGCCATGCGGGCGAGATAGGCCGAGGTCTGGCCTGCCCCTATGATGAGCAATCGCCAGCGCGGGCCGTGCACCGTGGTCAGCGTTTTGCCGTCGAAGGTGGTCAGGTCGCTGCGGCTGGCATCGTCCAGCGTGACCTGCAGGGAGTCGAGGCGCAGCGTGCGGCTGACCATGCGATGCGCCTGGATGGCCTGTAACACATCCCCCACCCAGCCCTGGTTGCGCACCGGCTCTATCACCAGGCGCAGCGTCCCGCCGCAGGGCAGGCCGAAACGCCGCGCCTCGTCGCGCGTCATGCCGTAGGCCACCACCTCGCAGTGTTCGCTCTGCAGTTGCCCGCGCACTGCGAGATGCACGAGGTCGTCCTCTATGCAGCCGCCGGACACGGAGCCTACCGCCAGGCCGTCGCCGCGCAACGCCAACATGGCACCGACAGGGCGGGGGCTGGAGCCGAAAGTCTCCACCACGGTCACCAGCCACAGCGGCTGGTGTGTCGCCTGCCATTCCTTGAGGGTTTTCAGTACGGTGATGTCTACGCTATCCATTGCTCGCTCCCGGGTGCTCGTTGCGACGAAAATGTGGAGGCGCTCCCGCGTCAGGGAGCGATCAGACAGTCGGCGAATGGAATCACACCCCCACCCGGGGACATATACAGGGAACTACCCATTCAGGCGGGGGTAGCCCCCTATATGCCGGCTAGCGTGTCACTTCCTGAATATCCAGAGGAGCAGCGAGAGCAAGAGGGAGACCACGATGCTGCTCGTGACCGGGAAGTAGAAGCTGTAGCCTTTGCGTTCGATGCGGATGTCGCCCGGCAGGTGGCCCAGCCCGAGCCGGGACAGCCACGGCCAGGCTATTCCCAGCAGGATGAGGACGAGTCCGACGATGACCAGCCACTTGCCCATGGTTGACTCCTAAGGGCCTCTGAATAACTCGTCATTCCGGCGAAGGCCGGAAAACGAGCCATCGGCGAGTTTCGAGGAACGGCCATCCAGTGTCTTTAATAGACTGGACACCGGCCTTCGCCGGTGTGACGGATCCTGGCTTATTTTGGACTCTTCTAAGGGATTGCAGATCGCAGCAGCACCGTCTCCGTATCCGTCAGCTCTTCGTTGCCGCGCTGGCATACCGGCATGACCCCGGCCGGGCGCACGGCAAGGCGCTGGTACGCGGCGAGACAGGCCGCCTGCAGCGGCGGGTGGGACGCGTGCTCCAGCAGCAGCGCCAGCGTGAGCGTCCTGCCCACTCCCTCCAGCCATGACCTCGCGGCGCGCTGCTGCTGTTCTGCAGGCAGCCTCAATAGCGCGTTGAGTCTCTTCTTATCTTCGTCCAGCTTCGCTCGCACCGGACCGGCATCAGCTAGCGGCGCGTGCGACAAGGCGCGTTCCATGCGTGCGAACAAGGCTTCGTGGCTCCCTTCCTTCCGCATCGCGCGCAAGGCATCGAGCGTGAGGATGTGCGTCGTGCCTTCCCAGATGGGCAGCACCTGGCAGTCGCGCAACAGGCGCGGCAGGATGCTCTCCTCGATGTAGGCGTTTCCGCCTATGGCCTCCATCGCCTCGCTCACGGTGAAGATGGCGAGCTTGCCGCTCAGCGCCTTGGCCATCGGGACGGCGATGCGCGCGAGCTTGCGTGCCTCCTCGTCGCCGCCGTCCGCCAGGTCCAACGCGCGCACGGTCTCGAAGACGAGCGCGAATATGCCCAGGTGTTCGGCCACAAGATCGGCCATGCCGGCACGCCACAGGGGCAGCTCGTCGAGCCTGGACCCGAAGGCCATGCGCCCGGCGCCGTGCCTGAGCGCTTCGAGCAACGCGCGCCGCATGGCGGCCACGCTGGCCACGGCGTTGTACAGGCGCGAGAGGTTGAGCATCTCCGCCATCTGCTTGAAGCCTTCGTTCTCGCCTGCGACAAGGTAGGCCTCGGTGCCCTCGAACGTCACCTCGCCCGTGGGCATGGAACGCACCCCCAGCTTGTCCTTCAGGCGGTGGATGCGGATGGTGGCTCCGTTGTCTGGTGGGTCCTGGCGCAGCACGAGGAAGAGGCCCAGACCCTTGGTGCCAAGGGCGCCTCCCGGCATGCGCGCCAGCGCGAGGATGGCATCTGCCGCCACGTTGGAACAGAACCACTTGTCGCCGTTGAGCCGCCAGCGGCCGTCTTCCAGCGTGGCGGCGACGGTGTTCGCACCCACGTCCGAGCCGCCCTGTTTCTCAGTGAGGAACATCGCGCCTTGCCACAGCCGATCGAGATCGGTCGTGACGAGACGGGCCACGACCTTCTCATACAGCGCCGGCGAATCCTGCAGCCTGTGCTGCAGCACGCGGGCCACGCCGTCTGTCATGCAGATCGGGCAATACAGTCCGATCTCGCTTTGCGCGAAGTAGTAGCCCGCCCCGAAGCCGACCAGATGTCTGAACTCGCGATGCCTGGCGAGGAAGGCGGAGTCGTATTTGATGGCGACGATGCCGCGCCCGTAAGAGAGCCTTTCCAGCTCGTGATAGTCGGGATGCTGGATGGTGTGGTCCACGCGCATGCCGCGCGCGTCGTGGGTCTGCAAGGTGGGACTCTGTCGGTCGGCGCGCGCGGAGAGTTCAGTGGCGAGCGCGCCGCTTTCGCCCATGGCGCTGAAATGGGAACGCAGTTCGCTGTAGCGCCCCGCCCCCAGCCAGCGCTTCCAGAACTCCTCGCCCAGCGGGTCTTCGTCCAGCAGGTTGGTGTGGCTGATCTCGGGGAGGTTGCTCGGGTCGGGAACAGCCATGTGCTTTCCTCCGCGAAATGGAGAGTTCGATACCCGCCGCGTGGCGGCCTACTTCATCGAGTGCAGGCCGAACATGTTGCCTTCGGTGTCGTAGGCCAGGGCGATGTAGCCGTACTCGCCTATGGACGTCTTGGGCTTGTGGATGCGCCCGCCTGACGATACGACGCGGTCCGCTTCGACTGCGCAGTCTTCGCAGATGAAATAGACGATGGTGCTGTTGCCGCCCGATGGCACGCCTTCCATCTTGACCAGCGACCCGCCGGCGCCGAAACGTTCGACGTCCATGGGGAAGCCCCACATCTCGGTCTCCGGACTGTTGATCTTGTCCAGCTTGAGTTTGAATACGGACTCGTAGAAGCGCTTGGCGCGCGGCATGTCCTGCACGTAGATATCGAACCAGTTGACGGGATTGTGTTTCATGATTGCCTCCTTTAAGTGCGGCTCCCGCAGTCCGAGGTCGCATGGTGGTCAGTACGGCACCTCCAGCGCCTCGCACAGGAACCTCATGAGGGGTGTTGCCTCGGAAAAGCGTTTGCCCGCGAGCCTGGCCAGCCCTTTGCCGGTGGCCTCGTCGAACGGCAGGTCGGCGATGCCCAGGAAATCCTTGCGCTTGATGTCCTCGATCGCAGGGTGGTCCGCGGCGTAGCCACGCGGCGGACGGGTCAGGTTCTCGCTCCACAGGTCCCACTGCGCGGCGAACTTCCTGTCGTCGCGCGCGGCAAACCACTTGTCCGGATGCTGCGCGATGTGGTCGCGTATCTTAGCCAGCACATCCGACTCCGGATGCCAGCAGCCTGCGCCGAAGAAACACTCGTCGGTCGCGATGTGCATGTAGAAGCCGGGCGCGTGGACATCCTTGCCCAGCGCGTGCCGGAACTGTATGCCTATGTTGGTCTTGTACGGCGTCTTGTCGCGCGAGAAGCGCGTGTCGCGGAACACCCGCATCAAGGAACCGCCCACCTTCTTGGGCTCGGCACGGAAGCTGGGCGCGAACTTCCTGAGTTCGGGTCCCATCTCCTCGATGAAGTCCAGGGCGGGCTCGCGCACCAGTGCTTCGTAGCGCTGCCTGTTGGCTTCGAACCAGGCCTTGTTGTTGTGGACTGCCAGCTCGTCGAGGAAGGCGAAGGTGTCTTTGCTGAACATCGTTTCACTCCTGGTCGTACGCGCGCTGCAGGGCGGCGATGTCTATCTTCTTCATCTTGAGCATCGCCTGCCATACCCGCCCTGCCTTGGCGGGGGCCGCATCGCGCAGTAGTTTGTCCATGACCGTGGGCACGATCTGCCACGTCACGCCGAACCTGTCCTTGAGCCAGCCGCATTGCACCTCTTCTCCGCCTGCTGTGAGCTTGCCCCACAGTTCATCCACTTCCGCCTGTGTCGCGCAGTCCACGACGAAGGAGATGGCCTCGTTGATCTTGAAGACGGGACCGCCGTTGATGGCGGTGAAGGTCTGGCCTTCGAGCTCGAAGGTGACGGTCATCACCGAACCTGCCGGTCTGCCGGCGGCGCGCGCGCTTTCCGTTCCGTAATGGTCTGTGCGCACTACCCGTGAGTTCCTGAAGACGGAGACGTAGAAGTTGGCAGCCTCTTCGGCATGGTCGTCGAACCACAAGAATGGGGTGATCTTCTGCATGATGTATCTCCCTCAAGAACCGACGCTATCTTTCCGCAACCGCCTTCAGCTTGGCCAGGCCGACCTCGAAATCCTTGCCCACCATGTTGTCCATGTTCACGAACAGGCTCATGACCTTGACGAGGTAGGCCTGCCTGCCTTCCATGGCCCAAGTGACGGTGGTGGCGTCGTCCACCGGGAGGAGCGTGAAGGTGACGTGGTTGTGCCCTTCGAAGGGTTTGATCATGTGCAGGTGCATATCTATTTGCGTGGGCGGCGAGGATGCGGTGATCTCTATGCTGCCCATACCCACCTCCCGGTTGCCTTCCCAGGCATAGGACGCGCCCTTGCCGCTGGCGCTCCCGCTGTAGGTCCTCTTCATCGCAGGGTCCTTGTCGTAAGGCGTCCAGGCGTCCCACTGCCGGAAGTCGTTGATGAGCGGAAATAGTTTCTCTGGCGCAGCCTTGATGGCGAGGGAACGTTGCACATTGAAGGCGTCGGGCCGGGTCGCGGCGTAGACGAAGACGATGATCGCTGCGACGACTAGGATGAAGATGGCCTGGATCATGGTGACCTCCTTGGATGTATCAGACGGAGAAGTGCGGCGGTTCCATGTAGAAGGGCGACCAGATGTGGCCGTCCGGATCTTCGAAGTCGTGCCCATACATGGAGCCGATGTCCTGCGGCGGCCTGGTCGCACGCCCTCCGGCGGCGATCGCGCGACTCACCAGCTCGTCCACATCCTCGCGGCTGTCGCAGGAGATGGCGGTCATCACCTCCGCGCTCTTCGCGGCGTCACAGATGGTTTTGTCGGTGAAGGTCTGGAAGAACTTCTCCACCAGCAGCATGACGTAGATGTTGTCGGCCACGACCATGCAGGTGGCGTTCTCATCGGTGAAACGGGAATCGAAAGTGAAGCCGAGGCGGGTAAAGAAATCGACCGAACGCTTGAGGTCCCTGACCGGCAGGTTCACGTAGATCTGTCTGGGCATGATGACTCCTTTCGGTGCAGGAAAGAGCGACATCCGTGCAGCAAATTAGGCCTCGTGCTGCGGCTTGTCAATCCGCAACTCAGCCCTTTGTGGCCTCAGTTGAACACCTACTTGCCCTAGCGGTCCGGGAGGGCGATCTCGGCGGTACCGGGGCAGACCAGGCGTGACCTTTCGCGCGATGTGTCTATGCAGCCGCCCTCGGCATAGACGCCGGACGGGTCGCGCAGCCGCATCATGAGGTCGAGTACGCGCGCGACCTCGGCGGGGTCGCTCAGCGTGATGCTGACGCGCTCCTTCACTACGTCCTCGTCCATCTGCAGCTCGCCCTGTGCGTCCCGGTAAGTGCCGTGCCGCCAGTGGTAAATCTCCAGGCACTTCGCAACCATGCTGTAGGGGCGGTCGCAGTCCCAGAAGTTGTTGAAGAGGCCGCCTCCCAGATACAGCACCCAGGATCCCTCGTAGCCCGTGACATCGGAGGAATGGTTGTCCGGATTGCGGAACCACAGGCGGTCTCCCGGCACGTAATAGCCCGGCGGCAGAGGCGAGTCCATGGAGCCGTATTCCTGCAGGAATACCTTGTGGAACTCCTCAGACATGATGGCGCGCGACTCCCACTGCTTTTGCAGCCGTTCCAGCAGCGGCGGGTTGCTGCGGGCGAGTTCCTGTGCGATGCCGAGCAGCATCACGTATTCGGAAGCACGATAGCAGGAGAAGGCATAGCGCTGGCCGGACACCTCAGGCTGGGTCGCCTTGCGCAGCGCCTCGACGAGGGGCTTGCCCGGCAGCAAGGTGAAGCCGCGGTGCTCCGCGTAGGTCCAGCAGTCTTCAGGCCTCTCGATCTTGGTGGTGTGGAAGGAGAGCGCGGTGCGTCTCGCGGCTTCCACGATGTTGCGGCGTATGCGTACGCTGGCGGCGAGTTCCTCGTAGTTCGGATAAGCGAAGGTCACTGGTCCTGCCAGCATCGCGAGCAGGATCTCCTTCTCGAGGTCGTCCGCGTTCGTCTGCGTCTCGAGGCCCAGTCTCTCGCATAGCTGCAGGGTGTCACATGCTGGGGCCAGCTCACGCTGGGCCGCCGGGCGGAGATGGAAGCGGACGCCCTGTGCCTCGTCGCTGGTCTGCACGTGACGGGCGATGTGCAGTTCGCGCGCACGTCCCAGGAAGCGCTGACTTGCCTCTGCGATCTCAAGTATGTCGGCTCCTCGCAGCAATATCCCGCCCTGCGGGTTCATGGTGTTGTCAGCTTGTGTGATGTTGTTCGTCATGGCTGTGTTCACAGGAAACGGTCAAGCAATCTGCGGCTGTGATGGTCCAGAGCCTCGACGTCGCGGACCAGGAAGGACACGCCGTGGCCGTCGGTGATGAGCAGCGTGTGGTGGTCCAGGCGGCGTATGTGGTCCTCGGTCTTGAGCAGCAGTTCTGTGTCGCCACGGGCTGTCCCCACCTGCCACCTGCTGGGCGTGGTGAAGCTGGAGACGCCGTGGATGCGGGTGATCTCGGGCATGAACTCGCGCGGTGCCAGCTCGGCCTCTATCAGCGTTCGCTCGGCGTCCGGCACATCGCAAAGCCTGTCTATCCAGACCAGCTCGTGACCGTCCTCACCCAAGAGCGACACACCTTCTTCGGGTGCGCTGATGGGGAAGGCGCGCACCGGGACCACGCCTGCATGGCGCACTCCATCGGCATCGGTGAGCACGAGGCGGCCTGCTTCGTCGAGATTCAACCTGAGATCGTTCATGCGGCAGACTCCTTGGATGCGGTCGGTGCATCGCTGTTCTGGTCGTCGAGGTCGGTGTCCACGTTGCGTGCCTGCGCCTGGTAGAGGCGGAAATAATGGCCTTCCTTGCGCATCAACTCGTCATGGCTGCCCACCTCGACGATCTCGCCGCGGTCCAGCACCACCAGGCGATCGGCCTTGTGCAGGGTGGAAAGGCGGTGCGCGATGGCAATGGTGGTGCGGCCGCGCACCAGGTTGTCCAGCGCTTCCTGGATCTCCTTCTCTGTCTCTGTATCCACCGAGGCGGTGGCCTCGTCCAGGATGAGGATGCGCGGGTCTATCAGCAATGCGCGCGCGATGGAGATGCGCTGGCGCTCGCCGCCGGAGAGACCTTGGCCGCGCTCGCCCACCAGCGAGTCGTAGCCGTGGGGGAGGCGCAGGATGAACTCGTGCGCATGGGCTGCGCGGGCCGCGGCGACGATCTCCTCGCGCGTGGCGTGGGGCCTGCCGTAGGCGATGTTCTCGGAGATGGAGCCGAAGAACAGGAAGGGCTCCTGCAGTACCAGACCGATGTTGCTGCGGTATTCCGCGATGGGCAGGGAGCGGACGTTCACGCCGTCCACGCTGATGGAGCCTTCGCTCACGTCGTAGAAGCGGCACAGGAGGTTGACCAGCGTGCTCTTGCCCGAACCGCTGTGTCCCACCAGTCCTATCATCTCGCCGGGGGCGATGGAGAGGTCCATGCCCTTGATGACGGCTCGGTTGCCGTAGCGGAAGCCGGCGCCGCGGATGTCGATGCGGCCTTGAACCTTGTCGAGGTGCTGCGGTTTGGCGGGCTCGGGCACTGTGGAGACACGATCGAGTATGTCGAAGATGCGCTTCGCGCCCGAGGCGGTCTTCTGCGTCACCGACACGATGCGGCTCATGGAGTCCAGGCGCGTGTAGAAACGGCTGATGTAGGCCAGGAAGGCGGTCAGCACGCCCACGGTGATCTCGTCGTGGGCCACCAGCCAGATGCCGAACGCCCACACCACCAAGAGGCCGATCTCGGTGAGCAGCGTGACGCTGGGCGAGAACAGCGACCAGATGCGGTTGATGCGGTCGTTGACGGCGAGGTTGTGCTGGTTCACCTCGCGGAAACGGGCCGACTCGCGCCTTTCCTGTGCGAAGGCCTTGACCACGCGTATGCCCGGGATGGTGTCGGCGAGCACGTTGCTGACCTGCGACCAGGCGCGGTCCACCTTCTCGAAGCCGGCGCTCAGGCGGTGCCTCACCAGGTGGATCAGCCAGGCGATGAGCGGCAGCGGCAGCAGCGTGGCGAGTGCCAGCCAAGGGTTGATGGAGAACAGGATGGCCGCGGTCATCGCGATCATCAGCACGTCGGTGGCGAAATCCAGCAGGTGCAGCGACAGGAAGAGATTGATGCGGTCGGTCTCCGAGCCTATGCGCGACATGAGGTCGCCGGTACGCTTGCCGCCGAAATACTCCAGCGACAGGTGCAGCAGGTGGTCGTAGGTGATGGTGCGCAGGTCCGTGCCTATGCGCTCGCTGACCAGCGCAAGCACGTAGGTCTTGGCCCAGCCCAGTCCCCAGGCGAGCAGCGCGGCCGCAAGCAACCCGCCCAGCAGCAGGTTCACCTTGGCGGTGTCTATGGGGGCGCCGTTCTGATAGGGGATGAGCACGTCGTCCATCAGCGGCATGGTGAGGTAGGGCGGCACCAGGGTGGCCGCCGTCGATGCCAGCATCAGCAGGAAGCCGCCCAGCAGCTGCCATCGGTAGGGCCTCGCAAAACGCCACAGGCGTAGCAGCACCCAAGTGGATGGCGGGGTCTCGGACTCGGCCTCGCAGAACGGGCATTCCTCTTCGCCGGGAGGGAGCGGCATCAGGCACCTCGGGCAGACCGCCTCCGGGGCGGCAGCCACGGCCTGTACACCTTCCAGGCCGGCCAGCACCTGCTCGAACTGGCGCACGAAGCGCATGACTTCGGCTTCGAGCGCCATAGTGTAGCGCCAGAAGGCGAGACGGGTCCCGCCTGCGAACAGTCCGATGCAGCCCACCCCGCCATGATCCTTGCGCCGCAGTACCTGCGTTTTGCTCAATGGATAGGCGGCGAAATCCTGTGCAGGCCAGCCCAGGCTCACGAGGCGACGGTCGGTCAGCAGCAGCAAGTGCCTGCCGAAATTCAGCTTCTCGTCCAGGTTGGTCTCGACCCAGACCAGGGTTTTTTCGCCTTCGGACAGGTGTGCCCGCAGCGTTTGCTGCCAGGCTATGGAAACTCGTGGATCGGAAGAAAGAGAGAGGGTGGCAGGAAAGTTCACTTTTTCAGTTTACTACAGGCGCCATGTGGGACAAACTGCCGGCCCGTGTAAACGGAAAGCGTACGAGTGCGTTATTTCACGGTTTTTTAACGTCGCAAGTTCCGCAAGCCCTTGGGTTTCACCTGGAAAGTCTGATGGAGTTTCTGAAAATAACGCCGCTACGCGGCCCCAACATCTGGACATATCGTCCGGTCATCGAAGTCTGGCTGGACATCGGCATCCTGGAAGATTCCCCTTCCAATACCATCCCCGGATTCTACGAGAGGCTGAGCGCTTGGCTACCCACATTGGTCGAGCATCGCTGCGGCATAGGCGAGCGCGGCGGCTTCCTGCAGCGGGTGCGCGAAGGCACCTGGGCCGGACATATACTCGAGCACGTCACGCTCGAACTGCAGAACCTGGCCGGGATGCAGAGCGGTTTCGGCAAGGCGCGCGAGACTGGCGTTCGCGGCGTGTACAAGGTCGTGGTGCGCTCGCGCAACGAAGAGGTGAGCCGTGCTGCGCTGCATGCCGCGCGCGACCTGATCCTGGCCGCCGTCCATGATGAACCCTACGACGTGCAGGCGACCATCGCCCGCCTGCACGATATGGTGGACAGGCTGTGCCTGGGACCCAGCACAGCCTGTATCGTGGATGCGGCCACCGACCGCGGCATCCCATCCATACGTCTCACCGAGGGCAACCTGGTGCAGCTCGGGTACGGCAAGCGCCAGCGCCGCATCTGGACCGCCGAGACCGACCAGACCAGTGCCGTGGCCGAAGGCATCTCGCGCGACAAGGAACTGACCAAGGGGCTGCTGGCCGCCTGCGGCGTGCCGGTGCCCGAGGGCCGCATTGTCGATAGCCCCGAGGATGCGTGGGAGGCGGCCGAAGACATAGGCGTGCCGGTCGTGGTCAAACCAAGCGACGCCAACCACGGACGCGGCGTCTCCATCGACCTGACGACCCGGGAAGAGGTTGCGGCCGCTTACCATCTGGCAGACGCCGAAGGCAGCGAGGTCATCGTCGAGCGCTTCATCCGCGGCAACGAACACCGCCTGTTGGTGATAGGCGGCAAACTGGCGGCGGCCGCGCGCGGCGAGACCATCCACCTAGAGGCGGATGGCGTATCGACCATACGCACGCTCATAGACACGCAGGTCAACAGCGATCCGCGCCGCGGCGCCAGTGAGGAGTTTCCGCTCGACGTGCTGCTGCTGGACGAGAACCCCGCGATACGTTTCGAACTGGAGCGCCAGGGCTACACAGGCGAGTCCGTCCCGGCAGCGGGCACCCGCGTGCTGATCCAGCGCAACGGCAACATGGCATTCGACGTGACCGACGAGGTGCATCCTGAAGTCGCGGCTACCGTAGAGCTGGCCGCGCGCATCGTTGGCCTGGACATCGCCGGCATAGACCTCGTTGCCCAGGACATCTCTCGCCCTCTGGCCGAACAGGGCGGTGCCATCGTCGAAGTCAACGCCGGCCCCAGCCTGCTCATGCACCTCAAGCCTGCCGTGGGCGAACCGCGTCCGGTGGGCAAGGCCGTGGTCGACAGCCTGTTCGCCGAGGACGACGGCGGGCGCATCCCGGTGGTTGGCATCAGCGGCAGCCACGGCAAGAGCCTGGCGGCGCACATCCTGTCGGCCATCCTGCATCTGCGCGGCGTCCGTGTCGGCCTGGCCTGCACAGACGGTCTGTATTTCGCCGGGCGCCTGACCGATGCGCGTGACGGCGCCAACTGGGCGGCCGCACAGAAGGTGCTGCTGAACCGCAGTGTGGACACGGCGGTGATAGAGAACGGCTGTGAAGTCATCCTCGGGCAAGGCCTGGGCTACGACCGCTGCCAAGTCGGCATCATCACCAACATAGACCCGCCCCACCATTTCGGCAGCTACTACATCGAGAACGCCGAGCAGGTGTGCAACGTGCTGCGTACCCAAGTGGACGTGGTGCTCGACGACGGTGTCGCCGTGCTGAATGCGGATGATGTTCTCGCTGTGCAGATGGCGCAGTACTGTGATGGCGAAGTCATGTACTTCGCTCGTAGTGCCGATTCCGAACTCGTCGCGTCGCACCTGCAACAAGGGGGCAGGGCGGTCGTGGTGCGCGACGGCGGCATCGTGCTGCTCGCCGCCGATGGGCAGACGCGGCTCACCGCACTGTCGCAGGTGCCCGCCCTGGCCCAGCTGCACGATGCGGTACGGATGGACGGCGTACTCTCCGCCGTGGCTGCGGCCTGGGCGATGGGCATCGCTCCTGAGCTGATGCGTGCGGGATTGGAGACATTCGAGATGAAACCTGCCACTACGAAAGAAATCGCCTGATGGACGTGTCACGTATCCGCGCATTGCGCGGTCCGAACTTGTGGAGCAGGCACACTGCGATAGAAGCCATCGTCACCTGCAGCGGGGCGGAGCTAGACATCGCCAGCATGGATGGTTTCGAGGCGCGCATGCACGCTCGCTTCCCCGAGATCGCTGCGCTTCATCTGGCCGGACACAGCGAAGCCGTGCCACTGGCGCACGCGCTGGAGCTGGCGGCGCTGGGGCTGCAGGCGCAGGCGGGCTGCCCGGTCACCTTCAGCCACACCAAAACCACGATAGAACCGGGCGTCTATCAGGTGGTGGTCGAGTACAGCGAGGAGGCGGTGGGACGCAGGGCGTTCGACCTGGCGAGACAGCTGTGCGACGCCGCGCTGCAGGATACGGCGTTCGACCTCGCGGCAGCGCTGGCGGAGCTGCGCGAGCTGGACGAGGATGAACGATTGGGGCCCAGCACGGGTGCGATCGTGCAGGCGGCCGTTGCGCGTGGCATCCCCTATCGGCGTCTCACCAGCGGCAGCCTGGTGCAGTTCGGCTGGGGCAGCGAGCAGCGCCGCATCCAGGCGGCGGAGACGGATCGCAGCAGCGCCATCGCGGAATCCATCGCACAGGACAAGGAACTGACCAAGAAACTGTTGGCCGCGGCCGGCGTGCCGGTCCCGGACGGACGTCCGGTGGCGAGCGTGGAAGATGCTTGGGCTGCGATGTGCGAGATCGCGCCGCCCGTGGTGGTTAAGCCGCTGGACGGCAACCAGGGCAAGGGGGTGACGGTGAACGTCGCCACCCGCGAGGAGCTGGAGCGCGCCTACGCCGCGGCTTCCCGGATCAGTTCAGAGGTGCTGGTGGAACGCTATGTCCCCGGCAACGATTTCCGGTTGCTGGTGGTGGGCGACCGTCTGGTGGCCGCCGCGCGCCGTGACCCGCCACAGGTGGTGGGAGACGGCGTGCACAGCGTACGCGAACTGGTCGCGCAGGTGAACAGCGACCCGCGTCGCGGCGAGGGCCATGCCACCTCGCTCACCAAGATACGCCTGGACGACATCGCACTGGCGAGCCTGGCGGCCCAGGGACTGGACGCGGCCTCGGTGCCGGGCAACGGGAGCTATGTGCGTTTGCGCAACAACGCCAACCTTTCCACCGGCGGCAGCGCGACCGATGTCACCGACAGCGTCCACCCGGACCTCGCGGCCAGCGCGGTGGCCGCTGCGCAGCAGGTCGGCCTGGATATCTGCGGCGTGGACGTGGTGTGCGACGACGTGCTGCAGCCGCTGCAGGAGCAGGGTGGGGCCATCATAGAGGTGAATGCCGCGCCCGGCTTGCGCATGCACCTGCAGCCTTCCTTCGGCAAGGGACGTGCGGTGGGCGAGGCCATCGTCTCCATGATGTATGCCAACGACGGCAATGGTCGCATCCCTGTGGTAACGGTGGCGGGGACCAATGGCAAGACCACCACGGTGCGCCTCACTGCCCATATCCTGGGCCGTCACGGCCTGCGGGTGGGTATGACCAACTCGGACGGCGTGTACATCGAAGGCCGGCGCATAGACACGGGTGACTGCAGCGGCCCCAAGAGCGCACGCAACGTGCTGCTGCATCCGGACGTCGATGCGGCCGTACTGGAGACCGCGCGCGGCGGGGTGCTGCGCGAAGGCCTGGCGTTCGACATGTGCGACGTGGCCGTGGTCACCAACATAGGCATGGGCGACCATCTTGGGCTCAACTACATCAGCACGGTGGAAGACCTCGCGGTGGTGAAGAAGGTGGTGGTGCAGAACGTCGCCCCCCACGGCACGGCCGTACTCAATGCCATGGACCCCATGTGCGTGCAGATGGCCGACGCTTGTCCGGGGAACGTGACCTTCTTCGCGCTGGACCAGCACAACCCGGTCATCACCATGCGCAAGGCGCAGGGGCATCGCGTGGTGTACGCCGCTGACGGCCACATCGTCGCCGCGCACCGGGAAGAGGTGCAGCGCATCCCGCTGTCGGCGGTGCCGCTCACGCGCAACGGCACGATAGGCTTCCAGGTGGACAACGCCATGGCGGCGGTGGCCGCGGCCTGGGCGCTGAGGGTGGGATGGGAGACGATACGTGCAGGCCTGGCCTCCTTCGTCAACGACGCGCAGACCGCGCCGGGCCGCTTCAACTTCTTCGATTATCGGGGAGCACATGTCATAGCGGACTACGGCCATAACCCCGACGCGATGCTCGCGCTGGTGCCTGCCATAGAGAGCATCCCGGCCAAGAAGAGGGTCGCGGTCATCAGTGGCGCCGGGGATAGGCGCGACGCGGACATCATCCGCCAGACCGAGATTCTGGGCGACGTGTTCGACGAGATCATCCTGTATCAGGACCAGTGCCAGCGCGGTCGCGCCGACGGCGAGGTGCTGTCCCTGTTGCGTCGCGGCCTAGCCAACGCTAAGCGCGTCAGACACACGAGCGAGATCACGGGCGAGTTCCTCGCGATAGACAGTGCGCTGTCGCGCCTTCAGGCAGGAGACCTGTGCCTGGTCTTCGTGGACCAGGTGGACGAAGCGCTGGCGCACATCGCGCAGCGGGTGGCTAGCGCCTGACCTGCCCTAGCTCAGCCACTCGAAAGCGGCCTGCTCGTAGTCCTCACCTTCTGCCAGCAGCCGGATGAGTTTGATGTCGCGGCTCTTGTCGCCCATCATCATCTGGTAGACGCTGTCCACGACCATGCGGCCGGACTCCATCAGCAGGGTGGCGTGCAGGTAGCTGTTCTGTTCGTCGGGCAGCAGGATGACGGGCAGGTAGTCGTAGGCGAAGGAGCCTGAACTAGTTTCCCAGTTGGACACCCGCTCCGCGCCCTTGCCGATCACGCGCAGCCATACCGAAGCCGGACGCTTGGCCAGGAGTTCCATGCCGACGTGGACCTTGCCCTGGGCGTCGGTGTGCAGCCGCCGCAGCATGGCCACCCACCACTGCTGCCCGTTCTGCGGCTTCACCGCGCACAGATCGCCTATCTTCACCCAGCCGCCCTGGTTGCCTGCGAGCACGGCACCGAAGCCCGAGGCGCTCATGTCCGAGATGTTCCAGACTTCCGTCGTGTAGTCGATCTCGGCCGCGGCCGAGAGGTCTATCTTCGCCGGCTTCTTGGCAGCGGCGTCCTGTTCGGTGTCCGGACTCGCCTCGATGTGGGTGACCAGTTGGCTGATCACCAGGAACCCGTGCGTCACCTCCAGTGTGGCGTTGATGCCCCGACGCGCCATGTGTCGGTGTGGCGGCTGAGCCGCCCAGTACACAGTCAGGTGTTTGAGCGCCGTGAGCTTGCCTCCGGGCGTGAACTCGCTGCCGAAGCGGCGCTCCTGCCAGACAGGGTCGTTCTCGTTCTGGTCTATGATCTTCTTCAGCGCCGGCAGCGCCTTGGTCCCGCCGAAGAAGCGCACGCTCGCGGCCGTCTTTTGTCCGGGCTCGACCCGGTGCGGCGGTGCGGGCGTGTCCAGGTCGAACTGGTAAGGACAGTCCTCCTTCGCGGTCTCGCTGAGCTCGAAGAAGCCCGCCAGGCGCCCCGCGATCCGGTAGGCCACCTCGATCTGGTCGGCGGCCAGCGTCTCAGGGGACGAGATGCACAGCGCCAGCGCATGCAGCAGCTCGCGTTGCGGGCTGGTGTGGATGACATGGCCGGGATAGGCCAGCACCATGCTTCCGGTGCATTGCTCCTCCTCGGCGAAGCGATAGCCGTCGCACAGCATCTGCCACGTGGATGCATCGATGTCGATGTAGCGTATCAACTCCAGCTTGATCTGCGAGGACACGGCCAGCAGTTGCCGCGTGCAGACGAGCGGCATGCGCGCCCTGAGCTCGTAGGGCTTCTTGTCCGTCTGCCGGTACTCCTTGAGGCTGGCGGTGTAAGCGGCAGAGAGCGCCTGCGCGTAGGCGTGTATGCCCTGCCACACGTGCAGGCCCTGGAAGTCCCTCAGATGGGGCGCTTCGAGATAGTGCTGAAGCAGCGCACCCTGGCGCGGCTGTCCCGCTTCGTCCAGCAGCATGATGGTGGCAAGGCGCAGTTCCGGCGTGAACCCTGCCGCGGTCTTGATCGTGTCCAGCCAGAAGGTGATCTCTTCCAGGGATTTCTGCGGGTCGTCCTGCGGCAGCTCGTCCAGCAGGCGCTTGGCCTCCTCCAGGTCATACATGGGGTGGTCAGGTTTCGCGCCGAACAGACTGAACATGGTACGCAGTGCCTTTCACAGGTGGGTGCGGCGGATGATAAAGCAGTGCGCGGCAAACCAGAAGGAGGAAGAAAGGGGCGCCGTTAGAGGGTGCTTGAAAACATATACAGGCACAGCTTGCTCCAGGCTGGGATAATCGCGCATGACTAAAACTACCCCACCTTCCGCCGTCCCCACAGTTGCCGGACGATCCTTCAACGAACTGCCGCTGACGCCGGCCATGCTGGCGAACCTGCAGCAGCTCGGCTACCACACCATGACGCCGATCCAGGCCGAGAGCCTGCCGATCACGCTGGCCGGGCACGACCTCATCGCGCAGGCCAAGACCGGCAGCGGCAAGACAGCTGCCTTCGGCCTGCCGCTGCTGACCAAACTCAATCCCAAGCATCTGGGTGTGCAGGCCATGGTGCTGTGCCCCACGCGCGAACTGGCCGACCAGGTCACGCAGGAACTGCGCCGTCTTGCGCGCTACCTGCCCAACATCAAGATCCTCACCCTGGTCGGCGGCAGCACCATGCGGCCGCAACGCGAAAGTCTGGGCTTCGGCGCGCACATCGTGGTGGGCACACCGGGCCGCATCATGGACCACATCGAGCGCGGCACACTGGAACTGAACGCCATCAACACGCTGGTGCTGGACGAAGCCGACCGCATGCTGGACATGGGCTTCTACGATTACATCGCCTACGTGGTGAAGCGTTGCCCGAGCGCACGCCAGACCCTGATGTTCTCCGCCACCTATCCCGAAGGCGTCACCCGCCTGGCGCGGCAGTTCATGCACAAGCCGCAGGAAGTGAAACTGGCCGAACAGCATGACGATAGCAAGATACGCCAGCATTTCTACGAAGTGCGCCGCGATACCCGTCTGCCCGCCGTTGCCGCCTTGCTCAAGCACTACCGCCCGGTCAGCACGCTGGCCTTCTGCAACACCAAACAGCAATGCCGTGACCTGCTCGACCTGCTGCATGCTGAGGGCATCCATGCGCTCACCCTGAACGGCGACATGGAACAGCGCGAACGCGACCAGGTGCTGATCCAGTTCGCCAACCGCAGCTGCTCGGTGCTGGTCGCCACCGACGTCGCCGCGCGCGGCCTCGACATCGCGCAACTCGAAGCCGTGATCAACGTCGACGTCACGCCCGACCCCGAAGTCCACATCCACCGCATCGGCCGCACCGGCCGCGCCGACGCCGAGGGCAGCGCCTTCAACCTGGTCAGCCCCGCCGAGATGGGGCGCATAGACAACATCGCCAAGCTGATGGGCATAGAACCCGAGTGGGAAGCGCTGGATACACTGCAACGCGAACACAACGCGCCGCTGGTGCCGCCCATGGTCACGCTGCAGCTCCTCGGCGGTCGCAAGGAAAAGATCCGCCCCGGCGACGTGCTGGGCGCGCTCACCGGCGAGGCCGGATTCACCCGCGAGCAGGTCGGCAAGATCACCGTGACCGACATGTCCACCTATGTCGCCGTGGTGCGCAACATCGCGCGCGAAGCGGTGAAGCGATTGTCGGCAGGCAAGGTGAAGGGCAAGACGGTGAAGGTGCGGGCGCTAGAGGATTGATGTGCCGGGAGGGCTGCTTTGCGGCGGTGAGAATCTATGAGTAGACTTCCGCTAACGGCCAGAAGCGGCCATTGAGAAACTGTGCCCCCTATTAATTGGAACTGTGATCTAGATTCATCCAGGCTATTTGTACGGAGAAAACTATGAAAAGAGGATTTCGATTTATTGCAGCGCTAATCGGTGCGATGGGAATTATGGTTGAAGTTTTAGCAGCGGGTATCGACGATGCTGAAATGGTTCAGCAATTTTCTACGAAAAGCGATATGCAGCTCGTAGCTCGATATGTTCCGATTGGGACTTTCCAGACAGGCGCAATTCCTTTTTCACTCGAAATAAGCCCTGATTACAGGCGCATGGCGTATGTCGCTGATCGTGAAGGTGGGTGGATAGCCGTCGTAGATGGAAACAATAGCGCCGTTTATACAAAACTCGATTGTCCAGATAATGGTTGCCCTTACACAAAATTCATTTTTAGCACCGACAGTAAACGGATTGCATATGATGCTCAACGCGATGACCGCAGCTTCATGGTTGTGGATGGCATAGAAGGAAGAAGTTATTCATCAGTAGGAGGGCATGTTTTTAGTCCAGATAGCAAGCGAATAGCATATCTAGCCAGTCAAGGAAAACACTCGTTTGTCGTTTTGGATGGGAAAGAAGGGAAGAAGTATCGCAGCATAGGTGGCTTCTCTTTAAGTTTTAGCCCGGATAGTCAACATATCGCATACGTCGCACAAAGTGGAAAAAAATGGCATGTTGTTGTGGATGGCAAAGAAGTGTCCACGTACGATGAGATTAGCGAGCCAGCCTTCTGTTCAATCTTCAGTCCCGACAGCAAACGAATTGCATATGCTGCCAAGCGTGACAATCAATGGTTCGTAGTTTTGGATGGAAAAGAGTTAACGCAATATGATCAAGCTATATCTCCTTGCTTTAGCCCCGACAGCAAAAGAATTGCGTATTTGGCTGTACGGGGTAATCGTCAATTCATTGTTGTAGATGAAAAAGAAAATGCTATGGGAGCGAACTGTTGCGCTTCATTTAGTCCTGACAGTAAGCGAATTGTCTATACCAGCCGTAACAATATTGTTGTGGATGACAAGGTCGTAAATCCAGACTACGGCCCACTTAGCTCATTCAGCTCGCCGGTATTCAGCCCAGATAGCAACAGAGTTGCCTATAAGGCTTGGCTCAAAGGGGAGAACTCGATTATTGTCGATGGCCTCGTGGGACCTTGGTTTTCTTCTGCGGGAATATCTGAGCCGATATTCAGTCCGGACAGCAAGCGGGTGGCCTATATTGCGCACTATGTCGAAAAATCAAATGGCTTTGATGTGGCACACAAATGGTATGTGGTGGTGAATGAAGGTGGTAGCAACACCGCACTACTCGAGTCGGCATTTCGTTTGACGAACCTATCATTTGTCGGAGATAGGACGTTACGGGCTATTGGAGTGCGTGATTTCGAGATTGTGCGTGTGAATTTTGAGATGGAAAAGAGGTAAAGAGAAATGACCGCTTTGGGTTAGTTACTGTCCGTCGCTACCATCGCATTCCGGCAATCCCCGCGGATCATTCCCTCGATTCAACTCCGCTCCATAACCTGGCCCCGCCCGCATCGAGGTAAGTCAGGTAGACACGCAGGTCGAACTCCAGCTGCGCGTAGCTGGGCTCCATGTGTTTGCACAGCTGATAGAAAGCCTTGTCGTGCTCACGTTCCTTCATGTGTGCAAGTTCGTGCACCACGATCATGCGCAGGAATTCCGGCGGCATGTCCTTGAACACCGTCGCCACGCGTATCTCGCGCTTGGCTTTGAGATTCCCTCCCTGCACGCGCGAGATGCTGGTGTGCATCCCCAGCGCGTTCCTGAGGACATGCAGCTTGCTGTCGAATGCCACCTTGCTCAGTTGCCCGCTGTTGCGCAGATACTCGTTCTTGAGTTCCAGCACGTAGTCATACAGCGCCTTGTCCGTGCGCACCTCATGTGCCAGCGGGTATCTCTGGCGCAGCAGGTCGGCCAGCTTTTCCTGGGCGATCAGCTGCTGCACTTGGGCTACCAGTGTGGCCGGGTAGCCGGCGAGGTAATTCGGCGGAGGTTTCGGACGCATGGTGGAAGGGGGGTGGTGGGATGGTACTGGCGGCAACTGCGGAGGAATCTGCCTGCCGACTTCGATCGGCAAGCAAAAACGGTATGCGAAGGCGGGCCCGTTCAGAGGCGATGGGTCACGATCTTGGCCGCCAGATCAGGATCAGCACGATCAGGCCCAGCGCGATGAGGCTCTGCTCGATCTGGCTCCTGGTCTTCGCGACCACTCTTTCGCTGTTGTTGGCCTTCTCGTCCTGCATGGCTGTATCTGCGGCCGCAAGGAGGTCGAGCAGGGGCCGGTCCTTGCCCATCACGGCGGCGTCTGCCGGATGCGGGTCGTAACTGCTCTTGGCCAGTATCTCGGTGCTCCTCCTGTACTCTTCGCGATTGGCCGCATGGGCCTCGATGAAGGCGCTCAGTTTGACGTTGATCGCGCGCACGTCGCTGTGCTGCAGGGTCTCCTGCGCCAAGGCGGCGACCTTCTGGTATTGCTTCTCGAAGACGCCCCAGTTCTTCTCTAGGCTCGCCTGGTTGTTGCTGCGCAGCAGCAGGTTCTTCCATTCCTGGATCTCGTTCTTGTATTCGACCTCGAGGTTGTGCGCTGCGGCGAACTGGTCGGCATTGGCGGCGAGTTCCCTATTCAGTTGTGCGGTGCTGTTCCAGATGAAGTAGAACCACAGCACGAAGGCCGCCGTGAGACCCACCCGCGCGAGGTTGGGCCAGTTGAATACAGGGTGTCTGCGGCTTTCAGCATCTTTCATGATCGTCTGCTCCTCTAGGCGGGTTCAGTCCGTGTCGTGCAGTGCTGTGGGATCAGTCCACGGAAGTATTGATCTTGGTCAGTTCCATCGTAGACATCTCATCGAGCTGACTGATGTCCAGGTATTCGTGGGTCACGTCGGACTCGGCGACGACACCGTTGTTGGTGCACCAGTTCTTCCACGCATGCTTGCCCAGGCGGGAGTTGCCAGGCAAGCCGACCAGGCGGTAGTTTCGGCCGCTGCGCGTCGTTGCGATCATCGCATCCAAGTCGAACTCGACGATGGGGCTGGAGGCGCGGCCCAGTCCGTTCTTCACGTCATGTCCCCAGACGTGGCGGCTGCGGTTCCCGGTCCGGCCCTCGATCTCCATCACCCGCCAGCGCCGCAAAGTGATCTCACTAGTCTCATCCTGATCAATCTTGGTAGTCACGACACCTCCCCAAAGGCCGAAAATACGACCGTTCACTCAGTCCGCTCCGCGGAGCGCGGGTTCAGGCGGACGTGAGTTCTCTGTCAAATGTACCGCAGTCCAAAGGCTTTGACCATCCGCACTGTATGGATGAATCTCGATGCCGTCGCATTGGCATCCTTAGGGACGCCCGCGGAGCGGGGCCAGCAGATGGCTAAGCCCGTTGTGGTCTATCTCCTGCATCAGCGCCAGCAGCCTGCCGATCTCGCCGGGCGGGAAGCCCTGGCGCGCGAACCAGTTGAGGTAGTTGCCTGGCAGGTCTGCGATGAGCCTGCCTTTGTACTTGCCGAAGGGCATCTCGCGCGTGACCAGCAACTGCAGTTGTTTCGTATCCATCGCCTAGTTCACGGGCAGGGCGAGGCTGACTTCGCTGCCCGAGGAATCCTTGCCTTTCACGATGACTTCGCAGGCCGTGATGTTGTTCGCGCACGGTGTGGCACTGCGCGTGAGCACCATCAGGTCCGGGGCGGGGTAGCTCGCGGTCACGAAGGAGACCTTGGGGGCGGCCTTGCCAGAGTACTTGAAACGGTGTCCGCTGTAGCTCACGGCGAAGCTGGTCTCGGTGCCTCCGCTCAGCCTGACCTCCAGCGTCGAACCTTCATCTGCCGCGATCTGCGGCGCGGACGGGGAGAGTTGCAGGGGCGCGGCTTCCAGCGTGGTGAAACGCCACTGGGTCGTGAACGCCGTGCCGTTCAGCGTACCCGTCGCGCGGGCGAGGTATGCCGTGCCATAAGCCAGAGGCTTGAGCGGGACCCAGATCGCATAGTTGCCCAGCGGCTTGCCGTCATCGGTGCGCGTGGTGACCAGACGCCCCTCGACCGGCACGTCCCTGGCGTCGCTCAGGCTGAAGGCGCTAATCTGCAGCGCTTCACCCGGAGCGGCGGCAAGGCTGATGGGATAGCCGACGCGCTGGCCATTCATGTCCGGCACCGGGTTGGGCGACTCGTTCGCGATCCAGTCGGCGGGCACGTCGCGCTGACCGTCCACCGGGTAGACGAAGGGCTGCGACTTTTTGCCCTGGTCGACGGCGTTCCCGCCGAAATTGATGACGTAAATGTAGTGCTCGGGATTCACCGAACCCTGAGGTGCAGGTTGCGTGGACATGGCCACGCCCGCTTCCGCCCACGGGCCCAACTGGGACTGCCTGTGGTAGGGAGCATCGATTAGGTCGTCCGTGCTGAGTGCGCCCAGGGGATAGCTGGTCAGCGCGATGTTCTCGCTCGTCATGTCGGCCGTGTAACCGGCAGCCTGCATGCGTTGCGTGGGGGTGAGGCCCGTGTAGCCCGGCCTGTCCGCGTTCTCGTAGTGCCCTTCTGTGTCCAGGGTGCGGTTCCTCGTGATGTAACTCGCATGGGCCGCTGCCGAACGGTCCAGCACCGCGTTGCGCTGTAAGGGTGCGAGGCCGGCCTGCGCGCGCCGCACGTTCAGGTGGTCCAGTGCATCGCGTGCCAGCTTCTCCAGGGACGCCGGGGTCTCCGCGTTCGCCGTGCTCGCAAGCAGGATGAGCAGCAGGGCGGCGCAGTGTCGGGTGAGCAGATTCGTCATGTTGCGGTTGATGTGTTCTGGGACGGGACGGATTGTAGAGCATGTACGAATGGCCGGTTAGACACGCATGCGCCCCAGCCTATAGACTGGCGCACTTTCAGAACACAGGAGCCCGGATGTGACTCAGCTGTTGTCGTTATTGCTTGCGGCGGTCCTTATCGCAGCCTCGCCGGCGTACGCAGGAGAAGGCGTGCTCATCGAGGAGATGACGTGGGCCGAGGTGGCTGCCGACATCAAGGACGGCAAGCGCACTGCGATCATCTATGCCGGCAGCACCGAGCAGAACGGCCCGCACATGGTGCTGGGCAAGCACAACGTCGTCGCGCGCCACCTGGCCGTGGCCATCGCGCGCGAACTGGGCGATGCACTGGTCTATCCCATACTGCCCTTCGCGCCGACGGGGGACCCTGCTACGCGCACCGGCCACATGCGCTACCCCGGTTCCGTGAGCCTGCGCCCTGAGGTCTATGGCGAGGTGATACGCGACGTGGCATCGAGTGCGGCGGCTGCAGGCTTCCGCAACATCTTCATCATGGGCGACCACGGCGAGGGGCAGGACAGGCTGGCTGCCGTGGCGAAAGAACTGGATGGAAGCATGCGTCCCAAAGGTGTGCGTGTGTACCACGTGGATGCGGTGTATACGCAGGCCGTGGGCGAACATGCTGGGCGGGAGGACACTTCCATGCTCATGGCAGCGGAAGACGGATTGCACGGTGTGAGGAAAGAACGTTTCAAAGAGGCCGGCCCGGACAATGGTGTCGCTTCCGATCCTAAGGGCACCTCGGTCGCAGAGGGGCGGCGCCTGCTCGACGTCCGTGTGCGCGCGGCAGTGCGCCAGATACGCGAGCTTACCGGCGGTCCTTCGCAGTAGCCTGAATAAGTCCCATTTGTCATTCCGGCGAAGGCCGGAATCCAGTGTTTTCAATAAACTGGACACCGGCCTCCGCCGGTGTGACGACTTTCAGAGGTTCGCTGGGGTCTTAGGGGCAGGGCGTTTGCGCCGCAAGAGCACGCGCGCTGCGCCCGCGAATGGTTGGAACAGCATGTGCCGCACGCTGTGCCACCGCTCGGTGGTCCCGTCGTCCAGGCCCATGGCGAACGTCTCCTCGGGTCCAGTGGGAACATAGAGCGTCCCGTAGAGACGGTCCCAGACCGCCAGCTGGAATCCGCGGTTGCAGCCCAAGTGGCTGGCTTCGCAGCTGTGGTGCACTTGGTGGTGCGCGGGGCTGATCAGCCACTTACCCAGGGTTGGCCCGTAGTTGATCCAGACGGGGGTATGGTTCAGGTTGCCCATGAGGTTGCTCACGAACAGCAGGGCATGCACTCCCATAAAGAGATAGGCATCCACCGTCCCGCCGGCGAAGTGATTGAAAGCCCAGGCCAGCAGTCCCGCGGCCGCCGTGCCACCCCAAGCCATGAGCAACAGGTCCACCGGGTGTGACCTGAAGGCCGTGATGGGGGTCAGCACCTCGGCCGAGTGGTGCACCTTGTGGAACTCCCACAAGAAGGGCACGTCGTGCAGCAGGCTGTGCGCGACGAAGCGGCCGAAGTCGTAGGCTACGAAGAAGAGCAGCGTGTATGCGAGTTTCCAGGCAATCGCATCGGAAGCGCCGGCATGCGAGTAACCCAGGATGCGGTCCAGCCACAGTGCGACATCCAGGTGATTGAACAGGAATGCGCCGAACAGCGCGGGGACGAGCAGTGCGTTCACGAAATAGAGGCGGTAGTCTGCGCGCGCCGAACGATGCCACCACAGCCTGGCGGAGAAGAAGGGGGGGCGTATACCTCTTGAGCCCAGTGGCGATCCGCGCTGCCGCCAGTACGCCCACGACAGCAGGGCGATCACAAGCGTCGAGAGCAGGAAGGGCCAGAAGAGGAAAGAATCGCTGTGCAGCGGCGCAAAGAACGCCGAAGCGAGATGAAAGATGACAAAATATTCGATATCGAGAAGCTGCTGCATGGCCGAAGGTCGCTGAAAGGCTAGGGCCATCTTAACATGCGACTCGCACCATCCCCATTCGCCACCTGATCAAATAGACATGAACACTGAAACAGAGAACAACCACCTCGTGATCAACGCCACCGGAGACGACAAGGTCGGCCTCATAGACCGCCTCTCCGGCCGCATCGCCGATGCCGGCTGCAACATCGAAGAGAGCCGCATGGCCGTGCTGGGCGGCAAGTTCGCCCTCATCATGCTGGTCTCCGGCCCCTGGCACGCGCTGTCTCGCCTGGAGACGCAGCTGCCCGCGCTGGGCCAGCAGCTCGGCCTCACCGTCATCCACCAGCGCGCCCAGATGCAGGAGCGCAAGCAGCAGGCCATCCCCTACAACGTCGAACTCGTCACCATGGACCGCCCCGGCATCGTGCGCAGCCTGTCCGCCTTCTTTGCGCGCAACGGCATCAACATCGAAGAGCTGCAGACCAGCACCTACGTCGCCACGCACACCGGCACGCCCATGTTCTCCGTGGTCATGACCGTGGGCGTCCCCGCCAACGTGCACATCGCAAATCTGCGCGGCGACTTCCTCGACTACTGCGACGACCTCAATCTGGACGCGACGTTCGAGCCTGTGCGAGTGTGAGCAGAGGGGGGGAAAGATGAGATGCAGGCTGTGCGAGCAGGAGATCGAGAACTACAGCGAGCAGTTCAACCGGCTGTAGATAGACGTGAATCGCTCGGTGGATATCTGCAACGCCTGCGTGGACAGGTTCATCAACTGGCAGGGGAAGAAGCTCGCGACTTTGTTTCCGACCATGGCGATGAAGAAGAGGTTTGGAGGAAGATAGAGACTCGGAGCTGAAGGCAGTATGAGCGGAGAGCCCTGTCAGTACTTCTCATAATGGCGCGACATTCCGCTGCTCACCAATAAATTGCTCCCGCTACATGCGGCGCAGATAGTGCGCGAATTCGCCTGCCGAGACCGGCGTGCCGAACAGGTAACCTTGGTACTCCGTGCAACGGAGCTTGCGCAGGAATTCGAGCTGTTCCGTCGTTTCGACACCTTCGGCTACAACGCGCAGGTTCATCTCGTGCGCCATACTCAGGACGGCACGTACGATGGCGGCATCGTCCGGGTCGGTGCCGATGTCACGGATGAACGACTGGTCGATCTTGAGCGCGTCGAGCGGGAAGGTCTTCAATCGGCTGAGAGAGGAGTAGCCGGTGCCGAAATCGTCCAGCGCCAGGCGCACTCCCAGGGCGCGCAGGTCTTGCATGACCTGGTCGCCGGATCCACCCAACTCCATCAGCACGCTTTCAGTGATCTCGATCTCGATGAGGCCGGGGGCGAATCCTGTCTCGTTCAGGATGGTGTGCAGCCGCTGCACGCACTCTCCGCGCCTGAACTGCACGCCTGAGACGTTCACCGCGATGGGGACGACGTCATAGCCCTGCGCTTGCCACATGCGCCCCTGCATGCAAGCCTCACGCAATACCCACTCGCCGATCTCCAGGATCAGGCCGGATTCTTCCGCGATGGGAATGAAGCGTGTGGGCGAGATGAGGCCCATTTCGGGATGCTGCCAGCGCAACAACGCCTCCATGCCGGCCATGCGGCCGCTTACGATGTCCACCTTGGGTTGATAGGCCAGGAACAGCTGCCTGTTCTCGATGGCGCGGCGCAGCTGCATCTCGAGCTGCAGACGCTCGTTGATGTGGATGGTCATCTCGGGACGGTAGAACTGCAGCGTGTTGCGACCGGCATCCTTGGCGCGATACATCGCCAAGTCCGAATTGCGCAGCAGGTCGACGGGGGTCAGGCCGTCGTCGGGATACATGCTGATGCCGATGCTGGGAGTGATGGAAAGCAGGTGCCCACCCACAACGAACTTCTCCGAAAAGACCTCCAGTATCTTCTCAGCAACGAACGCAGCTTCGCGTTCTGTACCGGCATCCGGCAGCACTGCGACGAATTCGTCGCCGCCCAGGCGGGCGATGGTGTCGGCACGACGCAGGCAGTGCCCCATCCGTTCTGCTACCTGCCTTAGCAGGTCGTCCCCGACGTCGTGGCCGAGCGAGTCGTTGATGTTCTTGAAATGGTCGAGGTCGATGAACAGCACGCCGACCTTGGCCTGGCTGCGCTCGGCGAATGCAAGTGCCTGGTTGATGCGGTCCGTCAGCAGGAAGCGGTTGGGCAGGCTGGTCAGCACATCATGGCTGGCCAGGAACTGAACGCGTTCCTCCTCGCGCTTGCGCTCGGTGATGTCTGAATAGATGGCGATATAGTTGGTCACCTTGCCTGTCTCGTCGCGCACCAGACTCAGGATCAGCCACTCGGGATAGATCTCGCCGTTCTTGCGCTTGTTCCAGATCTCGCCGCTCCAGCCGTCGTTAGAGAGCAGGCTGTCCCACATGCCGCGGTAGAACTCCCTGTCCATCTTCCCCGAGGAGAAGATGCGCGGGTTCTTGCCCTTCACCTCATCGCCCGTGTAGCCGGTGATGCGTGTGAAGGCATCGTTCACCAGCAGGACGTTGTTGTCCGCATCTGTGATGACGACAGCCTCGGAATTGTTGGCGAAGACGGCTGCCGACAGGCGCAGCTGTTCTTCGGCCTGCTTGCGCTGGCGGATCTCGCGGGTCAGGTTGTCCACCATGGCGTGGATGGCCTCGGAGAGGTGGGCCACTTCGCCCACACCCGCCTCCTGCGGTGCGTCGTACTGCAGATTGCCGGTAGCGACCTTTTCTGCGGCGTCAGCGATGCGGGAGATCGGCCGCGCGATGCGCCGTGCCATGTAGGCACCGAACAGGGTGAACATCAGCCCCAAGGCGATACCTGCCAACAGGATGCGGTGCTGCAAGGCACGGGCCGGGGCAAAGGCCGTCGCCTCGTCCTGGCGGATCATGGCCACCCAGCCCAGGCCGGGATAGTCGCGATAGCCGCTGTCTCGGGCGAAGCCGACCAGGTACTTGTTGCCGTTGGACCAGCGGTCGCGCAGGTAGTCCTTGCGCAGAGAGTCGCTGCTGACAGCTGCCCAGGTGTTGGGGGCGAGCACTGACATCTTGCTGCGGCCTTCTTCGGGACCGGCCAGCAACAGGCCGTCACGGCTCAGCAGCAGGATCTCGATCCCCTCCGCCTTCTTGCTGTCGAGCACTTCCTCTGCCCATTTCCAGAAGATGTGCCCGCACAGCACGCCCTGCAATGTGCCCCGCGCGTCCTTCACCGGCGCAGCCACATCCACCAGGTAGAACATTTCGCCGCTCGGGTTGGGGAGCAGCTTGGACAGCAGCAGTGCGTCGTGCACGTCGCCGATGAAGGGCTGGTCGCGGCCCTGTGTGCACCATGGGCGCTTGGAAAGGTCCTTGCCTTCGAGGTATTTCCCGGTGCCTACCGTGCCGAGGCCTTGCGTGTCGCAGATGCCGATCCAGGCATAGGCGTTGAAAGTCTGCTGCAGCTTTTCCAGGATGGCGCGCTTCTTCTCTACCGGGATGCTCGGATTGCGGATGTCGTCCAGCGTGGCCACGATCTGTATTTCGCGGTAGCGCTCGAACATGCCGCGGTCCAGCACGTCCACGATGCTCTGCGCGCGTCGCGCAAAGCTCGCCCCCAGCTCCTGTTCGATCTGCTGGCGGCTCATGGCGGCGGCGTAATAGCCCAAGACGACGGACAGAACTATGGAGACAAGTGCGGTTGCGTAGCTGATCTGGGCGACGAGACTGTGGCGCGGATGCAGTTGCCTGATCCAGGCTGGGCTCTTCATACTTTCCTCATCTTCTGGCCACGGCATCGTTGTGCCGGGCTCGTAATGGTTACCCCGCGCAGTCTAGACTCATCGGACAGCTCTTTCAAATCGTCTCGGGTGCTAATCTCTACCTTCCGATGGCGGAGTTTCCGGCTGGTGAAACGTGCAGTCTTCATCTTCGATCGGAACATCTTTACTCCGCCGTGTCGCCGTTAGACATCCTCCCCGCCACTTTTTAGATTTTGCTCCCTTCAACGCAATCCAAGGTTCTCTTCTCAAGGCTACATGCGGCGCAGATAGCGTGCGAATTCGCCCGCCGGGACCGGTGTGCCGAACAAGTAGCCTTGGTACTCTGCGCAGCGGAGTTTGCGCACCATCAGGCGAGTGCCGCAAAGACAGCGTTCAACCTTTTATTGCCCAAGCCGCCAGAGTAAGCGTCCCCGGAAATCTCCTAGCCCCTACTACAGCATTCCTTGTATTGATTCAGAAAAATGAGGCGGCTACGCTTCATCTCAGTCATATCCCCAGGGACACACAACGATGAACGCCGGACCAACATCAGCCACGTCTCCAGCGTACGATCCCCGGCGCGTGCTCGTTACTGGTGTGGGCGGCCCATCGGGCAAGGCCGCCACGGCTGCACTGAGAGCGCGCGGGTTTTTCGTTCTCGGAGCCGACATGAACATTGTGCCCAATGAGGCCGATCAGTTTGCTCAGGTCCCCGCTTCTCTAGACGCTACATATCCTGACACGCTGCGCCATCTGATTCACCAGCACCGCATCGGCTGGCTATTCCCGACCGTAGCCGAGGAACTGGTGATCGTGGCCGGGTTCGCCGCCGAGTTGCGTGCGCAGGGCGTTGCGGTGTTCATATCGGAACCGCAATCGGTGCATATCTGCCACGACAAGTGGGTGACATCACAGGCTTTAGGCGCGCTTGGCATCGCCGTGCCCAGAAGCGCCGTCGGCGGGCCTGACGACCCATTGGTACGCAGCCTTGGTTTTCCCGCAGTGTCGCGCCCCCGCGTCGGGCGTGGCGGACGCGGTGTCGTTGTGCATGATGCTCCAGGCGTCGCACCGGCAGCGGCGGATCCCGTCTGGCAGGAATTCATGAGCGGAACTGAGTACGACGTGTTGTGCGTTCGCCACCCGGATTCACCCTGGCACATGATGATGTACCAGGTGTTCGAGAAGACCCTGCTTAAGGAGGGTCGGGTCGGCAACGCGATCGAGGTAAAAGCCGTCGATGCACCGGATGTGGCGGCACTTGCGGAGGATGCGGCGCGAGCCCTGTCACTCAGTGGGCCGCTCGACATGGACATCCGCCGGGGGGGCGATGGCGCCCCGAGGCTGCTCGAGATCAATGCCCGCATCGGCGCGCACGCGCTGAAGGTGCCTGCCTTCTTTGACGCATTGGTGGCGCTGGTGCAGGAAGGCCATCGCGGATGATCGACGGCGCGCTTTATGTCTTCTTCTTCTTCGGCGCTGTCTGCTTCTATTTCGGGCTGATCTCGCTCACCTATTACCCGCTGGCCTTGAGCTACCCGTGGTGGGAGCGGAGACTGTTCAAACTCGCGCAGGCGGAAAAGTACACGCCGCCGGTGACCGTCCTGGTTCCCGCCTACAACGAGGAGAGGACGATTGCCGCGAGCCTGCGGTCTATCCTCGCCTCGGACTACCCGGATTTCGAGGTGATCGTCATCGATGATGGGTCCACCGACCGCACCGAGGACGAAGTGGGAGCCCTGCGTGGCGATCCGCATTTGCGCTACGTAAAAAAAGAAAACGGCGGCAAAGCGTCGGCGCTCAACTTCGGGCTAGCACAGGCGCACGGCGAGATCGTGCTCTTCACCGACGCCGATTCGCTGTTCGAGACGCACACGATCCGCAACGGCGTGGCATATTTTATCGACCCAAGCATCGGCGCCGTAAGCGGCAACGATACTGTGCTCGCGCCGCAGGGGCCGCTGCAAAAAATGCTGGTCATCACCTCGCACATCGGCACCGGTTTCGTGCGCAGGGCGCTTTCCCGCATCGGCGTGCTGCAGATCATCTCCGGCAACCTGGGCCTGGTGCGCACAGAAATATTGCGGCGAATCGGCGGCTTCCGTGAGGTGTGGGGAGAAGACCTTGAGGTGACGCTGCGGCTGAAGCGCCACGGCGTGCGGGTGGTTTATGGCGCGTCGACGCGCGTGCTGGCCGAATGCCCGGGAACGCTTGCCGCCCTGTGGAAGCAGCGCGTCCGCTGGGTGCGCAGTTACATCAAAATTCTTAGCATGCATCGCGACCTGGTGGGCAACCCGCGCTATGCCTGCTTCGGGCCATTCCTGGCGTTCAATGCCTTCAACATGATCGTGATCCCCGTGCTGCAGCTGCTGGCGCTCCTGCTGCTGCCGCTTGCGTGGTGGCAGGAGGCTTTCAGCATTCAGGGTTTCGAGTGGATCGCCTACTTCGGTTTCGGCTTCCTCGTGGTGGCTGCGGTAGTGGCCATCTTGCTCGATGGCAACCCGCGGGATCTGCAGTATCTGCCCTATGCTGCGCTGTTGATGTTCTTCTCGCATTTCTACAACGCCGTCGTGCTGTATTCGATCTGGGCAGAGTTGCGAACGCGCGAGGAAGCCTGGCACAAGCTCGAACGGCGGGACATGCGTGCACGGAAGGTCGGAGAATGAGGAGGGCCGCCTATTTCACCGCACTGGCAGCGATCGCCACGGCGTTTGGCATCTTCTGTTTCTGGTGGACGCCCGAAACGCTTGGTGAGGAGAAGACAGTGCCTCCGGACATGGCGTTAGCCTTCCAAACCGGCACCACTGCGGTAGCGATACACTTCGACGCCTGGCACGACTGGCGCGACGCCTACAGGACGCTGCTTGCGCGCCCGGAAGCGCGTTACGTGAACCGCGTGGCGGTTTCCGCGGGACGCGCCGACTGGACCTACTTCCGCTGGCCGGGCAACAGGTCGTGGTGGAGTGCTGAACAGAAGGCAGCCGACTCAGACATGCTGGAGGACACGCTCAAGGTACTGCGCCAGCGCGGCTACCGCACCACTGCGATCTTCGACGTGTTCGGTGAGCGCTACCTGAGGCGCTATCCCGCCGCCGCCGCGCTCGATCTGGACGGCAAGCGCAGCGGCATGGTCATCTGCTCCACGGAATTAGCCGAAGGCGAGGCGGGGGATCATCTGGTGCGCGCGGTCGAGGCGCTTGCCGCCACGACGCAGGCGGATACCGTGGCGGTGACCGAGCTTTTCTACGACAAGCATTGTTATGACGATCGCTGCCTGCTCGCGTTCAGGAAAGCCACAGGTAAGACCGACTGGCCAAGAACCCGCAGCGGCGCGATCGACGTTCTCGATCCCAGCGTCGGGGCATGGCGTTCCCGCCAGGTTGCGGCCATCACTGCACGCCTCGCCCAGGCCGTGCACGCTCATGGCAAAAAGTTCGCTTTTGATGTGAAGGTGAGTCGGGGCGATCTGATGCGCAACTCGGCGGAAAACGGTCAGGACTACCACCTGCTCGCTCCGCATGTCGACGAATTCGTGGTGTGGGATTACTTCGCGACAGAAGGGGGAACGCCAGAAAGCGCCGCTTCCATAGCCGCCTACTTCATCGACGAATTCGGCGCCGGCAAATTCTATCTCTCGATTGGCTTGTGGGACCGCTCGGGCGCCATCTCCAAGGAGATGTTCGCACGCGCATTGCGTTCGGCGCACGAAGGCGGAGCAACACAGTTATGGATCACACCTGCAGAAATGATGTCGGCATCGCACTGGCAGGCGCTTGCCGAGGCGGTGCGCAATGCCAGCCGCGTAGAGGCCGCGTCGCCGATTCGGCCCTAAGGCGCAAGCTCCAGTGTCCTGTAACTGGAGCGATCGTCATTATCGAAGCCGCCCCAGGCAAAGCGCGCAAATTCCATCCCCGGCGTGTGGTATGACGTATGCGGGTTGCCGTCGTGGTCATGCACGATGATATTGATCGGCACAGTGTCGCCCGGCTTCCAGCCGAGGGACGAAAGGGGGATGGCAAGTTCGAGCACATATCCTCCCTCTCCGCGCATGGGCTCCTCGAATGGCCCGTGCAGGTGTGCCCCCCACCTTCCCGAATCGAGCAGGTCACCACCGGCCACCGGAGGATTCGCGACCCAGCGCAGCCGGTAGTGCTTCAGCCTGCCGTCCCGCGTCACGAACGACAACGAGTAAAGGCCGTCCGAATCCTCAGGAAGAGCATCGGCCTCGACGTGGCGGTCATGGGACGCCAGCGCCACATAGAGCGTATGTCCGTCATGAAATAAAAGTACGTGAAAGATGCTCGGGTCCAAGACGTAGGAGTCGTTGACCCAGCGCTTGAATTCCGTATGCGGGAGTCGCGCTGCAAAACGCCACATCGGCTCATCAAGGCGCCCATCCAAGCTTATGGTGCCGCTCAGGCGCGGGGCGGTGACATCAGCCGCCATCGCAGCAACAGGAAAGGCCACGGAAAATGCCGCACAGATCAGCCGCTTCCTCATCATTTTTTTCGCTCCTTTTCAAGCATACGCATTACTTCAAATCCTTCAGCCAAGGGCACGCGTGCCTGAGTGCCGCGGAATCCTGCCATGGCGCGGACGACCCCGGAGGCGGCATAGGATTTGCCGCTCTGGGTCCGGTGGCATGCCAGCGCGTCGATCTTGCGCTCGATATACTTGCCCACATCAAAGAAGTAGGTGGGGTGGAACGCAGGCGGTGTGTTGGGATTCTCGTAGCAGAGGATAGTGCATGCCCCGCGCGCAGCCTCCCGCGTAGCGTCAAACACGGTGTGGTGGTCCATGTGCGCATCATGTCCGTTATGCGTGAAGATGATATCTGGCCGCCAGCGCGCTAACGCTTGTTCGATGGCTTTTCTGATCTCTGCCTTGTGCTCATGCAGGGAAGTGTCCGGGAAGTTGTGGACTGTGATGTCGCACAGCGCCATCACGCTTGCCCCGGAGCAGGCTTCATCGATTCGCACTTTGCTCTCGGTCCTGTCATGCCCCTGCTCCCCGCCAGTGAGCACAAGGCCATAGGTCACGGCCCCCTCCTCTCGCAACCGCAGCATGGTCGCACCGCAGCCGAACTCGATATCGTCGGGGTGAGCGCCGATCGCGAGAACTGTCGTCTTCCGCTGAGGCCGCTCGGAACGTAGCCGCCAGACGAGAACGAGGGTGAGCAACGCGCCCAGCGTAACCGGTTCCAGCAGTTGGGCTACCGTCGAGACCACCTCGTGGTACCGGCCGGAGTACAGCACATCCATATAGACGGAACCCGTCAGCAAACCCAATGCCGGTAGCGCTGGCAGCAATACGCGCACAGTAAGCTGCCGCCGGCGCAATACTCGGCGCTCGCGCAAGGTGTGGATCGCGATAACGAGCAGGATCACCACGAAAATCGGCGGCTCAGTCAGCTCAATCACGTTCTTGAGGCTGAGCGGATTCTGCGCCGCCAGCGTGTTGGCAGAGGCCGAGTCTGGCGGGAAGCGGGTCAGCGTGGAATCCTCCAGAGCCTCGGCCAGCGCCGGGGCGGTGGCGTCCGCCGCCCAGGGAGCCGGCACACCGTAATCCCCTGCCCCGTGCAAGTTCGTACCGGCGTGCTCCATCCGTTCCAACTTGACGAGCGTGCTCTCATCCGCAGCACAAGGAAGAGCCGCAGTAACACTGACTATTGCGAGAAGGAGATGTGTCCACATGTCCGTTCTCCATGGCGATCAAAAACGATAGGAGATCGAGGCGAGGCCGTAGTAGCCGTTCGCATCGCCTCGATCTACGTGTTTAAGGCCGAATTCGCTCCACCAGTTGCTGTTTGGCACAAAGCGGGCCGCAAGGTAATAGCCTCTTTGATTGGTGCCACTCTTGTAGTCGTCCACCCTATAACGGCCAAGCAACGACCACGTGCCGGTAAGCGTGTAGCTGGCCTCGGCAATGGAGGTGGAGTTCATGGTGTTGTCGAGATCGGGGTTGGTGATGTGCTTCGCGCCAAGGCTCAAGTGATTGGTGGCGTCCCACTGGAATCCTACATTGACCAGGCTGCGATCGGTGAGCTGCGAAGTGCTCGTCGCATTGCTGTCGAGGTCGCGCAGCCAGCCGCCCTTGAGCAGAGTGGAGAAAGTTGGCGTCCAGCGAGAGTTGAGTTCGACCTCTACTTTGTGGGCGGTGAAGGTGCCTTGCGACAGTTTGAGTATGGTCGGGCGCAACGTATAGCGCACAGAGAACACCTGCCCCTGCACGAGCGGCACGGTATAGCGGGCGCGGTACTCCTGGTAGGTATCGATGCTGGTGAATCCGAGCGCAGAATCGGGCACTTGGTATTGATAAACCGAGTGCCGCGCCGATGCGTCAAACATGTTGTCGATCCCGAAGTAATGGGTGTAGAAGATCTTTTCGTCTTTGCGTTTGTATATCCATAACCTGCTGTTTCCGAGTCGCGGCACGAAGAAGCTGTTTTCCTCCTGGTATTCCGCGCCGATCTCCTCCCTCCCTGCGAAGGGCATAATGGCACCGCCTTGGCGCGTTTCGAACGACAGATCGGTTTCCCAGAAGAGATATATCCGTGGGTTGCGCTGGCGACGGAAGTCATAGGCGGCCTGTTGCACGCCGCTGTCTCCCGGCCACATCCTCTCGGCCTGTTCATAGAGTTTTTCGGCATTGGCAAAATCGTGGTCCAGGGCGTAGGTTGCAGCTAGCCCCTGCATACCGCTGGATTCATGCGGTGCAAGCGCCACCACCTGTTCATAGGTGCGCTTGGCTGCGGCAATGTTTCCCTGGCAGCGACGCACAGATCCGATGCCAAGCAAGGCTTCGGCATTCTTCGGATGGAGTTTGAGCACTTTTCGGTATTCGCTGATCGCACGCTCCCACTGGCGATCGTTCTTGAGGGCATTGGCAAATTCGAGACGCAGCGCCACCGAGGTCGGGTCGGCATCGACAAGCTGTTTGTACGCGGAACTGGCAGCGGCAAAATCTTCGCGACTGATGGCAGCCACCGCATCCGCCTCTGAGACAACGGCAGCCGCCGCATTGAAGCAGATCAGGGTGCAGCCTAACGCCAAAGTAGGGAGTGTCCTGTCCATCTTCGTTTCCGCCTTTTGTGAAATGAGCCCGCAAACTTTGTCCACGGCAATCCACATCCGAAACGGCGCCTTCTGGTAGCTTCTTTATCCTGCATCGGTCCAGTTTTGATGCAGGACGTGAGGAAGACTAGAGCGGAAATCGATACAAGAACATGGGGCGAACTTCTTAGTTCGCGTTAAAAGAAATCCTAATTGTCGGGATTCAAGGGAAAGCGATGAGCTATGCATGTGGCAGAGCAGGGGGGCGCACACCTGCGGTGCAAGGTCGGAAGAATTGCAGATTCAATGAGGTTGTTGCCGAACTGGTTCACAGAAACTCCATGTCCGAAACAGAACCTGATGACTTTTACTGTTGCATCGTGTTCTTGATGCGATGGCAAGGCTGAAAGATGTCATCGGGCCGATTACAGTAGTAATCGTTAGGCGAAGTTGCTGGTTGCACATACATGAAATATTGGAGGTTAGACATCCTCTCCGCTACCCATTAGACTTGCGCCCCTTCGCAACGCAGTCTCAAGGTTTTCCCCCATGAATCAGGAAGTTTCCCCAGAAAACAGCGCGGCTCCGAGCGCGCTCATCGCCAGGGAAGTGGCGCGCCGCCGCACCTTCGGCATCATCTCGCACCCGGATGCTGGCAAGACGACGCTCACCGAGAAGCTGCTGCTGTTCTCGGGCGCGATCCAGATGGCCGGTGCAGTGAAGGCGCGCAAGAGCGGCCGCCATGCGACCTCAGACTTCCTCGAGATCGAGAAGCAGCGCGGCATCTCGGTGGCCTCGTCCGTGATGCAGTTCGAGTACCGCGACCATGTGGTGAACCTGCTGGACACGCCGGGCCACCAGGATTTCTCGGAAGACACCTACCGCGTGCTTACCGCTGTCGACTCGGCGCTGATGGTGATCGACGCGGCCAAGGGCGTGGAGGCGCAGACCATCAAGCTGCTGGACGTGTGCCGCATGCGCGATACGCCCATCGTCACTTTCATGAACAAGCTGGACCGCGAAGTGCGCGACCCGCTCGAGCTGCTGGACGAGGTGGAGTCGGTGCTGAAGATACAGTGCGCGCCGGTGACGTGGCCGCTGGGCATGGGCAAGACCTTCCGCGGCGTGTATCACCTGATGCGCGACGAGATCCTGCTGTTCACGCCGGGCGAAGAACGCGCCGATGGCGAGGTGGAAGTCATCAAGGGGCTGAACAATCCGCTGCTGGATGAGCGCTTCCCGCTGGAGATCGGACAGCTGCGCACGGACGTGGAGCTAGTGCACGGCGCCTCGCATCCGTTTGACCTGCAGGCCTTCCTTGCCGGAAAGCAGACGCCGGTGTTCTTCGGTTCCGCCATCAACAACTTCGGCGTGCGCGAGATATTGAACGCGCTGCTGGAGTGGGCACCGGCGCCGCGCGAGCGTGACGCCTCGATGCGTGCGGTGAAGCCAAGCGAGCCGAAGTTCTCTGGCTTCGTGTTCAAGATCCAGGCCAACATCGACCCCAACCATAGAGACCGCATCGCCTTCCTGCGCGTGTGTTCTGGACATTTCGAGCGTGGCATGAAGCTCCGGCACCTGCGCATCGGCAAGGAGATCCGCGTATCCAGCGTGGTGACCTTCATGGCCTCCAGCCGCGAACTGGTGGAAGAGGCCTACGCCGGCGACATCATCGGCCTGCCCAACCATGGCAACATGCAGATCGGCGACAGCTTCTCCGAAGGCGAGATGCTGCAGTTCACCGGCATACCGTATTTCGCGCCGGACTACTTCCAGACCGTGCGCATCAAGAACCCGATGAAGGTGAAGCAGCTGCACAAGGGCCTACAGCAGCTGGGCGAAGAGGGCGCGGTGCAGGTGTTCAAGCCCATGGACGGCGGCGACCTGATCCTCGGCGCGGTCGGCATGCTGCAGTTCGACGTCGTGCAGAGCCGATTGCAGGGCGAGTACGGCGTGGATGCCATGTTCGAGGGCAGTTCGGTGAGCACCGCGCGCTGGGTCACCTGCGATGACGCGAAAGTGTTCGCTGATTTCCAGAAGGCACTGTCGCACAACCTGGCCATAGACGCTGCGGGCAACCTGGCCTATCTCGCGCCCAACATGGTGAACCTCAGACTCACGCAGGAGCGCTGGCCCAAGGTGGTGTTCCACACCACACGCGAGCACGCAGTGAAGCTATGACGCAAGAGATCGAATTCCACCTGCGCGGAGAGTTCGTCGAGCTGTGCAACCTGCTCAAGCTCGTCGGTGTATGCGACAGCGGCGGCGCCGGCAAGGCGCTGGTGGCCGAAGGCGTGGTGTCCGTGGACGGGCAGGTGGAGTTGTGCAAGACCGCCAAGATACGTGCCGGGCAGGTGGTGAGTGTGGGCGATGTGCAGATACATGTGCTGAGCTCAAACCGGAATCGAACGTAGATGAAATGCAGCCCCCCTCTCTCCAACTCTCTCCCCTCGGGGAGAGAGGGGCTATCCCCTTTCCCGCTTGCGGGAGAGGGTTAGGGAGAGGGTCGTCATGCTATACATCGCCCACAACGTCATCATCCCTGAGCGCGAGATCGAGCTGACCGCCGTGCGCGCGCAGGGTGCCGGAGGACAGAACGTCAACAAGGTCTCCAGCGCCGTGCATCTGCGCTTCGACATACGCGCCTCATCTTTGCCGGACGATTTCCGGCAACGTCTGATGCAACTCAACGACCAACGTATCACCAAAGATGGTGTGGTCATCATCAAGGCCCAGGAATTCCGCAACCAGGAACAGAACCGCAACGAGGCCTTGCGGCGTCTGAAGGCGCTGCTGTCATCGGTGGCGTTGCCGCCGAAGAAGCGCGTCGCCACCAAGCCTAGCCGCAGTGCGCAGAAGAAGCGGGTGGAGAGCAAGGTCAGGCGCGGTGCGGTAAAAAGCTTGCGCGGGCGGGTAGTGGAATAACGGGCACAGCAACAGTTCAGGAACGTCATGGCAATCAAGGCAACGATCTTCAAAGCCAATCTGCAGATCGCAGACATGGAGCGTCACTACTACCAGGATCATGCGCTGACGCTAGCTCGGCATCCGTCGGAAACGGACGAGCGCCTGATGGTGCGTCTGCTGGCGTTCGCCTTGCATGCGCACGAGTACCTGGAGTTCGGACAGGGCATGACGGACGACGATGAGGCTGACCTGTGGCAGAAGGATCTGACCGGTGCAATCACCTTGTGGATCGATGTCGGCATCCCCGACGAGAAGCTGATACGCAAGGCGTGCGGGCGTGCAGAGCAGGTGGTGGTGTATTGCTACGGTGGACGCGTGGCAGACATGTGGTACGCGCAGAACGCGGCGCAGTTCGAGCGTCAGAAGAACCTCACTGTCGTCAACCTGCCGCTGGAGTGCACGCAGGCGCTTGCTGGGCTGGCGCAGCGCACGATGAACCTGCAGTGCACCATCCAGGATGGGCAGGTGTGGCTGGGCGATGGTAATGACAGCGTGCTGGTGGAACGAGTGGTGCTGAAGCAGGCCCTGGGCGGCCGGGGCAACGCCTACTGAACGAAATCCAGCTCGGCGACCAGCACATGGTGGTCGGAAGACCGGGTGGGTACGACAGCGTGGTCGAGCAGGCGCAGCTGGCGGTCGAAGAAGACGTGGTCCAGCACGTAGGGCATGCGCCGCCATGTGATCTCCTTGGCCTGCGCGGTCCGGTATCCTTCTTGCGCGAACTGCTCGACCAGGTCGATGTGGTTGCTCACGTTGAAGTCGCCGCCCAGCAGGGTGGGGATGCGCGATCTCTTCAACTGGTCGATCACCATCTGGCGCTGCCCCGAGTGCGTCTCGCTGGACGAATTGAGCATGAAGAAGGCCAGGAGGTGCGTGTTGTAGAGCTGCACCTCGCGTCCGGCTATGGTGGTCTTCGCGCCTATCATCAGGCGGTCGGTGGGCGTCTTGGTCTCGCCGTTGAACTGGAACTCGACCGGAGGTGAAGGCAGCTCCATGCGGGTAAGGTCATACAGCGGGGTCTTGGAGAAGATGGCGAGGCCGATGCCGAAGGGCAGTTCGCGCGGGTCAGCCTTGGGATAGGAGAAGTGGCTGTGATAGCCGGTGAGCGCGCGCCTGAGTTGGGTGTAATTCGGCGGCGGCTCGATCTGCTTGCCGCCCGGCAGTGCGCGTTCAACTTCCTGCAGCAGCACGATGTCGGCGTCATGCCGCTTGATCTCGGCTATGGTCTGCTCCAGATCGACTGGGGCGTTGTCGGGATCCGCGTCGTCCCAGACCTGGCCGAACTGCATGTTGAACTGCACAACCTTGAACTTTCCCATAAGCGTTCTGGCTTTAGAGTGAACGGTCTAGCGCAACTTTATAGAAACAACCTGCAAGAATCAAGGAAAGGCAGGTGGTTTCACGCGGTCCCGTTCAGGTACTGCCTGCGCCTAGTCTCGGGGAAACGCTCTATGGCGTAGCGCAGCATGGTGCGCGGCATGCTGTGGTAATGCCTGAGCAGAAAATCCTCTTCGGTGGCCAAGTCGCGCTTGCCCACCTCGCGCAGCATCCAGCCCACGGCCTTGTGCATCAGGTCATGCTCGTCGGATAGCAGCATCTCAGCGATCTTCAGCGTGTCGGCATGGTCGTCCAGGCGGATGAACCATGCGGTGGCGAGGATGGCGATGCGCCGCTCCCACAACAGGGGCGAGCGCGCCAGTTCGTAGAGTATCTCGCGAGGCCTGTGTTCCAGATGGCAACCCACGATGCGCGGGGCGGAGACGTCCACCAGGTCCCAGTTGTTGATGCGGTGCGTGTGGGTCAGGTAGAGCTCGTAGGCCGCCTGCCGTCCGGTCTCGTCCGCCTTCTGGTAGACCTGCATGAGGAGCAGCAAGGCCAGCATGCGCTCCTCGTGATAGCGCGAGTCGAGCAGTGAGGAGACCTCGGCGAGCCCGGCCGCACGGTGCCTTTTCGCCAGCGCGCGCAGCGGTGGCACGTTCACGCCCAGGAACACGTCGCCCGCTCCGTATTGTCCCGGGCCGGTCTTGAAGAAACGCTGCAGGTTGGCCGCAGTCTCGGGCGAGGCAAGTGCCCGCAGTTCCTTTTGGATGGGGAGCAGGGAGGTCATGCCCGACGGGCGATGATCAGGAAGATAGGGAATTCACGCACGCCTTGACTTTCGATTTCCTTGCGCACCACGGTTGCCGTGGTGTCGCGCACTTCACTGAAGCCGGCGGCCAGCAGCTGGTCGCGCAGGTGCTCACGGTCGAAACCCAGGTGGAACACGCCGGTGTTGTCACCGTGGAACGCGCCATCCTCGCTGTCGAGGTCGGCGAAGGCGACCTGGCCGTGCGGCTTGAGCAGGCGCATCCATTCCTTGAACAGCGCGGTAGTGTCGAGCACGTGGTGGGTCACCATGCTGCTCACGATGAGATCGTAACTGCCTGTGGCATGTGCGCCATGTTCGAAGTCGACGAGCTGGGTCTCGACGTTGTGCAAGTCCTGGGCAACGACCTTGTCTTTCAGCGCTTGCAGCATGGCAGGCGAGCTGTCAGTGCCGGTGAGGGAATGGAGGTGGGGCAGGAGCTGCAGGCCGAGCAAGCCGGTGCCGCAACCGTAATCGAGCACGTCCATGTCCGGGCGCAGCGCGACTTCTCGCTTGATCGCTGCAGCCACATCGGTGGCTATCCTCACCCGGCCGGGGTTGCTGTTCCAGCGCGCGGCGACGGACTCAAAATCCCGGCGGATCGGTTCGGACACGGAGATATTCAGCGGCGACGGCCGCTGCTGCCACCGAGCAACGAACCCATGATGCCGCGCACGAGCTGCCTGCCGACCTCGGCGCCGACCGTGCGCACCACGCTCTTGACCAGCGCTTCGCCTACGCTCTGCTGGCGCAAGGCACCGCGTGGCGCAGGTGCGCCGCCCCCCAGCAAGCCGCCGAGCAGGCCGCCGCCGGCGGGCGCCGCTGGCGCTGCGGCCTTCTCAGCTTCGGCCTGCTTCTCATCGGCGCGGCCCTTGAGTATCTCGTAGGCTGATTCCCGGTCCACGGCTTTCTCGTACACGCCGGCGACCACGGAGTTGGCGATGATGTCGGCGCGTTCGGTCTCGGTGATGGGGCCGATCTGCGCGCGCGGCGGCACGATGTAGGCACGCTCGACGATGGTGGGCGTGCCCTTCTCATCCAGTGTGGAGACCAGCGCCTCGCCCACGCCCAATTCGGTGATGGCGGCTTCCTCGTCCAGCAAGGGGTTGTCGCGCATGGTCTCGGCGGCGGCACGCACCGCCTTCTGGTCGCGTGCCGAGAAGGCGCGCAAGGCATGCTGCACACGATTGCCGAGCTGACCGAGGATTTTGTCCGGCACATCCGACGGGTTCTGTGTGACGAAATACACGCCCACCCCTTTGGAGCGGATCAGGCGTACCACCTGTTCCACCTTGTCCACCAGCGCGGTAGGCGCGTCGTTGAACAGCAGGTGCGCCTCGTCGAAAAAGAAGACGAGCTTGGGTTTCTCCAGGTCGCCGGCTTCCGGCAGGTTCTCGTATAACTCGGACAGCAGCCACAGCAGCAGCGTCGAATACACCTTGGGCGACTGCATCAGCTTGTCGGCGGCGAGGATGTTGATGACACCGACACCCCGGTCGGTCTGCATCAGGTCGTTGATGTCCAGCATGGGCTCGCCGAAGAGCTGCTCACCGCCTTCGTGGTCCAACTGCAGCAGGCCACGCTGGATCGCGCCTACGCTGGCGGCCGAGATGTTGCCGTACTCGGTGGTGAACTGCTTCGCGTTTTCGCCGACGTACTGCACCATCGCGCGCAGGTCCTTGAAGTCCAGCAGCAGCATGCCGTTGTTGTCGGCGATCTTGAACACCAGCGTGAGCACGCCCTGTTGCGTGTCGTTGAGGTTGAGCATGCGCCCCAGCAGGAGCGGCCCCATGTCGGATACCGTGGCGCGCACCGGGTGGCCCAGCTTGCCTGCCACATCCCAGAACGTCACGGGATAGCTGCGGTGCTCGAAGTCGTCCAGCTTCAGCTGCTCGACGCGCGCCTGCACCTTGGCGTTGCCGCCGCCCTTCTTGGCCACGCCGGAGAGGTCGCCCTTGATGTCCGACAGGAACACTGGCACGCCGATGCGCGAGAACGATTCCGCCAGCGACTGCAGCGTCACGGTCTTGCCTGTGCCGGTGGCACCGGTGATGAGGCCATGGCGGTTGGCCATCTGTGGCAGCAGGAAGAGTTCTTCTTTGTCGTTCTTGGCGATGAGCAGTGGTGCGGTCATGCAGCGTTTCCCTTAAGTGCTATTTGCTGGTGTTGTTGATGGCGTCGATGCGCCGTTTCGCGTCTTTTGTCAGGCTGTTGTTGGGATACTTGGCGACGAAATCCTCGTAGAGTTTACGCGCCGCCTCCTTGTCGTTGAGCTCGTCCTCCGTGATGCGTGCATTGTTGAATTGCGCTTTGATCGCTTCCTCATGCTGAGGCGGCGCGAATGCCATGATACGGTTGTTGATGTCTATCGCCATCTTCCAGTCGCGGATGTTGAAAGTGGCGATGCGTTCCGCGGCCAGCAGTGCCTCCAGCCCTTCCGGCCCCTTGAAAATGTCGGCGATCTTGAGATAACTCTCGATCGCGCGATTGGACTGGTTGGCTTTGTTCTGCTGGATGTTGGCCATGGCGCGCAGGGCGCGCAGCACGATAGGGTCGTCCTTGTAGCGCGCGACGGCCGCCTCGTAGGTCTTGATCGCGTTGGGGTAGTCGCGCATGTCTTCGTCATACATCGCCCCCAGCAGCTCATAGGCCTGCTTGGTTTCAGGGGATTCCGGGAACTGCTCGATCAGCTTGCTGTAGGACTTCGCCGCCTGGTCGAAGGCACGCAGGCTATTGCGCTGCAGGTTGCCCATGGACAGCATGCTGTTCGCACGCAAGGGGCTGGCCGGATACAGGGCCAGCACCTTATCGAAGTGATAGAGCGCGACTTGTGGGTCCATCAGCATCTGTTGGCGGGCCTCGGCGTGTTCGATGACGTCTTCCTGCAGCCAGCCCTGGTTGCTGACCAAAAAGGATGAACAGGCCTCGGCGATGGGAGCCGCGAAATCCTTCTCCGTGTTGCCACCCAGATAGCGCAACATGGCGGCCAGACGTTCTTCACGGTCGCCCTTCAGGGTGTCGAGCTGCGACGTCATCGCCTTCATGGTGGCGGCATGTTTCTTCAGGTCGTCGCCCGCCAGCGCCTGCATCTGTTTTGCGGCCTCCTTGCTGAACGGGGAGTCGGGATAGGCGGCTCGCAGCAGCAGCCAGTCTATGGCCGCCGCGGAATAGTTGTCCGTACGCACGTGCACCTGCGCCATCAGGTGGTAGACCTCTGCCGTTTCCGGGAAGTCCGGGAAGCGCTCGGTGAAGCTGCGCATATCGAGCAACAGGTCGGTGTCTACGGGGTTCACCGAGGCGGACATCAGGCGCGAGAAGATGCTTTTCTTGGGCGTGGTGTTCTTCACTGTCGCTCGAAACAGTTCCACCTTGGGCAAGGCCAGGTTCTGTTGTGCGGCTTTCAGTTTACTGGCCGGTGTTTCCAACGGCGGCGCGGGGGGGGCCGCCGGGGGACATTCGACGACAGGCGGGGGAGGGGGGATCTGGATGGGAGCCGCTTCCACGGAAGAGGCAGGCGCCGGCTGGTTTGGGGGAGCGGCGGTGTCGGCAGCAGGTCCCGGGGCCGGAACCGGCGCGACCGTCTCATCGGCTGCCATTGCAGGCACAAGTGAAAAGCAAAGCCATGCGGCCAGTGTCAGCTGTCTCATCTGATTTTCCCCTCGGAGCGTTCGTTCTTTTCGCAGCGGTCAAAACGCGTCGAGGATAGCAGCCGCACGGTGCCGTTTCAACGCTTATCTGTTTCAGAGTCGCCCTTGAGGCATCACGTAAGGGACCTATGATTCGTTTGCCTCATGCGCCGAACTTTCGGTTGCCCGTGCCGCGGAAAATGTTGCACACTGTCACGCGTTCGCAACACCCCCGAAACATTGGCCACGCGCAGGAGAACGGATGGAGAGGGAACAGGAATCGTCGGTCATCAGCAATCTGGTGTTCGAGCTGACCATGGCCAACAGTACTACGCCAGACCTGGATGTGTTGCTGGCCCGTCTTTTCGAGGTGCTCAGACCCCACCACGACCTGCAGCTGGAACCTCGTGGTGCCATCCTCCTTCTCAGCCCCCGCGGACGCTACATCCAAGTCGCGCAGTTCGGCATGGAACCGGTTTGGAACAGCCGGGTGCGCTGGGATGCACCCGCTTTTCGGAATTCTATCGTCGCGCCATCCTGTCGGACCCAGGACATCCTGCTCTCCGGTGGCGCTGGAGCCAGCGTCCCTGCGCGCTCGATCTTGCTGCCGCTGCACGTGGAGGGGCGCGGTATAGGCTATATCGCGATGTTCGCGTCGCCCGGTTATGAGATGGGGGGCGTGTACATGGGATTGATGGACGACCTTGCTCTGGCGTTGTCCGGCCTGGTGCAGCACGCCCTGACCAACGAGACCCTGAGCATGCGCGAACTTGAGCTGGAGGACGCCCGCGCCGACGCGTTGCGCAGCCTGTGGGTGGCGTCGGGCTATCGCGACAACGAGACCGGCTGGCACATCATGCGCATGGCCAATTTCGCCCAGGCCATAGCCAAGGCGATGGGCCTGCCCGAGGCGCAGCGCGAACTGCTGTATGTGGCCGCTCCCATGCACGACGTGGGCAAGATCGGCATAGACGACGCGGTGCTGCGCAAGCCCGGCAAACTCACGCCGGAAGAATTCGAGATCATGAAGACGCACACGGACATCGGCGTCACCATCCTGAACGGCAAGGACGCACTGATCGCGGCAGCGCGTGACATCGCGGGCTCGCACCACGAATGCTGGGACGGCTCCGGTTACCCGCGCGGGCTGAAAGGGGTTGAGATACCCCTGCTGGCGCGCATCTGCGCGGTGGCTGACGTGTTCGACGCACTGACATCCCCCCGCCCCTACAAGGAGTCCTGGGCCGTACCAGAGGCGCAGGAGTGGATCGAGTCCAGGGCAGGCAAGCATTTCGATCCTGTCGTCGTGCAGGCCTTCCTGGCGGCCATGCCGGAGATCCTGCGCATCCGCGAGCTCTACCGCGACGACATCATCAATCCCAAGCAGGCGCTCACCCTGTCGCCCATCAAGCACCGCGAAGACGCCTGGATACCGTGGGATGACGAACTGAACGTGGGCATAGGGACCATAGACGAACACCACCGCTATCTCTTCGACCTGCTCAACGACCTTCATACCGTGGTCGTCAACAAGGGGGGCGCGCGTCAGGTGGCCAGGCTGGTCAAGGCGCTGGATGCCTACGCGAAGATACATTTCCGCGCCGAGGAACAGATGATGGCGCACTACGGATATGAGGGCATGGACCGCCAGCTGCACCAGCACCACGCCTTCGAGGAGAAGATAGGAGAGTTCTACGAGGAGCTCCACGCCAACCCTATGGTGGCCCAGTTCGACGTCCTCATCTACCTCCGCGACTGGCTCATCGGTCACATACGCGTGGAGGATGCGCAGCTGGCCGCTTTGACGCGGGCATGACGGATCGCGCAACTCCCGCCGAAGCCGTAGCGACCGAGACCCGGTCCATATTCCATGTGCACAACGTCTCCAAGATCTACCGCATGGGCGAGGTCGAGGTGCATGCCTTGCGCGACGTCACGGTCGATCTGCTGCAGGGCGAATTCGCCGTGCTACTGGGCGCTTCCGGCAGCGGCAAGTCCACGCTGCTCAACATCCTGGGCGGGCTGGACCGGCCGACCAGCGGCGAGGTGTACTACTGCGACCACGACCTGACCCGCGCCGATGACGACGGCCTCACGCGTTTCCGTCGTGAGCACGTGGGATTCGTGTTCCAGTTCTACAACCTCATCCCCAGCCTCACTGCGCTGGAGAACGTCGCGCTGGTCACCGAGATCGCCGAGCATCCCATCAGTCCCGCCGACGCGCTCGACCTCGTGGGCCTGGGCAACCGACGCGACCACTTTCCCTCGCAGCTCTCCGGCGGCGAGCAGCAGCGCGTGGCCATCGCGCGCGCGGTGGCCAAACATCCTGACGTGCTGCTGTGCGACGAGCCCACCGGGGCGCTCGACTATGCCACCGGCAAGCTGGTGCTCGAAGTGCTGGAACGCGTGAACCGCGAGCTGGGCACAATCACGGCTGTCATCACGCACAACGCAGCCATCGCCGGCATGGCCGACCGCATCATCCGCATCAGCAGCGGCAGCATCGTGGAGGTGCGGCGCAACGAGAACAAGCTCGCGCCTTCGGAAATCTCCTGGTGAGGCCGCTCGACCGTATGTTGTGGCGCGACCTCCTGCACCTGCGGGGCCAGGTGCTCGCGGTCGCCCTGGTGGTGGCTTGCGGCGTGGCGGCGCAGGTCACCATGCACAGCGCCTACATCTCCCTGCGCGCGGCGCAGACCGGCTATTACACCAGCTACCGCTTTGCGGACGTGTTCGCCGGCCTCAAACGCGCCCCGGAGAGCTTGGCCGAAGACATACGCGCGCTGCCCGGCGTGGCCCAGGTACAGACGCGGGTGGTGGCCGAGGTGACGCTGGATGTGCCCGGCCTGGCCGAGCCCGCCGCAGGCATGCTGGTCTCCGTCCCCGAACGGCAGCAGAGCATGCTGAACGATCTCTTCCTGCGGCGTGGCCGCTACATCGAGCCCGCGCATCCCGATGAAGTGCTGGTCAGCGAGGTGTTCGCGCGGGCCAACCGGCTCGACGTGGGTGACAAGGTAGGGGCGATACTGAACGGTCGCTGGCGCGAGCTGACGATAGTCGGCATCGCCCTCTCGCCGGAATACATCTACGAAGTGGGACCGGGCATGTTGTTTCCGGACAACCGCCGTTTCGGCGTCATGTGGATGGGGCGCGAAGCGCTGGCCTCGGCCTTCAATATGCAAGGTGCGTTCAACGACGTGGCGCTCACCTTGGCGAAGGGTGCCGAAGAGGCCGAGGTGATCGCGCGGCTGGACCAGCTGCTGCTGCGCTACGGCGGCCTCAGCGCCTATGGCCGCCGCGACCAGCTGTCGAACCGCTTCCTCACGGACGAGCTGGGTGAGATCGAGATCTCCGCCACCTACATCCCCGGCATCTTCCTGGCCGTGGCGGTGTTCCTCATTTACATCGTGCTGTCACGCCTGGTGGCGATGCAGCGCACGCAGATCGGGCTGCTCAAGGCTTTCGGCTACTCCAGCGCGAGCGTGGGCTGGCACTACCTGAAGCTCGCGCTCCTCATCGTGCTGGCCGGCCTGCTGCCAGGCCTGCTGTTCGGCCTTTATCTCGGCGACAGGACGACCGCCCTGTACGCCGACTATTTCCACTTCCCGCAGATGGGGCTGGTGACCAGCCCCGAGGTCATCGCGATCGCGGTACTGGTGAACCTGCTCGCTGCCTGCGCCGGGGCGGCAGGTGCGGTGCGGCGCGTCACGGCCTTGGCACCGGCGGAGGCCATGCGGCCCGAAGCGCCGGCGCTGTACCGTGCGGGCATCATGGAACACACTGGCATCGCGCAGCGCCTGCCCGCGTCGGTGCGCATGATCGTGCGCAACCTGATGCGCAGGCCTTGGAAAGCGCTTTTGTCGGTGCTGGGCATAGGCGTCGCAGTTGGGCTGATGCTGGTCGCGCGCTTCATGTTCGATGCAGTGGATCACATGATGAACGTGCAGTTCGACCTGGTGCAGCGCGACGACGTCACGGTGCTGTTCCGCGACCCGCGCGCGTCCGGTTCCATCCAGGAGCTCGGACGGCTGCCCGGAGTGCTGCGTGCCGAGCCGTTCCGCGCGGTGCCTGTGCGCCTGCGCCACGGGCACCGCAGCAAGCAGGCCGGGCTCACCGGTATGTCGCCGAAAAGCGAGCTGCACCGTATCGTGGACAGCAGGCTGAAGGCGGTCGAGCTGCCGCAGGACGGCCTGCTGCTCACGCGCAAGCTGGGCGAGATGCTGGGGGTGCAAGCCGGCGACACCGTCACGCTGGAAGTGCTGGAAGGCGAGCGGGCGGTGCGAGACGTGCATGTCGCCGGCCTGTCGGACGAGCTCATAGGCATGGGCGCTTACATGGATGCGAACGCGCTGGCGCACCTGCTGCGCGAGGACGACCTCGCGTCTGGCGCCTGGCTCAGCGTAGACCCTCTCCATGCGGATGAACTCTATGCCACGCTCAAGCGCATGCCGGCGGTGAGCGGCGTGGCCATACGTACCGCAATGCAGCAGAGCGTGCGGGAGATCATAGACCGGGCCTTCACCATGGTCAGCGTCATCGAGATGTTGTTCGCGGCCATCATCGTCGGCGGCATGGTGTACAACAGCGTGCGCATCGCGCTGTCCGAACGCGGCAACGAACTGGCCAGTCTGCGCGTGCTGGGCTTCACGCAGCGCGAGGTGGTCATCATTCTGCTGGGTGAGCAGGGGCTGCTCACGCTGTGCGCCATCCCGGTCGGCCTTGCCATGGGTTATGGCATGTGCGCGGCGCTCGTCCCTGTGTTCGACCGTGAGCTCTTCCGTCTGCCGCTGGTGTTCGGCCAGATGACCTTCGTCTATCCCGTGATGGTGACGCTGATCTCGGCTATGCTCTCCGCATTGCTGGTGGCGCGGCGCATCAGGCATCTGGACCTGATCGCCGTCCTGAAGACACGTGAATGAGGGATATATGAGACTGCCAGGGCGCAAGATAGTGACAGGAGCGGCGGCGCTTGCAGCGCTGCTGTCGCTGGCGCTCTTCTTCCGTCCGTCGCCATTGCCTGTCGAGCTTGGCCGTGTCGAGACGGGCAGCATGCAGGTCACGGTGGATGAGCAGGGAGAGACGCGCAGCCATGATCGTTTCGTGGTGGCCGCGCCAGCCGCGGGCAGGCTGCAGCGCATCACCTTGCACGACGGCGATGCGGTGCGGGTGAACCAGGTGGTCGCGCAGATCGCCCCTTTGCCTCTGAGCGTGCGTGAACGCGACGAACAGACGGCGAGGGTGGCGGCCGCGGAGGATCGGCAGAGAGAGGCGGAAGAACTGGTGCGCCACGCGCAGGAAGACCTGGCGCAGGCGAAGCGCGAGAGCGCACGCGTCCAACGCCTGGTCAAGGACGGCTTCATGTCCGGGCAGGCTGCCGAACAGGCACGCAACGCCGAGGTCACCATGACTAACGAGGTGGAGGCTGCACGCTTCCGCACCCGGTCTGCGGCCGCCGAGGTCGCGCTGGCAAGATCCGGTCTGGTCGCCACGGGGAGCGGACTCCTCAAGGTGCGCTCGCCGATCGCAGCTCGCATCCTGCGCATCCCTGATGCGAGCGAGCGCGTGGTCGGCGCGGGGACGCCGCTGATGACCCTGGGTGATCTGAGCAAGCTGGAAGTGGTGATAGAACTCCTGTCGGAGGAGGCCACCCAGGTCAGGTCCGGCATGAACGTGATCGTGGACGGCTGGGGCGGCGGCCCACCGCTCAAGGCGCGGGTGAGCCGCGTAGAGCCCTATGCCTACACCAAGGTCTCTGCCCTGGGCGTCGAGGAGAAACGCACCAACGTCATCGCGGATCTCGAGAAGATCCCGGAGTCGCTGGGCGACGGCTATCGCGTGAACGCACATATCCTGGTATGGGCCGCTGATCAGGTCCTCAAGGTCCCGGCGAGCGCACTGTTCCGCTGCGGCGAGGCCTGGTGCGCGTTCGTGGAGGAGGAAGGCCGGGCGCGGCGCAGGGTGGTGCAGATCGGACATCGCACTGGACAGGAGGCCGAGGTGCTCGCGGGGCTGAACGCGGGCGAGGCTGTGGTCCGCCATCCTTCCAACCAGCTCGACGACGGAGTGCGGATCAGGGCGGAATAGCCGTGCCGCAGTCTTTGATGTGCACGAGCACTGATATTCCATGTCGACTCGGTTACCATAGCTCCGGCCGGAACCGCCAGACAGACCTCAGCAGTCAGACATGGACCAACGCACCCGCTGTCAGCGGGCCTACGTTTGCATGGAGTGAGCAATGACCCAGCAGGGCAAGATATTGGTCATCGACGACGATCCCAACCTCCGGAGGACGCTGGCCGACATCCTGCGCGTGAAGGGGTACGCCTGCGTGGTGGCCGGCAGCGGCGCCGAGGCCATCGCTGCGGCCGAGAAAGAGCATATCTCTGTCGCGCTGATAGACCTGATGCTGCCTGATATGTCCGGCCTGGACGTCATGGCGCGCATCAAGAGCCTCTCCCCGCTGACCGAGGCCATCATCCTCACCGCGCACGCCTCCATGGACAGTGCCATCGAGGCGACCAGGCGCGGCGCCTTCTCCTACCTGCTCAAGCCCTACCAGATGGACGACCTGCTGCGCAACATCCGCCACGGTATAGACCGGCAGGTCGCGCAGATGGAGATCCGTCGCCTGGGGGAGGCGCTCAGGCAGACCCAACAGGCCATCGTCATCGCCGACGCAGGACTCAATTTCGAGTACGTGAATCCCGCTTTCACCAAGCTGTTCGGCTACACCCAGGAGGAAGTGACGGGCAGATCCATAGACCTACTGTCGGTATCCGACGAGACCCCCGGTGCCCTGGCTACTCCGGACCCTGCCGCCGTGAGCGGGAGGTTCAACGGCGAAGTGCTGCAGCGCGCCAAGGACGGGAGGATGCTGCCCGTCTTACTCAACACGGCGCCTGTCGTGGACGAAACCGGCCGGGTGTTGAACTACGTGGGGTCGCTGACTGACCTCACCGACTTGAAGCGCATGGAGGAATCCCTGCGCGAGAGCGAGGAGAGGTTCCGTTCCATCAGTGCCTCGGCCAAGGATGCCATCATCATGCTCGACGAGAGCGGTGCGGTCAGCTTCTGGAACGCCGCGGCAGAAACCATCTTCGGTTATACGTCCGACGAGATACTCGGCAAGTACATGCACGAGCTGTGTGCTCCTGAGCGTTTCCGCCAGGTCTATTTCGAAGGGCTGGCCAGGCTGGTGGCCACCGGAAGAGGCTCCCCTGTGGGCAAGACAGTCGAACTGGTGGCGGTGCGCAAGGGCGGTCAGGAGTTCCCGGTGGAGGTGTCGCTCTCCGCGATCCGGCACAAGGACCACTGGCTCGCCATAGGCATAGGGCGGGACATCAGCGAGCGCAAAGAGGCGGAACAGAAGGTGCGGAACTACGTCGAGGAGCTGACCCGCGCCAATTCCGAACTGCAGGAACTCAATGCCAAACTGGCGCAGGCGCAGAACCAGCTGGTGCAGTCCGAGAAGATGGCCTCCATCGGTATGCTGGCGGCGGGCGTCGCTCACGAGATCAACAACCCCATAGGCTTCATCAAGTCCAACACACAGACCATGGGCAAGTACGTGGACGAGCTGCTGCAGGTGGTGAGCGCCTACGAGCAGGTCCAGGCGCAGCTGCCGCAGCACGGCGCGCTTTTCGCGGACCTGAACCGGCTGAAAGAGAAGACAGGGTTCGACTACAAGAAGCGCGACATCGTGGCGCTGCTGTCGGAGTCCAACCAGGGACTGGAGCGGGTGACGCAGATCGTCCGCAACCTGAGGGATTTTTCGCACATGGAGGCGCAGGAACGTTGGGCCATGGACGACATCCACCTGGGCATAGAGAGCACGCTCAACGTCATCTGGAACGAGCTGAAATACACCTGTGACGTGGTAAAGGAATACGGGGACTTGCCGCCAGTCGAGTGCGTGATCTCGCAACTCAACCAGGTGTTCATGAACCTGCTGGTCAATGCGTCGCAGGCCATAGAGACCAAGGGGACGATCACCATACGGACCGGGGTCACGGGGCAGGAAGTCTGGGTCGAGATCTCGGACACCGGCGTGGGCATCCCGCCGGAGAACCTCAAATCCATCTTCGACCCCTTCTTCACCACCAAACCAGTGGGCAAGGGCACGGGCCTGGGGCTATCGGTCTCCTACAACATCATCCAGAAACACCACGGCCGGATCGAGGTCGCCAGCAAGGTGGGGGAAGGCAGCACCTTCCGCGTGTGGTTGCCCATCAATCAGCCGCATCCTCCACAGGGTGATGAGGCCTAGCGCCCTCCGCCTTTAATGTGACGCGACATAAGTAAATGAGAATCTTAGTCCGATTTCTGGGGCTTATCTCGATAAGTGAGTGAGAATCGCTCTATAAGTTGGCGAGAATGATTATGCAAATTCCATAAGTAGGTGAGAGCAAATTATCCATGTGATTGGTAATGCTAATTTGCTGTGCTAGCATGCCTCATGCCTATCAGGAAGATTCCCAAGAATTACCTTTCGGCTACAGGAGTATTTTCTAGCCGGAAAAACGGTAGATCACTCGGATACGAGTCGTTGCTTGAGCGCGACTTGATGATTTTGCTTGAGTTCGATGATGCCGTAGAGAGTTTCGAAGAACAGCCTGTTCGTATTCGGTTCGAAACCCAGGGCAAATCCAGACCGCCCTACGTCCCTGATATCCTGATTCACTATTTCCCCACCTCAACGGGTGAGCCACGACGGCCGGTTCTCGGCGAGGTTAAGCACTCTACTGATCTTGAAAAGCATAGGGAGAAATACGCGGCCAAGTTTGAGGCGGCTGATCGTTATTCAGTAGACCATGGCTGGGAGTGGCACGTGTTTACAGAAAAGGAGATTCGTACTCCTTACCTCGAGAATCTTAAATTCCTCCGCGAATATCACAATGTTGAGCCGACGCTGCCGTTACAGCATGAGGTCATCAGGCATTTGCAGCGGGCACAAGACGCTCTGACTGTGGAGTCGCTATTTCGCGGTTTGTGTCAGACCGACGAAAGAACATTACTGATAGCTCCTGTCGTCTGGCACATGGTGGCAACTAAACGCATCGTTACTGACTTGCGGGAGGCCTTGAGCGGCAAATCGTTAGTATCTCTTTCGAGTGAGATCGGGCAATGAACATACCTCCAAATTCAATGTTGAACATCGCCAAAGGCGAATTGGTGGATTTCAACGGACAGGAATACGTTGTGTTGAAACCGATTGAACTTACCAAGGTACTGGCCAGGAATGTCAGCACAAGGGAGACCAAAGTCTTGGAGATACAGCATCTCAGTCCTTGGCGAGCGAATCAGGCGGATGCGAACGAAGAATTTCACCAGGTAGATCTGCTTGATGTTTCCGATGAAGATTGGGAAGAGGCACGTCGAAGGCTGGAAGTGATCCGTCCAATGCTGGAAGTGCGTGAAAGGGGAGATGGCTTGGTGGATCGCATTTCCAAAGAAACCGAAAGCAGTCCTGCGACGTTATATCGATGGCGAGATGTGTACCGGAGCAGTGGGTTGTTGTCGTCACTTCTGCCGACCAAACGTAGCGGCGGTGAGGGAAAGAGCAGACTCAGCAAAGAGGTGGACGCCATCATCGAAGATACGCTGGAGAAGTTCTATCTGACCGACCAGAAGAGAAGCCTGGAGGAGACGGTCAACGAAATACGGCGCCTCTGCAGCAACGCGAATCTTCCCAAGCCACACTGGCAAACCGTCAAGAACCGAATCGAATGGAAGTCGGCACGGGAATGCTTTGCACGGCGCCACGGAGAGCGCGCTGCACAACAATTGCTAGATCCAATCAACGGTACTGTACCGGATGCCGGGTATCCACTTGCCCTTACGCAGATCGACCACACGCCACTTCCGGCGATGGTTGTACACGAGATTACCAGGCGCTCTATCGGCAGGCCATTCGTAACTTTCAATATCGACGTCGATAGCCGAATGATTCACGGCATGTATCTGGCATTGGACCCGCCTTCCGCGATGTCGGCGGGGCTGTGCTTGTCGCATTCCATCTTGCCCAAAGAGAAGTGGCTTGCGGAAGAAGTTGGGCTGCCTGATGTGGAGTGGCCGTGCTGGGGTGTGATGGGCATCCTACACATGGACAATGCTCGGGAATTCCGAGGCAACATGATCAAGGATGCATGCTTGGAATACGGCATCGATCCTCAATTTAGGCCGGTGAAGAAACCGCGCTATGGGGGTCATATTGAGCGCCTCATGGGGACTGCTTCAGAGAAGCTAAAGACGTTGGAAGGCGCCACTTTTTCGAGCCCAGCGCAACGTGGTGAATATGATTCTGAAGAAAGAGCCACGATGACAATGCATGAGCTAGAACAATGGCTGGTTTTGTTCATCGCAAAATACCATCGAACCCCCCATGAGGGCATTAATCGAGAGGCTCCTATAGACCGCTACCGTAAAGGGCTTTTGGGCGGAGATGGAAGGTTGCCTCGTGGATTGCCTGCACGTCGGTTGGACGAAGAGAAAGTCAGAATCGACTTCATGCCGTTCATCGAGCGCACCATACAGAGCTATGGTGTAGTTGTGGATGACATCTACTATTTCGAGAACGTGCTGATCTCATGGATTGGGCAGAAGGATCCTGATCACCCCAAAGCCGCCAGGCTCTTCAAGTTCAGGAGGGATCCTCGCGACATCAGTCGATTGTACTTCTTTGATCCAAACGCAAAACGTTACTACGTCATACCTTACCGGAATACAGGTCTTCCCCCTATCAGTTTGTGGGAACTACGCGAAGCTCGTAAGGCTGCCAAGGAAGCAGGGGTGCAAGAGATTAATGAACGCATCATCTTTGAGTACACGAACAAACAGCGCGAGATACAGGAGCAGGCTGCACTCAAAACCAAAGTGGCGCGTCGGAATGACCAGCGCCAGAGAGAACATGCTAAAGCGCGCAAGCGGAGCGAAAAGAATATGCCGAAAGTTGTCAGTTCAGCAGAGCTGACCATGCCGCCAACTATCCCCGGCTACGATCCGAGCAGGACCTCGCACTTCGAGGATGAAGAATAGATGGACGCGAACGCATACCCCCATCTAGGAGCGAGTGCCCGCAAGCTGATCGAGCTATCTGACAAAGAACGCATCCATGCGATTCAGGGGGAGGCTTGGATTCCTTACACCCGTGCAAAGCAAATTTTGGATAGGATGGAAGAACTGCTCGAATATCCTCGCATTGACCGCATGCCGAATATGCTGATCGTTGGGGCGAGCAATAACGGCAAAACCAAGATCCTTCATCACTTCGAGAACCAGCACAAACCAGACCCAAATCCAGATGGGGATTATTCCATCATCCCGGTCATTTTCGTCGAGGCGCCGAAGAAGCCCGACATGAACGATTTCTACAACCGGATGCTGGAGGCTATCTGGCAGCCTTATTCGATCAGAGCGCGCGATACAGAGAAGGAGCGTGAGGTGATGAAGGTCCTGCGTAACGTTCAGCTCAAGGTGCTGTTGATCGACGAAATACAACACATCATCGCCGGCGGTCAAGTCAAGCAGCGAGAGTTCCGGAATGGGCTAAAAAGCCTTGGCAACGAGTTGAAGATTTCGATCATATGCGCCGGCGTTGAAGAAGCCTTTAATGCGTTCAACACGGATCCACAGCTTTCAAATAGGTTCGAGCCGGAGTTCTTACCTAAGTGGTCCCTGAATAACGAATACGGAGATCTACTGGCGAGCTTCGAGCGCCGACTGCCCCTTCGGTATTCGTCGAATCTGCGCGATCCGGCCATCGCGCAGAAAGTGTTGTGGATGAGCGAGGGCATCTTAGGTGAAATACATGAGGTGCTGAAGCGTGCTGGAGTCCAAGCTATCAGGGATAAGTCCGAAAGGATCACCATGAAGACCATCGAATCCATACGTTGGACGATGCCATCCAAACGCAAGATTGCCCCGCCCTCAGCGTGAATGGATACGTCATCACAGCTATGGACGTATCACCCCAAGCCATTGCCAGACGAATTGCTTTCCAGTTGGTTGGTACGAGTTGCCCACGGGCATGGAATGAAACTCCAAACGTTCTGTCGCGTTGCTCTCGGGCAAGGGCAGGCGATCTGGGTCAGGGATATTGATCGCCAGGCGCCGGAGTGGCTGATGCGCGCCCTTTCTCTCCACACAGGCGTAGAGGCGGAAACGGTCAAACAGACCAGCTTGCGTGAATATGAGGGGCTTCTGTACCAGCATTACCGCTGGAGTGGCTCACAATACTGGCTATTGCCGCTCAAGATGGTCGATACAACTTTTCGTCATCACGGGCTGCAATTTTGTCCGCAGTGCCTGGCAGAAGATGCTGAGCCATATTTCAGAAAACGTTGGCGCGTGGCGTTCTACACAATGTGCACCAAGCATCAGTGCATGGTGCATGACAGGTGTCCTTCATGCGGAGCACCTGTGGCATTTCATCGGCGTGAAATGGGGAAATTCAGCAAGGTCGAGGCTGGAGCAATCACGGTTTGTCACGCATGTGAATTCGATCTAAGGGCGGCGGCTTCTGTGCGACCGATTATCTATGATGAATCGGCCTTTCGAGTATTTTTGTCTGTGCTTCAGATGATTGAATCTGGTGAAAAGACTGGCGGGAAATACGATGTAGGCTTTTTTTCTGTGTTACACCAATTATGCAAGATTATGCTAATGCATAATTCGAATGTACGGTTGCGGCAATATGTATCTGGGCTGATTGAAGTGCCGAAAATTTGCTTGCAGAAGAAGCATAATCCATTCGAGCGTTACTCATTGGCGGATAGGTATGTGGTAATGCAGTTAGTCATGTGGTTACTGGCCGATCCCATGACTAGGATAACTCAAGCATGGTGCAACAAGGCTGTGCGCTACTGTGTGCTAAAGAAGGATTTAAAGTCAAAACCGTTGTGGTACGTTGAGATTGTGGATCAATGTTCAGACTGGAGGAATTCAGATGCGTATTTCGGTCGGTCATGAGCGCACATGTCTAACCAGATACTCCGGACAAGACGAGTTCCGCTCGATCCATTAGCGTTCCAGCGGTTCTTTTCCCTTACTCAAGCAAACTATGTTTGGACGAGAAGGTTCGTCGCGGCGTTCTCCTCTTTACGAAGGAGCGCTTTGATCGCAAAGATGCTCTCGCACTCTCGGGTATGGACGGTTGCGGGAGCAGGGCCGGGAACGATTGGGCAGTGCGTGCATACGCTGGTTGACACTTTGGTGGACACACACGAGGCCACGGAGTCAATTGAGATTGAAGGGAGCCAAGATGACTGTGTTCGTCACGGCGCGATACCGTTTGTGGTAAGCGCCGCGTAGTCATGCTCTGCGTATACTGCGTTCGCAGTTCTGGAACCGCATTCGCCCATTGATAATGACGATGAACCTAGCGCTGTGTTCGATTGGCTTGAATGAGATTTCGACAGTATGGCTATGTCTCGCCCTACTGGGTTTTGGCAAGATTTGGGTGCGCATAAGTGATTCGTCGAGTGGTGCGCCAGTCAAGGTGGCTGAATTCCGGCCTGTTGACATGTTTGTATGCCAGCAACACAATGCGGAACCTTGCAGTTTTCCGACCATGGACACCGTACCACACGCATGATGCGGGCGATGAGCGGATTCCCCCAGAGCAGGAGGCTGGCGCAAGCTGTTTCGTTGACCATATAGACTACTAGCGTTTTGTTGATGCTGGTGATGTGTCTTCGAACTGAACAATACACTGGCGGGCTTCATAAGCTGCCTTGTTGCGTGCCGGCGTGTTTGTTAAAGGGGGAGTTGTTTTAGTTGCAGTCTTCATTCGATCTAGCATCACCTCTCTTTACTTCGGAATCGCCGAGAAATCCATTGCTCCTAAAGGCAAGGACAAGTCACGTATATTTGTTTCACCAAGAAATTTTAGGGACATAAATGACAGCTACAACCAATCTTGGTTTTATTCGTTTCCCGATAATTGAAGAGATCATTGTTGATGGATACCAACTCTATCCGGGCAATCCGTCTGGCAGCGGGCTGAAATACGAGGTAAAGCCGGGAGTAAATATCGTCGTTGGGGTGAATGGTCTTGGGAAGACCACACTCCTGAATTTAATGTTGCGCATGCTGGCTGGGCCATTTCAAATTCCGGCTGAACAAGGCATCGGCATGGGAAAAAGGGCGACCTCTCCCGCCAATCGGCGCTATTTTTCGGCTAGGGCAATGGATGGCGCCGCAACGGCTACTGCGGAAGTGCTGATCTCTTTCGGGGGGAAGGAGATAAGGGCAAAGCGCAAATTAAGCAATCTCAATCTCATTGAACTTGAAATAGACCGAGTCAAGATCGCAGATCTTCCAGACAAACTGGAAAGTCATTATCAGTTGGAAGTGCTAAGACTATCTGGGTTGAAGCAATTTTATGATTTTGTTCTCCTGCTCCAATTTGTTTTCTTTTTCCTGGAGGATCGCCAAGCTCTAATTTGGGATCAAGAGGCACAGGCGGAGGTTCTACGTACGCTGTATTACGATCAAGAAACACAAGTCGAATACACGCAGCTATTCAATGCTATTGCGCAACTTGATTCGGATATTCGTAATACGAATGCGGTGATTACACGACACAAGAAGCGTGTTCAAAATGCCGTGATGAAAAGCTTGGATAGCAATGTCGCCAAATCACTCAAGGAAGTACAGAGCGACTTGAAAGAATTGGGGGCGATGCTGGATAAGCGAGAAGACGAAATTGAGGAATTGAGCAAGAGCCGAGACAATGTTCGCACCAACCTTGAGCAAGTCAAAATACTAAGAGATCAAAAACAAACCAAGTTGACCCAGATGAATGAGAGGATGCTCTCTGGGTTATTTGGAGAGGCTGAGCATCGAATGTTGCATTCGCTCGCTTCCATAGTAGGGGAGCGGGGATGTACGTTATGCGGAGCCAAGGATTCTGCGGCTAAGCAGCATGTGCTTAGTATGGTACAACAGCATCACTGCCCTTTGTGCGGTAGCAGTGATGCAACAAGAGAATACGGGGAGTCATCTGCAGATAGCGATGCCGTTTTGGAAGAAATACGCGAGCTTGAGTCTAGTCTCTTTGAGTTAGATAAATCGGCAGGAAAGTTATCAACTGAGTTAGTCGCACTGAACACCCAATATGAGCAACTGTTTAGTGACGTGGTTCAAATCAGGGCAAATTATGATCAGCTAAGAATTAATGAGAAGGTTCTGGCATCAAATGCTCCCAAGTCAGATGAAGATATTGATAAGTTGCAGGAGCAATTGCAGGGTTTTGTGGGGGTCGTGGATGACCTTCGTAAGGAGAAGGAGGGATGTGAAAAGAGGCTTGAGCAAATTATTTCGAAAGGGGAAACGTTAGTCTCGGCAGTTGCAGCAGGAATAGTCCAGAGATTTGATGAATACATCAAAGGCTTCATGGCTGAGCAATGCTCGCTTCAATACAAAGTCAGGGAAGAAAAAATTGGACAAGGCATATCTAGCGTAAAGTTTCGCTTCCCTGTGTTTTCTGTAGTTGTGACCTCTGGCGTATATGTAGAGCAAGGTACTATTCGTCTGCACGTGACTGATGTATCGGAATCGCAGCGAGAGTTTATTGATCTCGCATTCAGAATGAGTGTGATGGCAGAAATCTCAAGCCAATGTCCTGCGCTGTTGGTGGTTGAAACACCGGAGGCTAGCTTGGATTCCGTATTTGTTCCTCGTGCGGGCAGAATGATTAAGCGTTTCCTTTCGGTTCACGGAGGACATGAAAACCGCCTTATCGCCAGTACAAACCTTAATAAGGAGGCAATGATTCCCGCCTTGTTTGATGTGATATCCGAACAGGAGGCGATCGATTTCGTCGAAAAAGATGATCGAATTGGTTTCAATGCCAGAGTCTCGGAGGCTGTCCAGTTTGAGAATCGTCAGAGCTGCATAATCAACCTTCTCTCAATGGCTGCCCAAAATGCGGCTTTGCGAAAATTCCTGCCCGAATATCAACAGGTGTACGATGAAGCCATCTCTCCACCTTGGGAAGACTTTGATAAAGTAAAGGCGGGCAAGGGGGGGGCGCATGCTAAATCAAGGTAAGAACATTCGCCGTCTATGGATATTGCTGATATTGCGCGCTACACGCCTATGCGGCTTTTCTACAGTTTCATCTTCGACGTTACATCGCTTGGTTCTCTTCTCGAATTCTCTTGCACCGACGAATAACGTTTTGCCGGAGACTGCGAAAGTGCTTAAGAACGATTATGGTCCTTACTTCCCAGACTATCAGGTGGAGATTGATAGACTTATCGGGCTTGGCCTCGTAGATATTGTCGATATGCAGTGGCAATCGGATGACGGCCGTTTCTTGGGGAAATACCGGATTAACGGAGCCGGAATGGAATTTGTCGGTAATGCTTCGGCGGTACTGCGTTCTGCAGCTCAGGCGGAGCGGGCTGTCTCAGAGACTGTTGCTGCATTCGCCGATTATCAACTTGATCAAGAGGCTAACGCGATTAAGGTCGATGCAAATTATGGCCTGGACACACTGCAGACGGGTGAGATTGTCGATTTTGGAGAGTGGCATAATTCTCGGAATTACGCGACTGAGGCCGCGCAGTTTATGTTGCGCACTTGGGAGGGCGGCGCCTCTATCGTGGAGCTATCCAGCGATGATGGAGGGGGTGTCGCACCGGAATTACTGATTTCCTCATTCGAGGAGGTTGAAATGTATGCTCCTACACACGTACGGAAGGCGGCAGTATATTTGTACGCGCAATACATACACTCACAGCTCAAAGAAAGTAAGAGTCGAGAGGTGAGTTATGCCTGGTAACGTCGCGGTTCAAGATAATGACCAGCTTGGCGCAGCCAAGGTTTCCTCGTTGGTTGCGACCGCCGGCAGTTTTGTGGGGGCAGAGGTGGGTTCTGTATTTTCTACACCGAGAGTTGTAGGAAAACTCATTTCATTCGTGCGAGCAACCATCAAGTTCCCATTTAACAGGAAACCATGCCCTGCAATCATATTTCTGATCTGTTCTGATCTCGAGAGTATGGCTAGTGGCGAAGATTTTCCTTCGGTTCATAGAGGCCTAACTTCAGATTTCGGAATGTTTGAAGCTGATCTTGTTGGGCGGGTTATCTTGATTAGTCAAAATGGGTCGGCAGGCGCTATTTCCGCAAGAGATTTCCCCTCATTCAAAGAGCAACTCAATTTCGTGGCATCAAAGTTTGATACATCAGCTGAGTTAATTATCTTTCACCTAGAGACACCACGTTATGAGGTTTGGGGCAATGGGGTTGCCGGTGGGGCTTCTGAAGAAACGAGGATGTCTATTTCCGACGGGATATTGGAGGGGGATAACTTAACTCATCGACTTGATGAGTTTGATCGAGATTGGGTGAACGGCCAAACTGGATTTAATAGGCTTTGGTCCGCTGCCAGCGCTTATGTGCCTTGTGAGAGCGCGGAAAAGGAAATTCAGTCGCACTTGCATTGCTGGCTTCAGGCTGCTGATGCTCGAGCTGTCACAATCTCGGAGGTTAACAATCAAGCTGGACGAGCAGATCTTTGGATTCGCTACAAGCATGATGAGGCTCAGCGTTCCGCCATTTTGGAGCTAAAAGTCCTCAGGGAAAAGTATTACAACAAAGATGCCAAGAATGCGACGAAGGTGGCACCAAGTACAAATATTGAAGCCGCCAAAAGTGCAGTAAAACAGGCTTTGTCTTACCGAGACAGGTTAGGCGCGAGCCGAGCCTTGGCATGTATTTTCGATATGCGGAAGCCACCAAGCGACAAGAAGCCTGTTGATGAGGCGAGTGCCTTGGCTAAGGCTTATGACGTCGTGCTTCGTACAAAGCAAGTAAATAATGCAGTTAGTATCGGCAGAGATGCTGCTCTTAATGGCGCTTAGATAATACGACTAGAGATTCATCGAGTCTAAGCTGGCCGCCTTGCTGGGCGCTTGCTCTCATCGCTCTTACAGCCTTTACGCTTTCCACTTGCAGGCCAATATGTGGTGCGGCCTCGGCGAGTATTTTGGCAACCGGCACTAGGACATCGCAGTACATTGAGTCGCCTACAACGACTTCGATGCGACCGTGATCACTTAGGCGCCCCTGAATTTTGCCAATTAAACTGACCAGATCATCAAAGTATGCCGCGATCATCTGGGGGATTTTTTTGTCCCACAGTTGGTTTTCTTGTTTATGCAGTGCCCTAATTACTTTCCTCAACGTAGTTGAACCAATATCGAGTGCTGCAAAATCTCGACTAATTTGCACGTGTGATCGTAGGGTGTCTGTCCGTAAGCGACGATTGTCTTCTGGATTCTGAAGGTAGCCAAGCATCCATAGTTCGATGTTATACACGTCGGTATAATCGAACGAGTTGGGATATGGTGGGGAAAATAAGGCTAAGTCTACGGGGCAGGTTACATCATCGATTTTTTGCCTCGCGTCACCACGTAGAAGCGTATATCCGCGTTGAGGCTTTCCTAGAGTAAGTACCGCATCACTTGTTGCGGTCCGAAAGCTCTCGTGAAAGATGGCATCTATATCTAAGGGGGAGCGGTCTTTCCAGTTCTTTCGATAGCGCCTTCCCTTGCCATTGATGAATGCATTGCTGGTTGGTACTAGCATTGAGCCCAATACAACACGCCCAAGACGTTGTACGACTGGATCATCCAATGATTCTATCGCGGCACGATAACTAAGTAAGGCGAGAGCCGCTTCATGGTTGAACAGCCATCGCTCACCTTTTCCTGGCTCAACAAAAGTGGGCGGAAGTGGAAACCGAGCTAACAGATCCGAATTGCGCAGACTTTTGGCCTTTCGTTCAATCTTACGCAATGCATCGTGAAGCGCGGGGATGTTATATACCTCGAGTTTTGCCTGAGTCAAATCAGCTAAGAAAGGATTGACTTCAATCGCAATTGGCTGAATTCCTAAGAATTGGCATGTTAGAGCAGTTGTACCGGAACCCGAAAAGACATCCAGAACTTTCTTTGGAGGCTTGGGTTGTCGTTGAATTGCATCAACTACAAATGTAGGGGAGAACGCCTCTTTGAAATGGAACCAACGCTGAAATGCCAGTGACTCAGCCCCCTGGTTAGTGGTGGGGACGGGGGAGGTCCAATCCTGTAACCAGCAATCCAAATTCTTGGCTTCGATGGCATCAAGGTCGGTGGACTCAATGACGTTCATGTTTTCCTCGTAAATTTTATTGTCATTAGTATAATAATATAATCAATTTGATTAAACAATTAATAATATGTCACGCCCACCTGCCAATCCATCTATTCGTAGAGCCATGTGTAATCGTCTATCCAGGCTGCTCAAAACGGCATATGACGACAATTGGTCTCAGCTTGCTGAACGCCTGGGTTATGCTAATCCTTCAGGCATTCTGTCGGTGAAGCGCGGGGTGGCCTTCCCTGACGTTCAAAGGCTTCAGAAACTTAGTAATTGGACAATTGAGGGCGGATTTGCGCCTTCGCTAGACTGGATAGTCCTGAATAAGGGCCCAGCGATGATCCGGTATGGTGCGAGCAATGCCGTTGAGGGATTATCGTTGTCAGAATTGGCGGCTCGACGTGTTAAATCGAGACGAATATGATTTGTACATTGGCTGATACAGCTTGCGTTGTGGGCGATTCACCTGAAATTTGAAATTCTGCAATATGCCAATGTGTCTATATTGGCACTTCTGCGGATTATCGCTGTTTGCTGGCGGGATCTATTGGACCAGAAGAGCTGCGATTTGGTGATAAGCTAAAAAAACAGAAATCGCAAAGGGCTGCACGATGCATTACACCGGGCAAGACATGCTATGGCTGATCGGCAGCCTGTCGCGCATTTTCCGTATTCCGTTCGATCCCCAACTCATACGCCAGCAATTTCCGCCGCCTTATTCGCGCATCGCGCTGCTCAATGCCCTGCAGGCGCTCGATTTCAAGGTGGGTGAGCTGTACCTGGATGCGAAGAGTCTACCTTCGCTGGAGACTATCCCGTTCCCGGCGGTCGCCTTCTGGCGCGAGAACCCATCCGCGCCAGATGCTGCTGCTCCCTCACCAGTCAATGCCGATACGGCAAGGGCGGGCGAGACGGAAGAGCAGCCCAAACTGGTCGATCCCGTGTTGCTGATCAAAGCAGGCGGTGGGCAGGTACTGTACTTCCGCGCAGGCTCCGAAACACCCGAGACGATTCCGTTGAGTGAATTCCTCCAGCGATTCCGCACCGACATCCTCTTGGTTGCGCGCAAAGAGCAGCGCCCGACGGATGAGGAATCCCAGTCCAAGGCACAAGCACCCGCGCCGTTCGGCTTCCGCTGGTTCATCCCCGAGCTGCTGAAACACAAGCGCATCTGGCGCGACGTCATCATTGCCTCGCTGGCGATCCAGCTCATCGGCCTGGTCACGCCCCTGTTCACCCAGGTCATCATCGACAAAGTCGTGGTGCACCAGACCCAAAGCACGCTGATCGCCATCACCGTAGGGCTGGTCATGTTCATGCTGTTCAATAGCGGCATGACCTGGCTGCGCCAATACTTCGTGCTGCACACCGGCAACCGCATCGATGCCGTGCTCGGTAGCCAGGTGTTCCGCCACCTGCTGCACTTGCCCATTCCCTACTTCGAGCAACGCCCCACCGGCACATTGGTCGCACGTCTGCACGGTGTGGAGACCGTGCGCGAGTTTATCTCCGGCGCCGCAGTCACCCTGTTGCTCGACTTTCCGTTCCTGCTCATCTTCCTCGCGGTCATGTTCTGGTACAGCTGGCAGCTCAGCCTCATCGCGCTGCTGCTGATGTCGCTGATCACCATCGCCAGCTTGTTCGTTACGCCGATGTTTCGCGACCGGCTCAATGATCAATTCATGCTCGGTGCGAAGAATCAGGCCTTCGTCACCGAATACGTCGCCGGCATGGAGACCGTCAAATCGCTGCAGATGGAACCCGTGCTCGCGCAGAAATACGGCGAGAACCTCGCGCAGTACCTGGCTGCCGGATTCGCTACCAAGCAGCTGTCCAACTCGTTCAACGTGACCGTCAATGCACTGGAACAGATCATGACGCTGTCCATCCTGGTGGTCGGCGCCTTGCTGGTGATGAAGAACGACGGCTTCACCATCGGCATGCTGGTCGCCTTCCAGATGTTCGCCGGACGCATGACTCAGCCCATGCTGCGCCTGGCCGGGCTGTGGCAGGAGTTCCAACAGGCCAACATCGCCGTCAAACGGCTGGGCGACCTGATGGACACGCCGACCGAGCCCCACACGCTCACCCCCGCGCGGGCACAAGGCGGCGCGGGCGGATGCGTCGAACTCAAGGACATCAGCTTCCGCTACAGCGACAAGCACCCCTACCTGTATCGCAACCTCAACCTCATGCTCAAGCCCGGCAAACTCACCGTGTTAATGGGCCCCTCCGGTTGCGGCAAGAGCACCCTAGCCAAGATGCTGCAAGGCTTCTACTGGCCCTCCGACGGAAGCATCATGCTCGACGGCTACGACCTGCGCCATCTGGCTGCGAACGAATTGCGCGCCAACTTCGGTGTCGTGCCACAGGAGACGCGTCTCTTCTCTGGCACCATATACGACAACCTGCAGCTCGCCAATCCGCATGCCGGATTCGAAGAGATCGTGCATGCCTGCAAGATGGCCGAGATTCACAACGTCATCGAACAGCTGCCGCAGGGCTACCAGACGCCAGTGGGCGAGAACGGCGTCGGCCTCTCCGGCGGCCAACGCCAGCGCATCGCCATCGCCCGTGCCTTGCTCAAACGTCCGCGCGTGCTCATCTTCGACGAGGCGGTGAGCAACCTCGACATGCAGACTGCGGAACACTTCGCAGCCACCATCAACAAGCTCAAGGGCAAGGTCACCATGCTGTTCATCACCCACCAGTTGCCCAAGGCCTTGCAGGTGGACGAGGTGATCAACTTCGGCAAACAGGAAGCCGGAGCGACCACCGCAGCTGCTCAGGCTGCGTAACTCAATTCATGAAAAGGGACTCCAGATAGTCGAGTTCCTTATCAAGTTACTCGGGAATCGGATCGGCATATACATCCCATGAAAGCCTTATTGCATATGGCTTTCATGGCGGCGATATAGATATATATAGGCCGGATATAGGTCGTCCGCGTGTATTGTCTTAGTGTGAAAATTCAGTTAAGTTCCATCCCCACTGCCCGCTGCTTTTCCAAGAGGCATGCATCGCACGATGCAAATAAACAATAAACAAAAAATAATCAGGGGAACGGCCGATGACGGCTGCAGGAAAAGTAGCGCGTAAAGCCCGCATCGTCGGTGTCGATCCACAGGATTTCAGTCCCAGCCTGTTGCGCATCCAGGCCCAACCGCCCGCGCCTTTCGCGCGCGCCATGCTGTGGGTGCTGTTGACCCTGTTGTTCTTGCTCATCCTCTGGTTTGCCTTCGGGCGACTCGACATCGTCGCCACCGCCGAAGGCAAACTCATCCCGCAGACCTACGTCAAGATCGTGCAGCCTTTCGAGCAAGGGCTCATCCGCGACATCCTGGTGAGCGAAGGCGAGCACGTCAAAGCCGGCCAAGTCCTGATGCGCCTTGATCCCACCCTGTCCGATGCCGACGGCAAAGCCATCAACGCAGACTATGTCGGAAAACAGATCACCCTGCGCCGCATCGACGCCGAACTGAACGACCTGACGGAATTCAAGCGCGACGCGGCAGACCCGGAAGACCTCTACAACGAAGTGCTGGCGCAGTACCAGGCCAACCGCACCGCCTACCAGACCGCGCTGGCCGAAGAACGCAGCACCCACGACAAGGCAGAGAGCGACCTGGCCGCCGCCCAGCAAGCCCGCACCAAACTCATCGAGACCCTGCCGCACTATCGCGAACAAGCCCAGGCCTATGCTGATCTGGCCAAGGAAGGCTACGTCAGCCGCCTCGCCGCCGACGACAAAGCGCGCGAACGCACCGAGAAGGAACAAGACCTCAAGACCCAGAACCACCTCATCGCCAGCGCCCAGGCCACCCTCGCACTCTCCACCCGCAAGCTGCAGCAGATCACCGCCGACTACCGCCAAAGACTGCAAGCCGAACGTGCCGACATCAGCGACAGGCTAGACAAGACCCAGGCCGAATACACCAAGCAGCAATACCGCCACGAACTGCACGAACTCAAGGCCCCGCAAGACGGCATCATCAAGGACCTGGCCACCCACACCCTGGGCACCGTCATCAGCCCCGGCACCATCCTCATGACCCTCGTGCCCAAGGACGAAGTGTTGAGGGCCG
>JBBIIJ010000002.1:0-103445 GCA_037446535.1 Sideroxydans sp. | reverse complement strand
CCTGCACACGCGCGAGTACCACCTGTCAGACGCCAAGGTGGACGACGGCGTGAAGGACATCCTGCGCGAACGCGACTGGGCCAAGAAGCTCGCCGGCCTGCGCGCCAGCCAGCATCCTCAGGCGCAGTTCCTGTGGGCGGTGTTCCGCGATGTTTTCCATTACTGCGCGCTGCACCTGGAGACCATCGCCGACAACGCACGCGACCTCGACTTCGCCGTGCGCTGGGGCTTCGGCTGGGACAACGGCCCCTTCGAGATCTGGCAGGCCGCTGGCTGGCAGCAGGTGGCGGGCTGGATCAGCGCCGACATCGCAGCAGGCAAGGCGATGGCGAACACGCCGCTGCCCGCTTGGGCTACCGATCCTTTGCGCACCGGCGTGCACACGCCACAGGGTTCCTACTCACCCTCTGATGGAACTACTAGCCAATCCACTAAGCCCGCAAGCGGGCAAGTGGCTGGTTATCCCTCCGCTTCGCTCCCCCCTCTCCCGCACGCGGGAGAGGGGACGGGGGAGAGGGTAGGTGGCTACCGCCCACGCTCCTCTCTCCCGGTCTACCGCCGCCAGCCCTACCCCGACCACCTGCTGGGCGAAGAGCGCCGCTACGGCGAGACCGTGTTCGAGACCGACGACGTGCGCCTGTGGCACACCGGCGACAACATCGCCATCCTCAGCTTCAAGAGCAAGATGCACACCGTGGGCAACGAAGTGCTGGACGGCATCCTGCGCGCGGTGAACGAGGCCGAGGCGCATTTCAGCGCGCTCATCCTGTGGCAGGTGGAGCCGCCGTTCTCCGTCGGCGCCAACCTGCTGCAGCTGATGCAGGGCGTGCAGGAACCGGCGCAGCACGCGGGCATGTTCGACAAGTTCAAGCAAGCCGCGAACCGCGTCAAATACACGGTGGCGGGCGGCGGCGGGCTGGGTGACGTGCTCAATGCAGCCGCCGGCAACGTGCCCAAGGTCGAGCAGGTGGTGGCCAAGTTCCAGCAGACCTCCATGCGCTTCAGGTACGCGCAGGTGCCCACCATCGCCGCGGTGGACGGCCTGGCGCTGGGCGGCGGCTGCGAATTCTCCATCCACTGCTCGCGCATCGTCGCGACTCTCGAGAGCTACATCGGCCTGGTCGAGGTCGGCGTGGGCCTGCTGCCCGCGGGCGGCGGCTGCAAGGAGATGGCGCAGCGCGCCTGGCACGAGGCACAGCGCTTCAACGGCGACAGCCGCGTGGACATCTTCCCCTTCGTGCGCCGCTACTTCCAGAACATCGCCATGGGCGAGGTCGCCAAGAGCGCCGAGCTCGCGCGCGAGATGGGCTACCTCCGGCAGTCCGACCGCATCGTGATGAACCGCTTCGAGCTGCTGCACATCGCCAAGGAAGAGGCCAAGGCGCTCAACGCCACCGCCTACCGTCCGCCGCTGCACCAGCGCCAGATCGGCGTGGCCGGCCGCACCGGCATCGCCAACCTCAAGGCCGCGATGGTCAACCTGCTGGAAGGCGGCTTCATCTCCGAGCACGACTACCAGATCGGCAGCCGCGTGGCCGACACCATCTGCGGCGGCGATGTGGAAGCGGGCAGCTACGTGGACGAGCAGTGGCTGCTCGACCTGGAGCGCAAGCATTTCATGGAACTGCTCGCGACCGAGAAGACGCAGGCGCGCATCGAGCACATGCTGAAGAACGGGAAGCCGTTGCGGAATTAGGTGATTGAGTAATGAGCGAGAACGTGTCTGAGAGCGATCGTTTAAGACAGCCGCAGCAGGCATGTGCTCCTGATGCGCGTCAACGGCTTTTTGTAAGGCTAGACCGGGAAACCGGGGCTACTTGGGAAAGAACGATAAACGATCAACATGAGGCTATTTCTCGTTTTACATTGAACGCTAGCGTCCCAGAAGGTATTGCCGTCCATTTTGAGACGGCAAGAAATCTGTATTTGTACGCATGGTTTGTTTATCGTTTTTACTCTGTTGCAGAACAACAGGTGCTGGCAAGTCTCGAATTTGCCCTTCGAGAAAGATTCTCCGACTTTGTCTCCGCGGAGAAGAAGAAACATCGAAGAGGTATTGAGCCAGGACTTGGCAGACTGCTGAAACATGCGATCAGTATGGAGGTCGTTACAAATAAGAAACTGTTGGGTCGAGAGCGGTGGGCGAAAAGAAGGGCGGAAGAGCGCTATCGGCGCGAGAAGAGTGAAGAAATGAGGAAGGCAGGAATCGACAGCTGGATAGAAGATGAATCAGAAATCTTCGTAACTGAGGAGGATCTGAATTTCGACTGGCTAGGGCGATTTCACGAAATTATTCCAGGAGTTCGAAATTCGTATGCTCATGGGAGCCGACTGCTATATCCCGCTCGGGTAGTCGACTCATTTGAAATGGTTGCAGAAATTGTCAATCAACTTTATCCGCGAGATTGGGAGCAATGCAGCAAATGATTTCTCTGGATGTAAACCAAGCCGATTTCGAAGAGAAGGTCATCGCCGCTTCGTTCAAGCAGCCGGTGGTGATCGACTTCTGGGCGCCGTGGTGCGCGCCGTGCAAGGTGCTGAAGCCCATCCTGGAGAAGCTGGCGGAGGAATACGGCGGGAAGTTCGTGCTGGCCAAGGTGAACTCGGACGAGAACCCGGACATCTCGGCCAGGTTCGCGGTGCGAGGCATCCCGTCGGTGAAGGCGCTGGTGGACGGCAAGGTGGTGGACGAGTTCACCGGGGCGCAGCCGGAGAGCGTGGTGCGCGAATGGCTGGACCGCATCATCCCCAGCCAGGCGGAGGAACTGCGCCGCGCGGCGCAGGGCGCGGCGGCGGGCGACCTGGACGGGGCGTTGCGCCAGCTGGCGCAGGCTTCCGCCCTCGACCCGGCCAACGAATGGGTGCGTGTGGACAGCGCGGAGATACTGCTGGCGCAGGGCAAGGCCGACGAGGCGCAGCATCTGCTCGACAGCCTGCGCGACCACGACATCCTGAAGGACCCGCGCGTGCTGCAGCTGATGGCGCAGGTGCGGCTGGCCGAGATGCAGGCGGAAGGAGAGAGCGAGGCGGAGCTCGCTGCCGCCGTTGCCGCGAACGGGGACGACCTGGAGGCGCGGCTGAAGCTCGCCAACGTGCTGGTGGCTTCCGGGCGCCCGGCCGAGGGCATGGACCAGCTGCTGGAGATCGTGCGGCGCGACCGTACCTTCCGCGACGACATCGGGCGCAAGACGCTGCTCGATGTCTTCAACCTGCTGGGCGGGCAGGGCGAGCTGGTGGCGAACTACCGGCGCAAGCTCGCGAGTGTGTTGAATTAGGGATGCACTGAATGGGTCGTCACACCGGCGCAGGCCGGTGTCCAGTTGATTGAAAGGACTGGATTCCGGCTTTCGCCGGAATGACGAATTGAATCTGTTCGGTGTCGTCTTTCCCCTCTTCGGGAAGAGTGCAGTGCATTGAATGAAAGGAAATGCCATGAGCAGACAAGTCCAGGAAGCCTACATCGTCGCAGCAACCCGTACGCCGGTCGGCAAGGCGCCGCGCGGCATGTTCCGCAACACGCGCCCCGACGACCTGCTGGCGCATGCGCTGAAGGGCGTGCTCGCGCAGGCGCCATCGCTCGATGCGTCTGCCATTGGCGACGTGATCGTGGGCTGCGCGATGCCTGAGGCGGAGCAGGGGATGAACGTGGCGCGTATCGCGCTGCTGCTGGCGGGGCTGCCCAACACGGTGCCGGGACTGACGGTGAACCGTTTCTGTTCTTCCGGGCTGCAGGCGGTGGCGCTGGCGGCGGACCGCATCCGCCTGGGCGAGGCCGAGGTGATGGTGGCGGCGGGCGTGGAGAGCATGAGCATGGTGCCGATGATGGGCAACAAGATCGCGTTCAATCCTTCCATCTTCGAGAAGAACGAGCACTACGGCATCGCCTACGGCATGGGGCTGACGGCGGAGAAGGTGGCGGAGAGATGGCAGGTGTCGCGCGAGGCGCAGGATGCGTTCGCGTTGCAGAGCCATTTACGCGCCATCGCCGGCATCAACAACGGCGAGTTCGAGGACGAGATCACTCCTTACACCATCAGCGAGCACATGCCGGACATGCACAGCCGCGAGGTGAAGGTGAAGACGCGCGAGGTGAAGCTGGATGAAGGTCCGCGTGCGGACACTTCGCTGGAGGCGCTGGCGAAGCTCAAGACGGTGTTCGCGCAGAAGGGATCGGTGACGGCGGGCAACAGCTCGCAGATGTCGGACGGTGCGGGGGCGGTGCTGCTGTGTTCCGAGGCTGCGCTGAAGCGCTACAACCTGACGCCTATCGGCAAGTTCCTGGGTTTCTCCGTGGCCGGGGTGCCGCCCGAGATCATGGGCATAGGTCCAAAGGAAGCCATCCCGCGCGTGCTGAAGCAGGTCGGCTTGAGTCTCAACGACATGAGCTGGATCGAGCTCAATGAGGCGTTCGCTGCGCAATCGCTGGCGGTGATCGGCGATGTGGGCCTCGATCCGGAGATCGTCAACCCACTGGGCGGCGCCATCGCGTTGGGCCATCCCCTGGGGGCGACCGGTGCGATCCGCACGGCGACGCTGCTGCACGGCCTGCGCCGGCGCAAGCAGAGATACGGCATGGTGACCATGTGTATCGGTACCGGTATGGGCGCCGCCGGGGTGTTCGAGTCGCTGTAAGGGGAGAAGGCAAGTGAATCGAGTCTTGATGCTGGTCTGCGGTGCGCTGTTGAGCTGGAACGTGTGTGCGGTGGAAGTGGAGGGACTGCAGATCTCGGACAGGTTGCACGTCGGAGAGCAGGATCTGGTGCTCAATGGCGCGGGGGTGCGCAAGAGGCTGTTCTTCTTCGACATGTACGTCGCCGCGCTGTACGTGACAGAGAAGACGGGGAACCGTGAGGCCATCCTGTCCGGCGCCAACGGGAATCGCATGGCCATGCATATGCTGCGCGACACGAGTTCGGATACCCTGTCGAAGTCGTTCTTCAAGTCGGTAAGCCTCAACCTGACATCTGCCGAGCGGGCAGCACTGGAGGTGCAGCTCAAGCAGCTCTCCGAGCTCTTCGCCATGATGAGCGAGGCGAGGAAGGGCGACATCATCACGCTGGACTATTCGCCGGCTGAGGGTACGGCGGTCAACTTCAACGACGTGACCATAGGGAGGATAGAGGGCGCGGCCTTCAACGCGGCCCTGCTCAAGGTCTGGCTGGGCGACAAGCCCGTGCAGGAAAGCCTCAAGGACGAACTTCTGGGCAAGCGATAGTATGATTGCGGCCCCTTCGGGCGTCGAGGATCCGAGCCTGTTCTAATTTTGGAGAGGTATGAAATGAAAAGGATATTGCTGCTGCTTTGCTGTGCGCTCCTGAGCTGGAGCGCCTGCGGGGTGGAGGTGGCGGGCGTCAAGGTAGCCGACACGGCTCAGGTGGGAGGCGCACCCCTGCAGCTGAACGGGGCGGGCGTACGCACCAAGGTGTTCTTGAAGATCTATGTGGCGGCGTTATACCTGCCGCAGAAGCAGACCTCGGCCGATGCAGTCCTCGCCGAGGAGCGCGAGCACAGCATCGCGTTGCACATCCTGCGCGAATTGAGCGGCAAGAAGATGTTCAGCGCGTTCAGGGACGCCATCGAGGCCAACCATAGTTCCGCCGAGATGTCGGTACTGGCACCTCAGGTGAAACAGATGGAACAGATATTCGACTCGGTGAGGGAAGTGAAGCCGGGTGACATCATCACGCTCGACTATACGCCGGCGGGCGGGACACAGATCGGCCTGAACGGCACAGCGCTCGGCACCATAGTCGGCACGACCTTCAACCGCGCCCTGCTCAAGATATGGCTGGGCAAGAAGCCGGCGCAGGGCAGCCTGAAGAAAGAGTTGCTGGGTGGTTGATGTCGCCGGACCTTCCGAAAGGAAGGAGCACTTCGATGTGGACTACGATTTCATCGCTCATCTGAACGGCGAGTGCGCCGACTGGGCGGGCATGGATGGTGAGGCGCTGCAGCGCGCGTTGCAGGCGCAAGGGGTATCGTGGCATGCGCTGGTGCAGGAACGCTGTCCGCATCTCTTCGCCGCGGCGCCCGTGTTCGTCAGCGAACTGCAGCTGGGCCAGATGCGTGCAGTGATCGCCGCGGCGGAAGAGGTCGTGGGTGCACCGCAGCATGGGGCGTTGGGCGTGTTCTACGGCTACGACTTCCACCTCAACGAACAGGGTGCGCACCTCATCGAGATCAATTCCAATGCTGGGGGCGCTTTCCTGAACGCCCTGCTCATCGATAGCCAGCGCGACGCCTCGCTGTATGGCGTACCGGTGGCGGAGGATGACCTGAACCAAGTCTTCGTCGAGATGTTCCGCCGTGAATGGATGATGGAGCGTAGCAATGCGCCCCTCGGTTCCATCGCCATCGTGGACGAGCAGCCCGAGTCGCAATACCTTTATCCCGAGTTCCTGCTCGCGAAACAGGCCTTCGAACGTGCCGGCATCTCCGCATATGTCGTCGATCCCGCCGGGCTGGAGGCACGCGAGAACGGCCTCTACTGCGGCGAGCAGCGCATGGATCTGGTCTACAACCGACTCACCGATTTCGAGCTGAGGCAGTATCCCCACCTTCGTCAGGCCTGGGAGGGGGGGCAAGTGGTGCTGACGCCGAACCCTACCCATTACCTGCGCTACGCCGACAAACGCAGGCTGGTTCTGCTCACGGATGCGGATGCGCTGCGTTCCTCGGGCATGTCGCCAGCCAGTGTGGAAGCCCTGCTGCATGGCGTGCCGCAAACGCGGCTGGTCGAGGCGAAGGACGCTGAGCAATGGTGGGCCGAACGCAAGCAGTGGTTCTTCAAGCCGGCGAGCGGCTATGGCAGCAAGGGCGCCTATCGTGGCGACAAGCTGACCAAGCGCGTCTTCGAGGAGATCATGCAGTCGGACTATGTGGCGCAGCGACTGGCAGTACCGGGCGAACGCAAGGTTTGCCTTGACGGGGCCGAACCCCAGTCGCTCAAGTTCGATGTGCGCTGCTATGTCTACGATGGCCACATTCAGCTCGTCGCTGCGCGCCTCTACCAGGGGCAGACCACCAACTTCCGTACGCCGGGCGGCGGCTTCGCACTGGTGCGCGAAGCCGGCTGAGCGGCTCTATGCTCATCATGGGTGGTTATAGGCTTGAGATATAGGCAATTCTACTTATTGTCGGATCGGCACCCCCGCCACAGAATCCCCGCGCCGAAATACAGGGCAGGTCACTTCATGGCCTGCCATGGAAAGGGAGGTGGACATGTACGCACGGGAACGCAACGCCGTATACAGGTCAGCGACAGATCAGCGGTCACCGACAGATCAGTCGTTCAGCAAAACTGCAACGCTTCTGGTTCACCTCGAATTCAGAAGCAGGCTGGAAGATTACGTGGAAGGCAAAGCGAAGCAGCCGGTCGCGTTGGCGCCTGCCGCATGCCATACCAACTGCTCTGTAGGCAGGTGGCTGCATGGCGAGGACGGGAAGAACTGCAAGGACAGGGGACTCATCGATTCGCTTTGCCGAAGCTGCGAAGAGTTCTATGAGGCAGCCAGTGAGGCTGTTCTGCTCATGCAGATGGGCAACACAGAGATGGCGAAGGCTGTCGTGTTCGATGGTGAGACGATAGCTCGTGCTTCGGATCGCTTCCAGATGAACCTGTCCAGGCTGCATCAGCAATGTTCGTCGGAGTCTCCACACTTGGCGCCCTTGAGTGCACCAGCAGTACAGCCCGATCAGTAGTCCCGCACCAGCACTGGTATCCGTTTCCTGCCGAACTGGCCTTCGTATTTCCCGAAGTGGCCAGCCAGCCTGGTCCCGCAGCGTGGACATTCCCCCTTTTCAGTCACGACGTATTCCCGAATGACATGCCAGTCGCGCACGATGAGCGGCTGGCTACAGTTCGAGCAGTGCGTGGTCCCACCGGAGACATCGTGCACGTTGCCGGTATAGACATGCAACAAACCGGCCGCGTGCGCGATGCTTCGTGCCTCCGTCAGCTTGGCCGACGGAGTGGCAGGAACGTCGGTCATCTTGTAGTCGGGATGGAAGGCGGTGAAATGTAGCGGGACCTCGGTGCCCAGTTCCTTCGCGATCCATTCACACATCTTCCCGATCTCGTGCGCGCTGTCGTTGTAGCCCGGGATCAGCAGGGTGGTGAGCTCGACCCATACCGGGGTCTCCTGCCTCAGGTATTTCAGCGTATCCAGCACCGGCTGCAGATGCGCCCCGGTCTGCTTGAAGTAGAACTCGTCGGTGAATGCCTTCAGGTCCACGTTGGCGGCGTCCATCTTGGCGTAGAACTCGCGGCGCGGGAGGTCGTGCATATAGCCGGCGGTCACGGCCACGGTCTTGATTCCGCGTGCATGGCAGGCGTCGGCCACGTCCATCGCGTATTCGGCGAAGATCACCGGGTCATTGTAAGTGAAGGCCACGCTCTTGCAGTCGAGATCTACGGCGATGCGTGCGATGGTCTCCGGCGTGGCCTGATCAGCGAGCTTGTCGTTGCTGCGTGATTTAGAGATGTCCCAGTTCTGGCAGAACTTGCAGGCGAGGTTGCAGCCCGCCGTGCCGAACGAGAGGATACTGCTGCCTGGATAGAAATGGTTGAGCGGTTTTTTCTCTATGGGATCGACGCAGAAGCCGGAACTTCGCCCATAAGTGGTGAGCACCATGGTGTCACCCACGCGACCGCGCACGAAGCATGCACCCCGTTGTCCATCGTTCAGCTTGCAGTCGCGCGGGCACAGGTCGCACTGGATGCGCCCGTCATCGAGCATGTGCCAGTATTTTGCTGGATAGCGCTCTGCGCTGCTGATGGGCTCATCCATGCCTGTCGCCTTCGCGTCGTCCTCCTTCACGCCATGTCCGTACAGTGAAGTGCGACAGCTTGATGTTATCGGACCAGAAGTCATCCGCCAATCCCGCCTGCTCTTTGAGCAAAGCAAGGAAGACCTGCGGGTCCGGCGAATCAGCCCAAGCATGGGGCAGGAAAGAAGCCCGGCTGTCGCCGTATTCCAGGGTCGCACCGTCCAGTCCCGGGTTGAGTTGCGAGGCGGCGTCTTCCTCGCTGCTGAAACGGATGCGCTCCGGTTTGGTGAGCAAGGCGACATCTATGATCACATCGGCGAACTCGTCGAGCGTGAGAGGTTGGAAACGGGGATCCTGAAAGGCGGCAGCGACTGCGTTCTGTCGTACGTCGTCGATGAGCGGCTTGTTCGCCTCCAAGCTGCCTATGCAGCCGCGCAGTCGGCCATGCAAAGTCAGGGTGATGAAGGTTGCGCCAGGTTCTTCCATCCACGCGGGGCGTGGCAGGTCGTCGGACAGGAAGCCCAATTCCTTGGCGATGGCCGCCCGGGCTACGTGCAGCAGCGTCTGTTCTCTGCTCTTATCGAACATGATGCGCCTCCTTCCTGAGGTTTCTATCGGTACAGGAGCGACTTCGGTTATGTGCGGCTCGGCGAGCCTTCCTGCTCACGCCATTTGGTGACGGTGTAGCGAGACAGCTTCACGCCTTCCGCCCAGAAATCGTCCGGCAGGCCGGCCTTGCGCTTGAGATGCGCCATGAACTGTCGCGCTTGGGGCAATTGTTCCCATACCTGCGGCAAGAAGGTGCTGCGGTATCTGCCATATTCGAACACGATGCCGTCCACACCAGGGCGCAGCTGGGCCAGAGCATGTTCCTCGTGCGCTACCTCCATCACCTGCGTAGGAGAGAGCAACGAGACCTCGACCGAGGTGATGTCCAACTCATCTGCGGTGAGCGGGAGGAAACGAGGGTCACGTAAAGCGGCGGCAACGGCATTCCCTTTGACGTCCATGAGCAGGGAACGGCGTGGCTCCAGGGTGCCCATGCACCCCCTCAACTCATCCTCCTGGGTTAGCGTGACGAAGCACGCCCCTGATTCCTCAAGCCAGGGTGCGGTCTCATCCGCCTCATAAGCCAGCCCCAACGCCTGCGCTATTGCCGCGCGCGCGATCGGAAGTAGCACCGTTCCGCACTCTTCAGTCTTCATCTTCATCTATCTCCATTATTCTTGCGGAGTAAATGCAAATGCCGCATACCCCACCACTGCGGCCTTGGACCCCGCAGTGTCGCCGGAGTTTCGTAGGTCGAGTAGTTTCGGCGTGAGGTGGTGTTTCCTGGCTGCCAGGACCAGGCCGCTAATCGGTGTGGCCCCGCACGCCTGTTCGTGGTTGGAAGGCGGCTGCAAATTGAGGATCCCTTCGGTGGTCTTGCTGTCGATGTCCTGCGCAGCAGAGTAGGGAAGGTAATGCGACAAGTCTGAACTGATGACGATCAGGGTCTCTTCGCCTCCCCATACCGCTTCCAGCACCTCGGCGACGTCATCGGCGGTCGCGTCGCCCACAGCCAGAGGCAGCAGGGTGAAATCAGTGAGCAGGCATTGCAGGAAGGGCAGCTGCACCTCCAGGGAATGCTCCAGGGCATGTGCGGCGGCGCTGACGACAACCTGTGGCAGACGTTCGATCGAGCGCATCGCCTTCAGGTCCAGTTTCACCCGGCCCAGTGGCGTATCGAACGCTTCGTTGTCAGGCAATGCCAGTCCCCTTACCGCCACCCTGTGGGTGGGCCCTAACAGCACCACACGGCGTATGCGCGGGGCGATGGTCTTCAATGCGGCATAGGCGCTGGCGGCGATGGCGCCGGAATAGACGTAGCCGGCATGCGGGACGATCAGCGCCTTGGGAATCACGGCCTGGGGACGTGCTGCAGCCAGGAACCCCTGCACGTCACGCGCGAGATCCCTGGGATCGGCGGGGTAGAACTTTCCGGCCACAGCCGGTGTGCGTACGACAGACATAACACCTCCCTTACGGTTATGAGTCCGATGATGTTGCGGCCAGACACAGGGAATTCAATCCTTGCATGCTGACGAACATCCATCACGGGTGTCGTAATGAGGTCAGCAAGTATCGACAAATTTGGGCCTCTTCCCAATATCGAACGGCTATTCCCATGTGTCCTGTAATGGCATGACACTTGCTGTCAACCAAGTACAACGTGAGCGTTCGTAGGTGTCAATAAAACGAACTATGCAGTCGGAGGAAGTATGAAGACGGATGCGGGTATGCCGATACCATCCAGATGTTGTGGAAACTGCGGCAAGACGATCAGATTGCGCGGAGAAACGAGAACCGTGCTGTGCACCGCTGTTCTCGACGTGGTGGACGCGGACTTCGAAGATGTATGCGTATATTACGTGGAACGCCCCGCTTCCCACGAGATGCCGGCATCGGGGAGTCTCGAGCAGGGCGGGAAGTTCTGGTTCTGACTAAAGGAGGCCTACCCCAGCAGGTGCCTCACGTGCTCGCGTTCTTCGCGCAGCTCCTTGTGGCTGTCCGCCATGTGCTTGCGCCCTAGCTCGCTGATGGGAAGGTCTTGCACTATGGTGTAATGCCCGTTGCGGCAGGTGACGGGAAAGCCGTACACGACCCCTTCCGGGATGCCATAGCTGCCGTCGGACGGTACGCTCATGGTGACCCAGTCATTGTGGTGGGAATGCAGCAGCCAGTCGTGCATGTGCGCGATGGCCGCGTTGGCCGCGCTGGCCGCACTGGAAAGTCCCCGCGCCTCGATCACTGCGGCACCGCGCTTCTGCACAGTGGGGATGAAATCTCCCTCCACCCAGCTTTCCCAGCCGTTCTGGCGCAGCACGTCCAGCACCTTGCGGCCGCGGATCTCGGCATGCGAGAGGTCCGGGTACTGTGTGCCGGAATGGTTGCCCCATACCACCATCTTCTTGATGTCCTGGATGGGCTGGAACAGCTTCGACGCGACCTGGGCGATCGCGCGGTTGTGGTCCAGGCGCATCATGGCGCTGAAGTTGCGCGGATCGAGGTCGGGCGCGTTCTTCATGGCGATGAGCGCGTTGGTGTTGGCCGGGTTGCCCACCACCAGCACCTTCACGTGGCGAGCCGCGACCTCGTTGAGGATGCGGCCCTGCTCGGAGAAGATCGCGCCGTTCGCCTCCAGAAGGTCCTTGCGCTCCATGCCCTTGCTGCGCGGCCGTGCGCCGACCATCAGCACCACCTCGGCATCGCGGAAGGCGATACGCGCATCGTCCGTGATGATGGTCTGCTGCAGCATGGGGAAGGCGCAATCTTCGAGCTCCATCGCCACCCCGCGCAGCATCTGCTGCGACTGAGGGATGTCCAGCAACTGCAGGATGATGGGCTGTTCGCGGCCCAGCATGTCGCCGTTGGCGATGCGGAAAAGCAGGCTGTAACCGATCTGTCCTGCCGCTCCTGTGACTGCAACGCGGATGGGCGCTTTCATGCTGGTCTCCTTGAGGTTATTGTGCGGGCATTCTGCCAGCGTTCATCGGGACAGCAAAGCAACTCAGGCTTGTACAGCCTCATCGTCACGGGGTCATGTCACGAATCGCGTGATCAGCTTCGTCCGGGAGATGATCGCTGCTTGGCTCATGGGCACTCCCTATGTGCGTTACCTCTCAAAGTCGGTGAAATCATGGCCCTTTCGCTTTTCACTCGCCAAGCGCAGGTGTAGCATTGCGCCACTCGACTTTGGCTGCGGAAATAATGAATAAAAAGCGCCCTAAACATCTGGCTCTGCTCGAGATCAAACAGCCCCTCCCGGCTGTTGTATCCATCCTGCACCGCATCAGCGGTGCAGTGTTGTTTCTGGCGCTGCCTTTTCTGCTCCTGCTGCTCGACCAGAGCCTGCGTTCCGTCGAGACCTATACCAACCTTACTGAACACCTCGCGAGCCCGCTCCTCAAGTTGGTACTGCTGGGGCTGCTGTGGGCCTTCCTGCATCATTTCTGCGCCGGCCTGCGCTACCTGGCCATCGATCTGCACCTGTTACCTACGTTGGCGGCCGCGCGTGCCAGCAGCCGCTGGGTGATGGCGGCCAGCCTGACCCTGACGGTTGTGCTGGGAGCGCAGCTATGGTGAACCGCGTCATCACCGGCGCGCACTACGGCCTGCGCGACTGGCTCGCGCAACGCATCACGGCTGCGGTCATGGCGGTGTACACCCTGGCGATCGCCATCTACCTGCTGGTGCAGCCGTCCTTCGGCTACGACACCTGGGTCGAGCTCTTCTCGGGCAACGTCACGCGCACTTTCTCGCTGCTCTTCCTGTTCTGCGTGTTCTATCACGCTTGGGTGGGCATGCGCGACATCGTGATGGATTACGTCAAGCCTGCCGGCATCCGCCTGCTGATCCATGCGCTGGTCATACTGGCGCTGATCCTGTATGCGATCTGGTCGGTGCAAATCCTCTGGGGTATCTGATGGCGATCAACAAAAGGACGTTCGACGTGGTGGTGGTGGGCGCTGGCGGTGCCGGCATGCGCGCGGCGCTCACGCTGTCGCAGGCGGGACTGAAAGTTGCTGTGCTGTCCAAGGTCTTCCCGACGCGCTCGCACACCGTCGCGGCGCAGGGGGGCATCGCCGCCTCGCTGGGCAACGTCAACGAAGACAACTGGCACTGGCACATGTACGACACCGTGAAAGGTTCGGACTATCTGGGCGACCAAGACGCCATCGAGTTCATGTGCCGTGCCGCGCCCGAAGTGGTGTACGAGCTGGAGCACTTCGGCATGCCTTTCGATCGGCTGGATTCCGGCAAGATCTACCAGCGCCCGTTCGGTGGCCACATGCAGGACTACGGCAAGAACCCGGTGCCGCGCGCTTGTGCCGCGGCCGACCGCACAGGCCACGCGCTGTTGCACACGCTGTACCAGCAGAACGTCAAGGCCAACACCAACTTCTTCATCGAGTGGATGGCGTTGGACCTGATCCGCGACGAGGACGGCGACGTGCTGGGCGTGGTGGCGATGGAGATCGAGACTTCCGAGGTGATGATCCTGCAGGCGCGCGCCACGCTGTTCGCCACGGGAGGGGCAGGGCGCATCTTCTCGGCCAGCACCAACGCCTACATCAACACCGGCGACGGGCTGGGCATGGCGGCGCGCGCCGGCATCCCGCTGGAAGACATGGAGTTCTTCCAGTTCCACCCCACCGGCGTGCATGGCTCCGGCGTGCTCATCACCGAGGGCGTGCGCGGAGAAGGCGGGTACCTCGTGAACAAGGACGGCGAGCGCTTCATGCCGCGCTATGCCCCCACCGCCAAGGACCTTGCCAGCCGCGACGTGGTGTCGCGAGCCATGGCGACCGAGATCAAGGAAGGGCGCGGCTGCGGGCCGCATGGCGACCATCTGCTGCTCAAGCTCGACCATCTGGGCGAGGAGGTGATACGCCACCGGCTGCCGGGCATACGCGACATCGCGCTCAAGTTCGCCCATGTCGATCCGGCGCGCGCACCGATACCGGTGGTGCCCACCGCGCACTACATGATGGGCGGCATCCCCACCAACTACCACGGGCAGGTCGTGGCGCCACACGGCACTGCACCCGAGGACGTGGTGCAGGGCTTCTACGCCGTGGGCGAGTGCGCCTGCGTGTCGGTGCACGGTGCAAACCGCCTCGGCTGCAACTCGCTGCTTGACCTCATCGTCTTCGGCCGCGCGGCTGCGCGCCAGATCATCGAAGACCTCAATGCCAATCCCAATCCCAAACCGCTGCCACCTGATGCCGCGGACCGTCCGTTGGCGCGCCTGGCACGGCTGGACGGTCAAAAGAGCGGCGAGAGCGTGGCCGAGGTCGGCGACGCGATGCGTCGCGTGATGCAGACGCATTGCGGTGTGTTCCGCTTCCCCGACCTGCTTGCCGAGGGCGTGACGAAAATACGCGAGGTGGCAGAGCGGGCGTGCCACACGGGAATCAGGGACAAGAGCTGCGTGTTCAACACCGCGCGCGTCGAGGCGCTGGAACTGGACAACCTGATCGAAGTGGCCCAGGCCACAATGACTGCGGCCGAAGCACGCAAGGAGAGCCGCGGTGCGCACGCACGCGAGGACTACCCCGAGCGCGACGATAAGAACTGGCTGAAGCACTCGCTGTACTACAGCGAAGGGCACAGGCTGGACTACAAGCCGGTGCGACTGAAGCCACTGACCGTCGAATCCTTCCCGCTCAAGGCGCGCGTGTACTAGGAGCGACCCATGAGATTCAGGATCTACCGCTACAACCCGGACACCGACACCAAGCCCTACATGCAGGACTACGAACTGAGCATGGAGGCGGGTGATGCCATGCTGCTTGACGCGCTGATGCTGCTCAAGCAAGAGGACGACAGCATAGGCTTCCGCAAGTCGTGTCGCGAAGGCGTGTGCGGCTCGGATGCGATGAACATCAACGGCCGCAACGGGCTGGCCTGCATCACGCCCTTGTCTACGCTGAAGCAGCCCATCGAGATCCGGCCGCTGCCGGGGCTGCCTGTGATCCGCGACCTGATCGTGGACATGTCGCAGTTCTTCAAGCAGTACCACTCGATCAAGCCCTACCTGGTGAACAACGACCCGCCGCCCGAGACCGAGCGTTTGCAGTCGCCGGAGGACAGGGCGCAGCTGGACGGGCTGTACGAATGCATACTGTGTGCCTGTTGCTCCACGGCCTGCCCTTCCTTCTGGTGGAACCCAGACAAGTTCGTGGGACCGGCGGGCCTGCTGCAGGCCTACCGTTTCCTGGCAGATACGCGCGACCAGGACACGTCCGCGCGGTTGGACAACCTGGAAGACCCATATCGCCTGTTTCGTTGCCACACCATCATGAATTGCGTGGACGTGTGCCCCAAGGAGCTGAACCCGACCGAGGCCATAGGCAGGATCAAGGACATGATGGTGAAAAGAACGGTATGAGGATCGAGGGGCGAGGATCGAGTCATGAGGGGGAAGGGGAAGCAGATTCGCTCGATCCTCTATCTGCAATCCCCGATCCTGCATATCGGGAACGCATGCGCTGGCGCTGCCGGCGCGGCCTGCTGGAGCTGGATATCGTGCTGGGCCGCTTCGTCGGACAGCGCTACCCGCAGCTGGACCGGGTGCAGTGCGCGGCCTTCGATGAGTTGCTGGATCTGCCGGATACGCTCCTGTGGGACCTGGTGACGGGCAAGATGGAACCGACCCATGCGCACCAGCGCATGGTGTTGGAATGGTTGAGAGAAGTCTGAAAGAAGCGAGGAAGAAATGGAAAGCAAACGTGTAGCAACACTCACTTTGGACGATGGGCGCAGCGTCGAGCTGCCCATCCTGTCCGGCACGCTCGGTCCCGACGTGGTGGACATGCGCAGCCTCAACAAGCTGGGCATATTCACCTATGACCCGGCGTTCATGGCCACGGCGAGCTGCACGTCCGGCATCACCTTCATCGACGGCGATGCCGGACTGCTGTATTACCGCGGCTACCCCATCGAACAACTGGCGGAGAACTCCGACTTCCTCGAGGTGTGCTACCTGCTGCTGAACGGCGAACTGCCGACTGCGGCGCAGAAGGCCGAATTCGCCCAGATCATCACCCACCACACCATGGTGCACGACCAGCTGGCGCGCTTCTTCAATGGCTTCCGCCGCGATGCGCACCCCATGGCGGTGATGGTGGGCGTGGTGGGCGCGCTGTCGGCCTTCTATCACGACTCGCTCGACATCAGTAACCCGGAGCACCGCCGCATCTCGGCCTATCGTCTGTTGGCCAAGGTGCCGACCATCGCCGCCATGGCCTACAAGTACAGCATAGGCGAGCCCTTCATGTACCCGAAGAACAAGTTCGGCTATGTCGAGAACTTCATGTACATGATGTTCGGCACGCCCGCCGAGGACTACGAGCCCAACCCGGTGCTGGTGCGCGCGCTGGAGCGCATCTTCATTCTGCATGCGGACCACGAGCAGAACGCCTCCACCTCGACGGTGCGCCTGGCGGGCTCTTCCGGCGCCAACCCCTTCGCCTGCATTGCCTCCGGCATCGCGGCGCTGTGGGGCCCGGCCCACGGCGGCGCCAACGAAGCGGCGCTCAAGATGCTGGAAGAGATCGGCGACGTGTCGCGCGTGAAGGAGTACGTGCAGGGCGTCAAGGACAAGAAATACCGCCTGATGGGATTCGGCCACCGCGTGTACAAGAACATGGACCCGCGCGCCAACGTGATGCGCGAGACCTGTTACGAGGTGCTCAAGGAGCTCGGGCTGGAGAACAACAAGCTGTTCGAGCTGGCGATGGAGCTGGAGAAGACCGCGCTGTCCGACCCGTACTTCATCGAGCGCAAGCTGTATCCGAACGTGGACTTCTACTCCGGCATCGTGCTGCGCGCGATCGGCATCCCGACCAACATGTTCACCGTGATCTTCGCCCTGGCGCGTACCGTCGGCTGGATCTCGCAGTGGAACGAGATGATAGGTGATGTCGAGCACAAAATCGGCCGCCCGCGCCAGCTGTATCGCGGCGCGACCAAGCGCGACTTCGTGCCTATCGCGCAACGCTGAACGGTCAGACCATGAACGCCCCGGGCAGCAGCACCTACATGGAGGCCATGCGCAGCACCTCGCCGCTGTCCGGCGGCAACAACGCCTTCGTCGAGAGCCTGTACGAGGATTACCTGCGCAATCCTGCGTCGGTTCCCGCGGAGTGGCGGGCCTACTTCGACAAGCTGCAGTCCGCAGAGAGCGCAGACGTTGCGCACGGGCCGATCCAGCAGGGCTTCGTCGGCGCGGGCAGCCGAGTGGAGACGACCGCGTATGCGGACGAGGCGCGCAAGCAGGCCTCGGTGTTGCAGCTCATCAATGCCTACCGCTTCCTGGGCGTGCGCGTGGCGGACCTCGACCCCCTGGCGCGTCATGCCAAGCCGCAGATCGCGGAGCTGAATCCCGCGTATTACAGCCTGGGCGAGTTTGACCTCGACACCACCTTCAACACCGGTTCTCTCGTCGGTGGCGCGCGCATGACCCTGCGCGAGATCCTGCAACGGCTGCGCCGCATCTATTGCGGCAGCGTGGGCGCCGAGTACATGTACATCAGCGACATCGCGCAGAAACGCTGGATACAGGCACGGCTGGAGGGGCCGACCGGGGAGGCGGAGTATCCCCTGGAAACCAGGAAGCGCATCCTGGAGCGGCTGACCGCGGCTGAAGGGCTGGAGCGCTACCTGCACACGAAATACGTGGGCCAGAAACGTTTCTCGCTGGAAGGCGGCGAGACGCTGACCCCCTTGCTGCACCATCTGCTGCAGCGTGCGGGCGGGGCGGGCGTGAAGGAGACCGTCATCGGCATGGCGCACCGCGGCCGGCTGAACGTGCTGGTGAACACGCTGGGCAAGCTGCCCAAGGTGCTGTTCGCCGAGTTCGAAGGGGTGCATGCCGAGCACCTGACCTCGGGGGACGTGAAGTATCACCAGGGATTCTCGTCCGACATCGGCACCCCCGGCGGCGTCATGCACGTGACGCTCGCCTTCAACCCGTCGCACCTGGAGATCGTCAATCCCGTGGTGGAGGGGTCGGTAAGGGCGCGCCAGCATCGGCGCAAGGATCACAAGGGGGCGCAGGTGCTGCCTGTGCTGCTGCACGGCGATGCGGCCTTCGCAGGACAGGGCGTTAACCAGGAGACGTTCAACCTGTCGCAGACGCGCGGCTACCGCACGGGCGGCACGGTGCACATCGTCATCAACAACCAGATCGGCTTCACCACCTCGGATGCGCGCGACGCGCGTTCTTCGCTGTACTGCACCGACGTTGCGAAGATGATAGACGCGCCCATCTTCCATGTGAACGCGGACGATCCGGAGGCCGTGCTGCGCATCACCGAGCTCGCGCTCGATTTCCGCATGCATTTCGGCAAGGACGTGGTGGTCGACATGGTGTGCTTCCGCAAGCTGGGGCACAACGAGCAGGACGAGCCGCTGGTCACCCAGCCCTTCATGTACCGCTACATCAACCAGCATCCGGGCACGAGGACGTTGTACGCCAAGCGCCTGGTGGAGCAGGGGGCGGTGTCGCAGGAAGAGGCGGATGCCATGGTCACGGACTATCGCCGTGCGATGGACGAAGGACGCGACCCGCTGCAGCTGGCGGTGGCGGGCGTCAAGCACGAGTACGGCGTCAACTGGACGAGGTACAAGGGCGATGTGCCCTGGAACGTGGCGGTGGACACCGCGGTTTCGAGCGCGCGCCTGCAGCAGATGGCCGAGCGCCTGACCGCCGTACCGCAGAACTTCAAGCTGCACGCGCGCGTCGAGAAGATCATGGCCGACCGTTCCGCGATGGGAAAGGGCGAAATGCCGCTGGACTGGGGCATGGCCGAGAACCTGGCATACGCGAGCCTCGTGGCCGAGGGCTATCCCATCCGCCTGTCCGGAGAGGATTGCGGGCGCGGCACCTTCTTCCACCGCCATGCTGTGCTGCACGACCAGAACCGCGTGCAGTTCGACCAGGGCTACCACATCCCACTGCAGAACATCGGGCCCAACCAGGCGGATTTCATCGTCATCGATTCCATCCTGTCGGAGGCGGCGGTGCTCGCGTTCGAATACGGCTACGCCACCGCGGAGCCGGATACGCTGACGATATGGGAGGCGCAGTTCGGCGATTTCGCCAACGGCGCGCAGGTGGTCATAGACCAGTTCATCGCCTCGGGCGAGGCCAAGTGGGGTAGGCTGTGCGGCCTCACCATGCTGCTGCCGCACGGCTACGAGGGCCAAGGGCCGGAGCACTCGTCCGGGCGCATAGAGCGCTATCTGCAGTTGTGCGCCGACTACAACATCCAGGTCTGCATCCCGTCCACCTCCGCACAGGTCTTCCACCTGCTGCGCCGCCAGATGCTGCGCCCGATACGCAGGCCGCTCATCGTGTTCACGCCCAAGAGCCTGCTGCGCAGCAAAGAGGCGGCTTCATCGCTGGACGACCTGGCGCAGGGCGGCTTCCAGCCCGTCATCCCCGAGGTGGATGACGGGCTGGAAGCAGGCAAGGTGCGCCGCGTCATCGCCTGCAGCGGCAAGGTGTACTACGACCTCATCAAGGCGAGACGCGAGCGCGGCATAGCCGACATGGCCATCATCCGGCTGGAACAGCTCTATCCCTTCCCGCACGACGAATTCACCGCGCAGGTAGCCGCCTATCCCAATGCGACCGAGGTGGTTTGGTGCCAGGAAGAGCCGGGCAACCAGGGCGCATGGCACCGCATCCAGCATTACCTGCTGCGCCACATGCGCCCCGGCATGAAGCTGGGCTATGCGCTGCGCCCGTCCTCCGCCTCTCCCGCGGCGGGCTACCTCGCGGTGCACAACGAACAGCAGAAGGCGGTGATCGAGGCCGCCTTCCGTCCCGACCTAGACATCAAGAACAAACCAGGAGCGCCCCATGAGCATCGTTGAAGTCAAAGTCCCGCAGCTTTCCGAATCGGTGTCCGAAGCGACGCTGCTCACGTGGCACAAGAAGGTCGGCGAGGCAGTGAGCGAAGGCGAGAACCTGATCGACATCGAGACCGACAAGGTTGTGCTGGAGCTGCCGGCGGTCAAGAGTGGCGTGCTCACCAAGGTCATCAAGGCGGACGGCGCGAAAGTGACCAGCGAGGAGGTCATCGCCCAGATCGACACGGCGGCCGTCGCACAGGCGGCCGGAGGCGCCCATGCGACCGCGCAGGCGACCGCCGTCTCTCCCTCGGCGCGCAAGCTGGCGCACGAACACGACGTGGATGCCGCCAGCCTGCAGGGCTCCGGCCGGCACGGCCTGGTGACCAAGGAGGATGTGCTGGCCGCTGCGCAACCCGCCAGACCGGCACCCTCGCCCGGCTCCACCACTCCCTCTCCCTTGCAGGGAGAGGGCAGGGGAGAGGGTAGAAACGTCGCGCCTCCTTCCACCATTGCGGGCGACCGCACCGAGCAGCGCGTGCCCATGACGCGCATCCGCCAGCGCATCGCAGAGCGCCTGCTGCAGTCACAGCAGAATGCGGCCATCCTCACCACCTTCAACGAAGTGAACATGCAGCCGGTGATGGACCTGCGCAGCAAGTGCAAGGACGCGTTCGAGAAGAAGCACGGCGTGAAACTGGGCTTCTCCTCCTTCTTCGTCAAGGCCGCCGTGCACGCGCTGAAGAAGTTCCCCATCGTCAACGCCTCGGTGGACGGCAACGACATCATCTACCACGGCTACTTCGACATCGGTGTGGCCATAGGCAGCGAACGCGGCCTGGTGGTGCCCATCATCCGCGACGCGGACCAGCTCTCCTACGCCGACATCGAGCACCGCATCGCCGATTACGCCGCGCGCGCCAAGGACGGCAGGCTCACCATGGAGGAGCTCACGGGCGGCACCTTCTCCATCACCAACGGCGGCGTGTTCGGCTCCATGCTCTCCACCCCCATCATCAACCCGCCGCAGAGCGCCATCCTCGGCATCCACGCCACCAAGGACCGTCCCGTGGCCGAGAACGGCCAGGTCGTCATCCGCCCGATGAACTATCTCGCGCTGTCCTACGACCACCGCATCATCGACGGCCGCGAGGCAGTGCAGTTCCTCGTCGCGATCAAGGAGTACCTGGAATATCCGGGGCTAGTGCTGCTGGATCTGTGATGACGACCTTCAGCGCCTATCGCATCTTCGAAGAGGACGGCAAGTCCCAAGGCCGTTTCGTCGATCTCACTCTCGCCGACCTCGACGCAGGTGAGGTCGTCATCAAGGTCCATTACTCCGGGGTGAACTACAAGGACGCGCTGGCAGCGACCGGGGCGGGCAAGATCATCCGGCGCTTCCCGTGCGTGGGCGGGGTGGATGCGGCCGGCATTGTGGAAAGCTCATCGGACTCGCGCTTCAAGGCGGGCGATGCGGTGCTGGTCACGGGCTACGACATGGGCGTGGCGCACGACGGAGGCTTTGCCGAGTATGTGCGTGTGCCGGCCGACTGGGTGGTGCCGTTGCCGCAGGGGCTCACCCTGTACGAGGCGATGGCGCTCGGCACGGCGGGCTTCACTGCCTCACTCGCCATCCATCGCCTGGAGCAGAACGAGCTGACGCCCGACAAGGGCAAGGTGATCGTCACCGGTGCCACCGGGGGCGTGGGCAGCCTGGCGATCCAGATGCTGTCGCAGCTGGGTTATCACGTCGTGGCGCTGACCGGCAAGGCGAGCGAACACGAGTACCTGAAGTCTATAGGTGCGAGCGAGATATTGCCGCGCAGCGAGGTGGACCTGAAGAGCGCGCGCCCGCTGGAAAGATCGCAGTGGGCTGGGGCGCTGGATGCGGTGGGCGGCGATACGCTGGCCTGGCTTACCCGCACCATGCAGCAGGACGGGGCCATCGCGAGTTTCGGCAACGCGGGTGGTGTGGAGCTGCACACTACGGTGTTCCCTTTCATTCTGCGCGGCGTGAAGCTCTTGGGGGTGGATTCAGCGGCCACCGCGATGCCCTTGCGCAAGCAGGTATGGCAGCGCCTGGCCGGCAATCCTTCGACCGGGTTCAGGACGGGGCTGAAGCCTAAGAGGCTGGCGGAGATCGCGCATGCAGTCCCCTTCGCAAATTTGCCGGAGGTGTTCCCGGCGATGCTGCACGGCGAATCGCGGGGCCGCGCTGTGGTGCAAATCGCTGGCGGTTGAAGACCGCTCGGTTATAATGCGCGCCCTTTTGGGGTTCTGTGCCCTACGGGCGAAAGTGGCGGAATTGGTAGACGCACTGGATTTAGGTTCCAGCGCCGCAAGGCGTGAGAGTTCGAGTCTCTCCTTTCGCACCAGCAACATCATGGCAGTCTCAATCTAAGAACTGGATGCCATCTCGGTTTTGATGAATTCTTTGTGACAGTGCGGGTTATCCTGTAGTTTCGGATTGCTCCTCGCGCGCTGGCAGGCTATATATTAAGCTTTAGGGAGCCGACAGATGTCCAGTGATACACAGAACAAGCGTGCCATCCTTGAGGCACGCCATCACGACCCTTTTTCCTATCTGGGTCTGCATCAGGCCGGTTCAGAATGGGTGCTGCGCGTGTTCCAGCCCTACGCGACCGAGGTCCACGTGCACGACGGCTCAGACTGGCTGGCGCTGGAGCGCTCCGATGCCGAGGGGCTCTTCACCTGGCGCGGCGCGGCAAAGCCGCCTTCCCCCTGTCGCGTGAAGCTGGCCTTCTTCAGCCACGTGATCGAGATACACGACGCCTACACCTTTACCTCCAGCATCAGCGAGCACGACCTCTACCTCTTCTCGCAGGGGCGCTTGCATGAGGCCTACCGCATGCTCGGCGCGCACCACTTGGAACTGCAGGGCGTGTGGGGCGTGCGCTTCGCGGTCTGGGCCCCGAATGCGGGGCGGGTCAGCGTGGTGGGCGATTTCAATGGCTGGGACGGCCGCGTGCATCCCATGCGCAGCCTGGGCAGCAGTGGGGTGTGGGAGATATTCGTGCCCGACATCGGCCTGGGCGAGTTCTACAAGTTCGAGATACGCAACCGCCACACGAGCGAACTGCTGACCAAGACCGACCCCTATGGTTTCGGCTTCGAGATGCGCCCGGGCACGGCGTCGAAAGTGACCGTGCTGGGCGGCTACCAGTGGCGCGACAATGAGTGGCTGGAGCGGCGCGCCTCGTGCGACTGGCAGCACCTGCCGATGAACCTGTACGAGGTTCATGCCGGTTCGTGGAAGAAGCACTGGGACGGGCGTTTCTACAACTTCCGCGAACTGGCGGAGAGCCTCATCCCCTACGTGCAGGAGATGGGTTACACGCATATCGAGCTGATGCCGATCAGCGAGCATCCGCTGGACGAGTCTTGGGGCTACCAGACCACCGGCTATTACGGCGTGAGCAGCCGTTACGGGACGCCGGAGGACTTCCGCTATTTTGTGGACAGCTGCCACCTTGCGGGCATAGGGGTGGTGCTGGACTGGGTGCCCGCCCATTTCCCCAAGGATGACTTCGCCCTGGCACGTTTCGACGGCACGGCTCTGTATGAACACGAGGACCCGCGCCTGGGGCAGCATCAGGACTGGGGCACGCTGATCTTCAACTACGGACGCAACGAGGTCCGCAACTTCCTGCTGGCCAATGCCTACTACTGGCTGAACGAGTTCCATGTGGATGGCGTGCGCGTGGATGCGGTGGCCTCCATGCTCTACCTGGATTACTCGCGCAAAGGCGGCGAGTGGCTGCCCAACCGTTACGGTGGCCGCGAGAACCTGGAGGCGGTGGACTTCTTCCGCGAACTGAACGTGATGACGCACGAGCAGTTTCCAGGATCGCTGACCATCGCCGAGGAATCAACGTCCTGGCCCATGGTGTCGCGCCCCACCTACCTGGGCGGTCTGGGTTTCTCCATGAAGTGGAACATGGGCTGGATGAACGACACCTTGTCCTACATGGAGCTCAACCCGGTGCACAGGCGTTATCACCACAATATGCTGACCTTCGGCCAGCTCTACGCCTATACCGAGAACTTCGTGCTGCCTTTCTCGCACGACGAGGTGGTGCACGGCAAGCGCTCGCTGCTGGACAAGATGCCGGGCGACGGCTGGCAGAAGTTCGCCAACCTGCGCCTGCTGTTCACCTACCAGATCACCACGCCGGGCAAGAAGCTGAACTTCATGGGCAACGAGATCGCGCAGGGGCACGAGTGGAAGGTCGGCAGCGAGATCGACTGGCACCTGCTGGGGCGCAGCCAGCACAGCGGCATCAAGGACCTGGTGCGTGACGCCAATCGGCTCTACCGCGAGGTCTCGGCGCTGCACCAGCTGGATTTTTCCCACGAAGGCTTCTCCTGGGTGGACTGCAACAACGCCGACGATTCGGTGCTGATCTTCCACAGGAAGGCACACGATGGATCCTACGTCATCGTGCTGCTCAACTTCACGCCGGTGCCGCGTGCAGCTTACCGCGTGGGCGTGCCGCATAAGGGAAGCTACCGCGAGATTTTCAACAGCGATTCACACTATTACGGAGGCTCGAATATGGGCAATGGTTTTGGTTTATATTCGGGCGATGTTCCCTGGCATGGGGAACAACAATCGATAGAGCTGACGCTGCCGCCCTTGGCTGGCATCGTGCTCGAGCGGGCGAGTTGATTTCCCCGAAGTTTTCGTACCAAACCATCATCAATATCAGGTCCATATAGGTCCCTTATGACCCAGTTGACACGCTCTACGGCATGGCTTGCTCTGCAACAACATCACCAATCCATAGGGAAGTTCTCGCTACGCCAGGCTTTTGACGCCGACCCCGGGCGCTTCGAGCGTTTCTCGGTGCGTCTGGACGATTTCCTGCTCGACTACTCCAAGAACCTCATCACGCAGGAGACCATGTCATTGCTGTTCGATTTGGCGCGCCAAGCCAAGGTGGAGAGCTGGCGCGACCAGATGTTCGGCGGCGAGAAGATCAACTTCACCGAGGGGCGCGCAGTGCTGCACGCCGCCCTGCGCGCGGCAGTCGATCCGGCCCACGCCCCCATACGGGTGGACGGGAAGGATGTGCTGCCAGGGGTGCGTCAGGTGCTGCAGAAGATGCGCGTGTTCTCGGACAGTGTGCGCAACGGCTCATGGCGCGGCTATACCGGCAAGGCGATCAGCGATGTGGTGAACATAGGCATAGGCGGCTCTTATCTCGGCCCGCTGATGGTGTGCGATGCATTGCATCCCTTTTCCACCCAGGCGTTGCGCGTGCATTTCGTGTCCAACGTGGATGGCGCAGACCTGGACATCAAGCTGGAGACGCTGGATCCGGAGACTACGCTGTTCATCGTCGCCTCCAAGACCTTCACCACGCAGGAGACCCTGATGAACGCGCGCTCGGCGCGCGATTGGCTACTGCGCAAGGCGGGTGACGATGGGCACGTGGCCAAGCATTTCGTGGCGCTGTCCACCAATGCTCAGGCGGTGGCGGCATTCGGCATCGATCCTGCGAACATGTTCGAGTTCTCCGACTGGGTGGGCGGCCGCTATTCGCTGTGGTCTTCCATCGGTCTGTCCATCGCCTTGTATGTGGGGATGGACAGGTTCGAGGAGCTGCTGCGCGGTGCCTATGACATGGACACGCATTTCCGCACGGCGCCGCTTGAACAGAACATACCCGTCATCCTGGCGCTGATCGGCATCTGGTATCGCAACTTCTTCGAGGCTTCGACCGTCGCCATATTGCCTTACGACCAGTCGCTGGAGCACTTGGCAGCCTACATGCAGCAGGCCGACATGGAGAGCAACGGCAAGCGCGTGGATCGTGCGGGACGTGTGGTGGACTACGCCACCGGGCCGGTACTGTGGGGCGGGATAGGTTCGAACGGGCAGCATGCCTACTACCAGCTCATACACCAGGGGACGCAGATCATCCCCGCCGATTTCATCGCCGCGGTGCGCAGCTACCACACCTGGGGCGAGCATCATCTGGTCCTGCTCTCCTATTTCTTCGCGCAGACCGAGGCGTTGATGAAGGGCAAGACGGAGGATGAAGTGCGCGCCGAACTGCAGGGCAGCGGCATGGATGCTGCGGCCATCGAGGCGCTGCTGCCGCACAAGGTGTTCGAGGGCAACAAGCCCACCAATTCCATCCTGTTTGATCAACTCACACCGCGCACCCTGGGCCGGCTCATCGCCATGTACGAGCACAAGATCTTCGTGCAGGGCATGATCTGGAACGTGAATCCGTACGACCAATGGGGGGTGGAGCTGGGCAAACAGCTGGCGGCAAATATTCAGTCCGAGCTGCGCGGCGACTTGCCGGTCTCTGCCCATGATTCTTCGACCAACGGCCTGATCAATTACTACAAATCCCTGTCCAAGGCACCATGACACGCATCCTGTTCGCGACCTCAGAAGTCCACCCGCTGATCAAGACCGGAGGGCTGGCGGATGTCAGCGCTTCCCTTCCCGCGGCGCTGCAGGAGCTTGGGCAGGATGTACGCCTCCTGGTGCCGGGTTATATCCCGGTGCTGGAGGGCTTGGGCGACAAGCGCACAGTGGCCACCTTCTCAGTGTTCCCCGATCAGCCCGAGGTGAGGCTGCTGAGCGCCAGGATGCCCAACACCGACGTGCCCGTGTATGTGCTGGATGCACCGCAATATTTCTGCCGCGTCGCGGGGCCTTATCACTATCACCTGGGCGGAGACTGGCCGGACAACCCCATGCGTTTCGGCATGCTGTCGAAGGTCGCGGCCCTGCTGGGCAGCGCCGACACGCCCGTGGCTTGGCAGGCGGAGCTGGTGCACTGCAACGACTGGCAGACCGGACTCGCACCTGCGTACCTGCGCCTGGATACGCGGCCTCATGCCAGGAGCGTGATGGCCGTGCACAACATCGCCTTCCAGGGCAATTTCGACCGCGACTGGCTGAAGCCGCTTCATCTGCCGCAGCACGTGTTCGACATGCATGGCGTCGAGTTCCATGGCAACCTGTCCTTCCTCAAGGCGGGGCTGCACTACGCGGACCGCATCGTGACGGTCAGCCCGACCTATGCTCACGAGATACAGGCAACCGACATGGGCTATGGCATGCAGGGTCTGCTCACCGCGCGCAAGGCCGACGTCAGCGGTATCCTCAACGGCATAGACGAGGGCGAGTGGGACCCGGCGACCGACGAGCATCTTGAGGTGCGCTACGACGAGCACGACCTGTCGCTCAAGACGCGGGGCAAGCTGGCACTGCAGAAGCGCCTTGGGCTGGAGGTGAACGAGCTCGCCCCCCTGCTCGGGGTGGTCAGCCGCCTGACCTACCAGAAAGGGCTGGACCTGCTCATCGAATGCCTGCCCACCTTGCTGGAAAGCGGCGCGCAGCTGGTCGTGCTGGGCAGCGGCGAGGCCGAGCTGGAGCGGCGCTATCAGCAGCTGGCCCTGCGTCATGGGGGGCGCGTCTCGGTCACCATAGGGTTCGACGAGGCGCTGTCGCACCAGATCATGGCCGGCGTGGACATCTTCCTCATGCCTTCACGCTTCGAGCCCTGCGGACTCAATCAGATGTACGGCATGCGCTACGGTACACCGCCTGTGGTGCGCAAGACGGGGGGCCTGGCCGACTCCGTGGTCAGCGCGAGCCTGGAGAGCGGCACGGGGTTCATGTTCGACGAGGCGAGCGCCTCCATATTGCAGCAGACCATACGCTGGGCGATCGAGTGCTATCGCGATCCGCGCATGTTCCGCCGCATCCAGCTCAACGGCATGCGCCGCGACATGGGTTGGCGGCACAGCGCACAGCTTTACCTCGATCTTTACGGCACTATACTGGGCAAGCAGGGCAAACGATGATGTAGAACGACAGGGGGCAACATGGCGCAAGACATGCATTCACCACGTTTCATCAGTGCGCTGACCAAGAACACGGTAGCCCTGGTCCTGGCCGGTGGCAGGGGCAGCCGCCTGCACAACATGACGGACTGGAACGCCAAGCCTGCCGTGCAGTTCGGCGGCAAGTTCCGCATCATCGATTTTCCCCTCTCCAACTGCATCAACTCAGGCATCCGCCGCATAGGCGTGATCACGCAGTACAAGGCGCACACGCTGATCGAACACATCCAGAAGGGCTGGGGTTTCCTGCGCGGCGAGTTCAACGAGTTCGTAGCCCTCCTGCCCGCGCAGCAGCGCATCCAGGAGGAGTGGTATCGCGGGACAGCGGACGCCGTGTTCCAGAACATAGACATCCTGCGCGGCTACAACCCCGAATACATCGTCATCCTGGCCGGCGATCACATCTACAAGATGGACTACGGCGAGATGCTGGCAGCGCATGTGCGCTGCGAGGCCGATATGACGGTGGGCTGCATAGAAGTGCCGGTCGCGGACGCTTCCAGCTTCGGCGTGATGAAGGTGGACGAGGAGGATCGCATCGTCAAGTTTGCGGAGAAGCCCACGCATCCCGCGGAGATCCCTGGCAAACCGGGCAGGTCCCTGGCCAGCATGGGCCTATATGTGTTCAACGCCAAGTTCCTGTACGAACAACTGGTGCGCGATGCCGATACCAAGTCCTCCTCGCACGATTTCGGACACGACATCATCCCCTATCTCATCGAGCGCTACCGCGTGTTTGCGCACCGCTTCGAGAAGAGCTGCGTGGGGATGTCTGGCGAGGGCCATGCCTACTGGCGCGACGTAGGGACCATCGACGCCTACTGGGAAGCCAACATGGAGATGGTCAGCGTGGTTCCTGACCTCGACCTCTACGACAAGCACTGGCCGATCTGGACCTATCAGGAGCAACTACCCCCGGCCAAGTTTGTCTTCAACGACGAAGGAAGGCGCGGCGTAGCCATAGATTCGATGGTATCCGGTGGCTGCATCATCAGCGGCGCCAGGGTGCACCATTCCTTGCTGTTCTCGGACGTCCGTGTGGGGTGTCGCAGCGACATCACCGATTCGGTCATCCTGTCCGGGTGCCGCATAGGCGAGGAGGTGAAGCTCAAACGCGTGGTGCTGGACAACGACTGCGAGATCCCGGATGGCATGCAGATAGGCTACAACCGCGAGGAGGATGCTAGGCGGTTCCATGTGTCCAAGGGTGGGATCACGCTGGTGACGCCCGACATGCTGGGACAGTCGATCCACAACGTCCGTTAGGCCGAGAACCATGCCGCATCGAGAGCACGCGAAGAAGCATCCGGAAAAGAAGCTGAGGCTGATCCTGTGCTGGCACATGCACCAGCCGGACTACCGCAACTACCTCACCGGCGAATTCGTCTTGCCCTGGACCTATCTGCATGCCATGAAGGATTACACCGACATGGCCTACCATCTGGAGCAGCACCCGCACGCCAAGGCGGTGGTGAACTTCGTGCCCATCCTGGTGGAGCAGCTGCAGGACTATGAGCAGCAGTTCGTATCGGGCCAGATGCGCGACAGCCTGCTCAACATGCTGTGCAGGGAGCACCTGGATGACCTGGAGGAGGCGCTGCGCCTGCATATCCTGGACAGCTGCTTCAAGGGCGATCACACCAAGATGCTGCAACCCTACCGCGCCTACCAGCACCTGTACGATCTGCGGAAGATGGTGGAGGGGAGGGGGCGTGAGACGGTCAACTATCTATCCGGCCAGTACCTTGCCGACCTGCTGGTCTGGTACCACCTGGTGTGGATGGGCGAGAGTGTGCGGCGCGAGAAGGAGGTCGTGGCGCGCCTGATGACCAAGGGCAGTCAGTTCACCTACGCCGAGCGCAGGGAGCTCTTCAGCCTGATCGGGGAATTGATAGGCGGCATACTGCCGCGCTATCGCAAGCTGGCCGAGCGGGGGCAGGTGGAGCTGTCGACCACGCCCTACAACCATCCCATACTACCCTTGCTGCTTGACTTCAATGCAGCGCGCGAGAGTGAACCCAACGTCCCTTTGCCTCAGGCGCGCTATTACCCCGGCGGCACGCGCCGGTCGCAGGCTCACCTTGCCCGGGCGGTGGAGAGCCACCGGCGCAACTTCGGCGTGGAGCCCAAGGGCATGTGGCCTTCCGAGGGCAGCGTGTCCGGCCCCGCCCTGAAGCTGCTGGGAGAGTGCGGCTGCCGTTGGACGGCGACCGGGCAAGCCGTGCTGGCGCACAGCCTGCGCCGCGAGGCGAAGGATCATGGGCTGCCGGACAAGTCTTCCTATCTGTACAAGCCTTATCTCGTGGAAGGTGTGGACAAACGGGTGTACTGCTTCTTCCGCGACGACCACCTTTCGGATCGCATAGGCTTCGAGTACGCGAAGTGGCGCGGAGACGATGCAGCGGCCGACTTCATCCAACAGCTGGAAGAGATAGGGCGACAGGCCCACGGCGAGCACGAGCCTGTGGTGTCGGTCATCCTCGATGGCGAGAACGCGTGGGAGTATTACCCGTACAACGCCTATTACTTCCTGTCTGAGCTGTATGCGAGGCTGGAGGGCCATCCTTTCATCAGGACGGCCACTTTCGACGAATGTGTGCAGAAGATAGAGACCGGTGATGAAAAGACCCCTGTAGGCAGGCTGCAGCACCTCGTTGCGGGCAGCTGGGTGTACGGCACCTTCAGCACCTGGATCGGTTCGCCCGACAAGAACCGCGGCTGGGACTTGTTGTGCGAGGCCAAACGCAGTTATGACATCGTGATGAACAGCGGACGCCTGAGTGCAGAGGAGATGCGCCTGGCGACCGAGCAGCTGGCCGATTGCGAAGGTTCGGACTGGTTCTGGTGGTTCGGCGACTACAACTCTGTGCAGAGCGTGTCGTCCTTCGATCAGCTGTTCCGGAGCAACCTGTCCAACCTGTATCGCCTGCTCAAGCTGCCCCCGCCGGTCGACCTGCAGCACACGATCAGCGTCGGCCGCGGTGAGCCCGCTGCGGGCGGGACCATGCGCCGCTCCGACGGGGTTTGAGGTCGGCGCATGTCTGCATCCTGGATCGGCATCGATGTAGGCGGCACCAACTTCCGCATCGGCGTGGTACAGGGGCTGCACGTAGTATGGGAGAAGCGCTTCCAGGCGGATTTCGCCCACCTGTGCCGTACGCTGCCGCCGGCAGAGGTGCTGCACGCCATACTGTCGATATTGGGCGATGCCATCGCGGAGGCGCAGGCAGCACATCCTGCGGTCGAAGCTGCCGGTGTGGGCTTCCCCGGCTTCATCGATCCAGTCTCGCGGCATCTGCTCTCGTCGCCCAACCTGCCTGGGTTGCTGGATGCCGACATCGTCCGCCCCCTGGAGTCGCGTTGTCGCCTGCCCGTGGTGCTGGAGAACGACGCCTCGGCCGCCGCCTGGGGTGAGTTCGTAATTGGAGGCAAGGTAGGCGATCTGGTCTATCTTGGTCTTGGTACCGGCGTGGGCGGCGGTCTGGTGTTGAACGGCAGGCTGCACGGCGGCGCGCACGGTGTGGCAATGGAGGTCGGCCATCTGATCGTCGAGCCGGGCGGTCGCCTCTGCGGCTGCGGCAACCGCGGCTGTCTGGAGCAGTACGCTTCGACCAACGGTGTGGTACAGAGCTATCTCGAGACGACCGGCATCACGCGTTCCGCGTTCGATCTCGCGGGGCTGGCGGCTCAGGGGGATGGTGCGGCGACAAAAGCCTTTGCGTTGGCCGGGGAGCATCTGGCAGGTGCGCTGGCGCACATCGCCAAGGTGGTCGATGTGGAAGAGGTGGTGATAGGCGGCGGGATGAGCGCCTCCTGGCCCTTGCTGCACCCGGCTTTCGAGCAGCGGTTGCGATGCGACCTGATCCCGGCGCTGCGCGGCAGGGTGCGGGTGCGCATCTCCCAGGCTCAGGACCAGGCGGGGATCATAGGCGCTGCGATGTTGTCAGAAAGTTCTGTTCGGTTCCGCGCCTGACGCCTTGCCGGCGTTTGGTAGAATGGGCGCGCCGGCGAAATCAAAATTCAGAGGGGGTCAAAGTGAACGTACCCAGCAAACCCTTCATCCCTAAGCTGCACAGTATTCTGAAGATGCCCCTGTTGGGGACCGACACGATCAGCGTGATGGAGGACTTCCGCCGCTATTTCAGCCACACGCTGGGCTGGGACAAGACCACCTTGTCGGGATTTCCCGTGTATTCATCCCTGGCGGCCGCGCTGCGCGACCGCCTGATCGAGCGCTGGCGACACACCCAGCGCGCCTACGACGAGGCCGACTGCAAGCAGGCCTATTACCTTTCGCTCGAGTTCCTGATGGGCAGAGCCATGGGCAATGCCATGTTGAACCTCGATATGCAGGAGGAGACTGCCGAGGCCATGCGCAATTTCGGTGTGGTGCTGGAAGACGTGCAGGACCAGGAGGCTGACGCGGGTCTGGGGAACGGTGGCCTGGGCAGGCTGGCAGCCTGTTTCCTGGACAGCTGCGCGACCCTGCAGCTGCCGGTGACGGGTTATGGCCTGCGCTACGAATATGGCATGTTCCGCCAGCGCATAGAGCATGGCCACCAGATAGAGGACCCGGACCATTGGCTGCGCAACGGCAATCCCTGGGAAGTGGAGCGCCCCGAATATGCCGTGCGCGTGAAGTTCGGCGGGTATACCGACTTCCAGCATGACACATCAGGGAATCTGCATGCGCGCTGGGTGAACACCCAGGACGTGCTGGCCGTTCCGTTCGACGTGCCCATACCCGGTTATCTCAACGGCACGGTGAACACGTTGCGGCTGTGGAAGTCGACTGCGACCGAGGAATTCAACCTGGACGAATTCAACGCCGGCTCGTACACCGAGGCGGTGGCGGCCAAGAACGCAGCCGAGCACATCACTATGGTGCTCTATCCCAACGACGCGAGCGAGAACGGCAAAGAGTTGCGCCTGAAGCAGCAGTATTTTCTTGCTTCGGCCAGTTTGCAGGACGTGCTGCGTCAGTGGGGCAACAAGTATGGCGAGGACTTCTTGCAATTCGCTGAAAAGAACGCCTTCCAGCTGAACGACACCCATCCCACCTGTGCGGCGGCCGAGCTGATGAGGCTGCTGATGGACGAGCACGGACTGGGCTGGGACGCGGCCTGGCGCATCACCAGTTCCACCATGGCCTACACCAACCACACCCTGTTGCCGGAGGCACTGGAGAAGTGGCCGGTGAGCATGTTCGGCCGTCTGATGCCGCGCCTGCTGGACATCATCCACGAGATCAACGCGCGTTTCATGGCGCAAGTCTCCCTGCGCTGGCCGGGTGACGTGGCGCGGCAACGCCGCATGTCCATCATCGAGGAAGGCCCTTCGCCGCAGGTGCGCATGGCTTATCTGGCTGTCGTGACCTGCCACTCGGTGAACGGCGTGGCGGAACTGCATTCGCGTCTGCTGCAGCAGCATCTGTTCCATGACTTCTTCGAGATGTGGCCGGAGAAATTCAACAACAAGACCAACGGGGTGACGCCGCGTCGCTGGATGGCCTGGAGCAACCCGGAGCTCTGTGCGCTGATCGACGCCAGCATAGGAGACGAATGGCGCACCGACCTGTCACGACTGAAAGAGCTGAAAGGAATCGCTGATGACAAGTCGTTCGGCGCGAGGTGGCATACGGTCAAGCAGGGCAACAAACAGCGCCTGGCCGAGATGGTGCTGAGGGATTGCGGCATGCAGTTCGACACTGCGGCGATGTTCGACGTGCAGGTCAAGCGCATCCACGAGTACAAGCGGCAGCTGCTCAATGTGCTGCATGTCATCCATCTGTACGATCGTGTCAAGCGCGGCGACACAGCCAACTGGACGCCCCGCTGCGTGCTGATAGGCGGCAAGGCCGCCCCGGGTTATGCCCTGGCCAAGCGCGTCATCCGCCTGGTGACGGCGGTGGCGGAGGTGGTCAACCAGGACCCGTCGACTAAGGGGCTGCTGCAGTTGGCTTTCCTGCCTGACTACCGGGTCTCGGCGATGGAAGTGATCTGCCCGGCAGCCGACCTGTCCGAGCAGATCTCGACTGCGGGCAAGGAAGCGTCGGGTACCGGCAACATGAAGTTCATGATGAACGGCGCGCTGACCATAGGCACGCTAGATGGCGCGAACATCGAGATCCGCGAGGAAGTGGGTGACGAGAACTTCTTCCTTTTCGGCCTGACTGCGGAGCAGGTGGAGGAGATGCGCCGGCATTATGACCCGGCGGCCATCGTCGCCGCCGACGAGGATCTGCGGCGCGTGATCGGTCTGCTGCAGAGCAATCATTTCAGCCTGTTCGAACCCGGGCTGTTCGACCCCATCCTGCATTCCCTGCTGAGCGCGCACGATCCGTGGCTGACGCTGGCTGATTTTCGCAGTTACGTGGAGGCGCAGAAGCGCGTGGCCACCGCCTATCAGGACCAGTATAACTGGACGCGCATGAGCATCTACAACACGGCGGCCAGCGGCAAATTCTCCAGCGACCGTACCATCATGGATTACAACCGCGATATCTGGCAGCTACCCCAGATTCAACCCCACGAAGAGTGAGGCGGCGGGGCAGGGACGGGCCTTCCGGCCCGCTTTCATGTATCATGCGCGGTGCGTTTTTTCTCACAGTACCCTAATCGAAGGAAGTGTCAGTATGTCAAATGTAGAAACCCTGGGCGGATTGCAGCGTCGTTTGAATGCATCCATTCCTCAGCAACAGATCCGCGGCGAGGTTGAGAGTCGCCTCAAGCGCCTGGGGCGCACGGCGAAGGTGCACGGATTCCGTCCGGGCAAGGTGCCGTTCAAGATCCTGGAGCAGCAATACGGCGCTTCCGTCGAGCAGGAAGTGCTCGGGGACAGCCTGCAGCGCTCTTTCGCCGAAGCTGCTGTCGCCAGCAAGCTGCAGGTGGCTGGCTATCCGCACTTCGAGCTCAAGACGACCGACCTGAACGCACCCCAGATCGAATACAGCGCCACCTTCGAGGTCTATCCCGAAGTGGCGATCGGCGACATAGGCGGCGAGAGCGTCACACGTGCGACGTTCACCCTGAGCGACACGGACGTGGAAGACACCATCGCCAACCTGCGCAAACAGCGCGCCGAATTCAAGAAGGTGGACCGCGCGGCTCAGAAGGACGATCAGGTGCGCATCGACTTCGTCGGCACGCTGAACGGCGCCAAGTTCGAAGGGGGCGAGGCCAAGGACTTCACCGTGGTGCCTGGCGCAGGGCGTATGTTGCCTGCCTTTGAAGATGCCATCGTCGGCGTCAAGGCGGGCGAGACCAAGTCCTTCGACATGACCTTCCCCGAGGACTATCACGGCAAGGACGTGGCGGGTAAGCAGGTAACGTTCACCATCACGGCGCACAGCGTGGAAGCGCCGCAGCTGCCGGAAGTGGACGCGGCGTTCGCCAAGGGACTGGGCGTGGCGGATGGTGACGTGGCCAAGCTCAAGCAGGACATACGTGACAACATCGGCCGCGAGGCGCAGCGTCGTGTGAAGGTGCGCAACAAGGACAGCGCGATGGATGCGCTGCTCAAGGTCGCACAACTGGAAGTGCCGAAGTCGCTGCTGGAAAACGAATCACAGCGTCTGATGGAGCAGACCATGCACGACATGCAGGCGCGTGGCATGAGGATACCCAAGGGCATGAAGCTGCCCGCAGAGATGTTCGTCGAGCGCGCCGAGAAGCGCGTCAAGCTGGGCCTGATCCTGGCCGAGCTGGTCAAGAAGCAGGACTTGGCTGCCAAGCCGGAGCAGGTGGAGGCGCTGATCCAGGAGTATGCGCAGAGCTACGAACATCCGGAGCAGGTGAAGCAGTGGTACCACGCCGATCCGTCGCGCCTGCGCGAAGTGGAGAACCTGGTGCTGGAGGACAACGTGGTGGCCTGGGTGATGGCCGGCGCGAAAGTGACCGACCAGCCGGTCAAGCTGAATGAGCTGATGGGGAGCTGAACATGATGCAAAGCACCACCTCGCAATTGATCGAGCCGCAGGACATCGGCATGATTCCGATGGTGGTAGAGAGCAGCGGGCGCGGCGAGCGTGCCTATGACATCTATTCGCGCCTGCTCAAGGAGCGGATCGTGTTCCTGGTGGGCGAGGTCAACGACCACACCGCCAACCTCATCGTCGCCCAGATGCTGTTCCTGGAATCGGAGAACCCGGACAAGGACATCCATTTCTACATCAACTCTCCAGGCGGTTCCATCTCGGCGGGCATGGCGATCTATGACACCATGCAATTCATCAAGCCGCAGGTGTCCACGCTGTGCATAGGCATGGCTGCGTCCATGGGGGCGTTCCTGCTGCAGGCGGGGGAGAAGGGCAAGCGTTTCGCCTTGCCCAATTCCACCGTGATGATCCACCAGCCGCTGGGAGGGTTCCGTGGACAGGCGTCCGACATTGAGATCCATGCCAAGTACATCCTGAGCCTGCGTGAGCGCCTCTACAATCTGATGGCCCAGCACACCGGGCGTTCGGTGGAGGAAATCGCGCGCGACAGCGAACGCGACAACTTCCTGACCGCCCAGGAGGCGATGGAATACGGCCTGGTCGACTGCGTGATGGACAAGCGGATTTGAGGATTACTGTGTGCTGCCGAGTCTCTCGGAGCAAAGGTGAAAATGACATCGGATAACAACAAGGGCGACAAGCTGCTGTATTGCTCGTTCTGCGGCAAGAGCCAGCATGAGGTCAAGAAGTTGATCGCTGGCCCGTCGGTGTTCGTGTGCGACGAATGCGTCGCGCTGTGCAACGACATCATCCGCGAGGAGGCGCAGAGCGCGATCGGCGGGGAAAAGCTGGACCGGAACGATCTTCCGGTCCCGCATGAGATATGCAAGCGGCTGGATGAATACGTCATCGGCCAGCGCCAGGCGAAGAAGATATTGTCCGTGGCGGTGTACAACCACTATAAGCGTTTGAAGAGCAAGGATGACGACGGCGTAGAGCTTGCCAAGAGCAACATCCTGCTGGTCGGGCCGACCGGTTCCGGCAAAACACTGCTGGCACAGACGCTCGCCCGTCTGCTCAACGTGCCGTTCGTGATGGCGGACGCCACCACCCTGACCGAGGCCGGCTATGTGGGCGAGGACGTCGAGAACATCATCCAGAAGTTGCTGCAGGCTTGCGAATACGACGTGGAGCGCGCCCAGCGCGGCATCGTGTACATCGACGAGATCGACAAGATCTCGCGCAAGTCGGACAACCCGTCCATCACTCGAGACGTGTCAGGCGAGGGCGTGCAGCAGGCGTTGCTCAAGCTGATCGAAGGGACCAAGGCTTCCATTCCGCCGCAAGGGGGCCGCAAGCACCCCAACACCGAGTTCCTCCAGGTGGATACGACCAACATCCTGTTCATCTGCGGCGGTGCGTTCGACGGTCTGGAAAAAGTGATCCGCAACCGTTCCGAGAAGGCCGGCATAGGTTTCTCCGCGAACCTGAGCAAGCGCGAAGACAACAAGGATGTCGGCAAGACCTTGAGCGAGGTGGAGCCGGAAGACCTGATCAAATTCGGCCTGATCCCCGAGTTCGTCGGCCGCCTGCCGGTGGTCGCCACACTCGAAGGCTTGGACGAGGCTGCGCTCATCCAGATACTCACCGAGCCCAAGAACGCGCTGACCAAGCAATACCAGAAGCTGTTCGCCATGGAAGGTGTGGAGTTGGAGTTCCGCGAGGGCGTGCTGAACGCTATCGCCAAGAAGGCGCTGGCGCGCAAGACTGGTGCCCGAGGTTTGCGCTCCATACTGGAGCACGCGTTGCTGGACACCATGTTCGACCTGCCTTCGATCGAGAACGTGGACAAAGTGGTGCTGGATGAAAACGGCTCTGGTGAGATCAAGCCGATTGTGATTTACGCGGAAACACCCAAGGTCGCCTGAGAGCCGCCTTGGTAGGCGGGGCTTGAATTCTTCTTTCAAGCCCCCATTTCGTCCCCACTTAAACGAAAGCTACGATCATGTCCGAATTCGACCCTATACCTTCCGGTGTGGACCTGTTCCCTCTATTGCCCTTGCGCGATGTGGTGGTATTCCCCCATATGGTGATACCGCTGTTCGTCGGACGCGCCAAATCCATCAAGGCCCTGGAAGCTGCGATGGAGGCAGGCAAGAGCATCGTTCTAGTGGCGCAGAAATCGGCGGCCAAGGACGAGCCCGCGACCGAGGACATCTATCGCATCGGTAGCATCGCCAATATCCTGCAGATGCTCAAGCTGCCGGACGGCACGGTGAAGGTGTTGGTGGAAGGCACGCAGCGCGCAAAAGTCGTGCACGTGCATGATGACAAGACACATCTGGATGCCGAGATCGAGATCGTGCCGGTGGACGAGAACATCGGGCACGAAGCGGAGGCGATGCGACGTGCCCTCATCAACCAGTTCGACCAATACGTCAAGCTGAACAAGAAGATCCCGCCAGAGATCCTGACCTCGCTGGCGGGAATCGACGATGCAGGCCGCCTGGCCGATACCATCGCGGCCCACCTGCCGTTGAAGTTGGAGCAGAAACAGGAAGTGCTGGAGATCTTCGACGTGCGCGAACGTCTCGAACACCTTCTCGGCTTGCTGGAAGCGGAGCTGGACATCATGCAGGTGGAGAAGCGCATCCGTGGACGCGTCAAGCGCCAGATGGAGAAGAGCCAGCGCGAGTACTACCTCAACGAGCAGGTCAAGGCGATCCAGAAGGAACTGGGCGAGGGCGAAGACGGCGCCGACATCGAAGAGGTCGAGAAGAAGATCAAGGCAGCTCACATGCCCAAGGAGGCGCGAGCCAAGGCCGAGGCGGAACTGAAGAAGCTGCGCCTCATGTCGCCTATGTCTGCGGAGGCGACGGTGGTTCGCAACTATATCGATGTCCTCATCGGCCTGCCGTGGAAGAAGAAGACAAAGATCGATACAGATTTGAAGCATGCCGAAGAGGTGCTCGAGACGGATCACTACGGTCTGGAGAAGGTGAAAGAGCGCATCCTGGAATATCTCGCGGTGCAACAGCGCGTGGACAAGATGAAGGCGCCCATCCTGTGCCTGGTCGGCCCCCCCGGTGTGGGTAAGACCTCGCTGGGGCAGTCCATTGCGCGCGCCACTAATCGAAAGTTCGTGCGCATGGCGCTGGGCGGCGTGCGCGACGAGTCCGAGATACGCGGCCATCGCCGAACCTATATCGGTTCCATGCCGGGCAAGATCCTCCAGAACATGAGCAAGGTCGGCGTGAAGAACCCGCTGTTCCTCCTGGATGAAGTGGACAAGATGGGCATGGATTTCCGCGGCGATCCTTCGTCGGCTCTGCTGGAAGTGCTGGATCCCGAGCAGAACCATACCTTCGTGGACCATTATGTCGAGGTCGAATACGACCTGTCCGACGTGATGTTTGTCGCCACCTCAAATAGCATGAACATCCCGGCGCCGTTGCTGGATCGCATGGAAGTGATCCATGTCTCAAGTTATACGGAAGATGAGAAGGTCAATATCGCCACGCGCTATCTGTTGCCCAAGGCGATCAAGAACAACGGCCTGAAGCCCGAGGAGATCAGTGTCTCGGAGAGCGCCATCCGCGACATCCTGCGCTACTACACGCGCGAAGCGGGGGTGCGTAGCCTGGAGCGCGAGCTGTCGAAGATCTGCCGCAAGGTGGTGAAGGCCTTGCTGCTCAAAGGTTCCGAGCGCAAAGTGGTCGTGACCGCGCGCAATCTGGACAAGTACCTTGGCGTGCGTCACTACAGCTATGGGATAGCCGAGAAGGTCAACCAGGTCGGTCAAGTCACCGGCCTGGCTTGGACCGAGGTGGGTGGCGAGCTGCTGACCATAGAGACCGCTGTACTGCCGGGCAAGGGCAAGACCACGACCACCGGCAAGCTGGGGGAGGTGATGCAGGAGTCCATCCAGGCCGCGCTGAGCGTGGTGCGCAGTCGCGCAGGCTCGCTGGGGATCGTCGACAGCTTCTATGAGAAGAGCGACCTGCATATCCACCTGCCGGAAGGTGCGACACCCAAGGACGGACCGAGCGCCGGCATAGGTATATGCACCGCCATGGTGTCTGCGCTCACGGGTATCCCCGTGCGCGCAGACGTGGCGATGACGGGAGAGATCACGCTGCGCGGCGAGGTGCTGCCCATTGGCGGCCTGAAAGAGAAACTGTTGGCGGCCCAGCGCGGCGGGATCAAGCTGGTGCTGATCCCCGAAGAGAACGTCAAGGACCTGGTAGAGATCCCGGATAACGTGAAGAACAAGCTGGACATCCACCCGGTCAAGTGGATAGAGCAGGTGCTGGAGCTGGCGCTGGAGCGCAAGCCTGAGCCGCTGTCAGAAAGCGCCGTGTCGAGCCCGGCGACTTCTCAGGTGAGGGGGGAACCGGATACGTCGTCCGCAATCAAGCATTGACGCAGTCTGTGGCGGGGCAACAGCAATCGCGCAAGACATTCCTGATTGCATGACCTGCCAAATGGCCCTTGATAAAACCGCCCGAGTTTTCTCGTACCATTTTCACCAACCAACCAGAGGGGAATCGCGTGAGTAATAAATCTGATCTGATCGAAGCTATCGCCAAGTCCGCTGACCTTTCCAAGGCAGCTGCAGGCCGGGCGCTGGATGCGACCATCGAGTCCATCAGGAAGTCCCTCAAGAAAGGCGAGCAGGTGAGTCTGGTTGGCTTCGGAACCTTCTATGTGGGCAAGCGTGCTGCACGTACCGGCCGCAATCCGCAGACAGGTGCGGCCATCAAGATCAAGGCTGCAAAAGTTCCTAAATTTAGGGCTGGCAAAGGGCTGAAGGATGCAGTAAACTAGCGCTCTTTTTCGACGGGTGCTTAGCTCAGCTGGTAGAGCACCGCCCTTACAAGGCGATTGTCGGCGGTTCGATCCCGTCAGCACCCACCAGGGTTTGAGTAGTTGCAGTAAGAGTTATGGAGTGGTAGTTCAGTTGGTTAGAATACCGGCCTGTCACGCCGGGGGTCGCGGGTTCGAGTCCCGTCCACTCCGCCAAACAGAGGCGAACGAAAGTTCGCCTTTTTTCATATGGGATGTCCGCGACGGCATCCGATTTATTGGGTAGGCTGCTATGTTCGATTTCGTACATGAAAGAAAACGCCTGGTGCAGGTCGTTTTGGCGCTCATCGTGCTTCCATTCGCCCTGTGGGGAGTGGACTCTTATCGAAAGTCCGGTGAAGTGGCGCCGCTGGCGAAGGTCAATGGAGAGAAGGTCAGCCAGCAGGAGTTTGAAAATGCCATGGAGCAGCAGCGCGAAAGGCTGCGCCAGATGATGGGCCCCAGGTTCGATCCAGCCCTCTTCGATAAGCCTGAGGTCAAACATTCGGTACTGGACGGCTTGGTTACTCAGCATCTGCTCTTCGATGAGGCGCACAAGGTCGGGTTGACTGTGAGCGATGAACAGATGGCGCAACTCATCGCCACGGTCGAGGCCTTCAAGAAGAAGGGCGAGGGCGAGCAGGAAGCCAAGTTCGACAAGCAACGCTATGAGGCAGCCCTCGCCGCACAGGGTATGACGCCTGCGATGTTCGAGTACCGTGTGCGGCGCGAATTGATGACCCGGCAGTTGACAGACGCCTATGCGCAGAACGGCTTTGCGGCCGATGCGGTAGCAGAAAAACTGGTGCGTCTCTATGAGCAGCAACGTGTCGTGTCGGTTTCGGAGCTTGATTTCGAATCTTTCATGAAGCAGGCCAAGGTGGACGAGGCCGCGGTCAAGAGCTATTTCGAAAAGAATCAGCTGGAATTCCAGCTTCCGGAGCGGGCTAGAGTCGAATACGTGGTTTTCTCCGTTGACTCCCTGCTTCCGCAAATGGCCGCTACGGACGAAGAGATCAAAGCGTATTACGACGAGCATGTGAATGAATTCAGTTCGCAGGAGGAACGTCAGGCTGCGCATATCCTGATCTCGCTGCCCAAGCAGGGTTCGGATGCTGAGAAGCAGGCGGCAAAGAGCAAGGCCGAGGAAGTGTTGCAGCAAGTCAAACAGACGCCGGGAAGGTTCTCCGAGCTGGCCAAGCAGTATTCACAGGACCCTGGTTCAGCCGCCAACGGTGGCGACCTTGGGATGTTCGGTCGCGGGATGATGGTGAAGCCATTCGAAGATGCGGCGTTCTCGCTCAAGGCAGGTGAGATCAGCGGTCTCGTCCAGTCCGATTTCGGTTTCCATATCATCAAGGTGACCGCAATCAAGCCGGCGAAAGCCAAGGCGCTCGGCGACGTAAGGGGTGAGATTGCGCAGCGCATCAAGATGCAGCACGCCAGTGACAAATTCGCCGAGCTGGCCGAAAAGTTCAGCAATGCGGTTTACGAGCAAAGTGACAGCCTGAAACCGGCCGCCGAGCTGGTGAGAGCCACGGTGCAAAACGGCGGATGGTTGAGCAAGGGGCAGGCGGCAGTTGCCCCTTGGAACGACAAGGCGCTGCAAGCCGTGTTCTCTGACGACGTGCTGAAGAACAAGCGCAATACGGCTGCCATCGAGGTGGCGCCCAGCGCGCTGCTGGCTGCGCGTGTAACGGAATACCAGCCGGCGAGCGTTCGCGCGCTGGCGGAGGTCTCGAACGACATTCGCGAGAAACTCAAGAAGCAGCAAGCGACTGAATCTGTGCTGGCGCAGGGAAAGAAGTTGCTGGAGCAGCTGCAGCGCGGCGAGAAGGTCAGCATGAACTGGAAGGCGGCGAAGCCCCTCAATCGCAATCAGCGCAACGAGATTGCACCTGAGTTGCTCGAAGCCGTGTTCCGCGCTGACAGCGGGAAACTTCCGGCATATGTCGGCGCCACTACGCAGAACGGCTACGCCGTGGCTCGCATCGATGCGGTTAAGGAAGTCGAATCGGTTGATGAAGGCAAGCGCAACCAGATGGTTCGCGAGCTGCGTCAGCTTACGGGCGAGGAGTTGCTGACCGCATATCTGGGTGACGCGAGGAAGCGTGCTGATATCACGATGAAGGACTTCACCGCTGAAGAAAAGAAATAGCCGGAGTCTCGTCACGAAAAACAGAAACGCCGCTCATGGAGCGGCGTTTCTGTTTTGGGAGCGTCAACCCGTGGTGCCTAGGGCGGTAGTGTTGAATCCACAGTCCACATAAGTGATCTCGCCCGTGACGCCGCTGGCCAAGTCGCTACACAGGAACGCAGCCACGTTGCCGACCTCCTCGATGGTCACGTTGCGTTTGAGGGGGGCATTCTTCTCGTGATAGGAGAGCAGCTTGGCGAAATCGCCGATGCCGGCCGCGGCGAGGGTCTTGATGGGGCCGGCCGAGATCCCGTTGGTCCGTATCCCCTTCCGCCCCAGGTCCATCGCCAGATAACGCACGCTGGCTTCCAGGCTGGCCTTGGCCAGTCCCATCACGTTGTAATGCGGCATGGTGCGTACGGCACCCAGATAGCTCATGGTCAGCAATGCAGCCCTGTCGTTCAGATAAGGCAAGGCGGCCTTGGCCATGGCCGGAAAACTGTAGGCGCTGATGTCGTGGGCGATGCGGAAAGCCTCGCGATTGAACCCGTCCAGGAACTCCCCGTCCAGTGCTTCGCGCGGCGCGAAGGCTATGGAGTGCACGAAACCGTCGAATCTTTCCCAGTGCTTACCCAGGTCGGCGAAGAGTTGGGCGACCTCGGTATCGTTGGACACATCGCAGGGGAAAACCAGGTCGCTGCCGAAGGCCTTGGCCAATTCGATCACTCGGCCCTTCACCCGCTCGCCTTGGTAGGTGAAGGCGAGCTCGGCTCCTTCGCGGCGCATGGCTTGCGCCACGCCATAGGCAATCGAACGGTTGCTGATCAACCCGGTTATGAGTATGCGTTTGTTTGCCAAAAATCCCATTTTTTCCTCAGGTTAAATTGGTTGCGAAAGGCTGGAGCGGCGTGGATTATATCCCGATGAGGTAGCGCCTCAGGAGAGAGCTATCGTATATAATCAGGCGTTATTTTGTTCAATGCGTACGAAGTACTCCATGCGGCAAACACCTATTCTTGAAGTGGATGGCTTGGCCTGTGAACGGGGCGATCATCGCCTGTTCAGCGGCCTGAGCTTCGCGCTTTCGGCGGGGGAGTTGATGCAGGTGCAGGGCGAGAACGGGAGCGGCAAGACTACGCTGTTGCGCACACTATGCGGATTCGTGCAGCCGGTGCAAGGCCGGGTGTCGTGGGCTGGGCGAGACATCAGCGAATGGAGCGACGATTACCACGCTCGGATGTGTTACCTCGGACACCACAATGCGATCAAGGATGAATTGAGCGCGATCGAAAATCTGCAGATGAGCGCCGGGCTTGCCGGTTTTCGGGTGAGCGAACGGGAGGCAGTCGCCGTGCTGCACCGCATGGGATTGCGGCGCAAGGAGCACCTGCCGGTACGCGTACTTTCCCAAGGCCAGCGCCGGCGGGTCGCCCTGAGCCGATTGCTGATCGGTGATGCGAAGCTGTGGATACTGGATGAGCCCTTGACCGCACTGGATGTGGGGGCAGTGGGCATGATGCAGGAACTTATCGGTGAGCATCTGTCGAAAGGCGGCATGGTGATTTTTACCACGCACCAGCCCTTGCAGGTGGCAGGTGTGCAGACGAGGCCGCTGGCACTGTCATGAAGAGGTTCTCCCTGTTCGGATTGTTAGGGCTGGTGATACGGCGCGACCTGCTGCTGGCGATGCGTCGCCGCGCGGATGTGCTGACCACGCTGATCTTCTTCGTGATGGTGGTGAGCCTGTTCCCGCTGGGAGTGGGACCTGAGCCCGAGATGCTGCGCAGGATGGCTTCCGGCGTGTTGTGGGTCGCGGCCTTGCTGGCCTCCATGCTGTCACTGCCGCGCATGTTCTCGGCGGACTATCTGGACGGCACGCTGGAGCAGATGATGTTGGCGCCGCAGTCGCTGACTGCGATGGTGCTGGGCAAGATCGTCGCGCACTGGATGTTGTCCGGCCTGCCGCTGGTGCTGATCGCGCCCGTGCTGGGGCTGCAGTTCGACATGTCGGCGCAGGCTCTGTGGATACTGGTCCTCGCGCTGCTGCTGGGGACGCCCGTGTTGAGCATGATAGGTGCGATCGGTGCGGCGCTCACGCTGGGACTGCGCGGCGGCGGTGTGCTGGTTTCGTTGTTGGTGTTGCCCCTGTGCATCCCGGTTCTGATCTTCGGTGCAGGGGCGGTGGAGGCGGTGAACAGCGGTATGGATGCGGTCTCCAACCTGTCGCTGTTGGGGGCGTTCCTGTTGTTCGCCCTGGTGTTCACGCCGTTCGTGGCGGCGCAAGCGTTGCGTATTTCGATGGAGTGATAGAGATTGGTAATCAACTGGTTTAAGTATTCGGCTCCCACCACGTTCTATGGCCTGGCGGGAAGACTGATCCCGTATTTCGCATGGCCCGCGGCTATCCTGTTCTGCATCGGCCTGTACATCGGCTTCTTCGTCGCCCCCACCGACGCGGTGCAGAGCGAGGCCTACCGCATCATGTTCATCCATGTCCCGGCGTCCATACTGTCCATGTTCATCTATCTCATCATGGCGGGCTACGCGGCACTGGGGCTCATCTTCAAGACCCGCTTGTCCGCCATGATGGCCTCCGCCCTGGCACCGACCGGCGCGCTGTTCGCCTTCATCTCGCTGTGGACTGGGGCGCTGTGGGGCAAGCCGATGTGGGGCGCCTGGTGGGTATGGGACGCGCGCCTGACCTCCGAACTTATATTGCTCTTCCTGTATCTGGGCTACATCGCGCTGCAGGCATCGATAGACGACCCGCGCCGCGCAGACCGGGCCAGCGCGCTGCTCGCCCTCGTCGGCTCGGTGAACGTGCCCATCATCTATTACTCGGTGCAGTGGTGGAACACGCTGCATCAGGGCTCGACCATCAAGTTCAGCGGCACCAGCATGCATATCGCCATGCAGCAATCAATGTTCACCATCCTGGTCGCGTGCTGGCTGTACACCATCGCGGTGGCGCTGGCGCGGGTGCGCAGCATCATTCTTGAGCGTGAAGCCAACACTCAGTGGGTGAACGACCTGCCCGAAGTGAAAGGAGTGCGGTCATGAATTGGACCGAATTCTTCGCCATGAACGGTTATGGCTTCTATGTGTGGGGTTCCTACGGCGTGGCGCTGCTGGTGTTCGCGGTCGAGATCGCGATGGTCAGGCACAGGAGGAAGCTGGCTCTGCGTCAGCTGAAATGGATGAACGAGAGCGGAGATGCGCAATGACGCCGAGGCAGAAAAGACTGACATGGATTGTGGCAGGGGTGGCTCTGGTGGCCGCTGCCGTGGGTCTGGTTCTGTACGCGCTGAAGACCAATGTGAGCCTGTACTTCACACCTACCCAGGTCTACAACAAGGAAGCGCCGCAAGCCCGCAACTTCCGCATCGGCGGTCTGGTTGAGGCGGGCAGCGTGAAGCGTGAGGGTGACGGGCTGACCGTGCATTTCAGCATCACCGATACCGCGAAGAGCATGCCTGTGGTGTACAAGGGCATCCTGCCCGACCTGTTCAAGGAGGGTAAAGGCGTGGTGGCCCAGGGCAAGCTGGATGCCGACAACGTGTTCCACGCCGACGAAGTGCTGGCCAAGCACGACGAGAACTACATGCCCCCTGAGGCCAAACACGCACTGGAGCAGGCCCAGGCCCAATCCGGCGTATCACCTACCACCAAGTAATCCAGGATTATCTTCATGATTCCAGAGATCGGTAATTTCACGCTCATCGTCGCCATGTTCCTCGCGCTCGTCCAGGGCGTGCTGCCCATCGTCGGCGCGGCACGCGGCAACGCCGTGCTGATGAACAGCGCACGCACCTTCGCGGCGGGGCATTTCGTGTTCGTCGCGATCGCCTTCGGTTGCCTGACCTATTCTTTCATCGCCAACGATTTCTCGGTGTTATACGTGGCGGAGCACTCCAACTCGCAGCTCCCCATCGCTTATCGCGTCGCAGCGCTGTGGGGTGGTCACGAAGGTTCGCTCCTGCTGTGGACCTTCATCCTGACCTTGTGGACGATGGCCGTGGCCATCTTCAGCAGGCACCTGCCTCTGGAGATGGTGGCGCGCGTGATCGGCGTGATGGGCCTGGTCTCGGTGGGCTTCCTGATGTTCATGCTGCTCACCTCCAACCCCTTCGACCGACTGTTGCCGGCCGCGCTTGACGGGCGTGACCTGAACCCGTTGCTGCAGGACCCGGGCCTGGTGATCCATCCGCCCATGCTGTACATGGGTTATGTCGGTTTCTCCGTCGCCTTCGCCTTCGCGCTGTCCGCGCTGCTGGGTGGCAAGCTCGATTCCACCTGGGCACGTTGGTCGCGTCCGTGGACCACCGTGGCCTGGGTGTTCATGACCATAGGTATCGCACTCGGCAGCTGGTGGGCGTATTACGAACTGGGCTGGGGCGGCTGGTGGTTCTGGGATCCTGTCGAGAACGCCTCGTTCATGCCCTGGCTGGTGGGCACCGCATTGATGCACTCGCTGGCGGTCACCGAGAAGCGCGGCGCGTTCAAGAGCTGGACGGTGCTGCTGGCCATCGCTGCCTTCTCGCTGTCGTTGCTGGGCACCTTCCTCGTGCGTTCCGGCGTGCTGACCTCCGTGCACGCCTTCGCATCCGACCCGCGACGTGGCATCTTCATCCTGTCCTTCCTGGTGGTGGTCATCGGCGCCTCGCTGCTGCTGTTCGCGTGGCGCGCGCCCAAGGTCGGGCTGGGTGGCAAGTTCGAGCTCGTGTCGCGCGAATCGCTGCTGCTTTCCAACAACGTGTTGCTCTCGGTGGCTTCCGCTTCGGTGTTCCTCGGCACGCTCTACCCGCTGTTCATGGACGCGCTGGGCTTTGGCAAGCTCTCCGTCGGTCCTCCCTATTTCCACACCGTGTTCGTGCCGCTGATGGTGCCCATGGTGATGATGATGGGCCTGGGGCCGGTCGCGCGCTGGAAGCAGGCCAGCCTGCCTGACATCTGGCAGCGTGTGCGCTGGGCCTTGGCAGCGAGCATGGTCATCGCACTCTTGTTGCCGTTCGTGCTCGGGCAGTGGACGCCGCTGATCGCCCTCGGCCTGCTGATGGCGTTCTGGGTCATCACCACGTCCTTGCTCGACCTGGCCAAGCGCCTGGGCAAGGAAGGCACGCTGTGGCAGCGCCTGAAGAAGCCGTCGCTCAGCTATTACGGCATGCAGTTCGCCCACCTGGGCATCGCGGTGTTCATCATCGGCGTGACCATGGTGAAGGGCTATGAGACCGAGCGCGACGTACGCATGGATGTCGGCGACACGGTGGAGGCGGGCGGCTACGTGTTCCGCTTCGACGGCGTGAGCGAGCAGGAAGGCCCGAACTACGTGGCGTCCCAGGGCAGGGTGAGCGTGCTCAAGGACGGCAAGCTGGTGACCGAGCTGCATCCGGAGAAGCGTCAGTACAACGCCTCCGGCATGCCTATGACCGAGGCCGCGATACGTCCCGGTTTGCTGCGCGACTTGTACGTGTCCCTGGGCGAACCCATCCCCGATACTTCTGCGTGGGCGGTGCGCGTCTACATCAAACCCTTCGTCGATTGGATCTGGTTCGGCTGTTTCCTGATGGCGCTGGGTGGCATATTGGCAGTGAGCGACCGTCGTTATCGCATCCATGCGCGCAAGACGCAGACCGTCGCGACTGATGATGAGCAACTGAAGGAGAAGACAGCATGACGCGTTTCATTTGGCCTCTCGTGATCTTCCTGGTGCTGGCAGGGTTCCTGTTCGTGGGCCTGAATCTGGACCCGCGCGAAGTGCCGTCGCCGCTGGTGGGCAAGCCCGCACCTGCCTTCACCCTGCCGCAGCTGCATGACCCCAAGAAGCAGTTCTCGCCCGCCGAGATGAAGGGCAAGGTCTGGCTGCTCAACGTGTGGGCGTCGTGGTGTGTCTCCTGCCGTGAAGAGCATCCGGTGCTGATGGCGCTGTCGCAACAGAACATCGTGCCGATCTACGGCCTGGACTACAAGGACAAGAAAGAGGACGGCGAGCAGTGGCTGAGCCGCGGCGGCGATCCCTACACCCTGAGCGTGATGGACACCGACGGTCGTATCGGAATCGACTACGGCGTGTATGGCGTGCCCGAGACCTATGTGATCGACAAGCAGGGCGTCATCCGCTACAAGCAGATCGGCCCGGTCACGCCGCAGAATCTGAGCGAGAAGATATTGCCCCTGGTTGCGGAGTTGCAGAGCAAATGAGAAACGTACTGATACTGCTGTTCTGCCTGTTGCCCGCGTTTTCGTACGCGGGCGAGGCGAAGGACCTGGCCGCCGACCCGGTGCTGGAGAAACGCATGATAGGGCTGGCGGAGAAGCTGCGCTGCCTGGTGTGCCAGAACGAGTCGCTGGCGAGTTCCCACGCCGAGCTGGCTGAGGACCTGCGTCGCGAAGTGCGCGAGCAGATGGCCCAGGGCAAGAGCGACCAGGAGATCCTCGATTACCTGGTCGCACGCTATGGCGACTTCGTGCTGTATGAGCCGCCGGTGAAGAGCTATACCCTGCTGCTCTGGTTCGGTCCTTTCGTCCTGCTCCTGGTCGGTGTGGGCGTGCTGGTGTTCCAGCTGCGCAAACGCCGCCAGTCCGTGCCGGAAACCACGCTCACCCCGGAAGCGCATGAACGCGCAGCCGCACTACTGAACGAAGAAGACAAGAAATGACTCTATTTTGGATCATCTGCGCGGCGCTCCTGGTCGTCGCCATCCTGTTCGTGGTCTTGCCCCTGTGGCGCGGTACCGCCAAAGACAACTCCGTGGCGCGCGACGCCGCGAACCTCGAGATCCTGCGCGACCAGATCGCCGAGATGGACGCGGACCTGAAGAACGGCCTGCTGACGCCGGAGCTGCACGAGCAAGGCAAGCGCGAGCTGGAGAAGCGGGTGCTGGAAGAGGTCGGCGGCGACCAGGTCGTCGTCGCGGCGCGCAGCCCTTTCAAGAAGCTGGCCATCGCGCTGTCCGTGGCATTGCCGCTGCTCGCGGTCGGCGTGTACATGAAGGTGGGCAACCAGAATGTCTTCTCGGAGAACGTGGCGCACAGCGGCATGAGCGAGATGGGTGGCGCGGTCCATACCGATGCCGCGATTAGCGCGCTCGAGAAGAAGGTCGCCGACAATCCTGCGGATGGCGAATCCTTGGTGCTGCTCGCGCGCAGCTACATGGATGCCGAGCGCTTTACTGAATCGGCACAGACCTACGAGAAGGTGACCAAGCTGGTAGGCGATGAAGCTTGGGTGTGGGCCGACTACGCTGACGCGGCGGCGATGGCGCAGGGGCAGAGCCTGCGCGGCAAGCCGACCGAACTGCTGAACAAGGCGCTGGCCATAGACCCGAACAACATGAAGGGGCTGGCACTGGCCGGTTCCGCCGCGATGGAGCGCGGCGATTTCGCGGCAGCGATCAAGCACTGGGAGAAGCTGCGCAGCATGGTGCCTGCCGAGAGCGACGACGCCAAGATGCTGGAAGGCGGCCTGCAGGAGGCGCGCCAGATGCTGTCGCACATCAAGGCTGGCAAGGCGCCCATGCTGGAACAGATCAATCCGCCGGCCGAGACCGCTTCGACCGCAGGTGGCAAGGAACGCATCACCGGCAAGGTGGTGCTGGGCGATGCACTGAAGGGCAAGTTCAGCCCGGACGACACGGTGTTCGTGCTGGCACGTGCAGCGGAAGGTCCGAAGATGCCGCTCGCCATCCTGCGCAAGCAAGTGCGTGACCTGCCGCTGACCTTCGAACTGAACGACAGCATGGCGATGGCCCCGCAGATGAAGCTCTCGGCTTTCGACCAGGTGGTGGTGGTGGCTCGCATCTCCAAGTCGGGGACGGCCATGCCGCAGTCCGGCGATGCGGAGGGCATGAGCCAGCCGCTGCGTCCCGGGAGCAAGAACGTGAACCTGAAGATAGACCGTATCGTGCAGTAGTCCGGTCTGAAAGGAGAAAGCCGCACTGTCTGCAGTGCGGCTTTTTTACGTCTTGTCGATGTTCAGCTGCAGCCAGTATTCGAGCAGGGCGAGATGCCACAGCTTGCTTCCGTTCAGCCGCGTGTAGTGCGATTCGGGTGCTGCGAGCAGCTTCTCCACATAGGCGCGGTTGAACAGGCCGCGTTGTCTGCAGGCGTTGGACAGCAGGATGTCCCGCATGAATGCCAGGAACTCGCCGCGCACGTATTTCAGCGCAGGCACCGGGAAGTAACCCTTGGGACGGTCGATCACCGTGTCGGGAACGATTCCGCGCGCGATGGCCTTGAGCGGATATTTCCCCCCTTCCTTGAGGCGCAATGCGGGCGGCATGCGCGCCGCCAGTTCGACCAGTTCGTGATCCAGGAAGGGCACGCGCGCCTCCAGCCCCCAGGCCATGCTCATGTTGTCCATGCGTTTCACCGGATCGTCCACGACCAGCGTCGTCACGTCGAAGCGCAGCACTTGGTCCAGGAAGGTGTCGGCATGGGCATGCGCCAGCTCCCCACGGACGAAGTCGCTGGTGACATCCGTCGTGTGATAGCGGGGGCTCACGGTCTCCAAGAATTCGGCGTGGTCGCGATCGAAATAGTGGGTGCGGAACCTGTCCAGCGCGGAGCCGGTTGCAGCCTCCATCCGTGGATACCAGAAATAGCCTCCGAACACCTCGTCCGCGCCTTGTCCGGCCAGTGCGACCTTGACCTCCTTCGAGACCTTCTCCGCCAGCAGGTAGAAGGCGATGTTGTCCTGGCTCACCATGGGCTCGGACATGCTGCGTACAGCTTCCGGCAAGCGACGCAGCACCTCGCTGTTGGGGATCAGGTATTTGTGGTGGCGCGTGTCGAAACGAGCGACGACCTGGTCGGAGTACTCGAACTCGTCGCCTTTCTCCGCATCGCCGCCTATGTCCTCGAAGCCTATGGAGAAGGTGCGCAGGTCCGGTACATGGTCCGCGAGCAGCCCCACGATCAGGCTGGAATCCAGACCGCCGGAAAGCAGCACACCCACCGGCACGTCGGCCGCTAGGCGGTGGCGCTCCACCACCTTGGCGAGCACGTGCCGCGTGGCATCCAGCCAGTCCTGTTCGCTCAGAGGTACGAGCGGGCGAGTCGCATCCAGCGCCCAGAAACGGCGATGGGTGACTTCGCCACCTGCGGTGAACGTCATGCAGCTCGCGGGAGGGAGCTTCTTAACGCCGTTGAGCAGAGTGCGCGGTGCGGGGACGACCGCGTGCAGCGTCAGATGGTGATGCAGGGCTGTTGGATCGATGCTGGTGTCCACCTTGCCTGTTGCCAGCAGCGCCTGGACGGTGGAGGCGAAGCGCAGCGTAGTCCCGTCGACGGTGTAGTAGAGCGGTTTGATGCCGAAACGGTCGCGCGCCAGGAAGAGCCTCTGGCGGCGCATGTCCCATATCGCGAAAGCGAACATGCCATAGAAGCGTTCCAGGCAGTTCTCTCCCCACGCGTGGTAGGCCTTGAGTATGACCTCGCTGTCACCCTCGGAGAAGAAGTCATAGCCCAAGCCCGCGAGTTCGGTGCGCAGTTCGCGGTAGTTGTAGATCGTGCCGTTGAACACCAGCGCGAGCTGCAGCGCCTCGTCCCGCATCGGTTGGTGGGCGTGCTCGGTGAGATCGATGATGGCGAGGCGGCGATGGCCGAGGGCTAGCGGACCATCGCGGAACATCCCTTCGGAATCGGGGCCGCGTCGCACCAGCTGCCCCATCATTCTTCCTATGGTCTTCGGATCGGGCAGTTGATGGTCGAAACGCAGTTCGCCGCAGATACCGCACATGATGTAGCCTCGCCACAAAGAAAAAGGGTTAGCAGTTTATGCTAACCCTTGCGATTTTGGCTCCCCGACCTGGACTCGAACCAGGGACCTGCGGATTAACAGTCCGTCGCTCTACCGACTGAGCTATCAGGGAATCGATGAGGACGCTATACTAACAACTGAAGGCGTTTCGGTCAACCTCTGTCGTGAAAAAATGCAGAGTTTGCGGGTCGCGGGATGCGACGACTCAACGGAATCAGAACAAAAAACATGGATAGAAAAATAATCTTCGTCAAAACACCAAAAGGCGAAAAAGAGATCCCCAGCCTGTTCGGAGATATGAAGCGGGTCATGCTGCTCATCGACGACAAATCTACGCTGGACGAAGTGATCAAGCGCGCGCCCCCCAGCTTGCGTGGTGATCTGCCGGAGATCGTGCAGAACTTGCTGGATGCCGAATTGATACGCGATAAGGATAAGGCTGTCGTCGCGCCCAAGATCACTCCGCCTAAGATGGCGACTCCCAAGCCGGCTGCGGCGGTATCCGCAGGCGAACTCGATTTCACTACCGTATTCACGGCGCCTAGCCAGGCAGAGATGGCTGCCGAGGCGGCCAGACATAAAGCGCAGCAGGAGGCGGAGGCCAAGGCCAAGCAAGCTGCGGAGGCTGCGCGCAAGAATGCCGAGCTGGAGGCTGCTGTCGCCGCTGCCAAGCTGAAGGCCACCGCGGAAGCTGAAGCCAGGGCAGAGGCCAAGGCGCGGCAGGAAGCCGAGTTCGCCGCGCGCGCCAAGGCCGAAGCTGAAGCCAGAGCAACACGCGAAGCGGCCGAAAGGCAACTGGCGGAGGCCAAGGCCAAGGCCAAGCAGGAGGCGGAGGCGCGGCTGCGGGCCGAGCAGGAAGCGGCACGCGTGAAGGCGGAGCTGGAAGCAGCGGCGAGGGCGAAGGCCGAAGCGGAAGCACGTGTGCGTGCAGAAATTGAGGCGGCGGCGCGTGCCAAGCAGGAAGCCGAGGCAAGAGCGAAGGCCGAAGCTGAGGCAGCCCGTCTGAAAGCAGAGCAGGAGGCGGCAAGGATCAAGGCGGAGCTTGAGGCCGCCGCGAAAGCCAAGGCGGAAGCAGAAGCTGCCCGCATCAAGGCTGAACAGGAGGCTGCGCGTATCAAGGCCGAGCAAGAGGCAGCACGCATCCGGGAAGAACAGGAAGCAGCGCGTATCAGGGCCGAGCAGGAAGCCGCACGTATCAGGGCCGAGCAGGAAGCTGCGCGTATCAGGGCAGAGCAGGAGGCCGCACGTATCAGGGCAGAGCAGGAGGCCGCCGCACGTGCCAAAGCTGACATGGAAGAGCGTGCCCGACGGGAGGCTGAAGCAGCGCGTATCAAGGCCGAACATGAAGCTGCCCTGCTGCGGGCCGAGCACGAAGCGGCAGTGCGCGCCAAGGCAGAGGCGGAAGAGCAGGCGAGAAGGATGGCCGAGGTTGCCCGTCTGCAAGCGGAGCAGGAAGAGGCAGCTCGTGCAGCTGCCGCATCGAAACAGGCTGCCGGCGGATTCAGCATCGATCTGGAGGGGCTGGCGGCAGAGCAGCCGGAGCATGTCGAACAGCCTGAGACCGAAGCGAGATTGCGCGAAGAACAGGAAGCTGCACGGCGCGCTGCCGAGGCTAAGGCAGCCGAAGAACAGCGCGCGAGACAGGCGGCGGAGATGGCGCGCCTGAAGGCCGAGCAGGAGGCGACACGCCAGCGGGCAGAAGAGGAAGCACGGGCGAAAGCGGAAGAGGAGGCGCTGGCGGCCGAACAAGCCAGCGCTTGGGCCGAGGCGGAGGCGCGAGCGAATCAACAGGCCAAGCTGGATGCGGGGCATGCGGCCCAGGCGGCGATGGCGCAAGCCAAGGTGGTGCAGGCGCCCGTGGTCAAAGAACGGCGGCGCGGTAAGCCGCTGCCGTTGGCCAAGATCGCTTTCAGTTTGGTCGCTTTGGCGTTGCTGGCGGCGATAGTCCTGCCTTATGTGTGGCCGATGCAGGAATATGTCGCTCCGCTGGAGCAACGCCTCTCAGCGCAGCTGAAGCAGCCCGTGCATATCGGCGGCATGAGCGCGGCATCATTTCCGCCCAGCGTGAAATTGCAGGATGTCACCATGGGCGGCGAGCAGGAAGTGAAAGCGTCCGCCGTGGTACTGAAGTTCGATCTCCTGAGCCTGTTCTCCGAGAAGAAGGAGATCGGTGATGCCGAGCTGCAGAACGTCGCACTGGATGTGCGACGGCTGGATCAGTTGGCTGGATGGCTGAAGAGGCTGGGCGGGGACACGCAATACCCGGTACGTCATATGACGATACAGAGTCTGAAGGTGAACGCAGGCGGAGCGATCTCATTGCCGACCTTGAAGGGCGGTGCGGACGTCGCGCAAGGCGCATTCAAGCGCGTCGTACTGCACAGCGAGGACGAGAAGCTGAACATAGACCTGCAATCCGACCAGAACCGCTGGCAGGTCAGCTTCGGCGTGAAAGAGAGTGCCTTGCCCCTGCTGCCCAAGGTGATGTTCAGCGACTTCAGCGCGACGGGTGATATCGGCGACGGCGAAGTGAGCTTTTCCGAGATCGATGCGCACGCCTATGGCGGCATCTGGTCCGGCCGCGGCAAGCTGGGATGGCGCAACGGCTGGCAGGTCCAGGGCCGCATCCAAGCCAAGACGATGGAGCTGGAGAAGCTGTTCCCTCAGTTCGGGCTGTCGGGTGACGTGTTCGTCGAGGGCAGTTTCTCCTCACAGAGCGCGAAGCTTGGCCAGCTGGGCGAAGCACCGCGTCTGGAAGGTACCTTCCAGGCCAAGAGCGGCGTGATAAGCGGCATGGACATCACGGAGACTGCGCGCGTGTCGAGCCCGCAGCATCTCCCGGGGGGGCGTACCAATTTCGACGAACTGACGGGCGCCCTGCAGCTGGAGAACCGCAACCTGCATCTGCGCCAGGTCAAGATCACGTCCGGCACCCTGATAGGCACCGGCTCCGTCGACGTCACGGCAGGCAATCAGCTCTCCGGGAACATCAATGCGGAGATTTCCATGCGTGCAGGGAACAATCCGCTGGTCTTGTCGGGTACGCTGGCCGAGCCCAAGTTGCGGGCCCGCTAGAAAGAACAAGCCCAACGCCTTGGCGTTGGGCTGATATCTGAACCGCTATGGCTGCCCCGAAGGTCAGCCTTCACTCAATCTCAGGAAAGTGCTTTCGCGATGCGCTCCAGCGCCGCCTTGAGGTTTGCCATCGAAGTGGCGAAAGAGATGCGGAAATAGCCTTCTGAGCCGAAGGCGGAACCGGGTACGACGGCGACGCCTGCTTCCGCCAGGAGGTATTCGGCCAGCGCGATGTCGGTGGTCTCCTTGATCTTGCCTTGCTGGTGCAGCGTGGCGATGGCCTGACGCGCGTCAGGGAAGGCATAGAACGCACCGCCTGCCATCAGGCACTTCAACCCCGGCATCTTGTTCAGCTCGTTCACCACGAAGTCGTGACGCTCGCGGAAAGCCTTGACCATAGGTACTAGGCAGCCTTGGTCGCCATTCAAGGCGACCTCCGCCGCCGCCTGCGAGATCGAGGTGGGGTTGGAGGTGCTCTGCGACTGCACGTTCTCCATCGCGGTGATGATGTGCTCAGGGCCTGCCGCGTAGCCTATGCGCCAGCCGGTCATCGCGTACGCCTTGGATACGCCGTTCAGCACCATGGTGCGGTCATACAGGTCCGGGCAGGCGTTCAGGATGTTGGAGAACTTCTCGTCGGTCAGCGCGATGTGCTCGTACATGTCGTCGGTCGCGACGATGACGTTCGGGTGCTTGCGCAGCACTTCGCCCAGCGCCTTCAGGTCTTCCAGGGTATACACCGCGCCCGACGGGTTGCTCGGGCTGTTGATGACTACCATCTTGGTCCTCGGGGTGATCGCAGCCTCCAGCTGGGCGGGCGTCAGCTTGAAGCCCTGCGCGATGTCTGCCTGCACGATCACCGGTTTGCCTTCGGCGATGATCACGATGTCAGGATAGGACACCCAGTACGGGGCGGTGATGATCACCTCATCGCCGGGGTTGATGGTGGCCAGCACCAGGTTGAAGAAACTCTGCTTGCCTCCGCAGGAGACCAGGATCTGTTTGGTGGTGTAGTCCAGGCCGTTCTCGCGCTTGAACTTGGAGACGATGGCCTGCTTCAGCGTGGGGATGCCGCCGACTGGCGTGTACTTGGTGAGGCCCTTGTTGATCGCGGCGATCGCGGCGTCCTTGATGTGCTGGGGGGTGTCGAAGTCCGGCTCTCCCGTCGCCAGTCCGATGATGTCCTTGCCCTCAGCCTTCAGCTTGGTCGCGCGGGCGGCGACGGCGAGGGTGGGAGAGGGCTTGATGGCAAGTACTCGGGAGGAGAGAGACACGATTTTTCCTTCGGATTTGAAAAGTGGCGCGAATTATACCCGCGGCGTCAACGGCAGTGAACGAGTATCAATGCGCGGGATATGTCTCATGTGTCCAGTAGCGACGGTGCGTCTGGCGGTAACGTTCCACGCTCAGACCTTGCGCGTTCATGTCGATCAGGACGGCTCCATCCTCGTCCGAGCGCAGCGACTCAGCACCGTGGTCGGTGTAGCGCTGAACGACTTCGGGAGCAGGATGGCTGAAGCGGTTGCGGTAGCCCGCGGTATACACCACATAGTGCGGTGCCACCGCGGTCACGAAGGCATCGCCAGACGAGCTCTTGCTGCCGTGGTGCGGTGCGACCAGCAGCGTGGCAGGCATCTTGTCACCATGCAGCTGCAGCAGGCGCGCTTCCGAAGGCTTTTCGATGTCTCCCGCGAGCAGCACATGCTGGGAACCTGTGCTGATGCGCAGCACGCAGCTCCTGTCGTTGTCATGCGCCTTGCTGCCGGCATCCGCATTGTCCGCAGGATGCAGCACCTCGAAGTCGACGCCGTCCCATTCCCACCTCAGCCCATCGCTGCAGGTGCGGAAGCTGCTCGCTCCTTGCAGCAGCGGATGGTCGGCTTTCAGAGCCGCAGAGACCGTGGCGACCGGCATAGCCTGCAACACCGAAGCCGTCCCGCCTATGTGGTCTATGTCATCGTGACTCAACATCAGTTCGTCCAGACGCCTGATGCCGAGCGCGCGCAGCGCAGGCACGAGGATGCGGTTGCCGCTGTCGGCATCGCCGGCGAAGTCCGGCCCCGTGTCGTAGAGCAGGGCGTGTTCCCTGGTTTGCACGGCGACAGCCAGGCCTTGCCCCACATCGAAGACGACGATGCGCGCGGTACCCTCCGCGGGCGCGGGCGGATCGATCAAGAACATGGGCAACATGAGGACGGTACCCAGGGCGCGCAGGGGGAAGCCGCGCGGCGCGAGTAGCCATCCCGCGCCCAGGACGCCCAGCGCTATGCTCCAGGCCGGTGGTGCGTGTTGCGTCCAGATCGTGAGCGGCAGTCCGTCGAGCGACTCCAGCAGCCACATGCACAGGACCATGGCCTGGTGGGCCACGTAGAGCATCCACTCGAACGGCGGCAAGGTGCCGAGCAAAGTACAGGGTACGACCACGAAGCTGACCAGGGGGATGGCGAACGCGTTGGCCAAAGGAGACACGAGCGAGAGTTGCTGGAACAGGGCGAGCAGCAGCGGGGCCAGGCCTATGGTCATCGCCCATTGCACCTTGCCGTATTCCCTGAGCCAATGGGATCTTTCAAGTCGATTCGCGGTGACGTAGAAGATCAGCGCGACGGCTCCGAACGAGAGCCAGAAGCCGGGGGCGCGCACCGCCCATGGATCGGCGAGCAGGACCACCACGAGGGCTGCTGCCAGCATCTGGCCGGGCGAGACGTTACGCGACAGCAGCAGCATCACCGCGAAGGTCGCCAGCATGTAGAGCGTGCGTTGTGCCGGGACCTCGAAACCTGACAGCAGCGTGTAGGCCAGCGCGGCGAGCAGACCGGCGAGTGCTGCGGCCTTGCGTGCCGGGAAGCGCAGCGTCAGCCTGACACTGCGTCGCCACAGCCAGTAGACGAGCGCAAAGGCGAAGCTGGACAGCATGGTGATATGCAGGCCCGAGATGCTCATCAGATGGTTGACGCCGGTGCGGGTGAAGAGCTGCCATTGCGCTTGCGAGATGCTCGCCTGGTCGCCTATGGCGAGTGCGGTGAGTATGCCTGCATAGGGTGCCTCACCCAAGGTCTTGTGGAAATGCGTACGGACCGATTCGCGCATCTGTTCTATGAAGTAGGCCGGCGTGCGCGTCGCTTCATCCAGCTTGCGGTTGTCAGCCTTGCCGTACACGTAGCCCGTGGCACGGATGTCTCGCTCCAGCGCCCAAGCTTCGAAATCGAAGCCGTAGGGATTCGCAGTGCCATGCGGCTGTTTCAGGCGCACCGTGAGCCGCCAGCGCTCGCCGGCATGCAGTTCCAGCGGTGCGGCAGTGTCGCCATCGTAGGTCGCAAGCTGGATGCGGTGCGGGACGTGGGCACTCGGCGTGGCCACGCTCTCGACATCGAACGCGAAGCGTAGTCCCCGTTCGTGTAGACGGGGCATTTCGGCGACGATCCCGGTCAGTTCGATGTTCTGTCCTTGCCACGCGTCCGGCAGACTGTCAGACAAGCGCGCCTGGGCGACCCACGCCGAATAGGCGAATCCCAGCAAGGCGGCGCAGGCTAGTATCAGGGCGCGACGTGCCAAGCGCAGGGTAGTCCCTTCGACCTCCGGGATCAGGATGACGAGCGCCGCGAGCGGCCAATAAGGGGGGAGTTCCGGCAAGGCCGCCTGCTGTTGCAGATACCACACGCCGAGTGCGAAGAAGATCGAAAAGGAAACCATGCGCGTAGCGTAACCGAGCATTACAATCGCGTCATGCGCAAATTCTTCAGGGATCGTTTGCCAGACCCGGACAGCATCCGGAAACACCGGTGGTTGCAGCCGGTCCATCACTGGCTCCATCATCCCAACCTGTGGCATCTCAATCGCCATTCGGTGGCAGGCGGCGTAGCGCTGGGCTTGTTCTGCGGCTTGATCCCGGGGCCGTTGCAGATGCTGAGCGCCGCCTTGCTGGCGGTGTGGCTGCGGGTCAATCTGCCGGTGGCCGTTTTCACCACGCTCTACACCAACCCTTTCACCATCGTACCCTTGTATCTGTTCGCCTACGAGATCGGCGCGCAGGTGAGCGGGGCTGGCACAGGTCGCAGCGTGCCTCCTTTCCCGGAAGTGCACTGGCAGGATTGGCATACTGCCGTATGGGGATGGCTACAAGCCTTGGGCAAGCCGCTGCTTATCGGGTTGCCCTTGCTGGCGTGTGCGCTGGCGCTGATTGGGTACGTCACTGTGCGGCTACTCTGGCGTGTCGCTGTCGTGCGCAGGTGGCGCCGGCGGCACTTGCGCTGAAGTCTGCGGAACCATTCCGGGCACGCGTGCTCTCACGTTTTGTCCGGTCGCATGGCCGGATACTGTCCTTACAGCCGGAGGTGGTCAAATGAAAAAAGCTTATGAGAACGCAGCAAGCTTCGTTCGTTGGATAGTGGCTGGTGTGGTGTCGCTGGTCATGGCGTTGCCCATGTTCACGTCTGTCAGCTCTTCGATCTGAATGTCAACGGATAGCGCCCCGGTGCACTGCACCGGGGCGTTTCTTTTGAGCGCGTCATCGCCTTCAAGTCTTCATAGGTCGATATATAGGCCGTCAGGCATATTGTTCCTCTCTGTTCCGGGTGCTATATCCCATCACACCGAAACAAGAGGGGATAGACATGGAGCAACAGCCGATCCTTCCAGAAGGCAGCGATCTCGAGGGTTTCTTCCAGGCCATGATTCATGCTGCCCCCATGCCGATGTTCGTGGTGGCGGAAGGGCGTTGTGTCTATGGCAATGAGCGATTCATCCGGTTGCGCGGCTGTGGTGGCGCGGATTGCACCACGTGCGGGCTGGAGCGATTGCTGGACGAGTCCGACAAACGCGACCTCACGCGCACCATGGCGTCCCTGCAGCCCGGCGAGGCCGCACGCATGTCGCTCCAGCTCATGCATGAGGACGGCAGGCAGACCGCCATAGACCTCGCCCTCAGCGGCCTGGAGATTGGGGGCAAGAACGTGGCGCTCGGCGTTATCAGCGAGAAGACCGAGAAAGAACGCATCCGCAGGTTGATGGACAGGCTGGCCTTCCACGACACCTTGACCGAGCTGCCCAATCGCGTCTTGTTGTTCGATCGCATCAACCAGTCACTGTCCCGTTTTAGCCGCGATGGCAGTGTGTTCGTGATTGCCGTCCTGGACCTGGATGGGTTCAAGGAGATCAACGACAGTTTCGGCCACGCTTCGGGAGACGTGCTGCTCAAGGCGGTCGCGCAGCGCCTCACCAACGCCGTGCGCAACGTGGACACGGTCGCACGGCTGGGCGGCGACGAATTCGCACTGATCCTGCAGGGCGTGGAAAACGAGGACGAGGCGGACTCGGTGCTGCGCAAGATCATCGCGGAGATCACCAGGCCGTTCGAACTGAACGGCGGCAAGATCAGGGTGGGGGCGAGCGTGGGCGTCGCGTTCTGTCCACAGGATGGCGCATCCATACATGAGCTGCTGGGCAGGGCGGACTACGCCATGTACGAGGCCAAGCGCAAGGGTGGTTCCCGCTACCAGATCAGCGACGGCCAGATCTCCGATTTTTCCTCACGTCTCGAGCTGGAGCCGCTGATAGACGTGGTCAAGCTGGGATTCGACGTTATCGACGAACAGCATGAGGAGATAGAGGCCTGCATACGCGGCATACTGCGCTCGCTCCCCGTGGCAGAGGGCAAGGGGGGGCTGGGGCGGCGCGCGGAATACCTGCTGCACCTGACCGAGGAACATTTCCGTACCGAGGAAGAGCTCATGCTGCGCCACGGCGTCTCCGGCCAGGAAGGCCACAGGTTCGCACACAATCAGCTTCTGCAGGAACTGAAAGAGCTGCTGCCCAATCACGACGGTCATGGGCTGACCGTCATGACGCACTCCTTCAAGGACTGGTTGATCCCCCACATACAGACGCAGGATGCCGACCTGGTGTTCCGACTCAAGGCGGCAGGCGTGACTGGCCGCTGAACCCCTCGCTCAGAATTCCGCCTGCACCCCAAAAGAGAGGGGCAGGACGAAGGGATAGACCGGATCTTTGACGGTGTAGGTCGGGTCGTAGGTGTAGCCAACGACGTTCTTCCGGCCATACACGTTGTTCCACTCCACATATACGTTCATCTTGTAGGTATCCCTCAGCAGCTGCCTTTCGAAACGCAGATCCAGGCGGTGATAAGGCGGCAGCGTGCCCGAATTCACCGCTGCATACCTGGGGATAGGTCTGCCGTCCGGGTAGGTGCCGCTGGTCCCGAGTATGGGGGTATAGGGGGTGCCGGAATGTGCGGTCCATTTCGCGCCCAGCGTCCAGTCGTCATCCAGTTTGTAGTTGGCGACCAGCGTCGCATTCACCGGTTGGTCCAGTGCGAAGCGGAACGATTCGCCCGTGACGTCGTTGCGCCGGCTGGAGTGGGCAAGCGACAGCGACAGCCAGCCCGACAGCTGTTCCCCCTTTTCCTTCTTGACCAGCATCTCCAGGCCGTAGGCCTTGCCGCTCGCACCGTTGACATAGTTGAGCTGCGGGTCGTCAACGACCAGTCTGCTGAGCTTCTTGTAGTAGGTCTCCGCCTTCCACGACCACAGTTCGTCGAGCTTGTGGGTCACACCCACTACGCTGTGATCGGCGCGCAGGTGCTCTAGGTGCGGGTTGCCGAAGGAGCGCACGACCTGCTGGCCGGTCGGCATCTGGTTGTGGCGTCCCCATCCTGCCGTGACCAAGGTGCGGGGAGTGCTCTCCCATTCAAGGCCGAGCCGGGGTTCTGTATAGGACCTGTGCAGGTAATCCTCGCCGCTGTGACGTATGCCGCCCACCAGCGTCAGCGTGGAGGCCACGCGTTTGCGGTCCTGTGCCGAGACATCCCATTCATTCGAACCGAAGCTGTCTTTCAGCTGCCGCCGAGCGGCACTGGTCAGATCGCACGCGGGGTTGAACTGGGTACAGGTGGCGTTCTTGATGTCGGCATCTATGTCGGCCCGGCCACGGCCCAGGTTCGCCCCCAGCGCGAGTTCGTGGTCGTCGTTGAAGGGCAGGACCAGGTGCTCGCGCGCCAACCAGCTTTCCTGCTTCAGATTGAGGTTGCCGGCACTCCCCACCGAATTGGTGAGGTCAGTAGTGATGTGCTCCAGTGCCAGCCTGTTGTAGGCGTAATCGAACAGCACCGAATCCCACACGGCGGCCTGCATCGCGTAGGCATCCGAGACCGCGATGTCGCCCGCTAGCACCGGCTGCCGCCTGCCCAGGTCCGAGTTCGCCGCGACCTTCAGTTTCAGCGTGTCACCAGCCCCTTGCAGGTGCAGCGTGAGCTTGTCCCCGTTGCCCGGCTTCCAGACATACTTGCCTTGATAGTCGGAGTAGTTGGGGATCTGCACCGTGACACCTTTGTTCTCGACCTGTTTCAGGAAGAGGTCGATATAGCTGCGCCTTGCCGAGAAGTAGAAGGACTGGTCAGGGTTGATGGGGCCTTCGACAAGTGCGTCCGCCCCCAGCATGTTGACGTTGATCTTCGCACCCAGGCGGTCGGTGCGCGGTTCGCGCAAGGCCACGTCCAGCACCGCGCCGGTCACGTCGCCGTAACGCGGCGCGAAGGCGGCGCTGTAGAGATTGAAGTCGCTGATCAGGTCCGCATTGAACACGCTGATGCCCATCACGTGGAAGACTTTGCCGACCGGCAGGTCATCCACGTAGTAGGCGTTGTCTCCAGGGCCGGAGCCGCGCACGGCAGGTGCGCTGCTGTTGTGCGTGGTGACCACGCCGGGCAGGGCCTGCAACCCCGCCAGAGGATCGCCGCTGGAGCCGGGGATCCTGCTCAGCTCCTTGCCTGAGATCACACTCTTGCTCACGCGGTCAGGACTGCGTTCGCTGACCACGACCACTTCGGACAGCGTGGCGATGGGAATGAGATAGAGGGTGGGCGCGAGCAAAAGTTGGCCCTCGTGCAACTGTATGGTTGACTGGACCGGACTGTATTCGCCGGGTCTATCCGCGTTCAGGGTGTAATTCACCTGGCCAGGCAGGCTGAGGGTGAATTTGCCCTCGGCATCGCTGGTCGTTCTTGCGGACGTCTCCTGAACCGTGACGATTACGCCCTGCAGCGGCTTACGCGTGCCTTTCTCCAGTACGGTTCCGCTGACGCTCACATCGGCTGCATAGGCGGAGCAACACCAGGCCAAAAGGAAATAGACAATGATACGCATAGCGACTCCCCTGATTGTCATTGACGTTCAAATCGACTGCAGCTTCGTACTGCGCTGCCGTGCGGAAGCGGCTGGAGGCGCAGGATCACCCAGCGGCAGCAGTCTCTGTAACGCCTTAATGTAGGTCTGCAACGCGGCGCGCCCGGTCCTGGTCAGCGAATAACAGGTCTGGATGCGTCCGGCGCTGTCGTCCTTGCGCATGGTCAGGTAATCGGCCGCGATGAGCTTCTTCAGGTGCGAATCCAGATTTCCGTCCGAAACATCGAGCTGCCGTTTGAGCTCGGCGAAGGTCGCCTCGCCAGCGCCCGCGAGGAAGGCGGCGAGTTGGGTGCGCAGGGGCTGATGCAGCAGGGGGTCTAGCGTGTCCATATATGCCTCTTTCTTTATTCATTCATCCGATTCGGGGTGTCTTGCCTCGACGACCAGGCTGCTGCGTATCTGGGCGCCATCCTGCGCGGTCAGATCGGCCCTGATCCAGGGTATCTGCACGCGCAGGGTGTCTTGCCACAACAGCCAGTCGCCGCCTGTCTTGCGCCAGTCGCCTGTAGGTTTGCCGTCTTTCATCATGAGTTCCACAGGCTCGTTCAGCACCAGCGGGAAGACCGCGTCGCCGGTGCGGAACACATTGCCGGAGACGTCGAATCTGACCGGGATGGATGTGCCGGCCGGAAGCGAGACGACCTGCTGCAGGCTGGGTTGCCTGGTGAACTTTTCCAGTGAGACCACGGGAGCATCAGGAGGTGCGGAAGCAGCGATGAACCGGTGTGCCAGCACGGGTGGGGCCAGCACGCACAGAAGCCAGATAGCGGACTGTAGCAGGCGCACCCTGGGTGCGCGTTCCCGTCCTCGATCCAGCATGAGCGACAGCAGCGGCAGCCCCAGTCCCAGCGTGGAGGCAGCGACCCATTGCAGCAGGGTGTAATTCAGGCGTAGGGCTGCCATGCCTATGCCGATGGCGATGACCAAGGCTCCCCCCCATTCGAGCAACTCCTCGGAGAACAGGCCGTGCACATAGAGGCCCAGTCCCACCAGGACGACCCATTCCGGATAGATCAGGTAGCTGCCCCCGAAGAAGAAGGCGGCAAAGGTTAACAGCACGCCGACGGACATCAGCAGCCACAACACCTTGAGCACCTGTTTATGGATGAAGGACCAGATCTCGTCGCGTGCCTGTTTGACCTGGCGCGTGAGGTGCCAGTCGAGGGTGGCCACGCCAGATACCGCCAGCGCCAGCATGATCAACCAGGCAAAGGCTCGCTGTTCCAGGCCTGGCAGCTGTTCCTCGGTCAGGATGTGACTGCTGGCAAGTATGAGGCCGCCGCAGCTCAATCCCCATAACACCAAGCTATGCCGTTCGACACGCAGGTTGCGGTGTCCGGCGGATAACATCGAGTGGATGGAATCGAGTTGTTGTGTGGCAAGTTGTGGCATGGTGCGTTCCTCTGTTCAAGTTCTGTCGTTGGATGTTGCTAGAAAAGCCAGGCTCCGAGCTGGTAGTAATCGAAATGGCTGCTTCTGCCTCCCAAGCAGGCATACAAGAAATCCTCCGACTTTCTGAACTGCTTCAATCGTTGCGGCCAGCCGTTGATGCCGTGTCCGGCCTCGGGGATGTACCAATATTCGACGGGTTTGTGGGCTTGTTCCAATTGGCTCACCAACGCTTCGCTTTGATCCGCACGCACCCTGACATCCCTGCCGCCCTGAATCACCAGCAGCGGTTTGGTGATGTTGTCCGCTTTGAACAGCGGCGACTTCATCTGCATGCGCACACGATCGGCAGGCTTGCTTGGATCTCCGACGTAGCGATACCAGCGGTCCATCTCGAATTTCCAGTACGGTGGAAAATCCTCGATCAGTTTTGCCAAGTCGGTTGGACCGAAGATATCGATACCGCAGGCAAACGTTTCGGGCGTGAAGCTCAGTCCAACCAGGGTGGCATAGCCGCCGTAGCTGCCGCCGGCGATGGCGATCTTGTCCGGGTCAGCAATGCCTTTCTCTATCGCCCACTGCACACCATCCAGCAAGTCGTCCTGCATCTTGCCGGCGAACTCGCCTATGGCCAACTCCTCGAAGTGGCGGCCGTAGCCCAGCGAGCCGCGAAAGTTGATCTGCAACACGGCATAGCCGCGATTGGCGAGGAATTGCACTTCGGACTCGTAGCCCCATGCATCGCGCCACCACGGGCCACCATGCGCCAGCAACACCATGGGCAGATGCTGTGCGGGCACATTTTTGGGCAAGGTCAGGTAACTGTGCAGTGCAATGCCGTCGCGGCTGCGGATCTCGATCGGCTGCATGTCGGACAAATCATCCTTGTGTTCCAGGCTGGGCGAGGCGCCGAGTTGCTCAAGGCGCTTGCGCGCCATGTCATACAAGAACCACTCCGTGCCTTTGTCCGTGTTTAAGGAAAACGTCAGTCGTTGAAACGCGCGGTCGTTGCTGTGAATGCCGATGCGGGCGGGCGATTTGAGTTGCAGGAATTTGAACGTATCGCGCAGCTCTGGATCGAGCAGCACGGCCTTGGGATAGTCCGGTTCGGTGAACGCGACAAGCGGCATGCCCGTGAGCGGATGTGTGTAAATGGACGAGACATCAACCACTGCATCTTCATACACCAACTTTTCTTCACCGCTCTGCGCTGAAAGCTCGATCAACACTCTGCGATCGCGCCCTTTGTTTGACAGCAGATACAGCGTCGCACCGCCATGGTCAACGCTCACCACATCCACCAGATCGGTGGAAGACCATTGATAGACGGATTTGTATGTCAGCGCGTCCGCTTGCAGCAATTCGATGGAAGACAGGTCGCCTTGCTTGACGATGCGCCCGCGAAACACGCCTTGTCCATCGATCAGCACATTGGTGGCGCTGCCGGGATTCTGTGCGACCAGCACCGACTCGCGCGTGTCGAGATTGACCTTGTACAAATCGAACATCGATTTGTCGCGCTGGTTGTGAACGATCCACACATGCGCTGGATCATCCGCAATCTGCTTGAGCAGAACCGCTTTTACATCACCCTGCGGCGAGAGAAAAATGACCTGCGGATTGTCGCCGGACTGTTCTGTATCAAAGCTCATGTAAGCCGCGTTCTCGTCGCCTCGCGAGCGCAAAAAGAACAGGTGGCGGCTGTCCTGCGCCCACTCGAAACCGTAGGTATTGCCCGCTGGGAAAGTGCGCGTGCTGTTGTGTTCCAGGTCTTTGATGAAGATGCTGATCGTCACTCCCTTGACTGCCAGCCACGCCAGCTTCTTGCCGTCCGGTGAAATCTGGTAACTCCAATTGCTGCCCCGGTTGGCCACGAAATCCCGCACGGGAATCAAGTCCGGCAAGCTCCTTTCGCCATTCAGGCTTGGATGCGTGGCCGTCGTTGCACAGCCGGTGAGCAGGAGGATGCCTAGCAGCAGGAAACTCTGTCTAATCGAAGCTAAAGGCGGGGGCATGATGAGCATATCGGTCGAGTGTCCTTTCCTGAGATATTGGGCGTAACTCTGTTCGGCAGAGTATATGACTCTGCAGAACAGAGTGTCAACACTGCCCTATGCGACGAAAGAGAATGGAAAGAGAGGGTCTAATGGATCGGCTTCACACGGCCTGCAACACGCCATCCACCAAGCGCATCTGGCGCTGCATCTTCGCAGCGAGGTCCAGGTCGTGGGTGACGATGATGAAGCTGGTGTTGAGTTTGGCGTTGAGCGTCTGCATCAGGTCGAACAGGGCGAGAGCACTGGCGCGGTCCAGGTTGCCGGTGGGTTCGTCGGCCAGCACACAGGCAGGCTGCGTGACCAGGGCTCGGGCCACGGCCACGCGCTGGCGTTCGCCGCCGGACAGTTCGGCGGGCAGGTGGCGCAGGCGCTGGGCCAGCCCCACCTGTTCCAGCATGGCGGCAGCCTGCGGATGCGCCTCGGCCGGCTTCACTCCGCGGATGAGGAGCGGCATGGCCACGTTCTCCAGCGCGGTGAATTCCGGCAGCAGGTGATGGAACTGGTAGACGAAACCGAGCGAGCGGTTGCGCAACTCGCCGCGCTGCGTCTCGTTCATGGCGGCGACGTCCTGGCCGAGTATGGTCACGCTGCCGCTGGTGATGGAATCCAGCCCACCCAGAAGGTGCAGCAGCGTGCTCTTGCCTGAGCCGGAAGCGCCGACGATAGCGATGCGCTCGCCGCCTGCCACCTCTAGGTTCACGCCGTTCAGCACTGGGACGTTCAGGTCACCTTGCGCATAGGTCTTCTTCAGGTCGCGGCAGGAGATCACAGTGTCACTCATACCTTAAGGCCTCCGCCGGTTGCACCTTGGACGCGCGCCAGCTTGGATAGAGGGTTGCGAACAGGCTGATGAGGAAGGACATGGTGGCGACCACGATCACGTCGCCCTTCCGCAGGTCGGAGGGCAGCTCGCTGATGTAGTAGAACTCCTTGGACAGGAACTGCACACCGAACAGGTGTTCGATGAAGGGCACTATCGTGCCGATGTTGAGCGCGAGGAGCACGCCGCCGATGACGCCGATGCTCATGCCGATCAGGCCGATGAGCATGCCCTGCACCATGAAGATCTGCATGATGCTCCTGGGCGAGGCACCCAGCGTGCGCAGGATGGCGATGTCGGCCTGCTTGTCGGTGACGGCCATCACTAGTGTGGAGACGATGTTGAAGGCGGCGACGAGCACGATGAGCGACAGGATGATGAACATCATCTTCTTCTCCATGGCCACCACGGCGAAGTAGTTGGCGTTCTGGCGTGTCCAGTCGCTGGCGTAGGTGTCCATAGGCAGTTTCTTTTCCAGCTCGTACGCTATCTGGGGTGCCAGGTCGAGGTTGTCCAGACTGCCGCTGATGCCACTCACCGCGTCGCCCATGCGGTAGAGCTTCTGCGCATCCTCGAGATGGATCAGGGCCAGCGCATTGTCGTAAGGCGCCATGCCGATCTCGAAGATGCCGACCACATGGAACTGCTTCAGGCGGGGCAACATGCCTGCGGGTGTGACCTGGCCCTGCGGCGTGATGAGCAGCACGGTGTCGCCCACATGCGCGCCCATGGCCCGTGCGAGGTCCACGCCGAGCACGATGTTGAATTCGCCCGGCCGCAGGTCGCCCAGCGTGCCGTACTTCATCTTGTCGCCCAGCGCGGTCAGCTTCTGTTCCGCGTCAGGCAGGATGCCGCGCACCATCACGCCTTCCACACTGTCGTTGAGGGACAGCATGCCTTGGCCGTTGACGTAGGGGGCGGCCGCGCGCACCCCAGGATGGCCGGCGACGATGTCGAGCGTACGCTTCCAGTCATGCATCTGGCCGCCATCGCTGCTGACCTGCAGGTGCGGCGTGACGCCGAGGATGCGGGCGCGTATCTCCTTCTGGAAACCGTTCATCACCGACAGCACCACGATCAGCGCCATCACGCCGAGACCTATGCCCAGCATGGAGATCAGCGAGATGAAGGAGATGAAATGGTTGCGGCGCTTGGCTCGGGTGTAACGCAGGCCGATGAAGAGTTCGTAGGGTTGCACGATGTGAGCGAGTCTCAGGAACGGGCGCTAGTGTGCCACAAGAGCGGGGCTGGACGCATCGCTACTTGATCAGCTGGTTCATCTGGATGATGGGCAGCAGGATGGCGAGCACGATGACGAGGACGACCGCACCCATCACCAGGATGAGCAGCGGTTCGAGCAGGGAGGTGAGGGCGGTGACGAAGCCGCTGACCTCCTGTTCCTGCTGCCTGGCGACGCGGTCGAGCATGCTATCAAGCTTGCCGCTCTGTTCGCCGCTGGCGATGAGGTGGATCAGTACGGGCGGGAACAGGCCGGAGGAGGCCAGCGCGCGGCTCAGGCTCACGCCCTCGCGCACTTTGTTGGCGGCGTCTTCCAGCGCATAACGCATGGGCAGGTTGCCCACCACGCCCGACGCGGTGCTCATCGCGGTCAGCAGCGGGACCCCGCTGCCGAACAGGATGGACAGCGTGCTAGCCATGCGCGCGGTGTTCACGCCCTGGATGAGCCGGCCCAAGACCGGCAGGCGCAGCAGTCTGCGGTGCAGGGTAGCGCGCAGGGTCTCCTGTTCCAGCATGCGTTTTGCGCCATAACCAGCGGCGGCCAACGCCAGCACGATGTAGATCCAGGCATAAGCCAGGATGTCGGTCACGAAGATCAGGCTGCGCGTGAGCCAGGGCAGGGCCTGGTGCGATTGCTCGAACACCGAGACCACCTGTGGCACGACATAGAGCAAGAGGCCGCCTATGACCAGCATGGCGACGACGGTGACGATGATGGGATAGACGAAAGCAAGTCCGACCTTCTGGCGCAACGCCTGCTGGTTCTCGCTGTAGGTGGCGAGCTTGTCCATCACGGTATCCAGCTCACCCGAGGCCTCACCTGCGCGGATCAGCGCGCGATGGATCTCGGGGAAGTCGTCGGGGTGTTGTGCCACGGCATGCGCCAGCGACTGGCCCGCCAGCACGTCCGCGCGCAGCGCAGCCAGCAGGGCGCGCTGGTAGGGCTGGGTGCTTTGCTCTATCAGGACGGACAGCGCCTGCTCCAGCGGCAGGCCGGCTTCGAGCAGGGTGGCGAGCTGGCGCAGCAGCAGGCTCAGGTCGGAAGGCGAGAGCCTGCGGCGCGTGAGACTGAACTGGCGTGAAGCCTGGGGCGCTGCCACGTCGGTCAGGTCGACCACGAAGAGCCCCGATTCGCGCAGCTGCGCGCGGGCGCGTATCGCCGAGTCGGCCTCCACGATGCCCTGCCTGGATGTGCCGTCGGCATCGACCGCCTGGTAATGGAAGGCTGTCATCGCAGATGTCCGGGATCAGTCTCGCGTGACACGGATGACCTCTTCCAGAGAGGTGTCGCCGCTGGCGACCCAGCGTAGCGCGTCATCGCGCAGGCTGGACATGCCATGCCGGTGGGCATATTCGCGCAGCTCCTGCTCGCTGGAGTGCGCATGTATCTTGCTGCGCAGCGTGTCGTCCACCAGCAGCAGTTCATAGATGCCGGTGCGCCCCCGATAGCCGGTCTGTCCGCAGGCGGAGCAGCCCACCGGACGGTAGAGTCGGGAAGGCCGCGTGAGGCAGAAGACGGCAAGTTCGGTTTCGTCAGGCGCGTAAGCTTCCTTGCACGAGGGGCACAGGCGACGCACGAGGCGCTGTGCGAGCACGCCTATCAGGCTGGAGGAGAGCAGGAAGGGCTCCACCCCCATGTCGGTGAGGCGCGTGACCGCACTCACCGAGTCGTTGGTGTGCAAGGTGGCGAGCACCAGGTGGCCGGTGAGGCTGGACTGCACGGCGATTTGCGCGGTCTCCAGGTCGCGGATCTCGCCTATCATGATCACGTCCGGGTCCTGGCGCAGGATGGCGCGCAAGGCGCGCGCGAAATCCATCTCTATGCGCGGATTGACCTGTGTCTGGCTGATCCCGTCCAGGTCGTATTCGACCGGGTCCTCCACCGTCATCACGTTGGTCACGCTGGCATCCACGCAGGACAGCGCAGCGTACAGGGTGGTGGTCTTGCCCGAGCCGGTGGGGCCGGTCACAAGCACGATGCCGTGCGGCTGCGCCACCAGTTCCTGGATGGCGGCAAGTGTCGTCTGGCTCATGCCCAGCTTGGCAAGGTTGAGCCGGCCTGCCTCCTTGTCGAGCAGGCGCATCACCACGCGTTCGCCGTGGCCCGTGGGCAGGGTGGAGACGCGCACGTCCACCGGACGCCCTGCGAGACGCAGGGCGATGCGCCCGTCCTGCGGCAGGCGCTTCTCGGCGATGTCCAGCTCCGCCATCACCTTGATGCGCGACACCAGCGCGGCGTGCAACGCGCGGTGCGGCTCGACCACGTCCTGCAGGGTGCCGTCCACACGGAAGCGCACCACCGAGCGGGTCTCGAAGGGCTCGATGTGGATGTCGGAGGCGTTGTCGCGTACGGCCTGCGTGAGCAGGGCGTTGATCATACGGATCACCGGCGCGTCGTTCTCCGATTCCAGCAGGTCAGCGGTCTTGGGCAAGTCGTGGATCAGCGCGGAAAGGTCCATGTCCTGCTCCGCATCGTCCACCAGCATCGCGGCCGAATCGTCCGACTGCGCATAGGCATCGGCGAGCACGCGCTCGAACTCCTCGGCTGCAACCAGCCTGGTCTCGGTGGGTAGGGCGAGCAATCTTGTGATCTCAGCCAGCGCTTCAGGGCGTGCATCGTTGCGCGCGGTCACCCAGGCCGCGTCTGCGCTGCAGTCGGTCAGCACCACCCCGCGCGCCTTTGCGAACGTGTAAGGCAGCTTGCGCGCGACGCGGCGATTGATGTTCTGGGTCACTTGGCCTTCCCGGGGGCGGCGGGCTTCTTGTCAGGTGTGACGACGTCTTCCTTGGGGGCGGGATTCAGCTCCGGCAGTTTGGGGCCGCCTTCTATGGGGATCAGGTAATTCTTGGGCAGCTGTGCCCCGTCCTGTGCATCGCTCATCTTCTCGTAGCGCTCGTTCGAGAGTGCCGCATAGGATGACGGATTGCGCATCACGTAGGGGCGGATGAAGACCATCAGGTTGGTCTTGCTGCGCTGGCGTGTCTCGTAACGGAACAATCCGCCCAGCAACGGGATGTCGCCGAGCAGGGGTATCTGACTCCTGCTGTCGTTGATCGAATCCTGGATCAGGCCGCCCAGGACCACGATCTGGTCCTTGTCCACCAGGATGTTCGATTCGATGGAGCGCTTCTTGGTGGTGACACCCGCCGGGTTGGTGGCCGTGTTGTCCACGCTGGAAACCTCCTGATAGATCTGCAGGCGCACCGAGCCGCCGTCGAGGATCTGCGGTTTGATCTTCAGCGTCAGGCCGACGTCCTTGCGCTCTATGGTCTGGAAAGGGGTGGCGGTGGTGGCAGAGCCGGTCTGCGCATACTGACCTGTGATGAAAGGCACATTAGAGCCGACCACGATCTTGGCTTCCTCGTTGTCCAGCGTCATCAGGTTGGGAGACGAGAGGATGTTGGCCTTGGTATCGGACTCCAGTGCGCGGGCGAGCATGCCCAGGTTGAGGACGGTGGTGCCGTTGGGCAAGGTCATCGTCCCCTTGGCTACGCCCACGTTCAGCCCCTGTCCGATCGTCGTGACATCCTTGGAGGCGCCGATGATGTTGGTGCCGGCTGCACCGAAGTTGGTGCCGCCGACGATATGGGAGCCAGGTCCTGCGACGTTGGTGAGGTTCTGCCATTGCACGCCGAATTCAGCCGCCTTGTCCGCAGTCACTTCCACGATGAGGGCCTCGACAAAGATCTGCGGACGACGCACGTCCAGGCGTTCGATCACCGCGCGCAGATTGTTGTAGATCGGCTCGGCGGCGGTGATGATGAGCGAATTGGACGCAGCGTCGGCCTGCACCATGCCGCCGGCCACAGGAGCGGGGGAGGCAGAAGGCGTCCCTTGGATCGAGGGAGTCGAGGTGTCACCGCTCATCACCGCGCGCAGGGTCTGTGCCAGCTTGGTGGCGTCCGCGTTCTTCAGCGTCACCACGTGGACGTTGCCGGGCGAGCCGGAATCATTGTCCAGTTTCGCCACCAGCTCGCGCACCCGCGCGATGCGGCCGGGGTTGTCGGCGCGCAGGAGCAGGCTGTTGTTGCGTGCATCGGCCAGCAGCACGAAGCGCTGGTTGCCATCCCCGCTGGCCGTGGTCTGTGCCGCTTCCGGCATCAGCTTGTTGATGGAGTTGGCGAGGTCCAGGGCGGAGGCGTTCCTCACCGGGATGACGATGGGCGCATCCGCGCTGGGCTGATCTATGGACTTGATGACCTGCTCGATGCGCCTGAGGTTGCTCACGTAGTCGGTGATGACCAGCGCGTTGCTCGAAGGGTGGGCCACGACGAGGTTGTTCGGCGCGACCATGGGGCGCACGACGTTCACCATCTGGGTGGCCGACTCGTTCTTCAGCACGAACACCTTGGTGATGATCTTGTCGCCCTTGGTGCTGGCCTTGCCCACTGCATCCACATACAGTTTCGCGTCCGATTCGGGGATGATCTTGGTCACCCCTTCCGCATCCACCGCCGCATAGCCCTGCAGGCGCAGGGCGGAGAGCAGGATGTCGTAGGCCAGGTCGGCGCTGACTGGCGTGGCGGACACGATGTTGATCGAGCCCTTCACGCGAGGGTCGACCAGGAAGTTCTTTTTGGATATCTGTGAGATCGCCTTGATGACTTCCTGTATGTCGGCATTGACGAAGTTCAGCGACACCTTGTCATCCTGAGCCGCGGCGGCTGGAAGGGAGAAGGCCAGCAGCAACGCGGCCATCAATAAGTTCTTCTGACAAGTCAGCCTGATCAATGCGCTCTCCTGAGATTATCCAGTTCCTGTTGCATCGCCGCCCGTTGCGCAGGCGGGATGGTATCCAAGTTCATGTTGCTGGGCAGTGTCTCGCGGTCAGGTGCGGTAGTCATCACTGCAGCGGAGGGGGCTGGCGAGATGCCGGCTACGGTGCCGGATGCCTGCAAGTCCAGTCGTTGTCTTATTCCGCCCCGTTCAAGCAGGACATGGTCCGCATTCGTTTCCACGAGGCGCAATCCCGGCGCGACCTCGGCGCCCAAGCCGCCTCCGACCTGCTTGCCGTCGATCTGCAGCACAGCGAAGCCTGCCGTCTTGTGCGCGAACAGGCCTATCAGTTTGATATTGCCTGCAATCACTGCGCTGGCGTTGGTGTCCGCCGCACGGCCGAACAGATCTTCGGAGACGTCGCTCTTCTGCCACGATGTAGTGGCAGGCATCGCCATCTCGGGAGGCGCGGCGAAGATCCACACCCAGCGCGCGAGCATCACCGCGAACAGCACGATGCCCAGACTCTGCCACGAGAACACGACGGTCGCCACACGCGCAGCACTGCCCATCCCGGCGGGTGAGAAGGGCAGCGGATTGGAGTAGGGAAAACGCATCAATGTCGGTCGTTGAAGCGAAATAGTGGCGTGGAAGTATAGCAGAGCGACGGGCGTCGTCTCGCTATAAACGTGGGCAGAAAAGGGAGTGCGGGGAAGAAGAGAGTTCCGGACGGAACAGAGGGATATATAGACCGCACAAGGAATATATAGGCCAAATTTTCGATTGACCCATGCGAGATGCAATGGATAATCCGGCCGCACTTGCAGAAGGAACGGCACGGCAGTCCTGCCTGCGGGGAGTCGCGCCTGCTTGCGAACTGGGTGGTTAGGTCAATTTCTTAAATTTAGGGGAGTCTCGGAATGAACTTCAAACGCAATTTGCGCAAAGCTGCGGAGCTGGGTGTTGGGCTTTCCGCCCTGTCGGCTCTGATTCTCGCGGGCTGTGGTGGCGGTGGTGGCAACAGCGCCAGTTCAAGTGGCACAAACGGTAACAACGGGGCGTCCGCCACCACGATGAATGTGACGCCAGGCAAGGGCGTGATGATAGGCGCTGAGGTCACCATCAAGGACGCCAACGGCAGCGTTCTAGGTCGCGCGGCCACTACCAGCGCAGGCGTGGCCGCAGTGTCCATTCCTCCGACTGCGATGGCTCCTTTTGTGGTTTCAGTCAATTGTCCGTCGACCTGCCAGTACTTCGACGAGAAGACCATGACGATGCATTCGGGCGCCTCCAATATGCCGCCGTTATTGGCGGTGGTGCCCAGCGTGAACGTGGCCAACGTCGGCGTCTCCGCCGCCACTCATGCCGCCGCCCAATATGCGATGGCCTCAGGGGTACTGACCCCCGCGACGGTCACTACGGCCAACAACATGGTAGTTGCCCAGCTTGGGCTGACCGGAGTGGCAGACATTCTCACGCCGCCGCGCATCATCAGTGATGCAGCGTCGCTGGCGTTGGCCAAGTCCGACGCTACCGATGCGGATAAGCTGGCCCATTTCTCGGCTACGCTGGCGCAGGCGGCCAGTGGTGTGACAGCCATCGAGGCGATCGCCGCTTACGGCGACTCGTGGAAACAGGCTGCGCTGACGCCGGCGTCGGGTGTGATCCTCCCACCCAGCATCAACCTGGCCGTCGTTACGCAGAACGCCCCGGCAATTATAGTCGCGCCTCCCAACATCGCCTCGGCAGTTGCGGCGCAGACGCAACAAGTCGCTGCGGAAATAGCGGCGGTGAACCACATGCTGGCCGACGCCTCTGCGACGGGGGGCGGTTTGCGCGAATGGTTCCCTAGCGTTCCCGGACCAGGGACTACCATGTTGCCGAATGCGGTTCATACACACGTCTTGTCTGCGACTGGCGGCAATACGTATTCCGGGGTCTCTTCCTATAAGGAACTTGCGGCGACCGGCTGGATCGCGCTCTCGTCCAATTTCCAGCCTTCGTCCTATTCGCTGACCGCGTCCGGGTGGCAGATATATGACCAGGCCGATACCTTCGTAAACAACCTGAACGGAACGGTTACGACAACCTCGATTTCCCGCGGCGTCGTTACCGAGCATGTGACCGAGACAGTGCTGGACGGGCAGCCCATAGTCTGTACTGATCCCGTTACTGCGGCGGCAGTAGCATGCGCAGTGCCGGGCAACTATCCGGTCGGATCGAAGAGGTATGGCGGGACGGGCGGTAAGGCCAGTGTGGACAACTACAGAATCTGGGCTAACGATGCGTACTACACGAACACCGTGACTGACCTGAATGGTGTTGCGTTGACGGCGTTGCCAGCGGCAGGTGCTGGTTTCTGTTCGAATGGCTTGATCTTTACGCCTATCCTCAATGCTGCAGCAGGGGCCGACAACTACAATGTCTACCTGGCGGGGAAATGCACTTCTGCATTCATTACGGCAGGGACGATGTTTCCTGCGGCGGGGACGGTTCGTCTGAGCACCAAGGCGACAGGCAACAGCGTCGTTCCGACAGTAGGTATCGCGAGTGCTGCTGTGACCAGCCCGGTCAGCTTCGTCAACAACGCCATTCTGGCCGTAGTGACCGGGAAGGTGATGGAGGGCAACTTCCGGCCGGCCGGTTCCAACGCTTCCAGAGTCTTCTACGTCAACAAGACTGCCCTGGATGCCGAGTTGGTCGCGAACGGTTTGCCGTCGACTGCGGTGGCAGGAAGTGCGCCAGCTACAGGAGCTGCATCCGGTGTGGCGGCGGTCGCCAGCCTGATGGCCGACGCGACGGCTGGCAGTTGGATCGGCAATTGGACCTCTGTCTCCGGGGTCGGCGCTGCTTCTGCGGTCGCTAACGCGACGGTCTCTACCGCCGTGCAGACTGCAGCCAACACTTACACCGTAACGGACACGAGCAAGACATTGGCTGCAGGTGTATGGGCTCTTAGTACTGCCACTCCCCTGCCGGGCAATCCATATATCCTGGGGGTGAATGGTTGGCAGCCATGGTCCAATCCCCGAAGCTTTACCGTCGTCGATAACGGGAATGGCACGATATCCATCGCTGGGAACGGTACTGCTGCTTCCGGGACCGTCACCAAGACCGACGTGTCCGGCTTGATGATCTCATGCGTCATTCAGACCGCCAACGGTATCGTACCGGTTTGCCCAGGTGCGGTTGGCATCTATCCGGCTGGGTCATCCCTTTACACCATGTCTACAACGGTGACGGCGAACGAGTACTTCCTTGTCGATAATCCTCTTGTCACTCTGGTACTGACCGACGGTGCAGGCGTTGCGTTGGCGAACCTGCCGGCTGCGGGAACGCGATTCTGTGTGAGCGGGCAGGTGTATGACCCGATCGCGGGAGCGGCTGCGGGAGCGGACAACTATAGGGTGGTATCGGCCTTCGATTCGGTCACTTTAGCTCCGTCCTGTGCTGCTGCCGACATCACTGCAGCAGTTGCGCGCACCTCCACCATAACAGCACTGGTCAGCCAGCAACCGACCGGCAATGCCGTAGTGCCGACCGTGGGCCTGGCTCAGTACAAGGCATCAGGTGTGATCCCTGCGCATAACGTCATCCTCGCGTTTAATCTGGGCAAGGTGATGACTGGCGTCATGAACGCAACCGGTACGGTGCAGACCCAACAATACTGGAACAGAACGGCGCTTAACGCCCAGTTGACAGCGTATGCCCTGACGACGTTGCCTTGAAGTAACGGTGGTTGGCAAAACCCCTCCCGTGGTTGGGGAGGGGTTTTTTATGCGCGCTGTTTTGCTAGACTGCATGCCGTTTTCCTACAAGGCGATATACAAATGACCCCCAAGCAGAGACATTCCTTCACACAGCGCGGCTTCACCCTGATCGAGGTGATGGTCGTCATAGTCATCATCGGCGTTCTGGCCGCGCTGATCGTGCCCAAGGTGATGAGCCGTCCCGACGAGGCGCGCGCGACCGCGGCACGCACTGACATCGCCTCCATCGTGCAGGCGCTCAACCTGTACAAATTGGACAACCATCGTTACCCCACGACCGAGCAGGGGCTGCAGGCGCTGGTGAAGAAGCCGACCATCTCGCCCATTCCGGAGAACTGGAAAGGCAACGGCTATCTGGAGCGTGTGCCCAAGGACCCGTGGGGCCATCCTTACCAGTATTTGCAGCCGGGACTGCACGGCGAGATCGACGTGATGAGCCTGGGTGCCGACGGCGAGCGCGGCGGTGAGGGCAGCGACGCGGACATCGGGTCCTGGGACCAGTGACGGATGATGGGCCGTCATCCCCTTTGCCGGAACCACTGAGCGATGGCTCACCAGCGCGGCTTTACCCTGCTGGAGATGCTGGTGACGCTGGTGGTCGCAAGCATCATGCTGGGCATCGCTGCAGTGCAGCTGATGCCCGACGAGCAGGCGCAACTGCGCGAGGAATCAGTGCGACTGGCCTATCTGCTGGAACAGGCGGCTTCCAGCGCACGGGCAGGAGGTCAGGCGCTGGCCTGGTCAGGCAACGGCAGCACGTTCCGTTTCTGGAGGAAGAACAAGCAGGGCGAATGGCGCCGGGTGGAGCAGGATGCCTTGTTGCATCCGCGCACCCTGCCGGGCGGGGTGCGCATCGCTGCGCTGGAGATCGCGGGGCGCACCGCCGAGCCCGGCGAGATGCTGTTGTTGAGCCCGGAATCAGTCGCGCCCTCCTTCCGCATCCGCATGGTGAACGGCGAGCGGCAGGTGAAGATGGCAGGCAACGGCCTGGGCGCCGTCTCGGTGGTACAGCCATGAGGCAGGCAAAAGGCTTCACCCTGCTGGAAGTGCTGGTGGCGCTGGCCATACTCGCGGTCTGCATGGCAGCCGTCGGCCGCGCGGCAGGTTCGGGTGTCGGCCATGTCGAGGCGATGCGTGTGCGCGTTCTGGCAGACTGGGTGGCGCAGAACAGGCTGGCGCTGCACACGGCACGCAGCGACTGGCTGCCGGCGGGGACACAGAACGGCGAGGAGTCGCAGGCGGGACTGCGTTTCACTTGGCGCGAGGAGATCAGCGCCACGCCCAATCCCACCATGCGGCGCCTCGTGGTCAGCGTCTATGGGCCCGACGAGCCTGACCATCCGCTGCGCCAGATGACGAGCTATCTGGCCGAGTTTTCGCGCTGAGCATGCGATCCCGACGCACCATGCCGCGCATCACGCGACGACTCGGAGGATTCACCCTCATAGAGCTGCTGATCGCCTTGCTGGTGTTCAGCCTGCTGGCGATCGCTGGGTACAGGGGGCTGGACGCTTTGCTGCAGACGCGCGCGCATCTCGATCAGGAGACGCGCAAGTACCAGGTGCTGTCGCGTTTCTTCGTGCGGATGGACGAGCAGTTCGCGCAGGTGAGCAATCGTCCTGTCAGGACGGCGAACGGGATGGTGCAGGCGTCGTGGGTGGGTTACCCCGCTGCGGGTAGCGGACTGGAGGATGCGCAGCTCATGTTCACGCGGACAGGCGGTGCGGATGCGGTGGGCGGCTTGCGGCAGCCGCAACGCGTGGGTTACCGGCTGCGCAACAACGCCATCCAGCTTTTGCGCTGGGACGTGCTCGACCAGGCGCCCGCCAGCAAGCCGGTCGAGGACACGGTGCTGGAAGGGGTCCGGGAGTTCAATCTGCGCTACCTGTCGCAGGCCATGGTGTGGGAGAAACAGTGGGCCGTGATCTCGGCCATTACACCGCCCCCCAGGGCAGTCGAAGTGGAAGTGGTGCTCTTGACGGGGGAGAAGGTCGTGCGCATCTTCTCGCTGCAATGAAGGGCGCAGAGCGTGGCGTGGCCCTCATCACGGTCCTGCTGATCGTGGCGATGGCGACCACCGTCGCCGCGTTCATGGCCCAGCAGCAGGGCTTCTGGCAGCGCGAGTTCGAGAACGGCCGGGACAGGGCGCAGGCCAGGCGCATCGCGCAAGCCGGCGTGGACTGGGCGCGCGCCGTGCTGGCCGACGACGCGGCGAACAATCAGTATGACCATCCGCGCGAGATGTGGGCGATGAAGCTGCCGCCCATCCCCATCGAGGATGGCGAGGTACAGGGACTGATCGGCGACCAGCAGGGTCTGTTCAACCTGAACAACCTGGTGCAGAACGGCATGGCAAGCGCGGCGGATCTCGCGCGACTGCAGCGCCTGCTGTCCACCCTCGGTCTGCCACCCGAGCTGGGCAACGCTCTGACCGACTGGATGGATACGGACAGCGTGCCCATGGCGAACGGCGGTGCGGAAGACGGTTATTATGCGAACCTGGCCACCCCTTACCGCGCGGCCAATCGTCCCCTGACGGAGTTGTCCGAGTTGCTCTGGGTGCAAGGATTCGATGCGAAGACCATAGGGCGCCTCGCCGGATACGTCACGGTGTTGCCGGAACGCACGCAGCTCAACGTGAACTTCGCGAGCGCCGAGGTGCTGTCGGCGGTGATCGCTGGCTTGAGCCTGCAGGACGCGCGACAGATCGTGGCAGGGCGCAAGGACCACCCGTTCAAGACGGTGGCGGAATTCACGCAGAGGTTGCCTGCGGGGGTGGGAGAAGCCGCCAGCCCGGCGCTGAGCGTGAACAGTAGATATTTCTTGGTGGAAGGACGAGCAGTGCAAAGACAGGCTGAGTTCTCGGCGCAAGCGTTGCTGTTGAGGCAGAACGTCTGGCCGACCGTCGTGAGGCAGAGCGTGCAATGAGCCAGTTGCGCATCCATCTGACTGCGGAATGGCAGGACGCGGCCACGCCTTGCGCGTGGGCCTTGCTGGACGAGCAAGGCACGGTGCGCGATTCCGGCTCGGGCAACCTGGCGAGCATGCCGCGCGCCGACGAAGCCATCGCCATCGTTTCGGCAGAGCAGGTGCTGTGCGTCGGAGTCGCCCTGCCCAAGATCAAGGCAAGGCAGCTGGAGACGGCGCTGCCGTTCGCGCTGGAGGATTTCCTGCTCGGCGAAGTCGCAGACAGCCATGTTGTCCCCGGCGCTCGGCTGGATAGCGGCGAGACCTTGCTCTACTCGGTCGGCCGCGAGCGGCTGCGCCGTTTTATCGGGGCTTGCGAGGGTGTCGCCATCAGGCTGCGCAAGGCGCTGCCGGAATACAGCCTGTTGCCGGTGCAGACGGGCGAGTGGAGTGCCGTGTGGGACGGGCAGACCGGTTTCTTCGCGAGAGGGCCGCATGCAGGGGCCGTTCTGGGGCGCGGGGACGAGCGGCAGCCGCCCGCAGCGCTGACTCTGCAGTTGAACCAGAAGACCCCGGCGGCGCTGCGCCTCTGGTTCAAGGCTGGCCTCCCCGCTGAGCAGCGCGTGTGGCCGCAATGGGCTGGCGTCGAGCTCGTGCGTGCCGACCAGGACTGGGACTGGCGTAGCGCTGCGGTGCGAGGCGGGGAGCCCGACCTGTTGTGGGGGAAGTTTGCCCCACCTGCTCGCATCCAGGAGTGGTGGCCTAGGGTACGACCGCTGCTCTGGTTGACGCTGCTCGTGTTCGCGATGGAATCGCTGGGCTCCAACCTGGAGTGGTGGTGGTTGGCTCGCGAAAAGCAGCAGATCACGCGCTCGATGGACAGCGTCTATCAGGAGACTTTCGGCGCGGAGGCGACGGTGGTCGATGCGCCGCTGCAGATGCGGCGCAGCTTGGCGCGTGCGCGCCACGCTGCCGGGGTGAGCGACGACATGGATTTCCTGCCCTTGCTGGACCGCATCGCGGCCGAATTGAAAGCTTTGCCAGGCAGCTCGGTGGAGGGCGTGCGTTACGCCGACGGCCGCCTGGACATTGAAGCGCGACTGTCCTCGGGTGGCGCGTGGGAGACCCTGCAGCGGCGCCTGGGAGAGCAGGGGCTGGGAGTGCAGGTGATAGATGTGCACGATTCCGGCGGCACCGTGGACGTGCACCTGAGGTTGGGATCATGATGAACTTCTTTTTCGCCAATCCGCAATGGCTCAAGGTGAAGGCGCGGTGGGACGGGCTTTCCGCCTCCGAGCAGCGGACGCTGACCTGGGGGGCGTGCGTCCTGCTGCCAATCCTCTCCTACTTCCTGTTGTGGCAGCCTGCCCACAGCGCGCTGGATAAGTTGCACAAGGGCTTGCCGCTGCTGCGCTCCCAGCTCGCGCAGATGAAGGTACGGTCCGACGAAGTCCAGGTGCTGCGGCAACGTGCGCAACCTGCGGTGCCTGACGGTGCCGCCATGAAGAAGATCGTGGAAGACGCGGCTTCCCGCGAAGGATGGGCAGCGCCGGCGTTCCTGCTGGAGCTCACCGAGCAGAATGATGTGCGCGTCATGGCCGAGAGCGTCCCCTTCTCGCGCTGGCTGCATTTCCTGCGCGAGCTTGAAACCACGCATCACATACGCGTGGCGACGATCTCGGTGACTCCGTCATCCGCCCAGGGCGTGGTAAAGGCCAGCGGTACGCTGACCAGTGGTGCAGAACAGTGAGCTTGCGACCGGGAACAGCTGTCCTCGTTTTTGCGAGCGTCTTCTGCATCAGCCTGGTCGTGATGGCGCCGGCTTCCCTCCTGGCGGGGTATATGGAACGCCACTCCGAAGGCCGCGTGTTCCTTGCCGGCACCCGCGGTACGCTGTGGAACGGGAACGGCGTGATGCTGTTCGGCACCGACACGACCTACATTTCTCTGGGTGAATATTCGTGGCATCTGCGGCCCGCCGCGCTCCTGTCCGGCGCGCTGGAATTCGAAGTGCGGCGCGGCATGGGAGGTGATCCGATGCGGGCGCGCTACGAGCCACTGCGCCAGGCTGTGGAATTGTCGCAGTGGAGAGTGACGCTGCCGGCGCAGGTGCTGGCCTTGCTGGCTCCCCAGTTGCGTCCTTACCAGTTGAACGGCGAGGTCGACCTGAGCGCAGAATCAGTGTCGTTCTCGCAACGCGGGGTCGCCGGCAAGGCCACGGTGGACTGGAAACAGGCGGGCTCTGGATTGAGCGACGTCTATCCCCTGGGCGATTACCGCATCCTGATGCAAGGCGACGGGCGCGAGCTGTCAGTGCAGCTCTCCACGCTGTCTGGCAAGCTGCGCCTGTCTGGTAGTGGCCAGATGGAGCTGGGGCGTGGCCTGAACTTCAACGGCACGGCGCAGGCTGCGGAAGGCGAAGCGCAGGAGTCCCTGTCCGAGCTGCTGCACCACGTAGGGCCGGAAGTCTCGCCTGGGGTGTTCCGCCTCGGCCTGGTCTCGCAATAAGTCTTAGTCCCTCCTCTTTCTGCAAACCTCGACATGAAACACTTGCAGCTGTTCGTCCCCGACCTGTTCCTGCCCGCCGAAATCCCACCTGCCGCCTATGACGGGCTTGAACTCCCAGCGCTGGAGAAGCTGCTGGCGCGCAGCGTGCGGAGCACGTTGCAGGCCACCACCCTGGAGGACTTCCTGTGCGAACGATTTGCAGCTAAGTGCGCACCGGTGCGCGCCCGCGCAGACGGGCTGGATACTGCTTCCGGATACTGGCTGTGTGCCGACCCGGTACATCTGCAGCTGCAGCATTCGCAGGTTGTGCTGCAGCCGGACGTCGGATGTAGTGCGGCAGAGGCGGGCGAGCTCTGTGCCGTTTTGAACGCGCATTTCCGTGACGATGGGATGACCTTCCATGCGCCTCATCCTCAGCGCTGGTACATCCGGACCGAGGCTTTCTCCGAAGCCGCGATGGCGCCGCTGCGGGTTGCGGCATGGCGCGACGTGAAGGAGTACCAGCCGCAGGGGGAGGATGCACGGCGCTGGCGGCGCTTGGCCAACGACATACAGATGTTGTTGCATGGTCATGCGGTCAACCAGACGCGTGAGGCACAGGGCATGCCCGCCATCAACAGCCTATGGCTGTGGGGTGGCGGCCATGCCAGCCCGCTGCACCCAGCCTTCGATGCGGTGGGAGGGGATGATTCCTTGAGCACAGCTTTCGGCCTTGCAGGCGGGGCGGTTGTTACCACGACGTTGCGCGAGATGGCCGAGAGCCAGGGCGAGAACGGACTATGGGTGTGCACCGCCCCCAATGCGGCGTGGCAGCGTGGCGACATATATGTGTGGCGAGAGGCAGTGCAGGCGATGGAGCGCGATGTCGTGCAGCCCGCCCTCAAGGCCTTGCGCGCGGGGCTAGTGCAGAAGGTGACGCTGGAAGTCCTGACGGGACCGGCGATGCTGCGCTTCGAGCTGGGTCGTGCCGGACTGTGGAAAGCATGGCGTCCGACGCGCATCCTGGCGCACTACGCGGTGTAGAATCGGCCATCCCAAACGGAGCTTTGCACATGAACTACTGGAATGAAGCGTTCGGCTTTTTCTGGGGGGAGGAGTCTTTCCCTTTGCTGGTGATGGTGCTGGGCATCTCGTTGCTGCTGTTCTATTTCCGCCGCGAGGACCGTCCCAGCCTGTTCAACACGCTGGGCTTCTTCGTCGTCTGCGTGGTCGGGCAGATGATAAGCGGACTCGTCCACGCAGCGGGCTTCATGCGCGCCGCGGACATCGTGCGCGAGGTGTTCGTCATCGGCGCCGGCATCGCGGTGATCCGTTTGTGGGGGCAGTTGGTGTTCCGCCTAGTCCTGCCTTCGGCCAAGCTCTCCTTGCCGCGCATCACCGAGGATATCTTCGTCATCATCGCCTATGTCGCGTGGTTCATGGTGCGCTTGCGCTATGCCGGCCTCGAACTGGGCAGCATCCTGGCGACGTCGGCGGTGATCACCGCCGTGGTCGCTTTCGCCATGCAGGACACGCTGGGCAACATCCTGGGCGGCCTCGCGCTGCAGCTCGATAATTCCATCGAGGTCGGCGACTGGATCAAGGTGGATGACATCTCCGGCAAGGTGGTGGACATACGCTGGCGCTCCACGCTGGTCGAGACCCGTAACTGGGAGACCGTGGTCTTTCCCAACAGTCAGCTGATGAAGAACAAGTTCCTCGTCCTGGGACGGCGTACCGATCAGCCCGTGCAGTGGCGGCGCTGGGTGTGGTTCAACGTCGGTCTGGACATATCGCCCTCCAAGGTGATCGATGTGGTGGAACAGGCCGTGCTGCACACCGAGATCGCCAACGTGGCTAGGAACCCGCCGCCCAACTGCGTATTGATGGACATGGACAACAAGGGCTATGCGCGCTATGCCTTGCGCTACTGGCTGACCGACCTGACTCCGGACGATCCGACCGACGGGGCGATACGCTGGCACATCATGACCGCACTGCAGCGCGCCGGGCTGAAACTGGCCGTGGAAGAGCGCAGCATCCATGTCACCAAGGAGAACGAGAAATACGAAGAAGTGGTGCATCAGCGCGAAGTGCTGCTGCGCATGAAGACGCTGCGCCGAGTCGAACTGTTCTCTTCCATGACGGAGGCAGAACTCAAGGCCTTGGCAGAACGCCTGCGCTATTCGCCTTTCGCTCGCGGCAACATCATCACACGGCAAGGCGATGAACGCTCGCACTGGCTTTACATCATCATCAACGGCGAGGCCGAGGTGTTCCTGGAGACGCCGGAAGGCGAGAGGCGCGTGCTCAACACCCTGGGCAAGGGCAGTTTCTTCGGAGAGATGGCGCTCTTGACCGGCGCACCGCGTCGCGCGTCGGTGATGGCCAAGACCGACGTCGAATGTTATCGACTGGACAAGGACGCGTTCGAGGAGATACTGCAGGCGCGCCCCTCCATCGCCGACGAGGTCTCGCACATCCTCGCGGTGCGCAAGGAGCAGCTGGACAGCGCGGTGCAGGACATGGGGGCAGCTTCGGCGAAGCGCGACCTAGCACAGAGCCGCAACGAGATCCTCGCGACCATCAAGCGTTTTTTCTCCCTCAACATTTAGCCTAGGGCGCAGCATGCTGTATCATGCGCACCGCGTTTGAATCTTCGAGACACTGAACATGAAACTGACCTTCCTGGATTTTGAGCAATCGGTCGCCGAGCTGGAAAACAAGATCGAGCAATTACGCTACGTGCAGGACGATTCCGCGCTGGACATCTCTGACGAGATCGATCGCCTGCAGCAGAAGAGCCAGGCCCTGACCAAGGACATCTACGCCAAGCTGACCCCGTGGCAGATCTCGCAGGTGTCACGCCATCCGCAGCGTCCCTACACGCTGGACTACATCGAGCACCTGTTCACCGATTTCGAAGAACTGCACGGCGACCGTGCCTATGCGGACGATGCGGCCATCGTGGGTGGTCTCGCACGTTTCAACGGCCAGAGCGTGATGGTCATCGGCCATCAGAAGGGGCGCGACACCAAGGAGCGCCAGTACCGCAATTTCGGCATGCCGCGTCCGGAAGGCTACCGCAAGGCCATGCGCTTGATGCGCCTCGCCGAGAAGTTCGGCATTCCCATCATGACCTTCATCGACACCCCGGGCGCCTATCCCGGCGTGGGTGCGGAAGAGCGTGGCCAATCCGAAGCCATCGGCCGGAACCTGTACGTGATGGCCGAGCTGCGCGTGCCCATCATCTGCACCATCATCGGCGAAGGCGGTTCCGGCGGTGCGCTCGCCGTGGCAGTGGGCGATTCCCTGCTGATGCTGCAGTACGCGACCTATTCCGTGATCTCGCCCGAAGGTTGTGCCTCCATCCTCTGGAAGAGCGCAGCCAAGGCCTCTGAGGCGGCCGAGACGCTGGGCATCACCGCCACCCGCCTGAAGACACTGGGGCTGGTGGACAAGATCGTCAACGAGCCTCTGGGCGGCGCGCACCGCGACTATGCGGCAACCATGCAGAACGTGAAGAAGGCCTTGAACGACGCGCTCAAACAGGCGCAGAGCAAGCCTACTGCCGATCTTCTGCAGGAACGCTTCAGCCGGCTGATGAGCTATGGCAAGTTCAAGGAAATCGAACTTAGCTGACATCGTTGCGGCGCGCCTTGCGCCGCTGCTTCCCCCGCGCAGCAGCATCCTCGTTGGCCTTTCCGGCGGCATGGATTCAGTGGTGCTGCTGCACCTGCTGCACTCGCTGGCGCCAGGCCGGCAATGGCAAATCTCCGCTCTCCACGTCCATCACGGAATCAGCCCCAACGCCGATGCCTGGGCGGAGTTCTGCGCCGACCTCTGCGGTCGCTACGGCATCCCATTGCACATCGAACGTGTTGATGTTGCGCCGCTGCGCGATGCGCATGGCATAGAGGCGGCGGCACGCAAGCTGCGCCATGCCGCGTTCGCCAGGCAGGCGTGCGATTTCGTCGCGCTCGCGCACCATGCCGACGACCAGGCCGAGACCCTGTTGCTGCAGTTGCTGCGGGGGTCGGGCGTCAAGGGTGCTGCCGCGATGCCGCTCCTCAAACAGTCCGTGACCGCGGTCACCTTGCGCCCGCTACTCGATATAGCGCGTGACAGTCTGCTCGAATATGCACGGGAGCATGCCCTGCGATGGGTGGAGGACGAAAGCAACGCCGACGATAGCTACCCGCGCAACTTCCTGCGCCATCGCGTACTGCCCTTGCTGGAGCAACGTTTCCCAGCCTACCGTGACACCCTGGCGCGTAGCGCACTGCACTTTGCCGAGGCGGCTGAACTCCTTGACGACCTGGCGCGAGGGGATGCGGCATTAGCCGTGCGCGGGGATGCGCTGGAACTGGCTGCCTTGAAGTTCCTGAGTCCGGCGCGCGCCAGGAACCTGCTGCGCTATTTCCTGCATGTGCAGGGTGCCCCCATGCCGCAGACCGTGCAGCTGGATGACATGCTGCGTCAGCTGTACCAGGCACACGAAGGGGCTGCCGTGTGCATCAGGTTCGGCGACTGGCAGGTGCGCCGCTATCGGGGCAGGGTCTATGCGCTGCGTGCCTTGGGGGGATTCGATCGCGAACTGGTGTTGTCGTGGCACGGCGAGGCCGAGCTAGCATGGCCTGCGCTCGACAAGCGCCTCCGTTTCACGCCGGCTGTGGGGCAGGGGGTCAGTCTGGAGAAGCTGCGACGTGCGCCGGTGATGCTGCGCTTGCGCAGGGGCGGGGAGACGCTGCGCCCGCACTCCCACGCTGCGACGCGCAGCCTGAAGAACCTGCTGCAGGAAAATCACATCCCTCCCTGGGTACGGGAACGGTTGCCCCTGCTGTATTGCGGGGATGAACTGGTGGGCGTGGGTGGGGTGGCTACCAGTGCCGATTTCCAGGCCAGTCTCGACGAGGAAGGGGTGCTGTGGTCTCTCGGATAGCACGCGCGCCGGCCTGCCGCCCTGCGACAGGCCGGCCAAACCCTGCTAGAATCGCGCTCTCAGAATTTTCTGATTCACAATAATCATTTGGAGAGAAGCATGGCTGTCGAACGTACCCTTTCAATCATCAAACCCGATGCCGTGGCGAAGAACGTCATCGGCCAGATCTACAGCCGTTTTGAGAACGCTGGTCTGAAAATCGTGGCTGCCCGCATGGTGCAACTGTCGCGTGCTGAAGCGGAAGGTTTCTATGCTGTGCACAAGGCACGTCCCTTCTTCAACGACTTGGTCAATTTCATGATCTCCGGCCCCGTGATGATCCAGGCGCTGGAAGGCGAGGGCGCCATCCTGAAGAACCGTGACCTGATGGGCGCAACCGATCCCAAGAAGGCTGAGAAGGGCACCATCCGTGCCGATTTCGCTGACAGCATCGACGCCAACGCCGTGCATGGCTCCGACGCTCCGGAAACCGCCGCAGTCGAGATCGCCTATTTCTTCCCGGCACTGAACGTCTACTCCCGCTAAATCGTCTGATGAAGCAAAACCTCCTCGATCTTGAGCCTGCGGCGATGACCGCCTGGTTCGCGGAACAGGGCGAGAAGCCCTTCCGCGCCAGGCAGGTGCTGCGCTGGATATACAAGAACGGGGAGTCCGATTTCGACGCGATGAGCGATCTGGCGATCTCTCTTCGCGAAAAACTGAAACAGATCGCCTGCGTCCTGGCGCCCACTGTGATGCGCGAAGAGACCGCCTCTGACGGTACGCGCAAATGGCTGCTGGACGTGGGTACCGGCAATGCGGTGGAGACCGTGTTCATCCCGGAGGAAGACCGGGGGACGCTGTGCGTCTCGACCCAGGCCGGGTGCGCGCTGGATTGCGCGTTCTGTTCGACCGGCAAGCAGGGCTTCAACCGCAACCTCTCCACGGCCGAGATCATTGGTCAGGTGTGGTGGGCCAACCGCGAGATTGGCAAAGGTGGCGCCCCCGACACGTTACCGCGTAGCGGCCGATTGCGGGAGGAGGCGCCTGCGGCCCTTCCCGCACCTGACGGCTCCGCCGCACCGTGTCAGGGCCGCTACGGCAACTGGCCCATCACCAACGTGGTGCTGATGGGTATGGGCGAGCCGCTGCTCAATTTCGACAACAGCGTGAGCGCCTTGCGCCTCATGCTGGACGACAATGCTTATGGTCTGTCACGGCGCCGTGTGACGGTGTCCACTTCCGGAGTGGTGCCGGCGATGGACAGATTGCGCGAGGAATGCCCTGTGGCGCTGGCGATCTCTCTGCATGCGCCCAACGATGCGCTGCGCGACGTGCTGGTGCCCATCAACCAGAAATATCCTTTGCACGAACTGATGGCGGCCTGCCAGCGCTACCTGGAAAAGGCGCCACGCGATTTCGTGACCTTCGAATACGTCATGCTTGCCGGGGTCAACGATAGCGCACAGCAGGCGCGCGAATTGATCGAGCTGGTGCGCGATGTGCCGTGCAAGTTCAACCTGATCCCCTTCAATCCCTTCCCGCAGGCGCCGTACAAGCGCTCCGAGATGCCGGCAGTGCTGCGTTTCCGCGACGTGCTGATGCAGGCTGGCATAGTCACCACCATCCGCAAGGTGAGGGGAGACGATATCGCGGCAGCCTGTGGGCAACTGGCAGGACAGGTGAAGGATAGGACGAAGAGGACCGCGCACCATTTAGTGGAGGTACATAGGTGAGACTAGTCACGCTATTGATGCTGTTCGTGGCGTTGTCTGGCTGCGCCACGTCGAGCGAACCGGATGAGAGGGCGCGCAATATCGCGAAAGTGCATACGGAGCTGGCGGCCGCGTATTTCGAGCGCAAGCAGTATGCAGTGGCTTTGCAGGAGGTAGGCGTGGCCATGCAGGTCGACCCCACCTACGCGCCGGTCTATAACCTCAGCGGGCTGATCCGCATGGCCTTGCGTGAAGATGAACAGGCCGAGGCCGACTTCAGTAGGGGCATGAAACTCGAGCCGGACAACTCGGAGATGCACAACAACTACGGATGGTTCCTGTGCCAGCGTGGGCGTGAGAAAGAGTCTATCCAGCATTTCCTGACGGCACTGAAGAATCCGCTGTATGCCACGCCCGAGACAGCCTATGCGAACGCTGGGATATGCACGCGCAAGACGGGTGATCTTCAGATGGCAGAGAGCTACCTGCAGCGTGCGCTGATCCTGCATCCGGACATGTCGGACGCGCTCTACGGTTTGGCTGATGTCAGTTACGCCAAGGGCGATTACGCGTCTGCCAAGGCATATTTCCTGCGCTTCCAGCAGGTGGAGCAGGACCTTTCCGCAGAGCAGCTCTGGCTGGCGGTGCGCATCGAGCGCAAGATGCATGACCGCAACTCCGAAGCCAGTTATGCCATGCAGCTCAAAAAGCGTTTCCCCGATTCGCGTGAAGCGCAACTCTTGCAGATGGGGGAATGATGGACAAGCCAGCAGACATTTCCGGCAACGTCGAAGGGCAGGGCATGAGCGTGGGTTCGACCCTGCGGGCCGCGCGAGAGGCGCAGGGGCTGACTGTCGCAGACGTGGCGGAACGCATCAAGTTCAGCGTGCGCCAGGTGGAGGCGCTGGAAGCTGACGACACAGCCCATCTGCCCGAAGGGACCTTCCTGCGCGGCTTCATCCGCAGCTATGCGCGCACCCTGCATCTGGACGAGTCTGCGCTGCTGGGAGGTGCCGCTGCACCCGCAGATATCCAAGGGAGCGTTGCTCCAGCGCAATCCGTCAGTGCCGTGTTCCCGACCATCGAGTCCGGACGACGCAAGAGCGCATATTTGCTGGTAGGCGCAGCCGCCGTGGCGCTGGTGCTCGCGGTCTTCGTATGGAGTCACCGCGACTCTCCCAAGCGTGAAGGGATCGTGCTTGAAGAGGTCAAGCTGCCGGAGGTAGTGCCGGCCTCGGCTGTTGCACAGCCCGATACGCTCGCGGCCTCCGACGTGCCCGTTGCGTCGGCCAAAGCTGTCGAGCCGGCAGCGAATCCGATTGGACAGGCTAAGCCCATTGAATCTATGACGTCGGTCGCACCTGCGGCTCCCCAGACAAAACCTAAAGTGGCAGAGGCGCCGGTCGTTCAGGTCAAGCCCAAGGCGGCAGCCCCTGTGTCCCTGTCTGTGGCCACTGCACCTGCTGCGGTCACAGCTGTTCCGGGCAAATCCGAAGTATCTCTGGAACAATTGAAGAAGCGTCCCATCCACATCGTGTTCAGCGAGGAAGCCTGGATGGAGGTCAAGGACGTCAACGGTGAGATATTGCTGTCGCGCATGAATCCGGCTGGCAGCGAGAAATGGATAGGGGGTGGACGACGCGCGCCCTATCAGGTCTCCATCGGCAAGGCGAGCGCCGTGCGCATCTACTATAAGGGGCGCGAAGTGGATATGTCGCAGCACAAGCAGACTGGGCTTGTGCATCTGGTTCTGGAATAACAATGAGTCATCTTTCTACCTTGCGTCGCAAGACGCAGCGCGTTTTGGTCGGCGGCATTGCCATAGGCGGTGATGCGCCCGTGGTCGTGCAGTCCATGACCAATACCGACACCGCCGATGCCGAAGGTACGGCACGCCAAGTCTATGAGCTGGCACGAGCAGGTTCAGAGTTGGTGCGCATCACGGTCAACACCTCGGAGGCGGCGCAACAAGTGCCGCGTATCCGCAAGCTGCTGGACGACATGGGGTGTGACGTACCGCTGATCGGCGACTTCCACTACAACGGCCATCGCCTGCTCACCGAGTATCCCGAGTGCGCGCAGGCGCTTTCGAAATACCGCATCAATCCCGGCAACGTGGGCAAGAACCGCAAGGGCGAAGACCAGTTCGCGATGATGATCGCAGTGGCCAGACAGTACGACAAGCCGGTGCGCATAGGCGTCAACTGGGGCAGCCTGGATCAGGACCTGGTGGTGCGCCTGATGGACGAGAACGCCAAGTTGGCGCAACCCAAGGACGTTGCCGAGGTGACGCGCGAGGCGCTCATCCTGTCGGCGCTGGATTCCGCCAAGCGTGCCGAGCAACTTGGACTGCCGCACGACCGCATCGTGCTGTCGTGCAAGGTGAGCGAGGTGCAGGACCTGATCGCGGTCTATCAAGAGTTGACCAAGCGCTGCGACTATCCGCTGCACTTGGGGCTGACCGAGGCGGGCATGGGCTCCAAGGGCATCGTCGCTTCCACGGCCGCGCTGGCGGTGCTGCTGCAGCAAGGCATAGGCGACACCATACGCGTCTCCCTCACGCCCGCTCCCGGCGGCTCGCGCACCGAGGAGGTGGTGGTGGCGCAGGAGATCCTGCAGACCATGGGGCTACGTTCCTTCACGCCGCTGGTCACAGCCTGCCCGGGCTGTGGACGCACCACGAGCACGGTGTTCCAGGAGCTGGCGCAAAGCATCCAGAACCACCTGCGCGCGCAGATGCCGATATGGCGCGAGCAGTACAGCGGCGTGGAAGAGATGACCGTCGCAGTGATGGGTTGCATCGTCAACGGTCCCGGCGAGAGCAAGATGGCGAACATCGGCATCAGCCTGCCGGGCACGGGCGAGTCGCCTGCCGCTCCGGTGTACGTGGATGGCGAGAAGACGGTGACCCTGCGCGGCGACAACATCGCGGTGGAGTTCCAGAAGATCGTGGACGATTATGTGGCGAGCAAGTACGCCAGGCGCGAGCCCGGAGACAAGCCGGCCAAGCGCATAGAGATCAAGGCAGTTTGAGTAGATGAGCAATACGACATTACAGGCCGTGCGCGGCATGAACGACATCTTGCCGGACGAGGCGCAATTCTGGCTGTGGTTCGAGGATAACGTGCGCGAATGGCTGGAGGCCTACGGGTACCGCAACATCCGCATGCCGCTGGTGGAACCCACGGCACTGTTCAAGCGGGCGATCGGCGAGGTCACCGACATCGTCGAGAAGGAGATGTACAGCTTCGAGGACAGCCTGAACGGCGACCAACTGACGCTGCGTCCGGAAGGCACCGCCTCGTGCGTGCGCGCGGCGCTGCAGCACAACCTGCTGTACAACGCCTCGCAGCGGCTGTGGTACGCCGGCCCGATGTTCCGCCACGAACGCCCGCAGAAGGGGCGTTACCGCCAGTTCCACCAGATCGGCGTCGAGGCGCTGGGTTTTGCCGGGCCTGACATCGATGCCGAGCAGATCGTGATGTGTGCGCGGCTGTGGAAGAAGCTAGGCATACGCGACGTGGCGCTGCAGCTGAACACGCTGGGCGATGCAGCCTCGCGCCATCGCCACCGCGAGAAACTGATCGCCTATTTCGAGCAGCACAAGGACATGCTGGATGCGGACGCGCAGCGACGCCTGTACAGCAACCCCCTGCGCATCCTGGACACCAAGAACCCGGCGATGCAGGAGCTGGTCAGCGCCGCGCCCAAACTGATGGACGAGCTGGAAGAAGAGGCGCTGAAGCATTTCGAAGCCGTCCAGTCCATCCTGCAGCAACACGGCATTCCGTTCGATATCAACACGCGCCTGGTGCGCGGCCTGGATTACTACAACCGCACCGTGTTCGAGTGGGTGACCACGCGGCTGGGCGCGCAGGGCACCATCTGCGCGGGCGGCCGCTTCGACGGCCTGATCGAACAGATCGGCGGCAAAGCGGCACCCGCCTGTGGTTTCGCCATGGGTGTGGAGCGATTGCTTGCCCTCTTGCAGGAGGATGGTGTGCAGTCCCCCGCGGCGCCGCTGGACGTGTACGTGGTGCACCAGGGCGAGCAGGCGCAGAATCTCGCCTGGCGCGTGGCGGAGGACTTGCGCGATAGCGGGCTGCGCGTGCTGCTGCACTGCGGCGGCGGCAGCTTCAAGTCGCAGATGAAGAAGGCCGATGGCAGCGCGGCAGTGTGCGCGGTGGTCATCGGCGACGACGAGGCGGCAGCGAACGCCGTCATGCTCAAGCCGCTGCGCGGTGGCGGCGAGCAGCAGCGCGTGGGCCTGGAAGGATTGCAGCAGCAGATTCGTGAATTGATCAAGTGAGGATATGAAAATGGCAGAGTTGGATTTGCACGAGCAGGAACAGGTAGATGCACTCAAGGGTTGGTGGAAGGCCAACGGCAAGTGGGTCGTGGGCGTGGTGGTGGTCGGTCTGCTGGCCTATGCCGGGACTCAGTTCTGGAAGAGCCATAAGGAAAGTCAGGCTGCAGAGGCCGGCAAGCTCTATGTCGAGGTGATCAAGCAGGTCTCGACCAACGACGCGAAGCGCATCAGCGATGCGGCAGATGCGCTGGCAAGCCGTTACGGCAGCAGCGCCTATGCACCGCGTGCGCAGCTGCTTGCAGCGCAGGCCAATCTGCAAGCCAAGGACCTCTCCCGCGCCAAGGCGCAGCTGTTCTGGGTGATCGAACACGCCCAGGAGACAGCGCTGCAGGACACGGCCCGTCTGAAACTGGCGAGCGTTCTGCTGGACGAGAAGAAATACGAAGACGCACTCAAGCAGCTCGATGCCGCCCATCCCGAGTCTTTCACCGGCCTGTACGCCGACCTCAAGGGCGATGTGCTGAGCGCGATGGGCAAGGTGGCCGAGGCGCGCGCGGCTTACCAGCAGGCATTGGACAAGACCGATGCCAAGAGCATGTATCGCAGCTTGATCCAGTTGAAGCTGGACGGCCTGGGCAGCGCTAAATGAGATTGGATCATCGATTCGCCGCCTTGGCGCTGCCTGTCCTGCTCGCTGCATGCAGTGGCGACAAGGCCGGCGTCGAGCCAGCCAAACTGGTGGACTTCAAGCCAGCCGCCAATGTCGAGGTTCGCTGGCGGCAGGACGTGGGTGAGGCCGGCTTGAGCGCCCTAAGTCCGGCAGTCACTCGCGAAGCCGTGTTCGCGGCCGGTTCGAAGCATCTGTTCCGCTTCGATCGCAACAGCGGCAAGCCGGTGTGGCGTATCGATCCCGGTTTCATGATCTCAGGCGGAGTCGGTGCGGGCGAAGGGCTGGTACTGGTAGGCAGCGATAAAGGCGATCTGGCCGCCTACGAGGAGGAGGATGGCAAGTTGCGCTGGAAGGTGAAGGTCTCCAGCGAAGTGCTGAGTGCGCCCAGAGTCGCCGACGGCATCGTGGTCGTGCGCACCGGCAACGGACGCATCGCGGGCTTGAACGTCCAGGACGGCAAACGTCTGTGGTTGTATGAGCGTCCCACGCCTACGCTGATCGTGCGCAATTCTGCGGGCGTGGTCATTCGTAACGGCATGGTGTACGCGGGATTCGCCGCGGGCAAGGTGGCGGCGATCGGCCTCACCAAGGGTGTTGTGATCTGGGAGTCTGCGGTATCGCAACCACGGGGCAATACGGAACTCGAGCGCATCAGCGACATCACCAGCCTGCCGGCGGTGGACGACACGCAAGTGTGCGCAGTGGCCTTCCAGGGGCGTGTCGCGTGCTTTGACGCGGTGCAGGGCGGGACGCTGTGGACTCGCGACCTTTCCAGCGACAAGGGTTTGGTCATGTCCGGCAACAATCTGTACCTGACCGACAGCGCGAGCCATGTGCTGGCGCTGGACAGGAACACCGGCAGCTCCTTATGGAAGAACGACCAATTGTCACAACGCGGTGCCACAGCTGGCTTCGTCCTGGACGATCATCTGGTGCTGGGGGACTACGAAGGCTACCTGCACGTGCTGAAACAGGATGATGGCAGCTTCGTTGCGCGTCACAAGACGGATGGCAGCGCCATCCTTACACCGCCCGTCACCCTGGGTGACGGTGCCCTGGTTCAAACCAGCGACGGCGGGCTGTACTCCATCGCCATCCATTAACTTCAAGTCATGCTACCTACTCTCGTACTCGTCGGCCGCCCCAACGTGGGGAAATCAACCCTATTCAACCGTCTCACGCGCAGTCGCGACGCGCTGGTGGCGGACCTGCCAGGGTTGACGCGCGACCGCCATTACGGAAGGGGGCGGGTAGGCGAGCGGCCTTATCTGGTGGTGGATACCGGCGGCCTGGAGCCTGTCGCCAAAGAAGGCATCTTGCACGAGATGGCCAAGCAGACGCGGCAGGCGGTGGACGAGGCCGACCTCGTTCTGTTCATCGTCGACGGTCGTGACGGCCTCACGCCGCAAGACAAGATCATCGCCAACCAGCTGCGCAAGACCGGGCGTCCGGTGATGTTGCTGGTGAACAAAGCCGAAGGCATGCAACGTACACGCGTCACGGCGGACTTCCATGAGCTAGGCCTGGGCGAACCCATCCCCATCTCATCGGCGCACGGCGACAACGTGGCTGAGATGATAGAGATCGCGCTGGACGAGCTGCCAGCCACAGAGGCGGAAGCGGAGGAGAAGTCCGACCATCCCAAGCTGGCCATCGTTGGCCGCCCGAACGTGGGCAAGTCCACGCTGGTCAACGCCATCCTGGGCGAGGAGCGTGTCATCGCCTTCGACCAGCCGGGCACCACGCGCGACTCGATCTATATCGATTTCGAACGCGGTGGGAAGCAATACACCATCATCGATACGGCCGGCGTGCGCCGCCGCGGCAAGATAGACGAGGCCATCGAGAAGTTCTCGGTGGTCAAGACCTTGCAGGCCGTCGAGGACGCCAATGTGGTGGTGCTGGTGGTTGATGCGCGCGACCAGATCACGGAGCTGGATGCCCACCTTGCCGACTTCGTGCTGCAGGCCGGCCGTGCCCTGGTGCTCGCAGTGAACAAGTGGGATGGTCTGGACGAATACAAGCGCGACACCGCCAAGCAGGACATCGATCGCAAGCTGCATTTCCTGGGCTTCGCCAAGCATCACTTCATCTCCGCGCTGAACGGAACCGGCGTGGACGCGCTGCTCACATCGGTGAATCAGGCTTATGCTGCCGCGATGGCGAAACTCCCGACCCCGCAGCTCACCCGGGTACTGGAAGAGGCGCTGCAGCGTCAACAGCCGCCACGCGGCGCGTTCCGTCCCAAGATGCGCTATGCCCACCAAGGCGGCAGCAACCCGCCGCTCATCGTCATCCACGGCAGTGCGCTGGACAAGATCCCGGACAGCTATACGCGTTATCTGGAAAAGGTCTTCCGCGAGGCCTTCAGGTTGCAAGGCACGCCGTTGCGCATCGAATACAAGTCCGGCAAGAATCCCTTCGCCGAGAAGGCACCGCGCCCGCTCACCGAAAGCGAGAAACGCGCCGCACACCGTGCGCGGATCCGCGGGCGCCGGCTATACGGCTGATTTTTCTTGTCGTCGTCAGGGCGGCTGAGGTTTAGGGAGATAGTCAAAATGAGCCAATCGAACAACGGCATGAGCAGTTTCCTGGCTGAGCTGGCAGGGGAGGCGACGCAAAAGCTGGAGGCCTTGCGCGCACAGCAGCAGGATCGCCAAGCGCTGGAACAGAATGTGAACGCTGCACTGGAACGTATTTTCCAGTTCTTCAACGTGCTTTCCCAGCACCTCAATGCGATCGAGCCGGATATCCCCCGTGTATATACGCTGGACGGCAAGACGCAGTTCTCGCAGCTGAAATGGAAGCGGGGGATGGTCGAGTTCCGCAAGCAGAGCCTGGCGGACAACGCCCTGATCGACCACGTGTTCCTGCAGGTGAGGCTGTTGGCGCCGGCGCCGGTCATGCTGTCTCGCCGATGGGAGCGCTTCGATGAGACCAAGAAGGAACTGCAGGCCTTCGGCCTGAAGCCGCTGGATGATCTGGATGACCTGTGGCGGGGGCGTGCGCAGAAAGAAGCCCTTCAAGTAAGTCTGGATCCCGGATTCCTGATCCGCATGCGCTTCCAGGGTAATTACGAGGACGGGAGCGTGGAGCTCGCTTTCAACAATCTGGAAGGGTTTGGTGCGTTGAAGGGCAAATTGAAGCCTGAACTGCTGCAAAACACCTTGTTCGATGGGATAGGACGTTTCCTGATGGGGCGCTCCCCCTCTTTGCCGCCGGACCTGAATCTCGTGCACGATTTTTCTCGTCCTCAGTGAGTTGCGCTCCCTCAGACCTTGGTTCAGGCGGAGCGGCTCAGGGAATCAGTTGCCGACGTCGGCGGCCATGGCCTTTCGTAACTTCCGGTTTTACAGTACAGTGACAGCGTTTTAACCACCACAAGAGACGACAACATGAGTGCCAAAGGGCAACAACTACAAGACCCGTTCCTGAATGCGCTGCGCAAGGAACATGTTCAGGTCGCCATCTACCTGGTCAATGGCATCAAGCTGCAGGGCCAAGTCGAATCTTTCGACCAGTATGTGGTGCTGCTGAAGAACACCGTCACCCAGATGGTCTACAAGCACGCCATCTCCACCATCGTTCCTGCACGCGCCGTCACCATCCCGTTCGACGCCGAGTAGGTGATGCACGAGTCAACGACTACCGCCAATACAGCGGTATTGGTGAGTCTCGATTTCGGCGCGCCGGATTACGCAGAAAGCCTGGAAGAATTGCGTTTACTGGCAGAGAGTGCCGGTGTGCGGACGCTCGCCCTCGTCGAGGGTAGGCGCCAGCGCCCTGACGCCTCCACGTTCGCCGGCAGCGGCAAGGTAGACGAGATCGCTGCCGTCGTAGAGCAGACCGAGGCGGAGATGGTGATCTTCAATCACGATCTGTCGCCGGCGCAGATGCGCAACTTGGCTGCCAAGATCCAGGCGCGCGTCATCGACCGTACCATGCTGATCCTGGACATCTTCGGCCTGCGCGCGCAGAGCCATGAGGGCAAGGTGCAGGTAGAGCTGGCTCAGCTCAAGTATCTCTCCACTCGCTTGGTCGGCATGAACACCGACATGGGGCAGCAGAAGCACGCAGTCGGCGCTCGCGGTCCGGGCGAGACGCAGCTGGAGCTGGATAGGCGCAAGCTGGACCGGCGCGTGCACCTGCTCAACGAGCGACTGAAGCAGCTCAAGCGTCACCGCGAGGTGCAGCGTAGGGCGCGCAACCGCTCCGATGTCCTGTCGGTGTCCATCGTAGGCTATACCAACGCCGGGAAGTCCACGCTGTTCAATCGTCTGACCAATGCCAATGTTTATGCTGCCAACCAGCTGTTCGCCACGCTGGATACGACGTCGCGGAAAATATTCCTGGAAGGTGACAGCCCGTGCCAGGTGGTGCTGTCCGATACCGTGGGCTTCATTCGTCATCTGCCGCACGGTCTTGTGGCGGCGTTCCGCAGTACCCTGGAGGAGACGGCGCAGGCAGACCTGCTGCTGCACGTTGTGGATGTGAACAGTCCTGAGCGTCAGGACCAGATGGCCGAGGTCAACAAGGTGCTGGCGGAGATCGGTGCCCAGGGCATCCCGCAAATCGTGGTGTACAACAAGATCGATCTGCAAGGCCTGGAACCGGCTGTGGCGCGCGATGAGTATGGTAAAATTGCCAACGTTCACCTGAGTGCAAAGACAGGCGCGGGCTTGGCTGATCTGCGGGCTGCGCTGGCTGAAGCGCGCGACATGCCTGAGCCGGAAGCGCCGGTGCAAGAGTGGCATCCCCTCAACGACAATTGAGTTGATTAAGGACAGACTATGGGACTGAACGACCCACAATGGGGTAACAAGAACAGCGGCGGCCCTCCCGATCTGGAGGAGGTGATGCGCAACCTGAATAACAAGATCTCCTCGCTGTTTGGCGGATCGGGCTCATCCAAGGGTAGTGGGAAGCCTTCCGGCGGCGCAGGCAGCGGCATCTTGTTGATCGTGGCCATCGTCGCCCTGATCTGGATTGCCAGCGGCTTCTATATCGTCGACGCCAGCCAGCGCGGCGTGGTGTTGCGTTTCGGCAAGCAGGTGGAAGTCACCGAGCCAGGTCCGCGCTGGCATCTGCCGTATCCCATCGAGACCGTGGAAGTGGTGAACCTGAGCCAGGTGCGCACTGTCGAGATCGGTTACCGCGAGAACGTCAAGAACAAGATGTTGAAAGAGTCGTTGATGTTGACCGACGACGAGAACATGATCGACATCCAGTTCGCGGTGCAATACATCCTGAAGGATCCCGGGGAATATCTGTTTAACAACCGAGCGCCGGACGAGAACGTGCGTCAGGCGGCCGAGACCGCCATCCGTGAGGTCGTCGGCAAGAGCAAGATGGATTTTGTGCTGTATGAAGGGCGCGAGCAGGTCGCGGCCAATACGACCAAGCTGATGCAGGACATCCTTGATCGCTACAAGTCCGGCATCCTGGTGAGCAAGGTCACCATGCAGAACGCGCAACCACCCGAGCAGGTCCAGGCGGCCTTCGATGATGCGGTCAAGGCCGGACAGGACCGTGAGCGGCAGAAGAACGAGGGACAGGCCTATGCCAATGATGTAGTGCCCAAGGCCAAGGGTGCTGCAGCCCGCCTGATGCAGGAAGCAGAAGGTTACAAACAGAGCGTGATCGCCAATGCGGAAGGTGATGCTAGCCGCTTCAAGCAGATACTGGTCGAATACGAGAAGGCGCCGCAGGTCACACGCGAGCGCATGTATCTGGACATGATGCAGCAGATACTCACCAGCAGCAGCAAGGTGCTGATCGACCAGAAGAGCAGCAACGGCAGCCTGTTGTATCTGCCGCTGGATAAGTTGATACAGAGCACTAACCCGACACCGGCTGATGCTGCGCCTGCCGCGAGAGCCGAGCAGGCTGCGGCACCAGCTGCAAGCGATGTGCAGCCGCGTGCACGCGAGCTGTCCTTGGGTCGTGAACGGGAGGCGCGCTGATGAAACCGAATATCAAGAATGTGTTGGTGGTGGCGATCGTTGCCCTGATCCTACTCGGCATGAGCGCCTTCGTGGTGGATCAGCGGCAGACTGCGATCGTGTTCCAGTTGGGTGAAGTGGTGCGCATGGAGACCACGCCCGGACTCAAGTTCAAGGTGCCCCTGCTGCAGAACGTGCGCTATTTCGATTCGCGCATCCTGACGCTGGATACGCCGGATCCCGAGCGTTTCATCACCGCGGAAAAGAAGAATGTGCTGGTGGACTCCTTCGTCAAGTGGCGCATCGTGGACGTGAAGCAGTATTACGTCAGCGTGGGGGGCGATGAGGCTCGCGCGCAGACACGTTTGATGCAGACGGTCAATTCTGCGCTGCGCGAGGAATTCGGCAAGCGCACCATCCATGAGGTGGTGTCGGGCAAGCGCGACGAATTGATGCAAGTGGTGCAGGAGAAGACCGACTCCGATGCGCGCAAGATCGGCGTGGAGGTAGTGGATGTGCGCCTTAAACGGGTGGACTTCCCGGCAGAGATCAGTTCCTCGGTCTTTAGCCGCATGGAAGCCGAGCGCAAGCGCGTGGCCAACGAACTGCGTGCTACGGGTAACGCAGAGAGCGAGAAGATACGCGCGGATGCGGACAGGCAGCGCCAAGTGATCTTGGCGCAGGCTTATCGCGATGCGCAAAAGATTAAGGGCGAGGGCGATGCCAGGGCGTCTGCGCTATACGCAGCCGCGTTCGGCCGCAATTCCGAGTTCTATGCCTTCTATCGCAGCCTGGATGCCTACAAGCAGACATTCAAGAACAAGAGCGATGTGATGGTGCTGGACCCGAGTTCATCCTTCTTCAAGTACATGAAGAACCCCAGCAAAGGCGGCAAATAACTTAGGCGATGGCTGATTTTTGGCTTGCTGCCTTGGGGTTGATGCTCGTGCTGGAAGGGATAATGCCGTTTCTCTTTCCCAAGCCTTGGCGTGAGACTTTGCGTAATTTGGCGCAGTTGCAGGACGGGCAACTGCGCTTTATCGGTTTGTCGCTGATGTTGAGCGGGCTGTTGTTGATTTACTGGATCAAATGATGAATTGGTTGTTGCCGGAATATATCCAAGACATGCTGCCGGATGAGGCATGGCGCATCGAAGGCATGCGTCGAGGTGTGCTCGAGTTGTTGCGCCGTTCCGGCTATCAGCTGGTCTCACCGCCTTTGCTGGAATACGCCGAATCGCTGCTCATCAGCGACAGCGAGGACATGGATCTGCGCAGCTTCAAGCTGGTCGACCAGCTGAGCGGACGCACGCTGGCCGTGCGCGCGGACATCACGCCGCAGGTGGCTCGTATCGATGCGCACCTGCTCAACCGCCAGGGGGTGGCGCGCCTGTGCTATGCAGGCAGTGTGCTGCATACCCAGCCCTCAGGTCTCATGCGTACGCGCGAGCCGCTACAGATCGGGGCCGAGCTATATGGGCACAGCGGAATCGAGAGCGATCTGGAAGTGCAGCGCCTGATGCTGCAGGCGCTGGCGTTGGTCGGCATCGAGGGAGTGCATCTCGATCTCGGGCATGTTGGTGTGTTCCGCGCACTGGCGCGGCATGCGGCCGTGTCACACGAGCAGGAAGTCGAACTGTTCAATGCGCTGCAGCGCAAGGACGTGCCGACTTTGCGTGCTCTGGTGGCAGGACTGCCGCAGGAAACGCAGGCCGCGCTGTTGGCGCTGCCGCAGCTCTACGGTGGCGTAGAGGTCTTGGCGCGTGCCCGCGTGACTTTGCCTGCCTATCCGGAAGTGAAGGCGGCATTGGATGAGCTGGAGCAGGCCGCTGCGCATCTCAAGACATTCGCGCGCGACATCGGCATCGACTTGGCCGAACTGCGCGGTTATCACTATTACAGCGGCTTGGTGTTCGCCGCCTATCATGCGGGCAGCCACGATGCCATCGCCTTGGGGGGGCGCTACGACGACGTGGGCAAGAGTTTCGGACGGGCACGCCCGGCCACTGGTTTCAGCATGGACCTGCGCCAGCTGCATGGCCTGTTGGCGAATCAGGCGCAACCCAAGGGAATCCGTGCGCCGCATCTGCAGGATGCCGCACTCGATGCGGCCATCGCCAAACTGCGCGAGCAAGGGGAGATCGTGGTGGTCGACCTGCTGGGCCGGGCCGAATATCGCGGTGAACTGGGCTGCGATCGTGAACTGGTGCTGGGTGACGGCCAGTGGATGGTCGTCGCGACGAAGAATTGAGCTTGTACTTAGGAACGAAAGATGTCTAGAAACGTAGTAGTGATCGGGACCCAGTGGGGCGATGAAGGCAAGGGTAAGGTGGTCGACTGGCTGACCGACAACGCGCAGGGCGTGGCGCGCTTCCAGGGCGGGCATAACGCGGGCCATACGCTCGTGATCGGCGGCGAGAAGACAGTGCTGCACCTCATCCCTTCCGGCATCCTGCGCGAGAACGTGATGTGCTACATCGGCAACGGCGTGGT
>JBBIIJ010000001.1:0-207970 GCA_037446535.1 Sideroxydans sp. | reverse complement strand
ATCACAGGCTCATGCCGTGCCACACTTTCGACGGGAGCCAGTAATTCAGCCGGCAGCGTCAACTCGAACGGCAAGGCGGGCTCGGCCATCACCGGTTCGGGAGCTTTCTCAACAGGTACCAATTCGGGCGTCACCAGCTCGGGGATCGCCGGTTCGAGCGGTACTGCACTCTCGGCGGGCTCGGGCGGCGCAATCAGTTCGGGTGCGGCAGGCGCCGCACGGGGCGGCAGCTCTTTGCCGTTCTCGACGCAATCGGCCACGAGCAAGAGTTGTGAGGTGTCGATATGTGCTGTGGTGTTGCCGCTTTTGAGCATATCCACCCAGTGCTGGAACAGCACTTCGGAATCGCCCACCATCTCCAGCACGGCCGGCGTGGCTGGGCTGTTCTCAGCCAGCCATTTGTTCATGGCGCGCTCTATCGCCCACGCCACTTCGCCGAACTCGGCCAGGCCTACCATGCGTCCGCTGCCCTTCAGCGTGTGGAAGGAGCGCCTTATGGTGACCCAAGGGTCTCGGCTGTCGGGATGGAGTGTCGAGGTTTCGAGATTGGCGCGCAGGGTATCCAGAACGTCCTGTGCTTCCTCGAGGAAGACTTCCAGCAGCTCTGCGTCCACATTGCCAGAGCGTATGGAGACCCCCACCGGTGCCACGGGCTCCTCAGCCGCGACAGCACCTTCGACGGACGGGACGTGGGCGACTACCTCCCCCAACTCCTTCAGCGTCGTGGAGAGTGCGACCGGGTCCGGCTTTTGCCCAAGTGTCAGGCCGTGCACGTACTCTTCCATCATGCTCACGGCCGAGGCGACCGTACGCATCTCGTTGGCGGAGGGCGCATCGCCCTGGTGATAGCGCTCGGTGATTCTGCGCAGCATGACCAGCAATTGTTCGGCGACGTCCAGCGACAGTATGTGTAATCCGCCCTGCACCTGGCTCATCAAGCGATTGATCTGCAGCAGTTCGGCGCGCTTGGCTGCGTCACCGAAGAAGGCGTTGAGGCCCTGTTCGATGTGCTGCAGGTTGTTCTGCATCTCGACTGCGAGCGGCGACATCACTCCCCGCAACTCCATTTCGCAGTACAGCGAAACCAGATGCGCGAGTTTGTTGACGTCTTCCGGTGCGCGCGACACGGCGGACTGCAGGCGCATGCTCAGGATGCGAGCCTGTTCCTGGAAACCGCTGCCCAAATGCTGGTAATGCTCTATACCGCTCTTGAGCAGCAGCAGGGCCATCGCCATGTCCATGTCGATGTGCTGCGCCTGTTCCTGCGTTTCCCCTTGGGCAGACATCGTCTGTATCTGTTTGCACAGGAACTGCAGCGTGTTGCGGTCCAGCTGCTCAGACAGCAGGTACAGCTGTTCGGTCAATTCCTTGAATTTGCCGCAGGCGGTCTGGTCGTCGGTGACGCAGTGTTCCCAGATTTCGTCCGCCAACGCCAGCTGTTCGCGCATCTGGTTGAGCACGGCAGCGGTCTCGCTGGGGGGAAGCGGGGGGGCTTCGGGGAGGTAGGATTCCAGGCTGAACGCTTCCTGTATGCTTTCCACCGTCTTGCTCACGGTGTGGCTGCGTGCGACCAGGTACAGCATCTCGCTCAGCGACGTTTCGTCATCGAATGCGCTGTTCTCCAGCAGGGAGCGCATCTTCTGGTCTATGCGGCTGAGGGACTTCTTGACGTTCAGTTCGGGCGGCACGCCTTCGTGCAGCACGCAATTGAGCAGGCCGCCTGCCACCCACCAGAATGCTCGGTCCTGGCCCTGAGGGGCGCATGTCAGCACCACACGCACTGCCGCCATCATGCTGCGCAGTGCTTCCTGCGGGTTGTCCTGTCGCAGCCATTTCAGCAAAGCCTGCTGATATTGCAGACGTGAGCTCTTGATTTGCGCGGCGGGGTCACTCGGCTGCGCCTCACTCAGCACGGAGTCAGGCAGTTCCACCTGCAGGTTCGGGAAAAAAAGATCGACTTCGAAGGCCATCTCCAGGCCGCGTGCTTGCAGGACTTCTTGGTATTCCCGGAACAGGCGCAAGGCCGCATTGGGAGCTCCGGCGGCAAGGGCATCCAGATAATGAGTCAAGCCGAACAGGGCACGATGTATCGTGTCCTGACGCATGGTGGTCGCTTCCTGAGGGGTTGTCCCCAATTCCTGCAACAGGGTCTCGAGCTCGGAGCAGAACACCACCAAGCCGCGCAACTGCAGCATCTGCAGGACGCCGTTCACACGGTGCAGTTCAGCCAAGGCAGCAGTGAGGGGCTGCGTATCCTGTGGGGAAGTGAAGAAATCTTCAAGCTCCCGGCTGATGGAGGCGAGGGAGCTGTCGAGTTCGGACTTGACCGAGAGCAGCGGTAAAGAGATGGGCGTTGCGGACACGTCTGCCTTTACAGTTTGAAACCTGCAACCGAGCCGTTCAATTCAGTCGCCAGTGTCTCCAGCTGAGACACGGAGGCGCTGGTGAGCTGGGTGCCTTTGGACGTCTGCTCGGTGATCTTCAGGATGTCCGCCATGGCGCCCGCCACTTCGCGAGCCATGTCGGTCTGCACCTGGGTAGAGACCGAGATGCTGTTAACCAGGTCCGTCAGTTCGCGAGTGGATTGCTCAATCTGCTGCAGCGATTTACCGGCCTCGTCCGAGAGTTTCGCTCCTTCCACCACACCCTGCGTGCTCTTTTCCATCGCGGCCACCGCATCCTGCGTATCGCTCTGAATGGTTTTCACCAGCATACCGATCTGCTTAGTCGCCTCGCCGGAACGTTCCGCGAGGCGTTGCACTTCTTCCGCAACCACCGCGAAGCCTCGTCCTGCTTCACCTGCGGACGCCGCCTGGATCGCGGCGTTCAGCGCCAGCACGTTGGTCTGCTCGGTAATGTCTGAGATCAGGTCCACGATCTCGCCGATCTCCTGCGAGCTTTCGCCCAGCCGCTTGATGCGTTTGGAGGTGTCCTGGATCTGTTCCCGGATGCCGTCCATACCCTCTACGGAATTGCGCACCGCCTTGGCACCCTGCTCGGTCACTTCCAGCGTTCGTTTCGCCACTTCGGCGGACTGGGAAGCACTGTTGTCGACCTCCTGGATCGACTTGGCCATCAGTTCCACCGCGACGCCCGCATCGCGGATCTCGGAAGCCTGTTTCTGCGTCGCTGTCAGCAGCCCCTTGGTCACCGTGCCGGCTTCGCCGGTCGCATTGGAAACCTGCTGCGAAGCGGTGATGACGCGGGCGACCAGTCGACGCAGTTCGTCCGTGGTGTAGTTGATCGAGTCGGCGATGGCGCCGGTGATGTCTTCGGACACCGTCGCCTTGGAAGTCAGGTCGCCGTCCGCCAGGTCTGACAATTCGTTCATCAAACGCAGAATCGCCTGCGCTGGTTGCGCTTGTTAGGCTTCCGCGGCCGCGGCGCGACGATTGGAGTCGTTCAGGTACTCCTTGAAGATGAGCAGCAGCAGGAGCACCGTGAGCACGCCAGCGAGGACGGCCACTGTCGCGGACAAGCGGTTGGTCAGCGAAGACTGATAGGCGCTGGTCAGCTCCTCAGACTGGCCGGAAAGCGTGGTCAGGTCGTTCGAGATGGCACGCGCGGCGCCTTTCGCTTCCACCAGGTTGCGGGACTGCGAGACCAGAATCTCGATACTGTTGCGATAGGGTTCGAACAGGTTGGTCGCCTTTTGTATGAGGGGGTCTCCCGAGGGCAAGCTGTTGAGAGCGTCCTCGGCGGCATAGGTGTCTACGCCTAGCTGAGCGAGTTGTTCCAGTGATACGTCCGCTGACAGCATGGTGGCAGCGTCCTTACCGATACGCTCGATAGACATGCCCAGTGTTGCAGCCGCTGTCTTCTGGGGGCCGGTGTAGGCTTCCGTCATCTCCTGGACGAGTGGGCGCATCTCCGCGCTGGTGATATTGATGACCTCGATGGACTTGGCCAGCGTGACCAGACCGGGGCGGCCCTGCTCCAGGGTCGTCACGTCTGTCACGGTCTTGTCTACGCTGCTCTTGATGGCCTCCAGCTCCTTGCGGGCTCCGCCGGTGGTGGCCGGCAGGCCGAAGTCGCCTTTATCCAGCTGGTTGATGACCTTGGTGATCGCGTCCCTGTTCTGTGCCAGACGTTCGAAAGCTTCCGAGTCGCCGGACATGGCTGCCTGCGAACTATTGGCCAGACGCAGGAACAGGATCTGCAGCTCACCGGCTCTTTCGACATAGCGGGCGCTGTGACTGGTTTCGCGGTTGTTGACATAGGCCGCGATCAGTGTGAGCAACAGGCAGATCAGCGCGGAAATACCCAAAAACTTCAGTTGCTGACCGGTCGCCAGATGTCCGATCAGCGGGAGCGGTTTGCTGACTATGCTGTCTGCGCCCTTGAGTTTGGCTCCGCCTAGGGATTTGAGCGTGGGTAATTTCAGTTTCAATGCCATGTTGTCTTCCTTCTTGCCGATGGAATGTTGTTATGCGCCTATTTGCAGGAATTCCGGCTGCTGCAACAGGTGATTGATATCGAGTTTATGCCAGATCTGGCCGGTGTCGTCCTGGAACTGAAGCCTTCCTTCCACTTCGTTCTGCTGCCAATCGCCGGCATTGCGCAGCCCCAATACGCGGGAAACGAGCAGTCCGGCGTTGAATGCGAAATGCTGCCCGAGCAGCAACACCCGGTTGTTGATCTCATACTGGGTCGGCTCGTTGTTCAGGAACCCACCCAGATCGACGATGCTGTACAGGTTACCCCGCACGTTGGCGACACCCCAGTACCAGGGTTTGGTCAACGGAACCGGGGTGAGGGTGGGCGTGGCCATCACTTCGCTGATGTCTGTCATGTCCACCAGCAAGAACTCCCGGCCGACCTGCACACCCAGCGTGGAAACCTGTGCGCCGCCTAAGGCCTGTTGCTGCAGGCGGTCCAGCACCTGTTGCTGGAACTCACGCAGGTTGAAGCGTTTGGACATGGACGAAGGTCAGCCCAGGGCTGCGATCTTGCCGAGCAACTCTTCGGCGCTGATGGGCTTGGTGATGTAATCCTTCGCACCCTGGCGCATGCCCCAGATCTTGTCCGTTTCCTGTCCCTTGGTCGTGCAGATGATGACCGGGATATGCTGAGTCGCCGGGTCCTGGGTGATAGCGCGGGTTGCCTGGAAGCCGTTCAGGCCGGGCATCACCACGTCCATCAGGATCAGGTCGGGCATCTCGGTCTTGGAGTTCGCCACCCCGGCTTCGCCGCTGTCGGCGTACACGACCTGGAAGCCGTTCTTGCCTAGCAGCTCACCCAGAACATGGCGCTCGGTTGCAGAGTCGTCCACGACCATGATCTTCTTAATTGCCATAATCAACCTCCTCATAACGTTTGGTATGTGCGATGACTGCTTCAATCAGACTCTTCTTGCTGAAAGGCTTGGTCAGGTACTGATCGGAACCGACCAGTTTGCCACGCGCACGGTCGAACAGCGTGTCCTTGCTGGTGAGCATGACTACGGGCGTGTTCTTGAAATCGCGATGGTTCTTGATGAGCGCGCAGGTCTGGTAACCATCCAGGCGGGGCATCATGACGTCAACGAAGATGATGTTCGGCTTGTTGTCCACTACCTTGGACAGGCCGTCGAAGCCGTCTTCGGCCAGTATCACCTTGGCGCCTGCTTGCGTGAGGAATATCTCGCCGCTGCGGCGTATGGTGTTGCTGTCGTCTATGAGCACCACACAAATTCCAGCAAGACTATTTTCAGACAGACCGTCACTCACGATGCGCACCATTAGTGTTGTAGAAATGAATTCCCGCGCGGCCAAGGCACGGACGTGCCCACCCGAGTTCGGATGCTACAGCAAACAGGCGTTTCAGCTCAATGTGTTTATCGCCGCCAGAAATGGGGCGTGAACAGTATGAGCACGGTGAAGATCTCCAGGCGCCCGATCAGCATGGCGAGGATGCACACCCAAGTCTGAAAATCGCTCAGGCCTTGGTAGTTGCCAGCCGGCCCCACCTGATTGAGGCCAGGTCCCGCGTTATTGATGCAGGCAATCACCGCCGAGAAAGAAGAAATGAAATCCAGTCCGCTGATCAGCAGCGTAAAGGTCAGGGTCATCACGCTCATGAAATAGAGGAAGATGAAGCCCAGCACGGCGAACACGATCCTGTTGTCCACCACATGGCCGCCGATCTTCAGGGGGTTGATGACCGACGGGTGCAGCAGCTTGAGGAACTCGCGCCCTGCCTGCTTGACCAGCATCAGCGTACGTATCATCTTGATGCCGCCGCCGGTTGAGCCGGAACTACATGCGACGCAACTCAGGAACAGCATCCACAGCGGCGCAAAGATAGGCCACTGGTTGAAGTCCACACTCGCAAAGCCACAATCCGTGGCCAGTGACACCAGATTGAAGCTGGCGTGGCGCAGCGCCGTCCAGAATTGCGGATAGGTGCCCTGCCACCACAGGAATACAGCTATCCCCAAGCAGCTGACCAGGATCAGGCTCACCGTCGCCACTGCTTCCGCATCGTGTACATATATACGCAGCGACCGGCCGCGCCATGCCAGGAAATGTGTGGCAAAGTTGATCGCAGCGAGCAGCATGAACACAATGAGGATGAATTCGATCAGCGGCGAGTTGAAGTACCCGACGCTGGCATCGTGCGTAGAGAAGCCGCCCAGCCCCATCGCGGCAAAGGCATGGCATACCGCATCCAGCCAATTCATGCCCGCCCACTTCAGCAGCAGGACACAGGCCAGCGTGATACCGGCGTAGACCACCCACAGGTTGCGGGCCGTCTCGGCGATGCGCGGCGTCAGGGCGGATTCCTTCATCGGCCCCGGCGTTTCTGCCTTGAACAACTGGCGTCCTCCGATGCCCAGCAGCGGCAACACCGCCACGGCCAGCACGATGATGCCCATGCCACCCAGCCAGTTCAGCTCGTGCCGCCAAAGGTTGATGGCGGGTGGGAGTTGGTCCAGCCCCACCAGCACGGTGGCTCCAGTCGTGGTGATGCCAGACATGGTTTCGAAATAGGCATCGGTGAACGACAGGCCAGGCAACGCTAGCAACAGCGGCAGAGTGGCGAATGCGGGCATCGCCGTCCACATCGTGACCACCAACAGATAACCGTGGCGTATGGACAGTTCGCCCTTGAAGCGCCTTGTCAGTATCCACATCAGCGTCCCGCCGCAGAAGGTCCACAGCATGGTCAGCAGGAAGTCCCAGAGCACGGCATCGTCGCCGTAGATCACGGCGGTTGCCGCCGGCAGCAGGTAGGCAACGCTGAACACCACCAGCATCAGCCCCAGGGCGTGGATGACCGTGAAGAGGCGCCGCATCAGAAGAACCCGAGACTGACCTGGAACAGCTTCTCGACCTTCTTCACCATCTTCTTGTCGACCACGAAGACGATCACATGGTCCTCGGCCTCGATCACGGTGTCATGGTGCGCGATGATGACCTCCTGGCCGCGCACCAGCGCGCCTATGGTCGCGCCCTTGGGCAGGTCGATCTCGTCTATGCGCCGCCCGACCACACGCGACGACTGGCGGTCGCCATGCGCCACCAGTTCCAGAGACTCTGCGGCGCCACGGCGCAGGGAATGCACGGCAGCCACGTCGCCCTGCCGCACGTAGGCCAGCAACGAGCCTATGGTCACGTGTGCAGGCGACAGCGCGACGTCTATCTTGCCGCCCTGTACCAGGTCCACATAAGCGCCGCGGTTGATGAGCGCGAGCACCTTGCGCGCGCCGCCCTGTTTGGCGAGCAGCGCCGACATGATGTTGTTCTCGTCGTCGTTGGTGAGTGAGCAGAACACATCCACCTCGTTGACGTTCTCCTGCTGCAGCAGCTTCTCGTCGGTGCCGTCTCCGTTCAGCACGAGCGTATTGGTCAGCTCCTCCGCCAATCTCTGGCAAGCCTTCTTGCTGACCTCGATGATTTTGACCTGGTAATCGCGCTCCAGCGCTTTCGCCAGCCTGCGCCCGATGTTGCCGCCGCCCGCGATCATCACGCGCTTGGCCGGCTTGTCCATGCGGCGCATCTCCTTCAGCACTCGCCTTATGTTGTCGGTCGCTGCGATGAAGAAGATCTCGTCGCCGTCCTGCACTACCGTCGTTCCTTCGGGCGGGATGGGGCGATCCTGGCGGAAGATCGCCGCCACGCGGGTATCGACCTGGGGCATGTGGGTGCGCAGGAAGGAGAGCGGTTTGCCCACCAGCGGGCCGCCCTCGAAGGCGCGCACGCCGACCAGAGACACCCTGCCTTCGGCGAATTCCAGCACCTGCAGCGCCTCAGGGAACTCGATCAGCTTGGAGATGTAGTCGGTGAGGATCTGCTCGGGACAAATGGAGAAATCCACGCAGAAATTGTCTGCGCTGAACACGGCTTCGCGGTTGAGGTAGTCGGTGGTGCGGATGCGCGCGATACGGGTGGGCGTGTTGTACAGGCTTGCTGCCAGTTTGCAGGCGACCAGGTTCACTTCGTCGCTCTGTGTTACCGCCAGCAGCATGTCGGTATCGGCGATGCCGGCCTGTTCGAGCACGGAGGGATGGGCTGCGTTGCCGGTGAGCGTACGCAGGTCCAGCCTGTCTTGAAGCTGGCGCAGCTTGTCCCCGTCCGCATCGACGACGGTGATGTCGTTCGCCTCGCTGACCAGGCTCTCCGCCACAGTAGAGCCGACTTGTCCTGCGCCCAGTATCAATATCTTCAAGATTCAACCTTCCCCGGATGGCACGATGCCCCCGGCAGCATACCTACTTCCACAGCGGATGTCCGGCGCGGTCCTTGATCTGCGCCTTCCACAGCTCACGCGCGTTCTGCATCATCTCATCGGGGATGGCGACGAAACCGAGGCCTTGGGCCACCGCTCCCCCGTTGCGGAAAGTCCAGTCCAGGTATCTCAAAGTGGCAACGCTCGAGCTGGGATCTGCCGGGTCACGTGCGAGCAGGATATACGTAGCCGTGGTGAGCGGCCAGCTCCCCGGGCCAGGCTGGTCGGTCAGGGATGCGCCATAGCCGCTCGCCGCGCTCCAGTTGGCGTTCGCCGCAGCCTCGGAGAACGATCTCTGATGCGGGGTGACAAACATACCGTCACGATTGCGCATCTTCACCGCAGCCAGGTGTCCTTCCTGCACCAGCGCCGGGTCGAGATAGGCGATGGAATTAGGCGTCTTCCCGAGCTCTTTGGCGAGGTTCTCTCCGCCCTCGGCTCCCGTCCCCACCTTCCACTTCAGCGTCATAACCGGGCCAAAGGCGCTTTTCCACTCGGGGCTGACTTTGGAAAGATAGTCGGTCAGGGTGAAGGTACTGCCGGACTTGTCCGAGCGAAAGAGCACATTGATCGCCTCGTTGGGCAAGGCGAGGCGGGGGTTGAGGGCGGTGATCGCTGGATCGTTCCAGCGTCTGATCTTGCCCAGGTAGATGTCGGCAAGCACGGCGCCATCCAGCTGCAGCTGCCCGCTACCCACCTTCTTCAGGTTGACCACAGGCACGACGCCACCGATCAGCAGCGGGAACTGTACCAGACGATTCTTCTCCAGCTCAGCGACGGACAAGGGCTTGTCGGAGGCACCGAAATCCGCTTTCCTTGCGGTGATCTCGGCGATGCCCTTGCCCGAACCGATAGGCACGTAGACGAGCTTGGTTCCCGATTCCGCATAGTACCGCTTCCCCCACTCTTGATAGACCTCGTTGGGGAACGTGGCGCCCGCACCGAAGATGAAGCCGGCATGGGCACAGGTGGACAATACCGCGAGCGCGGCGAAAAGGGCGCGACGGCCCGGCCATATGAAGTGACGATACATACTACTTTCCTAAACGATGGTGTGACGGTGAAAAAAATTGAGGACTGCGGAGAAGGTTCAGGCTTGCTCTTTCCATTTGATGGAACAACCCATGCTGGCGATCTGCTCGCGCGGGCCTTGGCCTGTCTGAGCCACCTGCACCATGGCGTTGAACAGGTCGCGCGGCGCATCCGGCACCGCTTCCTTGCGCGAGGCATCCAGCTGCCCGCGGTACTGAAGTTCGAGTTTCCCATTGAAGCCGAAGAAATCCGGCGTGCACACCGCACCGTAATCCTTTGCGATCTGCTGGGTCTCGTCCCACACGTAGGGGAAGGGATAGCCATACTGGCTTGCCACCAGCTTCATATTCTCGAACGAGTCTTCCACATAATCGGCGGGGTCGTTGGACATGATGGCAATGCTGTTGATGCCATGGGCCTTGAGCTCGCGCGTGTCGCGGATGATGCGGTCGCGTATGGATTTGACGTAGGGGCAGTGGTTGCAGATGAACATCACCAGCAGACCGTTGGGGCCTTTCGCGCTCTCCAGCGTGTAGCGCTTGCCGTCCACGCCTAAGAGGCCGAACGGCCGCGCCTTCCATCCGAAATCGCATAAAGGGGGTTGCAGACTGACCATGATGAATCCTCCTAAAGACCTACGCTCTTATTCTGGCCGTTATATTATCACGCTCGTATCGACGCTCTTCAGCCGCCATGTCCGCTCCCCGATTCTACTGTCCGCCTCCTCTCCCTCAAGGTGCCGCCGCCGAGCTGCCACCGGAGGCCGCCCACCACGCGAGCCGAGTCCTGCGCCTGCGCGAGGGCGATGCGGTGCAGATCTTCGATGGCCTGGGTAACGCACTGGACGCGACCATCGCCGCCATTGCGGGCAAACGCGTGTCTCTGGCCGACCTGAGGCCTTGCGCCACACAGGCCAACCCTGCCCTGGCCATAACCCTGGCCCAGGCCATGAGCAGCAGCGAGAAGATGGACTGGGTCGTACAGAAGGCTACGGAACTGGGCACCGCCGAGATCGTGCCGGTGCAGACCCAGCGCAGCATCGCGAAGCTCACAGGTGAACGTGCCGAGAAGCGCGCCGAACACTGGCGCAGTGTCGCCGTCTCCGCCTGCGAACAATGCGGGCGCAATACGCTGCCGCGCCTACACGCCCCACAAGAGCTCACGACATGGCTGAACGAGATGCGCGATCGCCCCGGCGCCAAGTTCATCCTGTTGCCGGACGGCGCGACCACGCTCCATGCTCAGCCCGTACCGCAAGGCAGCGTCACCCTGCTGATCGGGTCGGAAGGCGGCTTCACCGCCGACGAGGCCTGCCTCGCGCAACAGGCAGGATTCATCCCGGTCCTGCTCGGCCCACGTGTGCTGCGCACGGAGACCGCAGCATTGGCGGGCATCGCCGCGCTGCAGACGCTGTGGGGAGATTTCAATTGATACGAAAGGACGCACCATGCCTTATGTGAATATACGCATCGCCGGAACGCTTACCCGCGAACAGAAGGCGAAGATCGCCGCAGAGATCACCGACACGCTGGAGCGCATCGCGCACAAGCCAGCCTCCTACACCTACGTCGCCTTCGATGAACTTCCTGATGAGAACTGGGCGATCGCCGGCAAGCTGCTGGATGAGGAGTAAGGTGTAGGCGGCTGCTCCCGCACCAAGGGCTCCGCCCCACCGTGTCGCAGCCGCACACCTACATCGCCTTCGATGAACTGCCCGACGAGAACTGGGCCATCGCCGGCAAGTTGCTCGACGAGGAATAGCGCGGCAAGATGCGCGTATAACCTGAAAGGACCGCAATGCCCGCTGTGACCAAACCCGAAGATTTCGTCGCCTGGTTTCGCTCTGTCGCGCCCTACGTCAACGCCTTCCGCGGCAAGACCTTCGTCATCGCTTTCGGCGGCGAAGTGGTGGCGGACGGCAAATTCGTCGAGCTCACGCATGACTTCAACCTGCTGGCGGCCTTGGGTATACGCCTGGTGCTGGTGCACGGCGCGCGCCCGCAGATCGAGCAGCACCTGGCCAAGAACGGCATAGCCGGCCTCTACCACAAGGGAATACGCATCACCGACGCCGACGCCATGCAATGCGTGAAGGAGGCGGTGGGGCGCGTGCGCCTGGAGATCGAGGCGCTGCTCTCCATGGGGCTGGCGAATTCACCCATGGCCAATGCGGACATACGCGTGGCAGGGGGTAACTTCATCACCGCCCAGCCCATAGGTGTCATCGAGGGGGTGGACCTGCAGCACACCGGTGTGGTGCGCAAGGTGGACGTCGCCGCGCTCAGGGACCGCATGGAGTTCGGCGAGGTGGTGCTGTTGTCGCCAGTGGGTTTCTCGCCCACAGGTGAGGTGTTCAACGTCACGCTGGAGGACGTCGCCACCGCCACGGCCATCGCGCTGGATGCCGACAAGCTTGTGTTCCTGATGGACACCGACGGCGTGCAGGACAAGAAGGGTGCGTTGCTCAAGGCGCTCACCATCACGCAGGCTCACAAGCTGCTGGCCGAGAAGAGGAAGCTGCCCGACGACGTGGCGCTCTTCCTGCCCTGTGCGGTGCGCGCCTGCGAGGCGGGGGTGGCGCGTACCCATCTGATCAGTCGCCATACCGACGGCGCGCTGTTGCAGGAGCTGTTCAGCGACGAGGGCATAGGCACGATGCTGGTCGAATCCACGCTCAACGCGTTGCGTGCCGCCACCATTGAGGATGTGGGCGGCATCCTGCAGCTGCTGCGCCCGCTGGAAGAGGAGGGCATACTCGTGCGTCGTTCGCGCGAGCTGCTGGAACGCGAGATCGCCCGTTTCGTGGTTCTGGAGCACGACCATCGCATCGTAGGCTGCGCCGCACTCTATCCCTTCCCGAACGAGGCCGCCGCGGAGCTGGCCTGCCTTGCGGTGGATGCGCAGTTCCGTGACCGTGGCTACGGCGAGGCCATCCTCGACCACATGAGTGGCCTGGCCAGGTCGCAGGGCATGAAGAAGCTCTTCGTGCTGACTACGCGCACCGCGCACTGGTTCATGGAGCGCGACTTCAAGGAAGCGGACGTCAACCAGCTGCCCAAGGAGAAGAAGGCGCTGTACAACTACCAGCGCCGCTCCAAGGTATTCGTGAAGAACCTGAAGTAGGGTTCATCGGCGTGTAACAATAAGCTTTTATCATCGACAAGTGGTGGAGAACTGAATGGCAAGAATGGTGCACTGTGTGAAGTTGGGACGTGAGGCAGAGGGATTGGACCGCCTGCCTTATCCGGGCGCGCTGGGTCAGCGCATCTATGAGAACGTATCCAAGGAGGCATGGCAGGGCTGGATCAAGTTCCAGACCATGCTCGTGAACGAGAACCGTCTCAACCTGGCGGACGCCAAGGCGCGTCAGTACCTGACGCAGCAGATGGAAAACTACTTCTTCGGCGCCGGCTCGCAGATGCCCACCGGCTACGTGCCGCCGAAAAGCTGACCTTGGCAAAGAACTATCCCGCGCAGAACTTCCTGAACCGCGAACTCGCCCTGCTGGAGTTCAACCGGCGGGTATTGGCACAGGCCGAGGATGCTTCCGTCCCGCTGCTGGAACGCCTGAAGTACCTGTGCATCGTCAGCAGCAACCTCGACGAGTTCTTCGAGATACGCGTCGCGGGGCTGAAGGAGCAGGTGAAGCTGGGTGGCCTGGCCTCGGGCGCGGATGGCTTGGAGGCGTCGCAGATACTCAAGCGCCTGTTCGCACCCACGCACCAGCTCATCACCAGGCAGTACCAGCTGTTCAACGACGAGCTCGTGCCAGCGCTCGCCGAGCAGGGTATCAAGTTCATACGCCGCACCCACTGGAACGAGGCACAGCGAGCTTGGGTCAAGGATTTCTTCTTGCGCGAGGTGATGCCCGTGCTGACCCCCATCGGTCTGGACCCGGCGCACCCTTTCCCGCGCGTGCTCAACAAGAGCCTGAACTTCGCAGTGGAGCTGCAGGGCAAGGACGCCTTCGGGCGCAACACCGCCAAGGCCATCGTGCAGGCGCCGCGCGTGCTGCCGCGCGCCATCCTGCTGCCGCCGGAGATCTCCGGCTGTCCGTATGGTTTCGTGTTCCTGTCCTCCATCCTCCATGCGCACGTGGGCGAGCTCTTCGCGGGCATGGAGGTGCTGGGCTGCTACCAGTTCCGCGTCACCCGCAACAGCGATCTGTTCGTGGACGAGGAAGAGGTGAAGAACCTGCGCACCAGCCTGCAGGGCGAGCTGCCGCAGCGCCACTTCGGCGACGCCGTGCGCCTGGAGGTGGCGGACAACTGTCCCGCGGAGCTGGCCGACTTCCTGTTGCAGCAGTTCGAGCTGAAGGCGGACGACCTTTACCGCGTGCACGGCCCGGTGAACCTCGTGCGCCTCATCAACATCCCGGACAAGGTGGAGCGGCCTGACCTCAAGTTCCCATCGTTCGTCCCTGGCATGCCGTCGCTGCTGCAGAAGAAGGGCGCGGACATGTTCAAGGTCATACGCAAGAACGATGTGCTGCTGCACCACCCTTACCAGTCGTTCAAGCCGGTCATCGATTTCATCCTGCAGGCGGTGGCCGATCCCAACGTGGTCGCCATCAAGCAGACCGTGTACCGCACGGGGACCGATTCAGAGCTCATGGAAGCGCTCATCAGCGCGGCTCGCGCCGGTAAGGAAGTGACGGTGGTGGTCGAACTCCTTGCACGGTTCGACGAAGAAGCGAACATCAACTGGGCGGGTCGCCTGGAGGCTGTCGGTGCCCACGTGGTGTATGGGGTGGTGGGGCACAAGACCCACGCCAAGATGCTCATGGTGGTGCGACGCGAGGAGGGCAAACTGCGCCGCTACGTGCACCTGGGCACGGGCAACTACCACCCGCGCACCGCCAGGCTGTACACCGACTTCGGCCTGTTCACCAGCAACGATGAGGTATGCGCGGACGTGAACGAGGTGTTCGTGCAGCTCACCGGCCTGGGCAAGGCCAGCAAACTCAAACACCTGTGGCAATCACCGTTCACGCTGCACAGCAGGGTGCTGGAAGCGATACGCAACGAGACTCGCCTGGCCAAGGAGGGCAAACGCGGCTATATCATCGCCAAGATGAACGCGCTGCTTGAGCCCGAGACCATCATGGCCCTGTACGATGCGTCGCAAGCGGGCGTGAAGGTGGACCTCATCGTGCGGGGCGTCTGTGCGTTGCGCCCGGGGATCAAGGGGCTGTCGGAGAACATACGTGTCATCTCCATCATCGGCCGCTTTCTGGAACACACGCGCATCTTCTACTTCCGCAACGACCTCAAGCACGACGTCTATCTTGCGAGTGCCGACTGGATGGACCGCAACTTTTTCCGCCGCATCGAGGTGTGCTTCCCCGTGCTGGACGAGAAGCTCAAGAAGCGCGTGCTGGATGAGGGGCTGAAGACCTATCTCAAGGACGACTGCCAGGCTTGGGAGATGGATCTCAACGGTTTCTGGCACCTCAGGACCACGACCCGCTCGACTGCGACTTGTGCGCAGAGCGTGCTCATGACGGAACTGGGCCAGCCCTTGGCTGGGTCCGAACAGGACTAGGCCTTACGGGGCCGCCCGGTCTTGATCTTCTCCAGGCCGCTCACGGCACGCTTCAGTTGAGCAGCGCTGGATTTGGCCAGCAGGTGCAGGCCGGCACGCAGCAGCTCGCTCTTTTTCACATGCAGGCCGCCGGTCAGGGCTTTCACCTTGAGTTCGGCGATGAGCGCGTAATCGTCCTGCGGCATGGTGAAGCTGTCGCGCACGACCTTCACCTTGCTGTCAGGCTTCTTCTCCTTCTTGTGCTTCTTCTCGGGCTTCGCGGCAGTCTTGGCCGGAGGTGATTTGCGGGCAGATGCGGGTTTCGCTGCAGCTGGTTTGCGCGTTGCGGTGCTGGGCATTTCAGTCTCCCTCTGAGTGTGTGGCAAAAACAGTATATACGGTATATCCTGCGGTCACGACTGTAATACGCGGGAGTGGATGATGGAACTGATCCTGTGGCGACATGCGGAGGCTGAGGACGGGACGCCCGATTCGGAGCGCGTACTGACCGACAAGGGGCGGAAGCAGGCGGACAAGATGGCCACATTTCTGCGGACGCGCCTGCCCAAGGACGCCCGCATCCTGGTCAGCCCGGCCATGCGTACGCAGCAGACTGCCCGCGCACTCACCAAGCATTTCTCGACCGAACCCGCCGTGGGCACTGGCGCCTCCGCGCGTGACATACTGAAGGCAGCCGGCTGGCCGGACGGGGAGGGCACGGTCCTCGTGGTCGGCCACCAGCCCACTCTGGGACAGGTGGCCGCCAGGCTGCTGGCCGATTCCGGCGACAGTTTCAGCATCAAGAAAGGAGCGGTGTGGTGGTTCAGCCAGCGCACCGGCGAGAGCGGCGTCCAGGCCGAGCTGCGCCTGGCCATCGCACCAGATAGTCTGTAACCCCAGGAGACAGCCATGTTTGAATCAGCCGAACTCGGACACAAGATAGACAAAGCCACTTATGACAAGGAAGTGCCGGCCCTGCGCGAGGCGCTGCTGAACGCACAGTTCGACGTGGCCGAGAAAGGCAAATTCCAGGTCATCATCCTGGTCGGCGGGGTGGATGGCGCCGGCAAGGGCGAGACGGTGAACCTGCTCAACGAATGGATGGACCCGCGCCACATCCGTGTGCACGCGATGGGCGAGATGACGGACGAGGAGCATGCGCGTCCGGCGATGTGGCGCTTCTGGCGCGCGCTGCCGCCCAAGGGCAAGATCGGCGTGTTCTTCGGTTCCTGGTACACCGCGCCCATCGTGCAGCGCACGCTCAAGCAGACAGGCGCCGCCTCGCTTACCCAGAGCATCGACCAGATCAACCGCTTCGAGAAGATGCTGACTGACGAGGGCGCGCTGGTGATCAAGTTCTGGTTCCACTTGTCCAAGAAGGCACAGGAGAAGCGCCTCAAAGCACTGGAGAAGAACCCGAAGACCCGTTGGCGCGTGACCAAGCTGGACTGGGCGCGCTTCAAGCTCTACGACAAGTTCCGCAAGGTGTCCGAGCACGCGCTGCGCGAGACCAGCACTGCCGAGGCGCCCTGGATCGTGGTGGAAGGCACGGACGAACGCTACCGCGCACTGACCGTGGGCAAGATCCTGCTGGAGACGCTGCGCAAGCGCTTGGACAATCCGCCCAAGCCCGCCGGTGCCTCGGTCGCGCCGCTGCAGGCGCCCATAGACAAGCTCGACGTGCTCGACAGCCTGAACATGGCGCAGAAGATAGAGAAGAAGAAGTTCGACACCGAGCTGGAGAAATACCAGGGCAAGCTGAACCTGCTGACGCGCGACCCGAAGTTCCGCGACCTCTCCGTGATCGCGGTGTTCGAAGGCTCGGATGCGGGCGGCAAGGGCGGCGCGATACGCCGCATCACCGGCGCGCTGGATGCGCGCCACTACAACATCATTCCCATCGCCGCGCCCACCGAAGAGGAGCGCGCCCAGCCTTACCTGTGGCGCTTCTGGCGGCATGTCCCCGGCAACGGCACCTTCACCATCTTCGACCGCTCCTGGTACGGGCGCGTGCTGGTGGAGCGCGTGGAGAAGTTTTGCTCAGAGGCGGACTGGATGCGCGGCTACAGCGAGATCAACGATTTCGAGGAGCAGCTCTCGGACAACGGTGCGGTGGTGGTGAAGTTCTGGCTCGCCATCACCAAGGAAGAGCAGCTGCGCCGCTTCAAGGAACGCGAGAAGACCGGCTACAAGCGATTCAAGATCACCGACGAGGACTGGCGCAACCGCGAGAAGTGGGGCGACTACGAGCGCGCGGTGTGCGACATGGTGGACCGCACCAGCACCGAGATCGCGCCGTGGACGCTGGTGGAAGCCAACGACAAGAACTTCGCCCGCATCAAGATACTGAAGACGCTGTGCCAGCGCATAGAGTCCGCGATGAAGAAGTAGGTCTGCGCACCCGGCGAACTGGGCAATATATAGGCCCATATCTAGGTCATTCGACCTATGGTAAAAACAAGGCAGGCTTCATACGATGCTCCCCCGGCAACACGTTTCGAAGTGTCCAGGCCGGTGCTCGTGAGGGAGGTGACCATGAAGCAAACCGTCTTGTTCCCAGCCATCGACCAGTTGCTGCGCGACATCGAGGATAAGCAGCTGGCGTTGCCCACCCTGCCCGACGTCGCCCACAGGGTGCAGCACATGATGGACGACATCAATTTCTCGGCGGACCAGATCGTCGCCGTCATCGGCGGCGATCCGGCGATCGCGGCCCAGGTCATCAAGACAGCCAACGGCGGCCGCCATGCCGACAAACCACGGGTCACCAACGTCAGGGCTGCCGTATCTCGCTTGGGCTATACGCCCTTGCGCGACCTGGTGTCCGGCATCATCTCCGCCACCGAGCAGGCGCAGAGCAACCACCCTGTCATCGCCAAGCATTTGCACGACTTCTGGGAGCACAGCCGCGAAGTCGCGACCTACTGCTATCTGCTGGCGAAGAACGTGAAGACGCTCAATCCCGAACTGGCCATGTTGGCGGGTCTGGTGCACGACATCGGCGCGCTGCCCCTATGCCTGCACGCTGGAAAGAACTCGGACCACCTGGACCATGAGACCTTGGAAGAACTGATCTGGAGCTTCCGCTCAGCCATCACCGAGAAGCTGCTCCATGCCTGGAACTTCCCAGCCGAGATCATAGAAGCGGTGGTCGGGCACGAAGACCTGCACCGCCTAGGCGAGGAAAGGCAGGCCAGCTACACAGACATCGTGGCGGTGGCCAATCTCCTGAACCGCAACACGGCCAAGATCACCGCTTGGGAGAACGTCAGCGCACTGGAAAGGCTGTACCTGTCGCCGGCGGTGTGCCCCTTCTTCCACGAACGGTTCCACGACGAGATACGCAATACGCACGAGATGCTGTTCTCGCACACCGCTGTGGCGATTGCGGGCAGACCTGGCACCCGCTGAGAAGGCTACGCCGTTTTTCTTTCGGCCTGCACCAGCACGTAGGGGCGGGCCACCACTGCCCACACGCTGGCATCCGCCTCATACCAGGCCTTCGCCTGCTCGTCGGTCACGCGCGCGACTAGGCCGGCAGCCATCCATTGCGACACCTGCGCCGCATTGTCCTCGGATATCTGGTAGGCCACTTCCACCAGGTCCAGCTCAGGGCTCACACTGATTGCCGCGCCGCTGGCGAAGAAGACCTGCAGTTCTCGCCACGCGATCTGCGCAGTCTCCAGGTTCACGCTCGCGCGCTTGATGTCCTGCGGGCTCATTTTCTTGCTCATCTCAAAATCCCAATCACGTTCTCAGATAGTTGTCCTTCAGCCGCATGTAATGCTCGGCTGAATACTTGAAGTAGGCGATCTCTTCGTCCGTCAGCCTGCGCACGGCCCTCGCCGGCCGCCCCATATACAGCCAGCCGCTCTCCAGCACCTTGCCCTGTGTCACCAGGCTGCCCGCGCCCACCATCACATGGTCTGGGATCACCACGTCGTCGAGGACGATGGTGCCCATGCCGATCAGGCACTCGTTGCCTATGCGGCAGCCGTGCAATATCACGCCATGCCCCACCGTCACATGGTCGCCCACGATGAGCGGCGAGCCTTCGGGCTTGGCTGCCGTCTTGTGCGACACATGGCCCACCGTCATGTCCTGGATGTTGGTGCCGTGCCCGATCACGATGCGGTTCACGTCGCCGCGCAGCACCGTGTTGCACCACACCGAGCTGTCGTCGCCGATCTGCACCTCGCCGATGACCTGGCAGGAAGGATGCAGGTAGGTGCCCTGGCCGAAAACAGGGGATGTGTCGACGAAATTGGAGATTGTCATCGCGATGCCCCCTTGCGCTGATCGGCGAGCACGGTGCCCACCTTGTGCATAGCCACCTCGTATTCCGCATATCGCCACGGCTCTTGCAGCGCTTCGTCATACCACGCCACCATCGAAGGCAACGCCAGCAGGCGCTTCACATATTCCTGCGCACGTTCAGACATCACGGGGCTATACGTCTGGATGCGGAAGGCGACTGGCGCATAGAACGCATCGACCGCCGTGAACGTCTTGCCAGCCAGGAAGGGGCCGCCGAAACGGGAAAGTCCCTCGTTCCACAGCGCATCGATGCGAGCGACATCGGCCAGCACCCCGGCCGGGAATTCATCGACGCGGACGCGCACGCCGCAGTTCATGGAACAGAACCCGCGCAGATCGAAGAACCCGGAATGCATCTCCGCGGCGGCGGAACGCGCCCATGCCCGTGCCGTGGCATCGGCGGACCAAACTGCGGGGAAGCGTTCCGCCAGATACTCGGCGATGGCGAGCGAATCCCAGACCACGGTATCGCCATCGACCAGACAAGGTACCCGGCCCGAGGGCGAGATGTCCTTGACTGCGGCATCCCCCAGCGGGATCAGCTTCTCCTGGAACGGGATGCCCAGCTCGCGCATCAGCACCCAGGCGCGTAGCGACCAGGACGAGTAGTTCTTGTTCGCGATATAGAGGGTGAACATGGACGCCCCTTTCATTTCGTGTTGCTGAACAGCCCCGGCCCACCGGGCGCGCCGCGCCAGTATTGCGGCGGGGCCTCCACCTGCGCGCCCAGCTTCGCAGCCGCGTGCCACGGCCAGCGCGGGTCGTAGAGCATGCCGCGCGCCAGCGCCACCATGTCGGCCTGTCCTGCGGCAACGATGGCCGCAGCCTGCTCCGGCTCAGTGATCATGCCCACCGCGATGGTCGTCAGGCCGGTCTCGCGGCGGATGCGCTCGGCGAACGGCACCTGATAGTTGGGGCCCGGCGTCATCTGCTGCTGGGGCGACAGGCCGCCGCTGGAAACGTGGATGAAGTCGCAGCCGATCTTCTTCAGTTCCCGCGCAAAGGCCACGCTCTGCTCCAGGTCCCAGCCGCCTTCCACCCAGTCCGTGGCGGAGATGCGGATGCCCACTGTCATGCCGGGCACCGCAGCGCGCACGGCCTCATAGACCTCCAGCGGGAAACGCATGCGGTTCTTGAGCGCGCCGCCATACTCGTCGGTGCGCATGTTCGAAAGAGGCGACAGGAACTCGTGCAACAGATAACCGTGCGCCGCATGCAGCTCGATGGCATCGAGGCCGATGCGCCGTGCACGCTGCGCGGCGGTAACGAAGCACTGCTGCACACGCTGCATGCCTGCCGAATCAAGCGCCTGCGGCGGCCGGTCGTTGGCTGCGAAGGGAATGGCGGAAGGCGCAAACGTGGTCCAGCCGCCTTCGTTCAGTCCAAGCTGCTGCCCGCCTTTCCACGAGATCTGCGATGAAGCCTTGCGCCCGGCATGCGCCAGTTGGATGGCGATGGGCATGGATGAATGCTGGCGTACAGCGGTAAGCACCTTCTTCAGTGCCGCCTCGTTCGCATCCGACCACAGCCCGAGATCGGCGGGCGAGATACGCCCCTCGGGCTCAACAGCCGTCGCCTCGATGGTCAGCAGCGCGGCGCCGGAGAGCGCCAGATGGCCGAGGTGGATCATGTGCCAATCCGTCGCATCGCCGTTCACGGCAGAGTACTGGCACATCGGCGCGATGACGATGCGGTTCTTCAACTGAAGGGCGCCCAGCGTGTATGGAGAAAAGAGTTGGCTCATGGCTTTAATGCGATGCTGACTCTTTTAGTCTAAAAAACGAGTGAACTTTGGTACAGAGCTTCTCTGCGCTGCTGAAATCAAGGCCAAGAATTGAAGGGAGTTTGTCTCTCCCCGGAGTGGATGCCCCATAGAGCAACTCCCGTAGCGAACCAATTGCCGCGAGCGCCTGATCTTCTCGGAGCTCGGCGGCAACATTTGGCCAGGATCGAATCACCAACTCTAAGTCTTCAAGCTCAATTCCAAATAGCGTCGGGCACTCCCAGTCCCAATGGGTTCTCCAGTAGTTCATCGCTCGAAGCACTTGCTCCTCCTCGGCGGGTGAAAGGGATGCGAAGTTCATGACGCCCAACGTAAAAGTAAGGGGCGCGAGCGGCCTCGCCGCGAAGCGTCCCTCTCGACTGCCGGGTTGGGCGTTATTAAGTGCATAAGACGTTTACTCCTCACAAGTGGAACATATTTGTAATGGACAAGAACGCCCTGAACAACAGCAAGCCAGGCAGAAAAAAAAGGGCATAGAACACGACAAGCCAATTTGTAGGCATTGAATTGACATCGACAGATACGCCGAAGAAATTGGCGACAGCGCTGAAAATAACGATTTCAATGACGCCGGCAATCAGTGCAATAGCCGTAAGTACAAGTGCCTCACCGAAGTTATTTAGAGGTAGGCTGGGCGCAGCAGGCGCTGCACTTTCTTCTGTGATTGCGCTTGATGACGACTCGGTGTCATGCGCCTTCTCCCGCGACTTGGTTTTTGTTAAGAGAGGGGCAAACGCAGGAATGAGTGCGAGAAATGCTGCAACACAAGCTGCTAAAGCAATCCAGTCTGAAGTATGCACATGTGCTCCGTTAGAGTAACGCCCAACGTAAAGTAGACACCGACATCGGTGTATATCCTATATAGCAATGGTGCATATTCTGCCCCTTGCTGATGGAACATCTTGTTTTAATTGAGTTGAGCATTTCAGACACCCCTAACTGTTCTGGCAAATACACCTTCACTTCACCAGCTTCCACTTCATCGCTTCCCCCGCCCGCAAAGGCACCAGCTGCGACCCGCCGAATTCGACCGTGTGCGGCATGTGCCACTCTTCCTTCTTCAGCGTGATCTTCTCTGTGTTGCGGGCGAGGCCATAGTAGTCCGCGCCATGGAAGCTGGCGAAGGCTTCGAGCTTGTCGAGCGCACCCGCCGCTTCGAACGCCTCGGCATACAGCTCGATGGCGCTGTGCGCGGAGTAACAGCCGGCGCAGCCGCAGGCGTTCTCCTTGGTGTGCTGCGCGTGCGGAGCGCTGTCGGTGCCGAGGAAGAATTTGGGGCTGCCGCTGGTGGCGGCCTGCACCAGCGCCTGGCGGTGCGTCTCGCGCTTGAGGATGGGCAGGCAGTAGAAGTGCGGGCGTATGCCGCCGACCAGCATGGCATTGCGGTTGTAGAGCAGGTGTTGCGGCGTGAGCGTGGCGGCGATAGTGGCGGGCGCACTCGTCACGAACTGTGCTGCGTCCTTGGTGGTGATGTGCTCGAACACCACGCGCAGGTTTGGCAGGTCCTTCAACAAGGGCTGCATCACGCGGGCTATGAACACCGCCTCGCGGTCGAAGATGTCGATGTCGGCGCTGGTGACTTCGCCGTGCACCAACAGCGGCATGCCGCAACGTTGCATCTCTTCCAGCGCGGCATAGGTCTTGGAAAGGCTCGTGACGCCCGCGTCGGAGTTGGTGGTCGCACCCGCCGGATACAGCTTCACCGCATGCACCACGCCGCTGGCCTTGGCCTTCCTGATCTCTTCGGCCGAGGTGTTGTCGGTGAGGTACAGCGTCATCAGCGGCTCGAACTTCATGCCGGCGGGCAGCGCTTTCAGGATGCGCTCGCGATAGGCCACGGCCTGCGCAGTAGTGGTGACCGGCGGGCGCAGGTTGGGCATGACGATGGCGCGCGCGAACTGGCGTGCGGTGTCGGGAAGGACGGAGGCCATCAGCGCGTCGTCGCGCAGGTGCAGGTGCCAGTCGTCGGGGCGGGTGAGGGTGATTTCCATGTCGGACATACTCTGTAGGGTTTTCAGTGGTTCGTCACACCGGCGAAGGCCGGTGTCCAGTTCATCAAAATGCGTTTTGTTTAGACCCGCTGGATTCCGGCGTTCGCCGAAATGACGGGAGATTGTTCGTCGCGTCATTCTAGTCGAAAGCATTGGAGGGATTCAGGTCTGCGGGTTTCCCTCTTCCTATCCTGATGAAACTACTAGCCATTCGACTAGGCTGCCACAGCGCCGGCCAAGGTAGCTGGTTATCTCCCTGCGGGGAGAGCGGACTTGTTCGGTGCGTGTGGTCCGGTGTCTGCGGCGGAACGAGGGAGGGGCGTCACACCCGCGCATAACCAGCGACTTGCCCGCTCGCGAGCTTAGTCGAATGGCTAAGTAGTTCCATCAGGCGGGTGTCCAGTTTGATCGAAATGCTTTTTGTTCAGACCCGCTGGATTCCGGCCTGCGCCGGAATGACGACGGAGAGCCGCCGCTCTAGTCGAACCGCACCCGCTCGTCCGACTTCGTCATCTTGGGAAGCTTGCATTCGGCGCTGGCCACCTTGGCGTTCTGCGGCTTGTCCTGCCAGCCGCCACCCAGCGCCTTGAACAGGTCCGCCACCGCGGCCTGTTGTGCGCGCTCGGCCTCGATGCGGTTGAGTTCGGCCTGCAGCTGGTTGCGCTCGACATCCAGGTAGTCCATGCGGCTCGCGCCGCCCACCTGCAAACGTACCTCGGCCTGCCGCCTGGCCTGTGCCAGCGCCTGGCTGCGCAGGGCCTCTGCGGTGAGCGTCTGGCGTGCCGCTGCCTGTGCGGCCAGGGCGTTGCGCACATCGCCGAACGCGCTGGCCACGGCCTGCTGGTACTGGGCAAGCGCCTGATCGCGCCTGGCTTCGCTGGCCCTCACGTTGGCGCTGATACGCCCGGCGTTGAACAAGGGCTGGGTGATGCCGGCCGCGAACTGGAACACGTTGGCGGGACTGGTGAAGAGTTTGGCCACGTCCACGGTCTCGCTGCCCAGATAGCCGGTGAGCACGATGGAGGGGAAATACTGCGCGCGCACCTCGCCGATACGCGCGTTGAGCGCGATGAGCTTCTGCTCGGCGGCCTTCAGGTCCGGGCGGCGCAGCAACAGTTCGGAGGGCAGGCCGTCGGGCACCCAGACCTCGTTGAGCTTGGGCGCGCCGTGCTCCAGCCTGGCCGCCATCACCTCGCTTGGAGAGCGGCCGAGCAGCACGGCGAGCGCAGTCTCCTGCCGGGTCCTGGCGAGCGTGATGCCGGACAGCTGAGATTGGGCGGAGGCGACCTCGGCCTCGGTCTGGTGGAACTGGAACTCGGAGATGACGCCGAGTTCGAGGCGCTTCCTGTCCATCACCAGCCGCTCTTCGCGGTTGGCCAGCGCGCGCTTCACGGTCTCTTCCTGCGCGGTGTAGGCGAGCAGCGCGAAATACTGCTGCGCCACCTGCGCGGTGAGCGTGAGGCGCACCGCATCGCGGCCGGCCTCGGCGGAGAGCAGGTCCGCGCGCGCCGCAGCACTGCCGCTGCGGTACTTGCCCCACAGGTCCAGCTCATAGCTCGCGTCCAGCGTGGCGCGCGTGGTGGTGCTCGTGCGCGGGGCTGTGGCAGGGCGCGGGAAGGAGCCGGCCATGGTCGCGCGGTTGCGTGTCTCGCCGAGGTTGGCGTTCACGTTCGGGTACTGCGCGGCCTCCGCCACGTCGAGCTGTGCGCGTACCTCAAGCACGCGCCCCAGCGCCACCTGCAGGTCGGCGTTGTGCGCCAGGGCTTCGTCCTCCAGCCGGTCGAGCACGGGGTCGGCATACAGCGCCCACCAGCGTTCGCCCATCCCGGTGACCGTCCTGTCGGCCTGGTCCTTGGGCGCCCACTGCGCGGGCAGCTGCATGTCCGGGCGCTGGTAGGCCGGACCCGTGGTGCAGGCGGCCAGCAGCGCGGCGGAGAGCGCCAAGGCGAGGGTCTTGTTCAATCTGCGGTTACGCATGGTCTTGCTCCTGGATGTGGGCGGGCTTGCCGGGGAAGAGGCGGCGCACCACCACGAAGAACACGGGGATGAGGAACACCGCCAGCACCGTGGCCGTGATCATGCCGCCCATCACGCCGGTGCCGATGGCATGGCGCCCGTTCGCGCCCGCGCCGCTGGAGATGGCGAGCGGCAACACGCCGAAGATGAAGGCGATGGACGTCATCAGGATGGGGCGGAAGCGCAGACGGCACGCTTCCAGCGTGGATTCGACCAAGCCCTTGCCCTGTTCCTGCAGGTGGCGCGCGAACTCGATGATCAGGATCGCGTTCTTGGTCGAGAGACCGATGATGACGATGAGGCCCACTTTGAAGTACACGTCGTTGGGCAGGCCGCGCAGCATGACCGCCAGCAGCGCGCCCAGGATGCCGATGGGCACCACCAGCACGACGGCGAAAGGCACAGACCAGCTCTCGTACAGCGCCGCCAGGCACAGGAACACCGCGACCAGCGACAGGCCGAAGAGCAGGGCGGCCTGGCTGCCGGACTGGCTCTCCTCGCGCGAGGTGCCCGACCATTCGAAGCCGAAGCCCGGCGGCAGCTGCTTCGCCACCTCCTGCATCGCCGCCATTGCCTCGCCCGTGCTGTGGCCGGGTGCAGCAGAGCCCGAGATCTTCATGGCAGGGATGCCGTTGTAGCGGTCTAGCTTGGGCGTGCCCACCACCCAGCGCGCGGTGGCGATCTCGGACAGCGGCACCATGCCGCCCTGCGCGTTGCGTATCGGCAGGCGCATGATCTGCTGCGGCGAGGAGAGCGCGTTCGCCTCGGCCTGCATCTGCACGCGCAGGGTGCGCCCCTCGCGCGGGAAGTCGTTGATGTAGGCCACGCCCAGCGCGGACTGCAGCGTGTCGTTGAGCACGGCGGGCTCTATGCCCAGCGCGCGCGCCTTCTCGCGGTTGATGTCTATGCGCAGCTGCGGGGCGGGCTCCTGTCCTTCCGGCCGGATCCCGGTCAGCACCGGGTCCTTGGCGGCCAAGCCAAGCGCCATGTTGCGCGCCTCGATCAGCTTCTCGCGCCCCTGTCCGCCCAGGTCCTGCAGGCGGAAATCGAAGCCGCCGACCGCGGCCAGCTCGGGGATGGGCGGCACGTTCATGGCGAAGACCATGGCCTGCTTGATGCGGAACAGCGTCATGTTGGCGCGCTGTACTACTGCGGATGCGCCGTTCTCGGGCCGGGGTCGCTCGTCCCAACTCTTGAGGCGGATGAAGGCGATGGCGGCGTTCTGGCCGCGGCCGGCGAAAGAGAAACCGGCCACGCCGATGACGTGCTCGACCTCGGGCTGCTTGAGGTAATAGTCCTCCACCTGCGACAGCACCTCCATGGTGCGGGTGCGCGTCGCGCCCGCGGGCAGCTGGATCATGCTGATGAAGTAGCCCTGGTCCTCGTCCGGCAGGAAGCTTGTTGGCAGCCTGGCGAAGAGCACGCCCACCACGGCCAGGATGACACCGTAGATGACCATGTAGCGCCCAGTGCGCTTGAGCACACGAGCGACGCCGGCCTGGTAGCCCTGCGTCATGCGTTCGAAGAAGCGGTTGAACCAGCCGAAGAAGCCGGTGCTGGGCTTGAGTTCGTGTCCCGGCGTGTGGCGCAGGATGGTGGCGCACAGCGCGGGCGTGAGGGTCAGTGCCATGAGCACCGAGAACAAAATGGTCAGCACCAGCGTCACCGAGAACTGGCGGTAGATGGCGCCCACCGAGCCGCTGAAGAAGGCCATGGGGATGAACACTGCGACCAGCACCAACGTGATGGCGATGATGGCGTTGAAGATCTGGCCCATGGCCTTGCGCGTGGCCTCGCGCGGGGGCAGGCCTTCCTCGGTCATGATGCGCTCGACGTTCTCCACCACCACGATGGCGTCGTCCACCACCATGCCGATGGCGAGCACCATGGCAAACAAGGTGAGCGTGTTGATGGAATAGCCGACGAGGTACAGGCCGACCACGGCACCCGTGAGCGCGACGGGCACCACGATGGTGGGGATGAGGGTCGCGCGGAAGTTCTCCAGGAAGAGATACATCACGAGGAACACCAGGACCATCGCCTCGAACAGCGTCTTGACCACCTCCTTGATGGAGATCTCGACGAACTTGGAGGTGTCGTAGGGCACGATCCATTCCACGCCCTTGGGGAAGAATTTCCCTATCTCGGCCATCCTGGCCTTGACTGCGTTCGCCGTGTCCAGCGCGTTGGCGCCGGGTGCGAGGCGGATGGCGATGGAGGCGGAAGGCTGCTTGTCCAAGCGCGTGGAGACGGAATAATCCAGGGCGCCCAGTTCCACCCTCGCCACGTCCTTCACGCGCACGGTCGAGCCGTCGGCGTTGGCGCGCACGATGACGTTGGCGAACTCGTCGACCGTGGTCAGCCGCCCCTTGGTGACGATGATCGCGTTCAGCTCCTGTTCCGGCAGTCCCGGCAACTGGCCGAGTTCGCCAGTGGCGAGCTGGACGTTCTGCGTGGCGATCGCGTTCTTCACGTCCGCCGGCGTGAGGCCATAGGCCTGCAGGCGCTCGGGCTTGAGCCAGATGCGCATCGAATATTCGGTGCCCATCAGCATGGCTTCGCCCACGCCCGGCACGCGCAGCACGCTGTCCAGCACGTGCGCTGCGGCGTAGCTGCCCAGCCCGATGTTGTTGTAACTCTTGTCAGGCGAGATGAGCGTGACGAACATCAGGTAGTTGCGCGCCGACTTCGCCACGGTGACGCCCATGCGCCGCACTTCTTCGGGCAGGCGCGCCTCGGCGCGCTTGATGCGGTTCTGCGTCTCCACTGCGGCGGCGTCGAGGTTGGTGCCCGCCTCGAAGGTCAGCGTGATGGTGCCGCGTCCCAGTTCGGAAGCGGACTCCATGTAGAGCAGGTGGTCGATGCCGTTGAGCTCCAGCTCCACCAGCGACACCGCGGTCTCTTCCACCGCCTGCGCGGACGCGCCGGGGTAGGTGAGGGTGATGGACAGGGCGGGAGGGGCGACCGCCGGATAGGACGAGACCGGCAGCCCGCGCAGGGCGAGCACGCCGGAGAGCATGATGACGATGGCGATGACCCAGGCGAAGATGGGCCTGTCGATGAAGAATCTGGCCAGCACGGTTTACCCCTGTTTCTTTTCGGTGGCGGTAGTCGGGGCGGAGGTGGCGGTGTCCAGCGGGACGGGCTTAACGACGGTGCCGGGACGCGCCTTCTGCAGGCCGTTCACGATCACCTTCTCGCCGCCCTGCAGGCCCGATTCGATGAGGAAGGAATTGCCCGCCATCGCGCCGACCTTGACCGGGCGCGGGTTGGCCTTGCCTTCCTCGTCCACCACCATCACGAACTGGCCCTGCGGGTTCATCTGCACCGCGCGCTGCGGCACGCTGATGGCGTTCTCGGCCACGGCCTGCGGGACGCGTATGGTCACGAACGAACCCGGCAGCAGCTCGCGGTTGGGGTTGGGGATCTCGGCGCGCAGGGTGACGCTGCCGGTGGATGGATCGGCCGACATCTCGGCGAACAGCAGCTTGCCGGGCAGGGGGTGCACGCTGCCGTCTTCCAGCACCAGCTCGACCGTCGTTGTGTCGCTGCGCTTGAGGCTGCCCGATCTCACGGCCTTCTGCAGGCGCATGATGTCGGCGCCCGGCTGGGTGAAGTTCACGTACAGCTTGTCGGTCTGTTCTATGGTGGCGAGCAGGGTGGCCTCGCCCTTGCCGACCAGCGCGCCTTCGGTCACCAGCGAACGGCCTATGCGTCCGGAGATGGGCGCAGGTACGCGGGTGTTCTCCCAGCCCTCGCGCGCCCTGCTGTAGGTCGCCTCGGACAGCTTGAGCTTGGCCGCGGTCTGGTCGTATTCCTGCTGGCTCATCGCCTTGACCTCGAGCAGTTGTTTCGCGCGCTCCAGGTTCTGGCGGGCGAGCTCGACGTCGGCGCGGGCCGCCTCGTAGTCACCGCGATAGTTGCCGACGTAGATCTGGTACAGGGCCTGTCCGGCCTTCACGTCGCTGCCTTCGGTGTAGAGGCGCTTCTCGACCACGCCTTCGACGCGGGCGCGCACTTGTGCCGTGCGGTATGCCTGCAAACGGCCGGGCAATTCCTGGGTCAGGGTGACCGGGCCGGACTGGATCGTGATCACGTCCACCTCGGCAGGGGGGGGCGCCGCGCCGGTGGCTGGTTTCTTGGGCGCCTCGTCCTTGCCGCAGCCCGTCAACAACAGGGTCAGCGCAAGGCTGGTCGCCGCAAAGATCCAAGTGGTGTTCCTGTTCATAGCTATCCTCCGTTGCTGCGACCTGTAACCGGTCGCTGGTGATTCAGTCACTTGTCACGCGCTTGATGCCGGCCAGCGAAAACTCCGCGATGTGCCTGGCGGCCGCCTCTATCTCTTGCTCGTCGTAGTGCAGCTCCGGGTACACGAGGTGGTTCATCTCCCGCGAATTGCGGTAGTAGGTGCACTGCCCGAAGATGCTGAACACGCAGCGTCGCACTTCTGCCGCCGGGGCCTCGTCGCCCACTACCCCGCGCACGAGACGGGTCAGGTGCTGGTGCAGCGGCACGATGAATGTCTTGGCGATGCTGTCCAGCGCAGGGGAAGGCTCGTGCAGTTCGCGCAGGAGCAGACGGGTGTGGGGCGTGCAGCCTTGCTCCATCACGCGGCCTACGAACTCGCGTATGAAACGGGTCAGCCTTTCCTCTGCGCTGCCCGACTCGTCAGGGGCTATCAGGTCGGTGATCGGCTCCAGCTCCAGCGCTGCCATGAACAGCGCTTCTTTGCCGTTGAAGTGGTAGTTCACCGCGGCGACGTTGACACCCGCACGGCGGCAGATCTCGCGCACCGTAGCGCCTTTGAAACCGAGCTCACCGAACACTTCGCGTGCGGCTATCAGCAGGCGGTCCCGGGTGTTCTCCGGGAGTTCCGATTGGGTTGTAAGGGGGGACATCCAGATCCGCTGCACAAAAAAGAGTCAAACAAGCGTATCAAACGCATGTTTGAACTGCAAGCGCACCCCTCTTGGGGTGGCGCTCCCGGCGGCGGCTTATTCGGAGGATTTCAGGGAAAGTGCGTGCTGATACAACTCGTTACGTCCGGCGCCCGTGATCTGGGCGGCCAGCTGCACGGCCTGCTTGAGCGGCAGGTCCTTGAGCAGCAGCTTCAGGACGCGCTCGGACTCCGCATTCACGCCTTCATGCGCCTCGGCACCCGACACGATCACCACGAATTCGCCGCGCTGGTTGTTGGCGTCGCTGTTGAGCCAGTCCAGCGCCTCTTCCAGCTTGCAGCGGTGGATGCTCTCGAAGAGCTTGGTGACCTCGCGCGCGAACACGACTTCGCGTTCGCCTCCCAGCACTGCCCGCAGGTCTTCGGCGCATTCCAGTATGCGGTGCGGCGCCTCGTAGAACACAAGGGTGTAGGGATGATCGGCCAGCGCCTGCAGCGCGGTGCGGCGCGCCGCCGATTTATTGGGCAGGAAGCCGTAGAACAGGAAGTGGGGTGCGCTAAGTCCCGAGGCGGACAGCGCTGCGATGGCGGCGGAGGCTCCCGGCACCGGGATGACGCGCAGGCCTGCCTTGCGCACTTCCTCAACCAGCACCGCACCCGGGTCGCTCACGGCAGGCGTGCCCGCATCGGTCACCAGCGCCACGCTCCGTCCTTCCTGCAGCAGGCCGATGATTTTCTCAGCTGCGCCGCGTTCGTTGTGCTGGTGCAGCGCGAGCAGGCGCGCATCGCCTATGCCGTGATGCTGGAGGAGGTGCTTGGTGTTTCGGGTGTCTTCGGCCGCGATGGTGTCGGCCGCTGCCAGCACCTCCAGCGCGCGCAGAGTGATGTCGCTCAGATTTCCAATCGGGGTGGCGACTACATATAATGCGCGCTCTAATTCTTGCCTGGTCTTGATATGCAAACTGTGGTTCCTGGATCTAGATGGTTGCGCGGTCTTCTGGTCGCTTCACTATACGTGAGCGTGTTCGGCTGCGCCACCGCGCCGGCTCCGGCACCGGTCAAGGAGATCCCGGCACCGGAAGTGAAGGCACCGCCTGTGCCTGAGGTGAAGGTGGCGCCGGCCCCGGCCCCCGAAGCGGTCCCAGCACCTGCGGCGGCATCTGCACCGGTGGTGACCAGCGTAGTGGCGGAGCCTGCACCCGTCGTGGTGCCCATCTTGCCCGCCACGGGCGCAGGCACGGTCGAACCCCATATCGCACTCATCCTGCCGCTGGGTTCCGCAACTTTCGGCAAGGCGGCCGAGGCCGTCCAGCAGGGCTTCCTTGCCGCAGCTCAGCAGGCGGGGGGGCTGCCGGTGCGCGTCTATCCCTGCAACGACGAGAAACTTGAGGTCGTGGCGCAGTACAAACAGGCGCTCAAGGCAGGTGCCGTGGCAGTCGCCGGCCCGCTGACCCGCCCGGGCGTCACCGCGCTGGCCGCCGACCCTAACCTCCCGGTGCCCACGCTGGCGCTGAACATCATAGATGCGCAACGCGCTGATCAGCTGTACTTCTATGGCTTGCCGGCCGAGGTGGAGGCACGCCAGGTCTCGCAGTGGGCCACGAAGGTGGGGATGTTGAGCGCGACCGTCGTGCGCACGGACAACCCCCTCTCCAAGCGTCTCGCGCAAGCCTTCCTGGAGGACTGGCAGCATGCCGGCGGCATCGTCCAGTCCGAGATCGTCTATAACGGCGATCCCAGCCCGCTGCGCCTCATCCCCGTGCAGCCGGGCAGCATGGTCTTCCTCGCGGCCGAGGTGGACAAGGCGCGCCTGATGCGTCCTTACATCAGCAACATGGTGCCGGTGTACGCCACATCCCAGGTGTTTGCCGGCAACGCCAACAACCTGGTCAATTTCGATCTCTCCGAGGTGCGCTTCGTGGATATGCCGTGGGTGCTGCAGCCTGACCACCCGGCGGTGATGATCTACCCGCGTGCCACCCCGCCGCTGACGCAGGACATGGAGCGCCTGTACGCACTGGGCATAGACGCTTACCGCCTGCTGCAGGTGTTCTACCGGCATGATGGCCAGAACGCGCTGCCGCTGGATGGCGTGACCGGCAAGGTGCGCCTTAATGGCCACTTGCTGGAGCGCGAAGCGGTGACCGCGGTGCTGCGCCAAGGGCAGGGCATCCCCCTCGAAGGCAATAGATAGGATGAAGTCGGGCGCGCAGGCCGAGCAGACCGCAGCGCGCTACCTGCAGCAGCAAGGCCTGCAACTCGTGCAAGCCAACTACCGCTGCCGTTTCGGTGAGATCGACCTCATCCTGCGCGAAGGTGCCACGCTGGTGTTCGCCGAAGTCAGGCTGCGCAGCCGCAACGAGTTCGGCGGGGCGGCCGCCAGCATAGATGAGCGCAAACAAGCCAAGCTGACGCGCACTGCCCAGCACTACCTCACCGAGCTGCCGCGCATCCCTCCCTGCCGTTTCGATGCGCTTTTGCTTACTGCACCGCAGGACGCGGCCGGCATAGAGTGGATAAGGAACGCTTTCGAGCTTTAAGGTAAAATCGGCCGACTTCCTCAATACTCATCTGCAACATGACCCTCATCAAACGCGTCAGCAAACTCTTCGACGACAGCGCCGAGACCAAGCTACAGAGTAAGAAAGTGCTGGCCAAGCCCATCGCGGAGGCGGCGCAGGCCATGGTGAATTGCCTGCTGCATGACGGCAAGATCCTGGTCTGCGGCAACGGCGGCTCGGCCGCGGACGCACAGCATTTCGCAGCCGAACTCATCAACCGTTTCGAAGTCGAGCGCCCTGGCCTGCCTGCGGTCGCGCTCACCACGGACAGCTCCGTCCTGACCTCCATCGCCAACGACTACGACTACAAGCAGATATTCTCCAAGCAGGTGCGCGCACTGGGCATGGAAGGCGACGTGCTGATCGCCATCTCCACCAGCGGCAACTCGCAGAACGTGGTCGAGGCCATCACCGCCGCGCATGAGCGCAACATGGTGGTGGTCGCGCTAACCGGGCGCGACGGCGGCCAGATGGGCAAGATGCTGCAGGCGGAAGATTTCCATCTGTGCGTGCCGGCGCAAAGTACCGCTCGCGTGCAGGAAGTCCATCTGCTCGCGCTGCATTGCCTGTGCGATGTGATCGATCATTTGTTACTCGGAGGTGAGTGATGTGTAGAGCTTGGATAGTCTCTTTGTTGATCGCAGTAGGCGCCATCTCAGGATGCGCGCAGAGCGGCGGGGCCATGGGGCCCTCCAGCGAGCGCCGCACGCAGGGCACGGTGCTGGATGACCGCAACATCGAGACCAAGGCCGAGCAGCGCATCGCCGAGAAATACCGTTCCAACGTGCAGGTGAACGTGACCTGCTTCAACCGCTACGCCCTGCTCACCGGCCAGGTGCCCAACGAAGCGGCCAAGATGGACATCGAACGCATCGTCGGCGGCATCCCGCCGGTGAAAGGCATCGCCAACGAACTGCAGGTGTCCGGCGTCTCTAGCAGCGGCGCGCGCAGCAGCGACTCCGGCGTGAGCGGCGACGTGCGCAACCGCTTCGTGAGCAGCAAGGCCTTCAATCGCGACCACATCAAGGTGTTCACCCAAGGCGGCGTGGTGTACCTCATGGGCATCGTGACCCACGCCGAAGCGGACGCCGCTTCCGACATCGCCAGTACCACCGCAGGTGTGCAGAAGGTGGTGCGCGTGTTCGAGTACATGGACTGATGTATCCCACCCCGAGCTTCGAGAACAAGATCTGCACTGCGCGGGACCTCGCGGCCAAGGTGGCCGCACTGCCGCGTCCGCTGGTGTTCACCAACGGCTGTTTCGACGTGCTGCACCGCGGCCATGTGACCTACCTCGCGCAGGCGCGCGCGCTGGGCGCATCGCTCATCATCGGCGTGAACAGCGACGCGTCGGTGAAGCGCCAGGGCAAGGGCGACGACCGACCCATCAACCAGCAGGACGACCGCCTCGCGGTGCTGGCGTCGCTGGAGTCGGTGAGCCTGGTGACGCTGTTCGACGAAGATACTCCGCTCAACCTCATTCTCGCCTGCAGGCCGGACGTGCTGGTGAAGGGGGGCGACTGGAAGCCGGCGAACATCGTGGGCGCGAAGGAAGTCGAAGGCTGGGGCGGCTCGGTGCACAGCATCCCCTTCCTGCACGAGCGCTCCACCACCGCACTGTTGAAGAAGATACGCTCGCTGTGATTCCGACCGACATCGTCCTGCACCAGAAATCCAAGACGCTGGAGATCGCCTTCCAGGACGGCGCGCGCTATACGCTGCCGGCCGAGTTCCTGCGCGTGTACTCGCCCTCGGCCGAGGTGCGCGGGCATGGGGCAGGGCAGGAGACGCTGCAGACCGGCAAAGGCAACGTGGGCATCACGCAACTAGAACCGGTCGGCCAGTACGCGCTGAAGATCACCTTCGACGACGGGCACGACACCGGCCTCTATACCTGGGAATACCTGCACGAACTGGGGAAACGCCAGGACGCGATGTGGCGCGATTACCTGGAAAAGCTGGAAGCGGCGGGCGCGTCGCGCGATCCAGTCGCATGAACTTGATCCCCTCCCCCTGCAGGGGGAGGGCTAGGGAGAGGGCAACCTGAAGCCCCCCCTCTCCCCAGCCCTCTCCCGCAGGCGGGAGAGGGGGTAGATAAAGGAGTATTACCATGGCACAGACCCATTTCGGATTCGAGACCGTAGACGAGAAAGACAAGGCCAAAAAGGTCGCGGGCGTGTTCACCTCCGTCGCCAGCAAGTACGACGTCATGAACGATCTGATGTCCGCCGGCCTGCACCGCATCTGGAAGCGCTTCGCGGTCGGCCTGGCCAACGTGCACGAAGGCCAGCGCGTGCTGGACATCGCCGGCGGGTCGGGCGACCTGTCGCGCCTGTTCCTCGACAAGGTGGGCAAGAGCGGCGAGGTCGTCCTCACCGACATCAACAATGCCATGCTGCGCGTGGGCCGCGACCGCCTGCTGGACGAAGGCAAAGCCACGCCCACCGCGCAATGCGATGCCGAACACCTGCCTTTCCCCGACAACCACTTTGACGTAGTGAGCATCGCCTTCGGCCTGCGCAACGTCACGCACAAGGACGCCGCCCTGCGCGAGATGCGCCGCGTGCTCAGGCCAGGCGGGCGCGTGATCGTGCTGGAGTTCTCCAAGGTCGCCAAGCCGCTGGAGAAGATGTACGACCTGTACTCGTTCAAGGTGCTGCCCAAGATGGGCGAGCTCATCGCCAACGATGCCGACAGCTACCGCTACCTCGCCGAATCCATTCGTATGCACCCGGGGCAGGAAGAGCTGAAACACATGATGATCGACGCAGGGCTGGAGCGCGTGGAGTACTTCAACATGACCGGTGGCGTGGTGGCGGTGCATCGGGGCTACAAGCTCTAGTGGCTACTTCATAAGTAGTGCGTTGCTTAAGGTGAAACATGAAAACTAACTGTTGGCTAATTTTCCTTGCAGCAATGCTTCCACTTTCAGCCTTGGCAGGTAATGAATCATTCATCTTCTTTGACCTGAAAAACTGTACGAGCGGAGCGGCCGAGAACGAACCTCTAACGAACGAACCTCTAACAGGAGAGAAGGTATACGAAGAGTGGAGACGCAAGGCTAGTGACCTGAATGGAGAATCTGACAACAAATCTCCGTCGGAATGGAGTGTCTACTACACATCCGAAACGAAAATTGGACTCTGCAAAACCTCTCTTTCTCCTACTCACGGTATGACGGAAGTTTCTTGTCGTGAAGAATCACTGAACGGATTTGAGTTGGCTGGTGCGAGATTTGTTGCGGAAAGAAACAAGATGGGACACTTACTGAGATTTAAGTGTGCCAGCGGCTGCAAGACAATCACGCCAGAATTTCTGTATCGAGCAATAGAGTCTGACGACAGCCTTGAAAAAGGGCCTGACGAGATTGCCTTGCTTGATGCAAATCGAGAATATGAAAAGCAGTGTGTTAAATGATCGAATGTGGGTGCGCGCGCAACTACCCGCGTAGGATGGGTTGAGCGTAGCAATACCCATCATCCGATATAATCCCGCCCCTTTGATGGGTTTCCTTCGTCAACCCATCCTACCTAGTGGAGAAATCTGTGAGCAGTCTACCCAAGTGTCCCAAATTGCAATTCCAATTCACCTACGAAGACGGCGACAACTACGTCTGTCCCGAGTGTGCGCATGAATGGTCTAAGAGCGCTCCCACCGAGGCGGGCGAAGAGAAGCGCGTGGTGAAGGACGCTTTCGGCACGGTGCTGAACGACGGCGACAGCGTGACCGTGATCAAGGACCTGAAGATCAAAGGTTCGTCCTCGGTGGTGAAGGTCGGCACCAAAGTGAAGAACATCCGCCTGGTGGAAGGTGACCACGACATCGACTGCAAGATCGACGGCATAGGTGCGATGTCGCTGAAGTCGGAGTTCGTGAAGAAGGCCTGAATCAGAGTGATGTCATACCGGCGAAGGCCGGTATCCAGTGGCGCGCAAGGCGCGCCGATTTTGATGCTCGCTGGATTCCGGCTTGCGCCGGAATGACGGAACAAACGGAGTTGAGAGATGAGCGGTTGGGGTTGTCCGCACGAGTTCGAGGGCAAGTGCCAGAAGGTGCTGGACCGGCCGTGCGACATCGGCATGAAGGGCTGCGTACTGGCGGGGCGTTTTCGCTTCGCCGATCCCAGCAAGAACCGGCCGAAGAAGACCCCCGTAGAGGATCAGCCCACCCCTTCCGACGACAGCAAGCAGTAACCGACAGCTCATCCTCCGGTCTTGCATCTTTCCTTGAGCCGTTCCTATCCCCTTGGTAGGGTCATTGTCGGCCCCTTTCTATTTGTTAGAATGCCGGAACAAGTGCGGGCTCGAGCAGGAAGTCACGCATAAGGGATAACTTAACGACAAAGGGGAAATCATGAGAATCGCCGCACTACTGCTTGCTCTTGTACTGTCTGCCTGTGCTACACCCGTCAAATACCAGTCACGCGCCGATATCAGCGATGCGCTGGGGCAGAATCTCAAGAGCGGCGTCAACGTCGGGGATTTCAAGGCCCCTGCCGAATTCACCAGCATGTGCCGGATCAACGGCCCCATCTATCCGCCCGACTACGAGCTGACTTTCGAAAAGTACATCCAGAGCGCGCTCACCGAAGAACTCAAGGCCGCCGGCAAGTTAAACAACCAGGATGCCAAGATCACGCTGACGGGCGCTGTGGAGAAACTCGCGTTCTCGACGACGGCGAACGGCATGACGGGTGGCACCTGGGACATTGGCCTGCGAGTGACGTCCTCGAACGGCAAGTCCACCTACGTCTCTGAACACTACGTATACGACACCAGCCTCATGGCAGCGGTCGCCTGCCAGCAAGCCACCGATGCCTTCCTGCCGGCCGTCCAGAACCTTATCAGCAAACTGGCCAGGTCCGCGGAATTCAAGTCCCTCGTGACGGTGCAGACCGCAGAGGCTCGCGCAGACGTCCGTACGGAGACCCGTACAGAGACTCGCACTGAGTCTCGCAAGCAAGCTGCCGGCAAGAGCCGCAAGTCCAAGTAAAGCGTGATCGGCACGGACAGGGGGTGACCGCATGAAGCGCGCGCTGTTGCTCCCGTTGCTCTGCGCCGCGCAGGTGGTTGCGGCCGAGCTGCCACGACCGGACCACGTGGTGATCGTGGTGGAGGAGAACAGGGCGTATTCGCAGATCATCGGTAACCCGGACGCGCCCTACATTAACGCACTCGCTAAGCGTGGCACGTTGTTCAGCGACTCGTATGGCATCACCCACCCCAGCCAGCCCAACTACCTCGCGCTGTTCTCCGGCACCACGCGCGGCATCAGCAGCAATGCCTGTCCGCTGGAGCTGCAAGGCGAGAACCTAGGCACCACGCTGCTAGCCCAGGGCCTCAGCTTCGGGAGCTATTCGGAATCACTGCCCGAGGCGGGCTACGAGGGCTGCAGGTGGGGTTCCTACATGCGCAAGCACAACCCGGCGGCGAACTGGAAGGAGCTCGCCGCATACAACCAGCCGTTCACCGCGTTCCCCCAGGATTTCACCCGGCTGCCCACCGTGTCGTTCGTGATACCAGACCAGCGCAACGACATGCACGACGGCAGCATAGGGCAGGGCGACGAGTGGCTGCGGCAGAACATCGAGTCCTATGCCCAGTGGGCGCTCACGCATAACAGCCTGCTGATCGTGACCTGGGACGAGGACGATGGCTCCGCTGGTAACCATGTGGCGACCATCATGGTGGGTGAGATGATCAAGCCCGGCAAGTCTACACAGCGCATCGACCACTACAGCTTGCTGCGTATGCTCTCCGAGATGTATGGCCTGCCCTATCTGGGCGAGAGCAAGGACCGGAAGACGATAGCCGGTGTGTGGAAGACGGCGGGCAGGCAACACCGTAGCCCGGATGGAATGAAATGAAATCCGGGGCGGTGTAAGTCGGCAGCTTCCCCGGATTACGCTGCGCTTCATCCGGGCTACGGAGCTCGCCGCTACTCGTTCTCCCCATCCAGACCAAGCTCCTGGATCTTGCGTGTGATGGTGTTGCGGCCCATGCCCAGCAGCATCGCCGCCTCAATGCGACGTCCACCCGTGTGCTGCAGCGCCTGCGTGATTAGGGTGCGCTCGAACTCCTTGGTCAGCGTGTCCAGGATGTTCGGTTCGCCCCGCTGCAGGGCCAGCGCTGCCTGCTGTGCCAGTGCAGCACGCCAGTCGCTCATTGACGGGGCCGCATGTGCGCCTTCGCGCCACTCGGATGGCAGGTCGGCAATCTCCACCACGCGCGTGGGCGTCATCACGGTGAGCCAGTGGCACAGGTTCTCCAGCTGGCGTACGTTGCCGGGGATGTCCTGCGCAGACAAATAATTCAGCGCCGCCTCGCTCAGCGTCTTCTGTTCCACGCCCAGTTCCCTTGCGCTCTTCTGCAGGAAGTGTCTCGCCAGCAGCGGGATGTCCTCACGCCGTTCGCGCAGCGGCGGCAGGCGCAGGCGGATGACGTTGAGGCGATGGAACAGGTCTTCGCGGAACAGGCCCTGCTTCACTCTTTCATCCAGGTTCTGGTGCGTGGCCGCGATGATGCGCACATTGGCCTTGATGGGTTGGTGGCCGCCCACGCGGTAGAAGTTGCCGTCGGACAATACGCGCAGCAAACGCGTCTGCAGCTCGGCCGGCATGTCACCGATCTCGTCGAGGAACAGCGTACCGCCTTCGGCTTGCTCGAAGCGGCCGTGGCGTGTGGTGGTGGCGCCGGTAAACGCGCCTTTCTCGTGGCCGAACAGTTCCGATTCCAGCAGGTCCTTGGGGATGGCGGCGGTGTTGATGGCGACAAACGGTTTGTCGGCGCGCGGGCTGTGGCGGTGCAGCGCATGCGCGACCAGTTCCTTGCCGGTCCCCGATTCGCCGTTGATGAGCACGGTGGCGTTGGATTGCGCCAAGCGGCCGATGGCGCGGAACACCTCCTGCATAGCGGGCGCATGGCCGAGGATGTCTGGTGCGGCCTGAGCTTCCTCTGCCTGCGCGTTCTTGCGCTGGCTCTGCTCCAGCGCACGGCGTATGAGCTCGACCGCGTGATTCACGTCGAAAGGCTTGGGCAGGTATTCGAAGGCGCCACCCTGGAACGAGGATACGGCGCTCTCCAGGTCGGAATAGGCGGTCATGATGATGACCGGCAACCTGGGATGGTCGGTGCGCAGTTTCTGCAGCAGTTCCAGGCCTGAGCTGCCGGGCATGCGTATGTCGCTGATGACCATCTGCGGCAGTCCGCGCGGTAGCTCGGACAGCGCCTCGTCGGCAGAGGCGAAGCTCCGGAATTCTATGCCCTCGCGCGCAAGCGCCTTCTCCAGCACCCAGCGTATCGATTTGTCGTCGTCGATGATCCAGACCGGTTTGCTCATGATGTCTTTCCTAAGTGGGGGAGTGGCAGCATGACGGTGAAGCACGTGCGTCCCGGCTCGCTTTCGAATTCGATGCTGCCCTGATGCTGGCTCACGAAGTCCTGCGCCAGCGTGAGGCCGAGGCCATGACCGTCTGCGCGGCCGGAGACCAGCGGGTAGAAGATCTTGTCGTGCAGGTGCTGCGGGATGCCCGGGCCGGTATCTATGATCTGCACGGCGATGGCGAGCCGGTAGCGCTTCTTCATCAGCGTGACCTGCCGTGTGATGCGCGTGCGCAGGGTGACCGTGCCCTTGCCGTGCATGGCCTGAGCCGCGTTGCGCACGATGTTGAGCATCACCTGGATGAGCTGCTCCTTGTCGCCGTCGAGTTCCGGCAGGCTCAGGTCGTAGTCGCGTTGTATGGTGAGGCCTTCAGGTATCTCGGCCAGCACCACGCTGCGCACCCGTTCCAGCACCTCGTGGATGTTCAGCGCACTGAAATGGGGCACATGCTGCGGCGTGAGCAGCTTCTCCATCAGCGAGCGCAGGCGGTCGGCTTCCTGGATGACGACCTGCGTGTATTCGCGCAGGGCGGGTTTCTCCAGCTCCTGTTCCAGCAATTGCGCCGCACCGCGTATGCCGCCCAAGGGGTTCTTGATCTCATGCGCCAAGTTGCGCAGCAGCAGACGGTTGGCCTGGGTCTGGTCCAGCATCTGTTCTTCGCGCGCCAGCTTGAGCGGACGGTCTATGGTGTGGAACTCCAGCAGGAGGGCATAGGAAGGGAACTGCAGCGGCGTCGCGGTACAGCTGAGGTGCAACCTCGCCCCCGTGGCATGCGAGCCCAGCGTCAGGTCGTGCTCGATGTGGCTGGCGTTGCTCGTGAGGGCTGACTGTATGGTGGCGAAGAGCTGTTCGGTATGCGTGAAGGCGTACTGCAGCGGGTGGCCGATCAGGTTGGTACTGCTCAGGCCGAACAAGTGCTCCGCCGCCGGATTGATATAGGCGACATGCGAAACGTCATCCAGCAGGATGACCGCAGTGGAAAGATGTTCCAGCGTTGGGAGCAAGGGGCTTGGCATGTCATGTCACGGAGCAGAAAACATGCCACGCGATCTTTACTTGAATCGGGAGAGTTCGGTCTTGAGCGCCTGGATGTTCTTTTCGTGCGCTTCCACTTCGGCTTGGGCGTCCTTGAGCAGCTCTTCGTATCGAGCGACGTTGCGGAGCGTTTGGCCGTTGGCGCCCTTGTATACCTGCGGGGTGTCCTCCGCGTCCTTCAGCTTGGCGCGCGCCTCATCCAATGCCTTCTGTTCTGTCTCGAGCTCGTCCTCAAGTATCTTGCGCCGCGTATCGTCGCGACGGGATTGCGTGGCATTGTCCACCTTGGGGAAGTCGGAGGTGGTCTCGCTCCTTGCCCGGTCCTCGCTTCTGGCGCGGTCTTCGCCCTTGGGCGGCACCGGCTGGGAAGCCATGGTGGGCAAAGGCTCCAGGTGCAGCTTCTTGCCACCCTTGATAGGTGCGCTGGAATAGGTGACATGGCCGTCGGCATCCACGCGCTTGTAGATCTCGGCTTGGGCAAGGCCACTGGAAGCGACGGCGCAGCACAGGACGGACAGACGGAGCAGGTTCATGGTCATACCTCGGGAAACGACGGGGCGGAGTATAGAAGAAGCCCCGCCGGGAAACAAACGGACAAAAAAACGGAGCCGCGAGGGCTCCGTTCTTCGTGAGGCTGTGACTACTTAGATGCTGTAGTACATGTCGAACTCGACCGGGTGGGTCGTCATGCGGATCTTGTTCACTTCTTCCATCTTCAGTTCGATGAAGGCGTCGATGAACTCGTTGGAGAACACACCGCCGCGGGTCAGGAACTCGCGGTCCTTGTCCAGGTTGGCCAGGGCTTCATCCAGCGATGCGCACACGGTCGGGATCTTTGCATCCTCTTCCGGGGGCAGGTCGTACAGGTTCTTGTCTGCGGGATCGCCGGGGTGGATCTTGTTCTGGATGCCGTCCAGGCCGGCCATCATCAGCGCGGCGAAGCACAGGTACGGGTTGGAAGTCGGATCCGGGAAGCGTGTCTCGATGCGGCGAGCCTTGTCGCTGGCCACGTGCGGGATACGGATGGAAGCAGAACGGTTCTTGGCGGAGTAGGCCAGCTTCACCGGTGCCTCGTAGTGCGGAACCAGGCGCTTGTAGGAGTTGGTGCCGGGGTTGCAGATCGCGTTCAGCGCCTTGGCGTGCTTGATGATGCCGCCGATGTAGTACAGCGCGGTCTCGGACAGGCCGGCATAGCCGTTGCCCGCGAACGTGTTCTTGCCGCCCTTCCAGATGGACTGGTGCACGTGCATGCCGGAGCCGTTGTCGCCGACGATGGGCTTGGGCATGAAGGTCGCGGTCTTGCCGTACTGGTGCGCCACGTTATGGATGATGTACTTCTGGGCTTGCGTCCAGTCAGCGCGCTTCACCAGCGTGTTGAACTTGGTGCCCAGTTCGCACTGGCCGGCGGTCGCCACTTCGTGGTGGTGCACTTCGACGGGGATGCCGATCTCTTCCAGCAGCAGCGACATCTGAGCGCGGATGTCGTTCAGGCTGTCCACGGGCGGGACGGGGAAGTAACCGCCCTTCACCATGGGACGGTGGCCGGTGTTGCCGCCTTCGAACTTCTCGCCGGTGGCCCATGCTGCCTCTTCCGAGTTGATCTTCAGCGAGCAGCCGGACATGTCGACGTGCCATTGCACGGAGTCGAAGATGAAGAATTCGGGTTCCGGACCGAAGAAGGCGGTGTCGCCGATGCCGGTGGACTTCAGGTAAGCCTCTGCGCGCTTGGCGATGGAACGCGGGTCGCGGTCGTAGCCCTTGCCGTCGGACGGTTCGATCACGTCGCAGGTCAGCACCAGGGTGGGCTCGTCGAAGAAGGGATCGACATAGGCGGAATCGGGATCCGGCAGCAGCAGCATGTCGGAAGCCTGGATGCCCTTCCAGCCGGCGATGGAGGAACCATCGAAAGCGTGGCCGACTTCGAACTTCTCTTCGTCGAAGTGGGAAACAGGCACGCCTACGTGCTGTTCCTTACCACGGGTGTCAGTGAAACGCAGATCAACAAACTTGATGCCTTGTTCTTTGATCAACTTCAGAACGTCGGCGGCTGTCTTAGACATACTCGAATCTCCCAAAAATATTACTAAACCGTTTGATGAAACAAGACCGATACAGCAGGAACTGTGCCATCACCCTGAATCGCGCAAGGCTCGCATTGTGCCACATTTGGCGGGGAGGAGGCTGCAAACCGGCGCCCATAAACAGGGCGCGGAAGCATGGAGGTGCACTAGTTTGGTGCGGCTTTGTAGACATCCACGCGGCGGAAATAGGGGTCGTCCTGCACGATGAGCGCGCACTGGCGCTGCAAATCTGCGGTATCCACCGAAGCATCCACCAGCAGCTCCGCCTCCACCTTGCCCCCGAGATAATGCAGGACGATGCGGGCGGAAGGTGGCAGCGCGGTACCCATCCGGTCGGTGAGATGGGCCAACAGCAGGTGCCGCTGCGGCAGATGGGCATTGGGTTTGGACTGCACGTCGTCTTCCGAATCTATGTGCACCATCACATCCAGCACGTGGTGGCTCTTGAGCACGGCGGTGCGTGCAGCCTCCGCGATGTAATGGCCTTCCGACACGCTGATGCGCGGGTCCACGATGATGTGCGCATCGACCAGCGCGTTGTCCGCCATCTTGCGCGTGCGCAACTCGTGCAGGCCGGCCACGCCCGGCACGCCTTTCAGCGTGTTGCGTATGGCGCGCACCTCTTTCTCGTCCAGCCCTGTGTCCACCAGTTCCATCATGGCGTCGCGTGCAAACTGGATACCCATGTAGGCGATCATCACGCCGACCACGCCGGCGGCGACCAGGTCGAGGAAGGTATAGCCCAAGAGGTTGCCCACGATACCGACGATGACCACCAGCGACGAGGCAGCGTCGGAGCGGGCATGCCACGCGTTCGCCACCAGCATCTGCGAACGCACGCGCTTGGCCACGGCCAGCATGTAGCGGAACAGACCTTCTTTGGCGGCCAGCGCGACGATGGCTATCCACAGCGTGAAGGGATGCACGGGTTGCACCTGCTCCGGATGCTGCAATCGCATCCCCGCGGCGATGAGCAGGGCGACGCCCAGGGCCGCAAGGCTCGTGCCCAGGATGAGCGAGGCGGCCGTTTCTATGCGCGCGTGGCCGTAAGGGTGGTTGGCATCGGCATGCTTGTTGCCGTGGCGGTTGGCGAAGAGCACCAGCACGTCGGAGAGCAGGTCGGCCAGCGAATGCAGGCCGTCCGCCATCAGCGATTGCGACTTGCCGAAGAAGCCCCCCGCCACCTGCATGACGGTGAGCAGCAGGTTCACGAAGATGCTCATCCACGTGCTCTTGCGGGCTGCAGCGAAACGCACGGGATGCGCAGGCTCGAAGGCAGGGGACTTGTCGTGAGCGTGCGTGTGATTTTTCATCGCTGTTGGGATAGTATGCAACTCGGCGGCGGAGCATAGCATCTGCACGTCAAAGCTTAAACACGGGTAAGGAAGAATGGGAAAGATCACCGAGATTTTGAAGACGGCGCAACAGCGCGCCAAGGAAGCCAACCTGCCTTATGAGGGCGCACTGACGCCGGAAGAGGCATACCAGGTCTTGCAGTCCGCACCCGGCGCCAAGCTGGTGGACGTGCGCACTCGCGCAGAGGTGGACTGGGTAGGGCGCGTGCCCGGCGCAGTGGAGATCGAGTTGATGTCCTATCCCGGAATGAAACAGAACACGGGCTTCGTGGCCGCGCTGGAACAACAGGTCAGCAAGGAATCGCTGGTCCTGTTCATGTGCCGCAGCGGCCAGCGTTCGCACGCCGCCGCAGCGCTCGCTACGCAATCTGGCTACGCCGACTGCTACAACATCCTGCAAGGCTTCGAAGGTGACAAGGATGCCAAGAACCACCGCAACGGGGTGAACGGCTGGCGCGCTGCCGGTCTGCCTTGGGAACAGAGCTAGTCAGAACTTCAACAAGTCGTCACACCGGCGAACGCCGTGTCCAGCTGATCAAACTGGACTCCGGCTTTCGCCGGAATGACGAAACCGGTTTCTCAGGGTTCCCCCTAAATATGCGAAAGCCCGAAACCAAGCCGAAAGATTTAGCCGCTCGTGATTTCGTGGACTGGCTTCAGTCCACTGACCAGCTCACCGCGCCGGTGTAGGCCGTGAGCAGCACGATCAGGCCGAACGCGATGCGGTACCAGGCGAAGATTGTGAAATCGTGGCGGCTGATGTAGCGCAGCAGACCGCGCACCGCGATGAACGCGCTGATGAACGACGCGATGGAGCCGACGAGGAAGATGCCGAGGTCGTCGGTGTTGAACTGGTCGCGGTACTTCACCACCTCGTAGAGCGTTGCCATGGTCAGCGTGGGTATGGCGAGGAAGAACGAGAACTCCGTCGCCGCCTTGCGGCTCAATCCGAAGAACAGGCCGCCGATGATGGTCGCGCCCGAGCGCGAGGTGCCAGGGATCAAGGCCAGCGCCTGCGCGAAACCCATCTTCAACGCATCCTTCCAATGCATGTCGTCCACGCTCACGATGTGCTCCGAATGCTTGCGCTTCTCCGCCCACAGGATGATCAGACCACCCACGATGAAAGCCAGTGCTACCGGCACAGGCGAGAACAGGTGCGCCTTGATCGCCTTGCCGAACAGCAGGCCGAGGATGGCCAACGGCAGGAAGGCGATGAACAGGTTGAAGGTGAAGCGCTGCGCCGCTTCCTGCTTCTGTGCGAGCCCCAGCGCCACCGCACCCAGCTTCACGCGGTATTCCCAGCACACCGCGAGGATGGCCGCGAACTGGATCACGATCTCGAACACCTTGCCGCGCTCGTCGTTGAAGTGCAGCAGGTCGCCCACCAGGATCAGGTGGCCGGTGGAAGAGATGGGCAGGAATTCGGTCAGACCTTCGACCACGCCCATGATGGCGGCTTTAACGAGAAGCAGGATATCCATGTGACTCCGTCATTCCGGCGCAGGCCGGAATCCAGTGATGTGTAAATCGGCGATGCGCCGGTTCACGGCGCGGCGTTCATCGTCGCTCATCTCCACCCAGCGCGTGATCTCATCGAACGTGCGCCGGCAACTGCGGCACACATCATCGCCCAGCACCGTCGTGCAATGACCGCTGCATGGGGAATCGGAAGTGACCTCGGAGGGAGGGGAAGAGCGGACTTGCATGCCGCGATTATACCTGCGGTCGGGTGGCGAGCTCCAAGCGCGTGAGCCATTGCATCGCCTCCTCGCGCGTAGCGCCGCACATCTCCCCCGAAGGTTGCAGCCCGCCGCAAAAGGCGGGGCGCTCGGGACTGCCGAACACCTTGCAGCGCAATTCATCGTCGAGCTGAACGCACGATACCCCCGCGGGCTTGCCGTTCGGCATGCCGGGCAGGGGCGAGGTGATGGAGGGGGCGATGCAGCAGGCAGCGCAATGGGAACGGCAGGTCACAGCAAAAGGCTAGGTGTTTCTGGATTGGCGTTGCTTGAGAGCTTTGCGTGCCGCTAATAATGCGATATCAGGAGTTGTTGGGGTTTGAGACAGCAAACGTTGACGGATTGCACTAGCAATCGCCCGGAATACAAATGAGCTTGGATGACGAACTACTACGTTATTGGTTAGCCATTCAAGTCCATAACGCAAAGCTAACACACCGAATAATTCATCTGCATATGATTCTGAGATTGAAAGTACAGCGCTAAGATCGATGGAAACTTTATTGCCAGACAAGACGTGTTGTTCGATTTGGGCGCGCAATGCCGCAGCAGCCTGTCTGGAGGCCAAGTCGGAATCAGCGATTATGATCGGATGAGTAAACACGGTTAGTCCTTTATCAGCTGAGCCAGTATATCCTCGAATTCGTCTTCGGTGTGTTGTGCTGGTGTACAAGCAACTCGTTTGGAGTCGAACCGACAGGCTAAAGCTACGCCTTGCCAAGGGATGGGAAGATTTGTATATGTCCGCTGGCCATTCGGACTGATGCATAACATGGCGTTCCCGCTGGCAAGCCAGCACCATCCGTGGAACTGTTCGACAGCGGTAACCAATTTTGCCAGTCCAAGCCCCATGTGGTGATTGTCACTCTCAACAATGTGTCCGAATGAACCCATTGGGTTGCCCATCACGTCCTCAGGCAATCGCTGAGCCCACTCGTCAACACTGCGCTTTTTTGTGGAGTTGCCAGGTTGGATGCACCACTCAATAGCCCCGCGGTCATCCTTAATAGTCATCATTCCGACACGCTGTAGCTCGCGCAAGAAACCATAACCACAGTCAGCAACGGCAAATTCAAAAAGAAAACCATCATGCGGATCTCGCCATTTCTGAGCCATGGAAAAGCCAGTTGATTTGCCGTGCGCCCATACGTTGTCGAGCAAATCTCCAACCAATTCACACATGTTGGAGACAAACTCGCCATATTGAGGTTCACCGAACAAACCGCGAATGCACTGGTTAATTTCTCCAGTTGCGCAATCGGTTTCTTCCCTACTCTCCAATAGAACAAGAGGACTGTAAGCTTTCCCCGCACCTTTTCTGGTATAGGGATACGTATCTTTCTGATTTAGTGCACGCTCGATTCCAAGGGCCTTTGCATAATTTAGCCGGTCAATATTCTGAATATCGATGTCATGTAAAGTCAAATGGCGAGCTCGCGCCCTAGCGACAAGTCCCGTCCAGAACCCCGGTGAGTAATGATTGTTGTGTATGTCGAAGAACGCATCACGCCCAGTATCGGATACTTGTATTGGGCGGGTGAGCAATTCATAAAGGCCATCCATCTAGACATCCCTTCATCTTCCATCGCAACAAGCAGGGATATTGCGCATCACGCCTTGTGATAAACATGCGCCCCCTGCTTCACGAACTCCACCGACTTCACTTCCATCCCCTTCGCTAGCGCCTCTTGTTCGGAGACGCCTTGGGTGGCGGCGAAGTCGCGCACGTCCTGGCTGATCTTCATCGAGCAGAACTGCGGGCCGCACATGGAGCAGAAGTGGGCGACCTTGGCGGATTCCTTGGGCAGGGTCTCGTCGTGGAATTCGCGGGCGCGGTCGGGGTCGAGGCCGATGTTGAACTGGTCTTCCCAGCGGAATTCGAAGCGCGCCTTGCTCATGGCGTTGTCGCGGATCTGCGCGCCGGGGTGGCCCTTGGCGAGGTCGGCGGCGTGGGCGGCGATCTTGTAGGTGATGATGCCTTCCTTCACGTCGGCCTTGTTGGGCAGGCCGAGGTGTTCCTTGGGCGTGACGTAGCACAGCATGGCGGTGCCGAACCAGCCAATCATCGCCGCGCCGATGGCAGAAGTGATGTGGTCGTAGCCGGGGGCGATGTCCTGCGTCAGGGGTCCTAGCGTATAGAACGGCGCCTCGTGGCACCACTTCAGTTGCAGGTCCATGTTCTCCTTGATCATGTGCATGGGCACATGGCCGGGGCCTTCGATCATTACTTGCACGTCGTGCTTCCACGCGATCTGGGTCAGTTCGCCGAGCGTCTTCAGTTCGCCAAGTTGCGCTTCGTCGTTGGCGTCGTACACCGAGCCGGGGCGCAGGCCATCGCCGAGCGAGAAGGTCACGTCGTAGGCCTTCATGATCTCGCAGATTTCTTCGAAGTGCGTGTAGAGGAAGTTCTCCTTGTGGTGCGCGAGGCACCACTTGGCCATGATGGAGCCGCCGCGCGAGACGATGCCGGTCATGCGCTTCGCGGTCATCGGGATGTAGCGCAGCAGCACGCCGGCGTGGATGGTGAAATAGTCCACACCCTGTTCGGCCTGCTCGATCAGCGTGTCCTTGAAGATCTCCCAAGTCAGGTCTTCGGCCTTGCCGTTCACCTTTTCCAGCGCCTGATAGATGGGCACGGTGCCGATGGGCACGGGCGAGTTGCGGATGATCCATTCGCGCGTTTCGTGGATGTTCCTGCCGGTGCTCAAGTCCATCACCGTATCGCCGCCCCAGCGGATGGCCCAGGTCATCTTCTCGACCTCTTCCTGGATGCTGGAACCCAGCGCGGAGTTGCCGATGTTGGCGTTGATCTTCACCAGGAAGTTGCGGCCGATGATCATCGGCTCGCACTCGGGGTGGTTGATGTTGGCGGTGATGACGGCGCGGCCGGCGGCGACTTCGTCGCGCACGAATTCAGGCGTAATCTTTTTCGGCATGGCTTGACCGAAATTTTCGCCGGGATGCTGGGTCAGCATCATTTCGGAAAGGCCGTCGATACGCTGGTTTTCGCGGATGGCGATGTATTCCATCTCCGGCGTGATGATGCCGCGGCGGGCATAGTGCATTTGCGTCACGTTCATGCCCGGCTTGGCCTTGCGCGGCGTATGCTTCAGGTTGAAGCGCATGTCGGCCAGCGCCGGGTCGTTCAGGCGCTGCTGGCCGTATTCGGAGGTCAGGCGCGGCAATTCTTCGGTGTCGTTGCGCTCGCCGATCCATGGCGCGCGCATTTCGGCCAAGCCGGAGCGGATGTCGATCTTCACCGCCGGGTCGGTGTAGGGGCCGGAGCAGTCATACACGTAGATGGGCGGGTTCTTCTCCACGCCATTGTTGAGGTGCGTGTCGGTTAAGGTGATCTCGCGCATCGGCACGCGGATGTCAGGGCGAGAACCCTCGACGTAGATCTTGCGCGAATTCGGCAGCGGCTTGATGGCGGCCTCGTCAACGTGAGCCGCGCGGGCCAGGAATTGGGGATTGGCGTTCATGGTGGTGCTCCAGTAAATCAGAAAGCACCGGGAGGATGCTTCCCTACGACGGCATGACCCGTACAGGTTCAAAGGGTGTGTCTCACTCCGCCATCGCGGAGACCCCTAGCGAGGCACGCAAGTTACTGGAAAGGCGAGGTAAAGGCAAGTTTGTGGCGGTTTTACCCATGCCCCGCCGAAGGCTTGTTGCCATAGCTCCAAACCCATGCGAGAGTGCATCCGGCTTCACCTTAGGAATGACTGGATAGGTCGTCACACCGGCGAACGCCGGTGTCCAGAATATTATAAAAACACTGGATTCCGGCTTTCGCCGGAATGACGGATCCGGATTAACGGATCCTCTGGAATAAAAAAACCCGCCAGGGCCTCGCTTAAAGGGAGAGAGAGGTGCGAGGTGGCGGGTGAGGGAAAACGACTTATCTGGATTGGCCTAGTCTGCGCCAGGTCTCCACGACGGTATCGGGGTTGAGGGACATGGTCTGTATGCCTTGCTCCATCAGCCACTGCGCGAAGTCGAAGTGGTCGGACGGGCCCTGGCCACAGATGCCGACGTACTTGTCCAGGCGGTTGCAAGTGGTGATCGCCATCTTGAGCAGGGCCTTCACCGCGCCGTCGCGTTCGTCGAAGCGGTCCGCCACAAGGCTGGAGTCTCGGTCCAGGCCCAGCGTGAGCTGGGTCAGGTCGTTGGAGCCGATGGAGAAGCCGTCGAAGTGCTGCAGGAACTCCTCGGCCAGCAGCGCGTTGGACGGGATCTCGCACATCATGATGAGGCGCAGCCCGTGCTCGCCGCGCTTCAGGCCGTGCTGCTCCAGCGTGGCGACCACTTCCTTCGCCTCGCCCACGGTGCGCACGAAGGGGATCATGATCTCGACGTTGGTGTAGCCGAGCTTCTCGCGCACGCGCTTCATCGCGCGGCATTCCAGCTCGAAACAGTCCGAGAAATTCGCCGCCACGTAACGTCCCGCACCGCGGAAACCGATCATCGGGTTCTCTTCCATCGGCTCGTAGATCTCGCCGCCCAGGAGCTTGCGGTATTCGTTCGACTTGAAGTCGGACATGCGCACGATGACCTTCTTGGGCCAGAAGGCGGCGGCCAGCGTGGCCACGCCTTCGGTCAGCTTCTCCACGTAGAACTCCTCGGGATTCGCATAACCGGCCGCGCGCTGCAGCACCGCCTCGTGCAACCTGGCCGGCAGCTTGTCGTGCTCCAGCACCGCCTTGGGGTGGATGCCTATCATGTTGTTGATGACGAACTCCAGGCGCGCCAGGCCGATGCCGGCGGAAGGCAGCTGCGCGAACTCGAAGGCCAGCGTAGGGTTGCCGACGTTGAGCATGAGCTTCACCGGCAGTTGCGGCAGTGCTTCTTCCTTGAGGACGGATACCTCGAACGGCAGCTTGCCGTGGTACACGTAGCCGGTGTCACCCTCGGCGCAGGACACTGTGACCTGCTCGCCATCCTGCAGTGCAGTCGTGGCATGGCCGCAGCCGACGATGGCCGGGATGCCCAGTTCGCGCGCGATGATGGCCGCGTGGCAGGTACGCCCGCCGCGGTTGGTGACGATGGCCGAGGCCTTCTTCATCACCGGCTCCCAGTTGGGGTCGGTCATGTCGGTCACCAGCACGTCGCCCGCCTGCACCTTGTTCATCTCGGCCGTGCTGGCGACGATGCGCACCTGGCCTGTGCCTATCTTCTGGCCGATGGCGCGGCCTTCGACCAGCACCGTGCCGCGCTGCTGCAACCGGTATTTCTCGGTGCCGCCGTTGCCCGCGTTGGACTTCACCGTCTCCGGACGCGCCTGCAGGATGTAGAGCTTGCCGTCCACGCCGTCCTTGCCCCACTCGATGTCCATGGGGCGGCCGTAGTGCTGCTCGATGGAAACCGCATAGCGCGCAAGCTGCAGCACGTCCTCGTCGTTCAGAGAGAACTTCGTCTGCTCGGCGGCGGGCACAGCCTCGATGCGCGTGGAGCGCCCGGCGGAACGCTGCTCGTCGAACACCATGCGCTGCTGTTTTGAACCCAGCGCGCGGCGGATGACGGCGGGGAAGCCTGCTGCGAGCTGCGGCTTGTGCACGTAGAACTCGTCCGGGTTCACCGCACCTTGCACCACCATCTCGCCCAGACCGTAGGAGGCAGTGATGAACACTGCGTCGCGGAAACCGGATTCGGTGTCCAGCGTGAACATCACGCCCGATGCGCCGAGGTCGGAGCGCACCATGCGCTGCACTCCGGCGGACAGCGCCACGTCGGCATGGGTGAACTCCTTGTGCACGCGGTAGGAGATGGCGCGGTCGTTGTACAGCGATGCGAACACCTCGCGGATCGCATGCAGGATGTTGTCTATGCCGTGGATGTTGAGGAAGGTCTCCTGTTGTCCGGCGAAGGAGGCGTCCGGCAAATCCTCGGCGGTGGCCGAGGAACGCACCGCGAAGCTGCCTTCGCCTTTGCCCGCGAGCTTGGCGTAATGCGCGCGTATTTCCGTCTCCAGCCGCTCGGGCAGCGGCGCCTCGACGATCCAGCCGCGTATCTTGCGTCCGGCCTCGGCCAGCGCGGTCACGTCGTCCACGTTAAGCGTATCCAGCACCTCTTGGATGCGCTTGTCCAAGCCGCCGTTCGCGAGGAAGTCGCGGTAAGCCTGCGCCGTGGTGGCGAAGCCGCCCGGCACCTGCACGCCGGAAGAGCTCAGGTTGGAAATCATCTCCCCGAGCGAAGCGTTCTTCCCGCCCACCTGGGGAATGTCTGCTATTCCCAGAGACTGGAATGGAATGACGTAGGGTTGCATGGCCTTCTCCTGTTTTATCGAATTACATTCTTCAAATGCCGACTACTCGGCAACAACTGCTATAAGCATCTGCGATCCGCAGCATACGCGGCGTGCAAACCCTCTCCCGGCCTGCGGCCACCCTCTCCCGCGCGCGGGAGAGGGCTGGGGAGAGGGCAAGCGCTTCCATCAGTGCCCTGCTCGTTTGCACTGTGAGGTGCCGCAAGCGTGGTTGCCGCAACCGCAGCCTTCGCCTTCCTCGCGCAACGCGCCGAACTCCGGATGGCGCGCCGCGAATCTACGGGCGACTGCGCGCACCGCGAGCCAGCCTGCGAACAGTCCGAACACGATCGCTATCGTCTGCAGATAGATCATTCCCCGCCTCCCAATCCCGCGAAGCCCATGAAGGACAGCGACAGCAGGCCCGCCATGATCAGCGTCAGCGCAGTGCCCTGCACCAGCGAGGGCACGTTGGCGAGCTGCAGGCGCTCGCGCAGCGAAGCCATCAGCACCAGCGCCAGCGTGAAGCCCGCGCCGCCGGCGAAAGCGAAGGTCAGCGACTGCGTCAGATCGTAGTTGCGCGAGGTCTGGAACAGCGCGACGCCCAGCACCGCGCAGTTGGTGGTGATCAGCGGCAGGTAGATACCCAGCGCGCGGAACAGCGCCGGCGAGTATTTCTTCATCACCATCTCCACCAGCTGCACCGAGGAGGCGATCACCACGATGTAGGAGATGAGGCGCAGGAAGTCGAGGTGGAAATAGCTCAGCAGCGCGTTCAGCCCGTAGGCGCAAAGCGACGCCACCACCATCACGAAGGTGGTCGCGACTCCCATGGGGAAAGCCGTGCCCAGCCGCCCCGACACGCCGAGGAAAGGGCACAGGCCGAGAAAGGTGGCCAGCACAAAGTTGTTGGCGAGCAGCGTGCTGATGAAGATCAGGCTCAACGAGTCGTTCATGCCTCAGCCCTCGCTTCCTTGCGGCTGCGGAGCAGCGAGAACAGCAGCAGCCAGCCGCCCAGCACGAAGAACCCGCCCGGCGGCAGCACCATCACCACCCAGGGCTGGAACTGGTCGCCGAACAGCGACGCACCGAACAGCTTGCCCGCACCCAGGATCTCGCGCGTGGCACCCAGCGCGAACAGACCGATGGTGAAGCCAAGCCCCATGCCCAGCGCGTTGAGCATGGACCTGAACGGCGGGTTCTTGGAGGCGTGCGCCTCGGCCCGCCCGAGGATGATGCAGTTCACCACGATGAGCTGGATGAAGGCGCCCAGCGCCTCATACAGCGAGAGACTCACCGCCTGGATGAGGTAATCCACCAGCGTCACGAAGGTGGCGATGATGACGATGTAGGTGGCGATGCGCACTTCCTTGGGTACCACGTTGCGGATCGTCGATACCAAGAGGCAGGAGGCGACGAGCACGAAGGTGGTGGCCAGCCCCATGGAGATGGCGTTCACCGCGGACACGGTCACGGCCAGCGTGGGACACATGCCGAGCATCATCACGAACACGGGGTTCTGCTTCCACAGGCCTTCCAGGAACTCTTCCAGGTTGGTCGGTTCTTTGCTGAGCGTGCTCATGCCAAGACTCCTTGGAAGAGACCGTCATTCCGGCGCAGGCCGGAATCCAGTTGATTCAAATAGTCCCCGCGTAGCGGGACAACACCTGTTTCTTGTCCGCTTCGCGGAGTTGTTCTTGTTGCTGGATTCCGGCCTGCGCCGGAATGACGGGTTGGAAAGTTCATCTCACTTCCCCCCTTTCGCAATTTGTTCGATGTGAGGCACCAGCATGGGCATCAGCTTCTGTGCGCTCTCGTTGATGCCACGGCCCACCGCCTTGGAGGTGACGGTGGCGCCGGCGACGGCGTCTATCTGCCACGGGCTGGTCTTGGTGCCGTGCTTGACGACCTTCACCGCGTTGGCGAGTGCTGTCATCTCCGCGTTCACGCGCACGTCCAGCGCCTCGAAGTTCTTCAGGAAGTCGCGGTCGGTGAGTATCTTGTCGCCTATGCCCGGCGTCTCGCGCATGGACACCACGCCTATGCCCACGATGCACTGGCATTGCACGTCGTAGCCGTAGAGCACCTGCACGGTGTCGGCGTAACCCTTGCCGGCGGCCTCGGCCGCGATGCCCTTGAGCACACCCTTTTCGTCGTAAGCCGCGTAGAACTTCACGCCGCCCTGCGGCACCGTACCTTCCAGCGGCTGAATGCCACCGGTCGTGGCCACATACTCGCGCACCTTCGCCGCACCCGGCAGCACCTTGAACACCGCGCGCTCCAGCGTGATGCGCTTGTTCTCGGCGATCGCCTCCTGCGTGCTTTCGAAGGCACCCACGATGAGCACGCCACAGATGGTGGCGACCAGCCCCAGGGTCAGCACCAGCTTGTTGCCGGAAGTGGTCTGGACTTGTACCGGCGCGCTCATGATTTCCTCTGCTGGCGGGTGCCGAACACGCGCGGCTGCGTGTAGCGGTCGATGAAGGGGGTGAGCGCGTTACCGAGCAGGATGGCGTACATCACGCCTTCGGTGAGCCCACCGAAGTAACGGATCATCACCGTCACCACGCCGATCACTGCGCCGTAGATCCACACGCCCACGGGCGTCACCGGTGAGGTCGCCATGTCGGTCGCCATGTACACCGCGCCCAGCATCAGGCCGCCGGACAGCAGCACGAAGGTCGGTGCCGGATAGTGCGCCGGGTTGTACATCTGAAACAGCCAGGCAGTGAGCGCGGCCGAGCCCAGCATCGCCAGCGGGATGCGCCAGTCCAAGAAACGACGCGCCGCGAGATAAGCTCCGCACAGCAGGATGAGGATGGCCGAGGTCTCGCCTGCAGACGCCGTCACCGCGCCGCTCAGCAGGTCGTGCGCCGAGGCCGTCACGTTCTCGAACTTCCAGCGCGCCAGCGGGGTCGCGCCGGTGAAGGCGTCCACGCCCTGTTGCTTGACCCAGTCGCCCAAGGCGGGCGGCATCATCAGTGGCGCGGTGAGCGTGGTGGGAACGAACTCAACGAAACGCTGCGCGGAGAAGGCTGGCACCCAGGTGGTGATGGCCACCGGGAACGCGGCCTGCACGAAGGCGCGGCCGACCAGCGCCGGGTTGAACACGTTGTTGCCCAGTCCGCCGAACAGCGCCTTGCCGATGGCGATGGCGACGAAGCCGGCTACCGCGCCCATCCACAAGGGGAAGGCGGGCGGCAGCGTGAGCGCGAGCAGGATGCCGGTGATGGTGGCGCTCCAGTCGTTAAGCGTGCTCGCCTGTCCTGACGCGCGGTTGAGCAGGCGCTCGGTGGCGAGACAGGTCGCGGTCACAACCAGCAGCAGCGCCAATGCTGACAATCCATATTGCCACACCGAGAAGGCGCAGATGGGCAGCAGCGACAGCACCACGTGCAGCATGATGCGCTCTACGCTGCGGTCGCTGACCAGATGCGGTGAGGTTCGAAGTTCCATGCTCATGCTGCCGCCTTCTCCCGGTTGAACGATTTGGCGATGCGGAACTGCTGCACCAGCGGGATGTGCGACGGGCAGACGTAGCTGCAGCAGCCGCACTCGAAACAGCGGTCCAGATTGTACTGCTCGGCCATCGCCGCGTATTCGCGTTTGGCCGCGAGCAGTCCCAGCTGCGAAGGGTTGAGGAATTTGGGACACACGTTCACACATTCGCCGCACTTGATGCAGGCGCGGACGCGCGGCGCCTCGTTCGCTTTGCCGAACGCCAGCACACCCGAGGTGCCCTTGGTCACCGGCACATCGAGCGACGAGATCGTCATGCCCATCATTGGCCCGCCGAGGATGACCTCGCTTGCGCTGCTCGCCGCGCCCACCTGTTCCAGCACGAAGCGCAGCGGGGTGCCGATGGGCACGATGTAGTTGCCGGGCCTCTGCACCGCGGGACCGGCCACGGTCAGCACGCGCTCGACCATGCCTTCGCCCGCGGGCAGCAATCGGCCGAGGTAGGCCAGCGTCATCACGTTGTTCATCAGCACGCCGACGGACGCGGGGCGCTGCCCGGCCGGGATCTCGCGCCCGAGCAGCGCGTAGACGATGGTGTCTTCCGCGCCCTGCGGATACTTGGTCTCCAGGGCTTTTACCGTGATCGTGCCGGAGGTGGGCACCTCCGACACGTTACTGGCGTAGCCAGCCGTTTGCGGGAGGAGGTGCGATGCGGCTGCTCCCGAAATCTGTTGCTCAGCGGAAATGTGTTGCAGCCGCAAAGCTGCTTGGATCGCGGCGATTGCGTCCGGCTTGTTGTCTTCCACGCCGATCACGGCGCGCGGCGCACCGCTCACTTTCATGGCGAGGCGGATGCCGCGGATCAGGTCCTGCGTGCGCTCCACCATCACGCGATGGTCGCAGGTGAGGAAAGGCTCGCACTCGGCGCCGTTCACCACCAGCGTGTCTATCGCTGTACCTTGCGGCACGTTGAGCTTCACGTGTGCGGGGAAGGTGGCGCCGCCCAGCCCGGCGATGCCGGTGTTTTGGACCGCGGCCAGCAGTTCTTTCTTGTCCAGGCTGTCGACATCGCGTGGCGCGCTCACTCTTACTTCCTGACCGTCCGCCTCGTACACGCGAAGGGTGATGGATTCCACCATCTTGCCGCTGGCCGACGGCATGGGGCCTATGGCTTCCACCACGCCGGTCGCGGGCGCATGCACCGGCAGCGACATCGCACCGTCCGCCGTGGCGATGACCTCGCCGCGCAGCACTTCCTGCCCGACGCGCACGCAGCACAGTGCCGGTTTGCCGATGTGCTGCGACAGCGGCACGATCAGTTTCGGCGCGAACAGGAAGCGCCGTATCGGCAGATTTCCCGTCTCCTTGTGGTACACGGGATGGATGCCGTGCTCGAAGGTCGCCGCGCGATGGAAGAAGGGCAATCGCATGTTCATTCGTCATTCCGGCGCGGGCCGGAATCCAGCAGGAAAAAACACTCCGCGGAGCGGACAAAACCAAGGTGTTGTCCCGCTGCGCGGGGACGCTTTAAATCACCTGGATTCCGGCCTGCGCCGGAATGACAGCTTGTTTGGGTGAGCTGGCTCATGTTCAGTTGAACTTCGCCGCGCGTTGCTTGAGCTTGTCCAGGTTGGGTTCGCTCAGGTTCCAGGGTGTGCCGGGGTGGATGACGCCGGCCGTGCATTTTTCCGCCGCTTTGACGAGATCCTGATAAGAGCCCGCCTTCGGGTTGAGGATGACGACTTTCTTCGTTTCATTGTAGGCAAACACCTTGGGGTTGATGTTGATGCATTCGTCGCACGCCGTGCACTCCGGCGAGTCGACCCACGCGGCTTCGTAGCCTTTCGCTGCAGGCGCTGCTGCCACTGGCTGCGGCGCATCCGTGGAGCTGATGCCCAGGCCGGAAGACAGCTTCTGTATCAGCTCCTGGCGCACGCGGTTGGCGATGGCGGTCTCGTCCACTGCCGGGCGGCTGAGGCCGGCCACGTCCTTCAGCTGCTGCCAGAACTGCTGCCGCTCTTCGCAGGAACGCACCATCTCGGCCGACACCAGCACGCGCATCAGGCGGTTCTTCTTGTCCACCGACCAGATGTAGGGGTACTTGCCGTCGCGCTCGTCCTCGGAGAGCTTGAGGAAATCGCCCAGCAGCACTTGCTCGTCACACCAGGTCTCGGGTATCGCCTTCTTGAACTGCTTGGCGAAGCGGCCTTCGCCCAAGGCGAAGTCGGCAAAGGTCATGGGCAGCGTCATAGCCTGCTTGGCACCTGCCTCGTCCACGTAGTCCAACTTGTAGCTCACCCAGTCGCTGTCCAGTGCGGAGTTGCCTGCCAGCGTCGAGCATTCGGAGAAAGTCACGCCGGCATCCGGGTCGTAGCGGAACAGCGGGAAGGCACGCGATTCCACGGCCATCTTGCTGCGTGCCACGGCACTGTCGTCGCCCACGCCATGCTCCGGCGGGCACACCGCGTACACGTTGAACAGCGCGGGATGGCGGCTGTTGATGCCGTCGATGAAGCCTTCCAGCAGGTGGTTCACGTTGGCGAGCGAGCCCTGCAGCACGAAGGAGGTGCGGTGCGCCATGCCGATGACGCTGATCTCCTTGCGCTGCTCGGTCTTGCCCTGCTTGCTCGCGCCGTAGGGCGACATGTCCGCCACCTGGCCGATGAAGCCGGAGGTGCAAGCCTGGCCACCGGTGTTGGAGTACACCTGTGTGTCCACGATGAGGATCTTGATCGGCTTGCCTGCCATCAGCGCGCGCGACAGGTTCTGGAAGCCGATGTCGAACATCGCGCCGTCGCCGCCCAGCGCCATTACGGGCGGGCAGAGATGCCATTCCTCGTCGCTGAACTGTTCCCAGTTGAAGTGCGCGAAGAACTTGTCTTGTTCGGCGGGCTCGTAGCCCCCCGCGAGTTCCCTCTCCACCTGGCGCACGGTCTTGAAGCCTTCGGCCATCTTGGCCATGTGGCCCTCGAACACGCCCATCGCCACCGACGGAGAATCCTGGAACAGGTGAGACGTCCACGGGAAAGGATAGGGGTTGAACGGGAAGGTCGAGGCCCACACCGAGGTGCAGCCGGTCGAGTTCACCACGCCCATCTCGGCACGGCCGCGCTTCGAGGGGCCTTCCATGTAGCGCCAGCGCAGGTCCTTCAGCTTCTCCAGCATCTGCGTCACGCGGCGCAGCCACTGAGGGTCTATGGGCTGGCCGGGGTGCTGCTGCAAGATGCTCTGCGACAGGTTGGCCAGCGTGAGGTCATGCCCCTTGTGCTGCTGCACGGCCTGCATCAGCGCCTGCGTGTCGGTAAGGTCCACGCTGGAGCTGAGCTTCATGCGGATGTGGTTCTCCAGTTCGCCGATCAGGCGGTCGAGCTTGGCCACGAATTTCTTCACGCGCGGCTGCATGAGCGCGGTCACTGTGCTGGTGAAGAGGTGGATGGTGCCCTTCTCGCCGCAGCCCAGGCAGGCGCCGTCACCGCTCACCATCGCCATGTAGTTGTGCTTGTCGAGCAGCAGCGTCTCCAGCGCGCCAACCTTCTCGTCCAGGTCGTCGATGCGGCTGAACTGCTGCGGCGTGGTCGGCAGGTCGAGCCAGAAATTCCAGTCACGGCGCATCTCGTCGATGCTCTCCTTGGTCTGCGTGACCATCTTCAGCGCGTTGTCGTTGCACACGTCCACGCACAGCGCGCAGCCCTTGCAGGTGTAGGGATTGATGGTGATGGAGAACAGGCCGCCGCTGCCTTTTTCCTTCTTCTCCTTCTGCGTCCAGTAGGGCTTGGTGGTGGCGAACTTGAAGCTGCCCAGCTGCTCGCGCAGCAGCGTGAGCTCGGCCGCCATCCGGGTGCGCTCGTCGCCCTCGGTGGGATCCTCGGCGAAGGCAGCTGTGATCGCGTTGGCCAGCTGTGCGCGCACGTCCAGGCCGTCGCTGGTCAATGATGCGCGCAGCTTCTTCTCGATGGCGCGGCTGAACTTGCGCAGGAAGCGGGTGGGGCGGCCGCTGATCTCTATCTTCTGGATGGCGGTGGCGAGCACGTCGCTGGGCGTGGAGACCAGGCCGGGGATGGCGCTGTCCGGGCATTGCGTGAAGCACTCGCCGCAGGCCGTGCATTTCTCCGCATCCCATTCCGGATGTTCGAAACGCACGCCGGTCATGTCGCGGTATACGCCGGTCACGGCGGGGATGACGGAGAGCCCCATGAAGGGATCGACCAGGTTGCCCGAGCCTTCGCCCTTCATGTAGAAGCTGCCGGTCTGCTCCCAGAAACGGTGGATGTCACTGATGCCGCCGTCGCCTTCGGGCAGGTGCTTAAGCATGATGGGCAGCGAGGGCGCGGCCTTGGCACCCGTTGTGGCGCGCTGGCCGACCTTCATCTGCTCGGGCGCGATCTCGTGCAGTTCCTCATAGCCGCGGCGTACCACGCGCAGGTTGTCCTCGACGACGCGCTTGCCCTTCTTGCCGAACTTCGCTTCAAGCTGGTTTCCGATGGCCTGGAACAGCGTCTCTTCGGAGAGGCCCGCGCGCTCCTTCACGTCGGAAGCATGGAAGAACGCGCCCTGGAAGGCATTGCCCTGCATGCGCAGCTGCAGGTCGGGGTTGCTCGATTCCTCGCGCGCGATCTTGAACGCATCGAGGTAGAACACGCGGATGCCGTTGTCCACGATGTACTTCTGCACCGACATCGGGAAGCTCGCCCACAGCGCCTCGGCAGAACCAAGGTTGCTCTGGATGATGAACACGCCGCCGCGGCTCAGACCTTCCACCGCGTTGGTGTGGCCGAACACCTGGGGATCGGGCGACATCACCACGTCCACATGGGTGTACTCGCAGTTGATGCGGATCGGTTCGGGTGCTGCCGACAGGTAATAGGTCGTGGGCTGACCTTTCTTCTCCGAGCCGTATTTCGGGTTGGCCTTGATGTCCCAGCCCAGCAGTTCGAATAGCGTCATTGCCAGGTTCTTGCCGGTGGTCACCATGCCCCAGCCGCCAATGGAGTGCATGCGCACGGCGATGGCGCCTTTGGGCAGCAGGTTGGGGTTCTCCGAACCGCGCAGCGCGAGCTCACTGATGTTCGGATAGGCTCCAAGCAGTTCCTGCTGGCGGATCTCCTGCTTGGGATTGGCCGGGGCGCGCACGAAGTCCACCGAGAGGTAGTAGAACTTGCGGTGCGCAGCGCCCGGCAGCATGTTCTCCGCCGCGGCGATCAGGCCCTCCGGTTGCAGGTCGCGCGACCCCAGCCCGTAGCAGCCGGAGTACAGCGAAGGCATGTCCTTCACGCTCTCGTAGGCGGCGTAGCCTGCGTGGTTCTCCTCTTTCCCATTCTCAAGACATTTCGAGACCGTCGCGCGCACTTCGCGCATCAGTGGCAGGTCTTCGGACAGGGGCTGGTCGGTGCGCTCCAGCACGGCCACGCCCTTCTTGCCCTTCAGCACCTTGCCCAGCACGTCGCCGGGGAAGGGGCGGTACATGGTGATGTTGACCACGCCCACCTTGATGTTGCGGTTCGCACGCAGCCAGTCGGCGACGGCCGCGGCCTGCACGGTCATGCTGCCCTGACCGAGGATGACGTATTCCGCATCGTCGCAGCGGTAAGCATCGACACGGCTGTAGCGACGGCCGGTGAGCTCGAAGAACTCCTGCGCGTTGCGGTCGAACAGCTCGGGGATGTGGTCGAAGAAATACGGGCGCTGTGCGGCGACCGCTTGCATGTAGGCGTCCTGGTTCTGCACCACGCCGGTCTGCATGGGGTTGTCCACGTCCCAGCTCGAAGGCACACGGCGGCGCTTCGGTCCGTACAGCATCTGTTGTGCGGGCGTGGGTGTGTCGATGAGATCGTCCGCATCGCCCAGATATTCGGCGATCAGTTCCTTCTCGGGCACCAGCATGGGTTCGATGAGGTGCGTGGTGAGGAAGCCGTCCTGCGCCACGATGGCCGGGGTTAGCGCCAGCTCGGCGGTCTTGCGGCCGATCATGTTGAGGTCGGCGGCTTCCTGCGCGTTCTTGGCGAACACCTGGATGAAGCCGGTGTCGTCGGCACAGTGGTAGTCGTCGTGCGCGCAGTGCACATTGAGCGATGCCTTGGTGATGGCGCGGCAACCCAGGTTCAGCACATAAGGCAGGCGCTTGCCCACGGCGGCATACAGCGACTCGTGCATGAACGCCAAGCCCTGCGACGAGGTGAAGTTCACCGCGCGCAGGCCGGTCATGGAAAGGCCGGCGGTGACACCCGCGGCGGCGTGTTCCGATTCCGGTTCGACGAAGATCAGTGGCTTGCCCGCGGCGTTGAGGTGCCCCTTGGCCACCTCTTCCGCCCAGTATTCGCCCATCTGCGTGGACGGTGTGATGGGGTAGGCGCCCGCGCCTTGCGAGGCCTCGCGCTCCACCAGGATCACCGCAGTGTTGCCATCGATGGCGTCGCGCGTGCCGGGATACTTGACCTTGGTGCGCGTGCCATCGGCGCCTGCGCCGGCCTCGGTCGATTTGAAAAGTTTGATGTTGAACATGCTGCCTCCTAGGCCTCAACAGGTAATGGTTCGATACGGATGATCTTCTTGGCGGCCTTGCCCTTGACGATGCGGTCGCCTTCCAGCCACACGATGGCGCCCGTGGGGCAGCGCTCGATGGCAACTTTGTTTGCGGATTCGTTTCTGGCGTAGTCGATCACGGCGAGGTCGCGTTCGAGGCGGATGAGGCCGTCGGCGGCGTCCATCACGCAGCGCCCGCAGGCGGTGCACGCCACTTCACACGCGGCCTCGGCGGTGTCGGGATCGGATTCGTTGCGGCAGGCCATCCACAGCTTGTGCGACGCGGGCTGGATGGAAAACAGGGCTTTGGGGCAGATGTCCACACAGTCGCCACAGGCCGTGCACTTGTCCATGTCCACTTGGGGCAGGCCATGCGCGTCCATGCTGATGGCGTCGAACTCGCACACGTCAGCGCAATCGCCCAGGCCCAGGCAGCCCCAGGCGCAGCTCTTGCCGCCACCGCCCGCGACCGATGCGGCGCGGCAGGAAGACATGCCGCTGTAGTGCGCACGCATCTTCGCCACATGTTTGCCGCCGGCGCAGGCGAGACGCGCCACGCGTTTTTCCACGTCGCCCAGCGCGACACCCAGCAGGGAAGCGATGCTCTTGTTCTGGTCGGGAGTGTTCACCGTGCAGCGGCCGGGCTCTATCTGGCCCGCCACTGCCTGCTCGGCGAAGTTGCGGCAGCCCGCTGTGCCGCAGGCGCCGCAATTGGAATGGGGGAGCAGCGCCTCGACTTCATCTATGCGTGGGTCTTCGAACACATACAGACGCTTGCTCGCGATGGCGAGCATGAGCGCGAGCAGGCCGCCCAGGCCGGCCATGAACGCTCCCGTGACTAGCACGCTGTATGCAGTACTCATCTCTCTCCCACCTCGATAAACCAAGCGCTGAGGCCGGGTCGCCGGACCTTTGCGCTACACTTGCCGGACGCCATCGCAGCGACCGTCGATCAACAACACCTTCTAATCGATATGTCTTCTTGTGGGGCGCAGACTAAAGCAAGCTACAATTCCCGAGCGAATCAGTAGTTTCAATCCTGAGGATTAAAAAAGGTAATACTGTTCGGCGACGAGGAGAGAACGGCATGGACAGGGACAAGCAGAGCTACTACAAGCACAACCGACTCAAGCAGATGCGCGCCTTCTGCGAGGTGGTGCGCACGGGCAGCATCACCCAGGCGGCGCAGAACCTGTTCCTCAGTCAGCCCTCGGTGACCTTGCAGATCCAGGCGCTGGAGCGCGAGTTCGGCGTAACGGTGTTCGAGCGCCGCGGCCCGGTGCTCAAGCTCACGCCGGACGGGGAGACCTTATATCAGCTGGCCGAGCCGCTGGTGAAAGGCATGGACAGCCTGGAAGAGAGTTTCGCCGCACAGCACGGACGTCTGGAATCCGGCGAACTCAACATAGGCGCGGGCGAATCCACCATCCTCTACGTGTTGCCGGAATCGGTGCGCCGCTTCGTCGCCACCTACCCCGGCATACATACCAAGCTCCACAACGTCACCGGGCGCGATGGCCTCAAGATGCTGCGTGCCGACGAGGTGGACCTGGTGGTCGGTTCCATGCTGGACGTGCCGGACGACATCACCTACGAACCCGTCGCCTTCTTCGATCCCGTGCTCATCGTGCCGCTGGACCATCCGCTGGCGGGCAAGTCGGAGGTCACGCTGGAGGAGGTCAGCCGCTACGGTCTCATCCTGCCGCCGCGCCACCTCTCCACCTGGAACATCGTGAAGTACGTGTTCCAGCAGCACCACCTCACCTTCACCGTCACCCTCGAAGCGGGCGGCTGGGAAGTCATCAAGAAATATGTAGAGCTCGGCATGGGCATCTCCATCGTCACCGACATCTGCCTCACCGGCAGCGAGAAGCTGGTGCGCATCCCCCTCAAGCAATACTTCCCCCAGCGCGGCTACGGCCTCGTGCTGCGCAAAGGCAAGTTCCTGTCGCCGCAGGCGAGAAGGTTCGTGGAGATATTGCGAGAGGTGTATGGGACGCAGGCGGGAATCGTGTCGTGAAATGATGGGTATCGCTGCGCTCAACCCATCCTACGACTGGAATGCTCCGTTTAGCGCAAGCTATCAAACTCCCTTGAGATGAAGTCCATCACCAGCTGCACCTTGGGCAGGTGGTGGTGGCGCTTGTGGCATACCAGATAGAGGCTACCCACGGCGTCTGGGCCGAGGTCTATGTCCAGTTCCTGTAGTGCGTGCAGTTCACGCAGTCCGGCGTAGTGGTGCAGGACCTGCGGCAACACCATCGCGCCCACTCCTGCCTTGCATGCCGCGATCTGCACGTTGTAGTCGTCCGAGGTGAAGGCCGGCGTGAAGCCGGGGATGAGTGCGGCCAGCTCCTGGTTGGTGCGCAGCTCGTCATAGGGGGCGGCCCAGCATATCCAGTCGAGATCGGCGAACGTGGGGTGCGGCGGCAGCTGCGCGGCGTAGGCCTTGCTGGCGTATACCCGCATGGCGCTGCTGACTTCGTCCACGCACACCAGATCACCGTCCGTAGGTTTCTCAGTGCGCAGGGAGAGGTCCGCTTCGCCGCGCCCCAGGTTGAGGACCGCCACACCCGACAAGGCTTCGATCTGTATCTGCGGGTGCGCCTTGCGTATCTTCGCGGCCAGCGGCGCGACGACCTCGTAAGCGATGCCGGGCGGCGCGGCGATGCGCACCTTGCCTTCGGGCAGGCGGCTCCGTTTCTTCGCACTGTGGTCGGCCTCGCTGGCCCATTCGGCCATGCCTTGTGCGGCGGGGAGCAGTCTGCGGCCGGCCGCGGTGAGGCTGGCGCCTTGGGCTTTGCGGTCGAACAGCGGCTCTCCCACCGCCTCTTCGAGTTCGGCGATGCGCCGGCTCAAGGTCGGCTGGCCCAGCTTCAGCGCACGCGCCGCGCCGCTCAGGCTGCCCTTTTCATGCACTGTGAGAAACAGCTTCAGGTCGTCCCATCTCAGGTTCATGTCTGCTCCTGTCGTCATCCGAAAATGGATGTGTTCATTCGCATTTGGCCGATTGTTCCGCGATATACGGATGTGTAAGTATAGGCGCACCAACTTGTGGAGGACAAAATGAGATCACCTATCCTGTTACTGAGCGCCGCGCTGGTCCTGTTGTTGCAGGGCTGCGCACTGACCGGCCATCCCGTGGGCAAGCCCGCGCCGGGCAAGGCTTCGAGCAGCGCGGAGATGGAGCGCGTGATAGACCAGCCCGGGCCCGTCGAGCTGGAAAGCATCAACAGCGCAGACTGGTCGGTCACGCTCGCAGGGCTGCTCAACCTGGACAGCCCTGCCGCGGTAGAGGCGGGCCTGAAGGACCGCGACGAACCCATACAGGTGTATGCACATGTCCTGAAGCATCCGCAGCGCGGCGTGTATCTGGTGGACACCGGCGTGTCGCAGAAGCTGGTGGACGATCCGGGCGCTGTGGGCGTGAACTGGATGGTGCGGAAGGTGATGCACATCGAGAGGCTGCATATAAGGAGGAGCACAGGCGAGATCGTACGGGGGCTGGACGGCAGGCTCTCCGGCGTCCTTCTTACCCACCTGCACCTGGACCATATCTCAGGCATGCCGGACATCCCGAACGACGTGCCGCTGTACGTGGGTGCGACGGAAGCGACCGAGCCCAGCCTGAAGAACATGTTCCTGCGCAGCGTGAGCGATGCGCTGCTGGAGGGCAAGCAGCCCTTGCAGGAATGGCGTTTCGAGCCGGACCCGCAACACCGGTTCGAGGGAGTCATCGATGTCTTCGAGGATGGCTCCGTGTTCGCCATCCGGGTGCCGGGGCATACACCGGGCAGCACCGCCTTCCTCGTGCGCACCACGCATGGACCAGTGTTGCTGACCGGGGACACTTGCCACACGCGCTGGGGGTGGGAGCATACGGTGGAGCCGGGCTACTTCACGGAAGACCAGGCGCGCAACCTGAAAAGCCTGCAAGAGTTGAAGAAGCTGGTCGCAAGGCACCCCCGGATCGAGGTGCGTGTTGGGCATCAACACTGAGTGAGCTGATCGAAAGGGCCTTCGGATGTTCAACAAGATCAGCGCGCCAGTCCTTCTTTTCAGCTGCTTCCTCAGCTGCCATGCCTACGCGGAGGTTGGCTTTGAATCTGAAACGATGACGTTCATGAACAAGGGCTACCATGGCTCGGTCTGGTACGGTTCGGACGGAAAGAGGGTGCGCTTGGTCTACGCCAAGGCCACTTACCCCCAGTCACTCAATCCTGAAGGATTCACCAATTTCACTTCCAAGTTCAAAGAGATCGAATTCGATTTCTTTACGAGCGAGGAAGGCGGTCACTTCCGCGGTTGGTGGTTCGCCATCGGAGGCGGGCAAACAGACATGTCCATCGAGTCGAAAACCACCGGGGCAACGGCAAGAATCACCTCCGACGATCTGCACTCGGGAATTGGCTACGCCATCTCTATCGTGGACGGCTTTTACATCAATCCATGGATAGGCGCGGACATTCACTTGAACGCCCCAAGAACGGTACAGGTTGGAACTGAAGTTTGGCATCCCCGGAAGGTTGACGTCGTGGGAGGCGTGAAATTGGGAGTTGATTTCTGAGGCTTCCCAAGGGCTGCAGTGCTGAGAGCCGAGGCGCGCCTCCAAACGTTAGTAAAGTGAACAAATCGAAAGCGAAGCTCTCCGATCAATCCGATTCAGTCGCTTGACTAAATCAATCGACTGAATTACCTTGCGCTTCCGTTTCCCTTATCCCAAATGGCGACATGACCGCGAAAGCCAGACAAAAACCGCGCTGTCTTCTGATGCAGACCGTACAGCGCCTGTTCGGCTACCAGCCCGCTCCGCAGGAAGAGACGCGCTGGCGTCTGCTGCAGGCCGCCATGGAGGTGTTCGCCGAAGTGGGCTACCACGCCGCGACCACGCGCGAGATCAGCAAGCGCGCCGGGGTCAACCTCGCGTCCATCCACTACTACTATGGCGACAAGGCCGAGCTCTACCGCGAGGTGTTCCGCCTGCCGTTCCTCAACGAATGCAACGAGTTCACCAAGCTCGACATCACTTCGGTGTCATTCGAAGAAGCGCTGCACGTTTTCTATCTGTGGTTCTTCCCGTCGTTCGCCGAAGACCCGATGCTGCAGTACTTCCTGCGTCTTTATGCGCGCGAGGAGGCCGAACCCAGCGGCGTGCTGGGCGACGCCATGCTGCAGGCGTTCCGCCCCAACCACGACAGGCTGCAGGAGCTGTTGTGCCGCGAATTCGGCCTCAGGAAGGCGGACGCCGAGGTCGACCGACTGATCTTCGCGTTGCTGGGGCTGGCGACGGTGTATTTCCATGCGCGGACCGCCGTCAACGATTTCGCTCCGCACCTGGTGGACGGGCAGAAGGCGCGCGAGACCATGGTGGAAAGACTGGTGGGGTATGGCGTCGCACTGGTCGAGGCGGAGCGCAAGCGTCGCAGCAAGAAGTGAACCGGTTTTTGAGCAGAGTGTTTGATTAAGGAAGAAGAATGATGAGCACAAGCATCAAAAGAAACATCTTCAAGGTCGGAGTCCCGGCGCTGGCACTCGCGGGTGCGGCGGTCTGGCTGGCCGGCAACAGCAAGGCGGAACAGGCACCGGCGGCCCCTGCAGTGAGCCGACCGGCACTGACGGTGCGTACCGCGACGCTGCGCGAGGACAAGTGGGCGCGCACCCTGTCCGCGAACGGCAGCATCCTGCCCTGGCAGGAGGCCATCATCAGCGCGCAGGTGCAGGGGCTGCGCATCTCGGAGGTGAAGGTGAGTGTGGGCGACCACGTGCAGCAGGGCGAGGTGCTGGTCACCCTGGACAACTTCGCGCGCCCCAGCGACGACGGCTCCGAACGCGCGGCTCAGGGCCGCATCGTGGCGCCGGATTCGGGCGTGATCTCGGCGGCCAACGCCAACGTGGGCTCCATGCTGCAACCGGGCCAGGAACTGTTCCGCCTGATCCGCAAGGGCCGCCTGGAGTGGCGCGCCGACCTCACCGCGGAAGAGCTGATGCTGTTGCGCAAGGGTATGAGCGCCGAGGTGGTGGTAGGCGAGGGGCGCGTCATCAGGGGTACGGTGCGCGCCATCTCGCCTTCGGTGAACGCACAGACGCGCTACGGCTATGCGCTGGTCACCCTGCCCGACAGCAGCGGCATCATCGCCGGCGCCTATGCGCGCGGCACCTTCGACATCGCTCTTCCGATCTAGACGCTCTCGACCTTGCCGCAACAGGCGGTCCTGCAGCGCGGGGCCAAGACCTACGTGCTGGCCGTGGGCGCGGACAACGTGGTGCATGAACGCGCGGTGAAGGCCGGCCAGCGCAACGGCGACCGCATCGAGATCAAGCAGGGGCTCAAGCCGAACGAGACGGTGGTCGAGAGCGGCGGTGCCTTCCTGACTGACGGCGATGTGGTGCGGGTGGTGAAATGAACGTCTCCGCCTGGTCCATACGCAACCCCATCCCGGCGGTGCTCGCCTTCGTGATGCTCACCTTCATGGGCATCATGTCGTTCAAGGCGATGAAGATACAGCTCTTCCCCGACGTGGACCTGCCCATGGTCACCGTGACGGCCTCCATGCCCGGCGCATCGCCCGAGCAGATGGAAGTCGAGGTGGCACGCAAGATAGAGAACGCGCTGGCGAGCGCACAGGGCCTGAAGCACCTCTATACCCAGGTCAAGGACGGCACGGCCGTCGTCAACGCCGAGTTCCGCCTGGAGCGCGATTCGCACGCGGCGCTGGAAGACGTGCGTTCGGCCATGTCGCGCATACGCGGCGACCTGCCGCGCGAGATGCTGGATCCGGTGATCAACAAGGTGGAACTGGCGGGCAAGCCCATCCTAACCTACACCATTGCCGCGCCCAACATGAGCGAGGAGGAGCTCTCCTGGTTCGTGGATAACAACATCAGCAAGCTCCTGCTCGGCGTGAAGGGCGTGGGCGTGGTCAACCGCGTCGGCGGCGTGACGCGCCAGGTGCGTGTGGAGCTGGACCCGGTCAAGATGCTGGCGCTGAACCTCACCGCCTCCGAGATCTCAAGCCAGCTGCGCCAGATCCAGCAGGAAGCCCCGGGCGGGCGCGCCGATTTGGGCGGCATGGAGCAGTCGGTGCGCACCGTGGCCACCGTGCAGACCGCCGAGCAACTGGCGCAGATGGAGATCAGCCTGCGCGATGGACGGCGCGTGCGCTTGGACCAAGTGGCGAACGTGAGCGACACCATCGCCGAGCGGCGCTCGGCAGCGTTGCATGACGGCAAGCAGGTCGTAGGGTTTGAGATCGTGCGTTCGCTGGGTGCGGGCGACGTGGCGGTGGCCGACGGCGTGAGCAAGGCGCTGGACCAGCTCAAGAAGGAGCGTCCCGAAATCGCAGTGGAGAAGGTGTTCACCACGGTGGACACGGTGTACGAGGCCTACAAGGGCTCGATGGAGATGATCTTCGAGGGCTCCTTGCTGGCGGTGATCGTGGTCATCTTCTTCCTGCGCAACGGGCGTGCCACCATCGTGGCGGCGACCGCCCTGCCGCTGGCGGTGATCCCCACCTTCGCGCTGATGTACCTGTTCGGCTTCACCATCAACATGGTGACGCTGCTCGCGTTGTCGCTGGTGGTCGGCGTGCTGGTGGACGACGCCATCGTCGAGATCGAGAACATCATGCGCCACCTGGAGATGGGCAAGACCCCTTACCAGGCAGCGATGGAAGCGGCCGACGAGATCGGCATGGCGGTGATCGCCACCACCTTCACGCTGGTGGCCGTGTTCCTGCCTACGGCCTTCATGAGCGGCGTGCCCGGTCGTTTCTTCGTGCAGTTCGGCTGGACGGCGGCGGTGGCCGTGCTGTTCTCGCTGGTGGTGGCGCGCTTGCTCACCCCGATGATGTCGGCCTATTTCCTGCGTCCGCGCATAGCCCATGACTCGCCGCGCTGGATAACGACCTATCTGAAATGGGCGCAATGGTGCCTGCACAACCGCAAGACGACGCTGGCGGTCACCGCAGCCTTCTTCTTCGGCTCCTTCATCCTGGCGGGTACCTTGCCCACAGCCTTCCAGCCCAAGGACAACCAGTCACAGACCCAGGTCACGCTCACCCTGCCGCCGGGCAGCAAGTTCGAGCAGACTTACGAGCTGGCCGAACAGGCGCGCCAGATCGTGATGAAGAATCCGAACGTGACCCTGGTCTACACCGCCATCGGCGGTGGCTCGTCCGGTGGCAACGCGTTCGAGCCCTCAGGTGCTGCAGAGGTGCGCAAGGCGACGCTGTCCATCCAGTTGAAGCCGCGCTCCGAGCGTCCGCGCAAGCAGGAGATAGAGGACAGCCTGCGCAATGAGCTCATGGTGCTGCCGGGGGTGCGCATCAAGGTAGGCCTGGGTTCGGCATCCGACAAGTACCAGCTGGTGCTGACCAGCGAGAACGGCGCGCTTCTGGCCGAACACGCGCTGAAGGTAGGGCAGGAGCTGCGCACCATACCGGGTATAGGCAACGTGGTGTCCAATTCCAGTGTGTTGCGGCCTGAGGTCGTGGTGCGGCCGGACTTCGCCAAAGCGGCGGACCTGGGCGTGACCTCAAGCGCGATCGCGGAGGCGCTGCGCGTGGCGACCGCCGGCGACTACGACCAAGCGCTAGCCAAGCTCAATCTGCCCGAGCGCCAGCTGCCCATCATCGTGAAGCTGCGCGACGATGCGCGCCAGGATGTGGAGCTGCTGTCACGCCTGGTGGTGCAGGGCGCGCGTGGCCCAGTCATGCTGGGCAACGTGGCGACCCTGAGCATAGAGAGCGGCCCCGCCCAGATAGACCGCTACGACCGCCAGCGCAACATCACCTTCGACATCGAACTGGCTGGCCAGCCCCTGGGCAAGGTGCAGGCGGCCGTGGCGGCGCTCCCATCCATCAAGAACATGCCGGTGGGCGTGGAGATGGCGCCGATAGGCGATGCGGAGGCGATGAAGGAATTGTTCGGGAGCTTCGGCTTGGCGATGTTCACAGGCGTGATGTGCATCTACATCGTGCTGGTGCTGCTGTTCAAGGACTTCCTGCAGCCAGCCACCATCCTGGGTGCGCTGGTGCTGTCCATCCCGGGGGCGTTCCTGGCGCTGTTCCTGACGCATACCGCGATCTCCATGCCGTCCATGATCGGTCTCATCATGCTGATGGGCATCGCCACCAAGAATTCCATCCTGCTGGTGGAGTACGCCATGGCTTCGCGCCGCGAGCGCGGCATGGAGCGTATGGAAGCGTTGCTGGATGCATGCAAGAAACGCGCGCGGCCCATCGTGATGACGACCATGGCCATGGGTGCAGGCATGCTGCCGGTGGCGCTGGACCTGGGTGTGGGCGACGGCAGTTTCCGCTCGCCCATGGCCATCGTCGTCATCGGCGGCCTGATCACCTCCACCTTCCTCAGCCTGCTCGTGATCCCGGTGGTCTACACCTATGTGGACGACTTCATAGAGTGGGGGCGGGGCAAGCTGAAGAGGTTCAAGGCCGCGCCGGCCTAGATACGGGCAAAACGAGGCCGCACCGGGCGGGCAGTGCGGCGGTTGAGGCGATAGAGGGGTGTTGTTATACTGCCGCGCGATATGCCCGAAGAGGCGGCACACACAGGATAAGGAGAGCAAAGATGAACTTGGAACAAGCGCGTTACAACATGATCGAGCAGCAGATCCGTCCCTGGGACGTACTCGATACCCGTGTGCTGGACCTCCTCAAGCAGGTGCGCCGCGAGCAGTTCGTCCCGGCGGCGGCCAAGGCGCTTGCCTTCGTCGATACCGAGATCCCTCTGGGTAACGGCGCCGCGATGTGGCAGCCCAAGCTCGAAGCGCGCGTGCTGCAGGCCTTGAACCTCAAGCCCACCGACAGCGTGCTGGAAGTGGGCACCGGAAGCGGTTATCTCACAGCCCTGCTGGCCAGGATGGCCGGCCAGGTGACCAGCGTGGAGATCGACCCGGAGCTCAGCGCAGTAGCAGGTCGCAACCTTGCTGCGCATCACATCGACAACGTGACCCTCCAGGTCGGCGATGCAGCCCAGCATTGGGGCGAAGCGGAGTACGACGTGATCGTGCTCACCGGGTCCGTGCCCATGCTGCCCGAGGCCTACAAGAACCAGCTGAAGGCAGGCGGTCGCCTGTTCGCGATCGTGGGCGATGCGCCGGCGATGCAGGCCCGACTGATCACCCGCGTCGCGGTCGATGAGTTCGGGAACAGCACACTCTTCGAGACTGCCGTTGCACCGCTGAAGAACGCGCAGCAGCCATCGCGCTTCGTGTTCTGACCTTACCTCCATGTTATTGGCTCGTATCGTTAGCCATACCATGTAATATTAGAAACTCCTAATATTGGAGTAGCAAATGAGACCATCCAGAATAGCCACAGCCGTGATGCTGGCGCTGGGCATCAGCGCCCAGTCCCATGCGGCGGACCTGCTCGAGATCTATCATGCGGCGCAAAGCCAGGATGCGGTGTTCGCGTCCGCTCGTGCCTCGCAGAAAGCCGGACAGGAAAAGCTGACGCAGGGGCGCTCCCTGTTGCTCCCCAGCGTCAATCTGAGCGCCAACACCACCAAGAACGATGTGACCAACACTTATGCACCGGGCTCATTCCTCGGCGCCTTTGGCGGCAGCCAGCAATACCGTAGCCACGGCTACGGCGTGACCGTGACGCAACCGCTGTTCCGCGAACAGAACCGGGCAGCGTACAACGAATCAGAGTTGCAGGTCGCCATCTCCGAGGCGCAGTTCAAGCTGGCCGAGCAGGACGTCATCCTGCGCAGCGCACAGGCCTATTTCGATGTGCTGATCGCACAGGACACGGTGCAGCTGACCGCGGCGCAGAAATCGGCCATCGCCCAGCAACTGGAGCAGGCCAAGCGCAACTTCGAGGTCGGCACGGCCACCATCACCGACACACACGAAGCGCAGGCGCGTTACGACCTCATCGTGGCGCAGGAACTGGTAGCCGCGAACAATCTGGAGGTCAAGCAGCGTACCTTGCAGCAGCTGGTCAACGGCAACATCACGCAGCTGAACGTGCTCGGGCAAGGCTTCAAACTGGAAGCTCCCGCTCCTGCGGATGTGCAGAAATGGGTGGCCGACGCGCAAGAGCACAGCTACCAGATCGCCATCGCGCAGGCGGCTAATCAGTTGGCGGAGCAGGAGGTGGCGCGCAACCGCGGCGGACACCTACCGACGGTCGATCTTGTGGCCAGCCACAACAACACGACCAACAGTGGCGGCAACGCTTTTACGGCCCAGCAGACGCGTGTCACAACCGTAGGCGTGCAGCTCAATCTGCCTCTGTTCCAGGGCGGGGCCACGCAGTCCAGGTGGCGTGAGGCGGAAGCCAATCTGGAGAAGGCAAAGCAGGATCTGGAGACCACGCGCCGCAATGTGGAGCTGCAGACCCGTCAGGCCTATCTTGGTGTGGTGAGCGGGATTGCGCAGGTGCAGGCCTTGCAGCAGGCGCTGAAGTCCAGCGAAAGCTTGCTGGAGGCCAGCAAGCTAGGGCAGGAAGTAGGAGTGCGCACCAGCCTGGACGTGCTCAATGCACAGCAGCAGATGTACTCGACGCGCCGCGACCTGTTCCAGGCCGAGTACAACTACCTTGTGGCACAGCTCAGCCTGAAGGCGGCGGCTGGCAGCCTGGACGAGGCTGACCTGAGCCACGTCAACCAGGCATTGCACTGATTTCGGGAACACCTACCGGGCTGGCGCCTGATATAGCTCGCGTATACAGGCTGCCAAGTCATCCTGCCATTGCGGCAGGTCCAGGCCGAAGGTCTGCCTGACCTTGTCCGTAGCCAGCACCGAATTGGCGGGGCGCTTGGCCGGTACCGGATATTCGTGGGTGGCGATGGGGAGTATGGTCAGCGCCTTGTTCGCCAGCGACTCGTCGTACTGCCTTGCAAGACGCACGACTTCTTCCGCGTATTCGTGCCAGTTCGTGCGCCCGCCTGCCGTCAGGTGGTACAGGCCGGACAGTCCTGCATCCACATCTCTCTGCAATATCTGCGTCGTGACATTCGCCAGCAGCCTCGCCCACGTCGGGGCGCCGAACTGGTCCGCGACGATGCGCAATTCGCTGCGCTCCTTGGCCAGGCGCAGCATGGTCTTCGCGAAATTCCCGCCGTGCACGCCATACACCCAGCTCGTGCGCAGGATGACGTGTCTGCCGCCGACCGCGCCCACTGCGGCCTCTCCTGCCAGCTTGGTCCTGCCGTAGACGCTTTGCGGGTTGGGTGCATCGATCTCGGTGTAAGGCGAGGGCTTGGAACCGTCGAATACGTAGTCCGTGGAGTAATGGATCAGCACGGCATCGAGTCTCTTTGCCTCTTCGGCAAGAACGCCGGGTGCGATGCCGTTCACGGCCATGGCCAGATCGGGCTCGCTCTCCGCCTTGTCCACGGCAGTGTAGGCCGCGGGGTTGACGATGATGTTGGGGCGATGGGTGCGCACGATACTGCGGACATCGTCCCTCTTGCTCAGGTCGAGTTGCTCGCGTGTGAGGGCGACGACGCGACCCAACGGCAGGAGCGCGCGCTGCAGCTCCCAGCCTACCTGGCCGTTGGCGCCGGTGAGCAGTATGGTCTTCATGGGAAGAGTTCAGCTTCGCGCAGCGACTTGCCGGCAGCGTCCTTGGCGGATAGCAGCGGCTCGCCGGCCAAGGGCCAGTCGATCCTGAGGTCGGGGTCGTTCCACGCGATGCAGCGCTCATGTTCCGGCGCCCAGTAATCGGTGGTCTTGTAGAGGAATTCGGCGCTCTCAGACAGGACAGCGAAGCCATGCGCGAAGCCCTCCGGTATCCACAGCATGCGCTTGTTCTCGGCACTCAACTTGACGCCAACGGACTGACCGAAGGTGGGCGATGACTTGCGTATGTCCACGGCGACATCGAACACCTCACCCGCGATCACGCGCACCAGTTTTCCTTGCACCTGCAGGATCTGGTAATGCAGGCCGCGCACGACGTTCTGTGCCGAGCGCGAGTGGTTGTCCTGCACGAAATCGACGGAGCGGCCGACCAGTTGCTCGAATCTCTTCTGGTTGTAGCTCTCGTAGAAGAAGCCGCGGGCATCGCCGAATACCTTGGGCTCGATGATGAGCACATCCGGGAGGGAAGTCGGGATCGCCTGCATGTCAGAACTTCTCTTTCAGCATGTTGAGCAGGTATTGTCCGTAGCCGTTCTTCGCCAGTGGCTGGGCCAGTTCCTCCAGCTGTGAGCGCGAGATGTAGTCGCGACGGTAGGCGATCTCCTCGGGGCAGGCGATCTTCAAGCCTTGGCGTTTTTCCAGCGTCTGGATGAACAGCGAAGCCTCCATCAGCGAGTCGTGGGTGCCCGTATCCAGCCATGCGGTGCCGCGGCCCATCACTTGTACGTCCAGCTTGCCACGTTCCAGATAGATCTGATTGACTGTTGTGATCTCCAGCTCGCCGCGTGCCGAGGGCTTGATGGTCTTGGCGATGTCGACCACGTCGTTGTCGTAGAAATACAGGCCGGTGACGGCGTAGTTCGACTTGGGAACCTTGGGTTTCTCTTCCAGGCTCAATGCACGGCCGTTCTCGTCGAAGTCCACCACGCCGTAGCGCTCGGGATCGTGCACATGATAGGCGAAGACGGTGCCGCCGCTGGACTTGCGGGTGGCGGCCGTCAGCGTTTTTTCGAAGTCGTGGCCGTGGAAGATGTTGTCGCCCAGCACTAGCGCGCAGCTGTCTTTGCCGATGAAGTCCTCGCCGATGATGAACGCCTGGGCCAAGCCGTCCGGTGAGGGCTGCACTGCATAGCTGAGGTTGATGCCCCAGCGTGAACCGTCGCCCAGCAGTTGTTCGAAGCGAGGGGTGTCCTGCGGCGTGGAGATCACCAGGATGTCCCGTATCCCAGCCAGCATCAGCGTGGACAGGGGATAGTAGATCATGGGCTTGTCGTAGATGGGCAGCAGCTGTTTGGAGACGGGTAGCGTCACTGGATAAAGCCTTGTGCCGGAACCTCCGGCGAGGATGATGCCTTTCATGCTGCCACCTCTTTATTTTTCCTGTCAGCCATGCTTGCTGTGTGTCGGTAGCTGGCCGCAATCGCGGATGCGCACATCCCCGCTTTGCGGGGCCCCTGCTTGCTGCTCATACTGCCCTCCTGTTGCTGTAGTTCTTCTGTACCCAATGCTGGTATTCGCCGCTGGTCACGCCCTGCACCCACTCCGTGTTGTGCAGATACCATTCGACGGTCTTGCGCAGGCCGGACTCGAAAGTTTCTTGCGGTTTCCAGCCGAGCTCGCGCGCGACTTTGGAGGCATCTATGGCATAGCGCTTGTCGTGCCCGGGACGGTCGGCCACGTAGGTGATGAGCTTGCTGTGGGGGGCGCCCTGCGGGTGCAGTTCGTCCAGTATGGTACAGATGGATTGCACCACCTCCAGGTTGGTCTTCTCGTTCCAGCCGCCGATGTTGTAGCTCTCACCGAGCTTGCCGCGTTCCAACACCAGGCGCAGCGCGCGGGCATGGTCGTCCACATACAGCCAGTCGCGGATGTTGTCCCCCTTGCCATAGATGGGCAGCGGCTTGCCGTTGACCGCGTTCAGGATCACCAGTGGGATCAGCTTTTCTGGAAAATGGTACGGGCCGTAGTTGTTGGAGCAGTTGGTGGTGACCACCGGCAGGCCATAGGTGTGGTGCCAGGCGCGTACCAGGTGGTCGCTTGATGCCTTGCTGGCCGAGTAGGGGGAGTTGGGCTCGTAAGGTGTCTCTTCGGTGAAGAAGCCAGTGTCTCCTAGGCTGCCGTACACTTCGTCGGTCGAGATGTGGTGGAAGCGGAATGCGGCCTTGCGCTGTGTGTCCAGCCCGTTCCAGTAGTTGCGGGAGGCTTCCAGCAGGGTGTAAGTGCCGACGATGTTGGTCTGGATGAAGTCTGCCGGGCCGCTGATGGAGCGGTCTACGTGCGATTCGGCCGCAAGGTGCATCACCGCATCAGGTTGGTGCTCGCGGAGCACGCGAGCCACTTCAGCCGCGTCGCATATGTCCACTTGTTCGAAGCGATAGCGCGGGCTATCGGAGACCGAAGCGAGGGACTGGAGGTTGCCCGCATAGGTCAGCTTGTCCACGTTGACTACGCTGCAATCGGTATCGTTGATGAACTGGCGCACGACGGCGGAGCCAATGAATCCGGCGCCGCCGGTGATGAGGATTTTTTTCATAATTTCCTATTTTACCTGACGGGAGAAACGGGAGCACCTATTTGAAGTGCGATAAGCTCGAGCGCGCGCTCAGTCGCGCCCTGGTTGTCGCTGACAAAGCGCAATCCGGCTTTCCCTATCTGTGCCAGGCGTTCGGCATCCGGCAGCAGTGCATTCATCTGACGCACCACATCATCGGCATCATCGACCCGCCGCGCTCCCCCTTCGGCGACAGCCAGTTCGGTAGCTTGGGTGAAGTTGTAAGTATGCGGGCCGATCAGTACGGGTTTGCCGACGGCACAGGCCTCGATGAGGTTCTGGCCGCCGAAAGGGAGCAGGCTGCCGCCGACGAAGGCAAGGTCGCAGGCGGCGTAATAAGCGAACATCTCGCCCATGCTATCTCCCAGCACTACCTGCGTGTCGGAGGCGATGGGTTCGCCCGCGCTGCGCCGTTGCATGCGCAGGCCGCGCTCCTCGATGAGCGCAGCGACCTCATCGAAACGCTGGGGGTGGCGCGGCACGATCACCGTGAGCATGTGTGCGACGTTCGCCTGCCTCAAAGCATCCAGCAGCAGTATCTCCTCACCCTCGCGCGTGCTGGCGATCAGGAACACCCGTCGCTCCTCACCGAACAGGGATCTCAAGCGGACGCCGAGGTCCATCATGGCCCGCGGTGGCGAGATGTCGAACTTCAGGTTGCCCATGGTGGACGCGGTGCGCTCGCCCAGGCTCGCCAGGCGCTGCGCGTCCTCGTCGGTCTGTGCGCCGATGAGTGCGAGTTCGTGCAGCCCACGCCGGGTAAGTCGCGGGAAGCGCGCATAACGCATTGCGGACTTCTCGGACAGGCGCGCGTTGAGCAGGAGCAGGGGGATCTGCGCGGAGCGGCACTGGTGTATCAGGTTGAACCACACCTCGGTTTCAAGAAGGACGCCCAGCTGCGGCTGGAAATGGCGCAGGCCCGTTCGCGCCGCGAACGGGTAGTCGTAGGGTAGGTAGACGCGTATGACCTTGTCGCTGTAGAGCTGTTCGCTGGCGGCCCGCCCGGTGGGCGTAGTGTGGGTAAGGAGAACACGGTGGTCGGGATAGCGCTCGCACAGGCGCTGCACAAGAGTCGCTGCTGCACGCGTTTCGCCTACGGATACTGTGTGCAGCCAGATGACAGGCTTGTCGCTGCGTACGGCATAGCAGCCGAAGCGCTCCCAGACATGGCGGAGATAATCCGGCTGTCTGCGTCCGCGCCACAACAGATGGAGGCAGATGTAAGGGAGCAGCAGCCAGAGCAGCGCGTTATAGGCCAGTCTAGAGTCAATGAGCCTTCTCATTCTTTTTGTTCCAGCACGCGAGTTAGCTGCTTCATGACGTCGGTTACTTCGATCAGCGCCATCGCGCTAGGATGGTGCACACGTGTGTTCCACGGCAGCTGATCGGCCTCCTTGCCCAGGAATTTCTGCGCCGCCTGCGGATAGCGGTCCACGCAATGGTCCATCTGCTGATAGGGACCCGTGAGCCGGGGCGAAGCGACGGCATAAAGCCCGATCACCGGCGTGCGCATAGCCCGGGCGATGTGCACGGCACCCGTATCCGGCGCGATCAGCACGTTCACTTGGCCCAACAAGGCGACAAGCTGCTTCGGTGTCGTCTTGCCGCAAAGGTTCAGGGTATGGCCGGGGGCGAGTCGGGCGAGTTGCCCGCACAACATCCGTTCGGCCTCAACGTTGCCGCCGGTCAGAAGGATGCCGCAGTTCCAACGTTGGGTCGCTTGCGTTACGACTTCAGCGTAACGTTCGGCCAGCCAGTTGCGTTCGGCCTTGCTCGCGTGGGGATGTATGGCCACCCAGGGTTTGGGCAGATACGCCAATTGTTCGCGGGCCCAGCGCAGGTCCGCGGCATCCGCAGGAAGTCCCCACTCCGCAAGAACTGGCTTTCCGGTCAGCGTCTCGACGAAAGAGAGAAAGCTGTCGACGAGGTGGGTATCCCGAAAAGGGATGTTCCGGTTGCAGAATAGCCGCTGCCCCTCACGGGCGCGAATCCGGTCAAAGCCGATCTTTACCGGGGCATGAAGGGCGGGGTAGAGCAGGTTGATTCGCAAGTTTGCCTGCATCGCCAGTACTACATCGAATTCCTGCTGACGGAAGCTGCGGTAGAAAGCACGGTAATCCGAGAACGAATGGGGTTTTTCCATCACTTCGAACCGAACACCTTCCAGCCCCTTTAACAAGCTATAGGCCAACGGGCTGGTGATCCAGGTGATCGTCGCATCCGGCAAGCTACGCCGTAAGGCGCGTACCGCGGCGGCTACCATCACCACGTCCCCCAAGGCAGAGAAGCGGACGACGGCGATGCGCAGACTGGTCGGGGAAGATGCTGTCATGGAGGCAAGGGACATGAATAACCCGGTGATTGTATCGAAAGCGGACGGGGCCTGGCTTGACAGTGTCTTGGTGGCGCTGCTCTAATGCGCGCCGTTCAACGAATGAACGCGCCGCCCATGCTAGATAAAACAACCCATTACAGCCTGCTCAAAACTCTGGAAGAGAACCCTGAACTCTCCCAGCGGGATATGGCGAAACGGCTGGGCATCAGTCTGGGCAAGCTCAACTACTGCCTGAATGCGCTGGTCGAAAAGGGTAGCGTGAAGATCAACAACTTCCGAAACAGCGACAACAAGTTGGCCTACACCTATCTGCTCACTCCAAGCGGGATGGAGCAGAAGGCTTTCATGACGGTCGAGTTTCTCAGATACAAGATGCAGGAATACGAGCGCCTGAAGAAAGAGATCGAAGAACTGCGGCGCGAGGTTGAGCGGAAGGGCTTGTTGGAGGATGCGCATGAGTAATGTACACGCCGTTATTCTCGCTGGCGGGAGCGGCAGTCGGTTGTGGCCGCTGTCGCGGCAGCACCTGCCCAAGCAGTTCCTCGTGCTGGACGGCGAGGCTTCTCTGCTGCAGACCACCATCGACCGCCTGTCACCGACGATTGCCGCCGAAGACGTGCTCATCGTCACGCAGGAGGCGCATGCCAAAGGCGAGGCATATCACGCGCTGCTGCCTTATCGGGCGCTGTATGAACCCACTGGCCGCAACACCGCGCCGGCGATCGCCTTGGCGGCGGCTTACCTGACTGCAGGGGGCAGCGACCCGGTGATGGTAGTGCTGCCTGCCGACCATATCATCAAGGATGAAGTGCGATTCCGTGCTCATCTGGACATCGCGATCCGCGAGGCGGATGGAGGCAAACTGGTCACCTTCGGTATCCAGCCCACTCGTCCTGATACCGGTTTCGGCTACATCAAAGCACTTTCCGGGACCGATGCCGAGGTATATGAGGTCGAGCGCTTCACCGAGAAACCTGACCTGGCGACCGCGGAGCGTTTCCTGCAGCAAGGCGGCTATTACTGGAATTCGGGCATGTTCGTGTGGCGCGCCTCGGTGATTCTGGCAGAGATCCAGCGCTTCCTGCCGGACGTGTATGGCGTGGCGCAAACCATCCTTGCCGAAAGCCGCAGCGGCAAGACCTTTCAGCAGGCTGTGGAAGCACATTTCGGCACCATGCCGTCGATCTCCATCGACTACGGCGTGCTGGAGAAGTCCGAGCGCGTCTCGCTCATTCCGTGTGACATCGGCTGGAACGATGTCGGCAGCTGGCAGGCGGTGTACGAGATCTCTGACAAGGATCAGAGCGGAAATTCCGTGCAGGGCAACGTCATCGTAGTGGACTGCAAGAACAGCCTGGTCCGCGCGGAAAAACGCCTAGTCGCCGCGATCGGTGTGGAAGACCTGTGTGTGATCGAAACCGCCGACGCCGTACTGATCTCGAAAAACGACCAGACGCAGCGAGTGCGCGAGGTGGTGGATGCGTTGCATGAAAAGGGCGCGACCGAGCATATCTACCACGCCAAGGTGAACCGCCCGTGGGGCAGTTACACCATACTGGAAGAAGACCCTGAGGGTTTCAAGCTCAAGCGCATCGAAGTAGCGCCGGGCGCACGGCTTAGCTTGCAGAGCCATGCGCACCGTTCGGAGCACTGGGTGGTGGTATCGGGCACCGCCACCGTCACCAACGGCGATGAGGTCATCACTGTGCACAAGAACCAGAGTACTTATATCCCGATTGGAGCCAAGCACCGGCTGGAGAATCTGGGGGCCGAGCCATTGCATATCGTTGAGATCCAGGTCGGCGAGTATCTGGGTGAAGATGACATACAGCGTTACGAAGACAACTACGGCAGATAGCAAACAAAAGGAACTGATGAAATGAGCCATACAAGAAAAGTTGCACTGATCACTGGCGTTACTGGACAGGATGGGGCATATCTGGCTGAGTTTCTGTTGAACAAGGGTTACATCGTTCACGGCATCAAGCGTCGGGCCTCGTCGTTCAATACCGCCCGCGTCGATCACCTGTACCGCGACCCGCATGAGGATGGCGTGCGCTTCTTTCTGCATCACGGCGATCTGACCGATTCAAGCAGCCTGATCCGCATCATCCAGCAGGTGCAACCGGACGAGATATACAACCTGGCCGCGCAAAGCCATGTGGCGGTATCGTTCGAAGAGCCGGAATACACCGCCAACTCTGACGCGTTGGGCGCGTTGCGCGTGCTGGAAGCGATACGCATCCTCGGCCTGGAAAAGAAAACCCGCTTCTACCAAGCCTCCACTTCGGAGCTGTTCGGCCTGGTGCAGGAGATCCCGCAAAAAGAGAGCACGCCGTTCTACCCGCGCTCGCCCTATGCGGTCGCCAAACTTTACGCGTACTGGATCACCGTGAACTACCGCGAGGCTTATGGCATTTATGCCTGTAACGGCATCCTGTTCAATCATGAATCGCCGGTGCGTGGCGAGAACTTCGTGACCCGCAAGATCACCCGAGCATTGGCGCGCATCAAGCTGGGCCTGCAAAAGCGCCTCTATCTGGGCAACCTGGATGCCAAACGCGATTGGGGTCATGCACGCGACTATGTCGAAGTGCAATGGCTGATGCTGCAGCAGGACAAGCCGGAAGACTTCGTGATCGCCACCGGCGTGCAATACAGCGTGCGCGACTTTGTAAATGCTGCCGCGGAAGAACTGGGCATCCATATGCGCTGGGAAGGCAGCGGCGTCGATGAGAAGGGCTACGATGCTGAAGGAAACTGCATCGTTTCGGTCGACCCGCGCTACTTCCGCCCGACGGAAGTCGAAACGCTGCTGGGCGATCCTTCCAAGGCCAAGGCCAAGCTAGGCTGGCAGCCCAAGACTACGTTCGAGGAGCTGGTCAAGGAAATGGTGCGTGAGGATCTCAAGACCGCCGAACGGGATGAGCTGGTGAAGAGCCACGGTTATTACACGAACACCTACCATGAGTGATCGCGCGTGACGCTAGGTCGCAATCTGATCGCAGGCCTGGCCAATTCGATCTGGTCGGCCCTGATCGGCTTGGCGGTGGTGCCGTTCTACCTCAAGTACCTGGGGATAGAAGCCTATGGCCTGATCGGTTTCTTCGTGACGACGCAATCGTTGCTGCAACTGCTGGATATGGGCATGGCGCCAACCATCAACCGCGAGGTCGCGCGCTGTTCAGCATCGGGCGAGCTGAAGGAAGCCGGCAAGCTGCTGCACACCCTTGCAGTGGTGTATTGGGGCATCGCAGCGGTGATTGCGATTTTGCTGCTGGCGCTCGCGCCAGTGATCGCGGAAGACTGGCTGCAATCAAGACAATTGTCAGCGCAGACCATCACCCATGCCGTGATGCTGATGGGAGTGGTAGTGGCCTGCCGCTGGCCGATAGGCCTGTACCAGGGGGCGCTGATCGGCGCGCAGCGATTAACGGTGTCGAGCGGCATCAATATGACGATGGTGACGGTCGGCAGCATCGGGGCGGTGGCGATACTTGCCTATGTTTCGCCCACCATCGAGGCCTTCTTCATCTGGCAGGCCTGCGTAGGCATGGTGTACGCAGTGACCATGCGGTTCGCCGCTTGGCGCATCATCGGCAAGACGGAACAGAACCGATTCGATATCGAGAAACTAAAAAGCGTGTGGCGTTTCACGGCAGGGATGAGCGGCATCGGCTTGACGGCACTGGTTTTCACCCAGATGGACAAGGTGATACTGAGCAAAATGCTGGGACTGGAAGAGTTCGGCCATTACATGCTGGCCACGGTCGTAGTGAGCGGCCTGTATGTGTTGATCACGCCGGTCTACAACGTGGCCTATCCGCGCTTCTCGGCGCTGGTGGCAACCGGCGACACGGAAAAGCTGGCCGACCTCTATCGAATGGGGACACGCCTGCTGGTTAGCACGATCTTCCCGATCGCAATGGTTCTGGCGGTGTTCGGCTACGAGCTGGTGCTGGTCTGGACCAGCAATCGGGCCATTGCTTCAAACGTGGCGCCGGTCATTGCACTGCTGGCGATAGGCTCTGGTTTGCATGGCGCCATGTACTTTCCATATGCTTTGCAACTGGCATACGGCATAACGCGGTTGCCGCTGACCATCAACATCATATTGATGATGGCCTTCTTGCCGCTGATCATCTATTTCGCGCTGACCTATGGCGCGTTGGGTGGTGCGCTGGCATGGCTGGTATTGCATATGATGTACATGCTGCTGGGCACCTGGCTGACGCACCGCCGTTTGCTCAAGGGCGTTGGTGCCGGATGGCTGCTGCAGGATATCGGTATCCCGCTGATGCTGACGCTGCTAATCGGTGTGCTGGGACATTTCGCCGTGCATGGCAATGAGTATGCGGCTCTCGTGAAACTGGTGTGCGGAAGTCTGCTGGCGCTGGTAGCCATGGTACTTTCTGTAGCAACATCGAAAGGACTGCGTGCAGCGATCCTTGCCAACTTGAAATGGAAAAAATCGCTGCCATATGAATGAGCAAGTTTATAGACAGGTGAAAATATGATTAGAAGACTCATGAATTATCTGCTGGATGTACGCGACCGCCAGCGCATCGCGATTGCCTTGAGCAAAGGAGCGGCGATGATGCACGCGCGCAACATCGATCTGAAGTCGCCGGCAAGCTGGGAGTTTTCCGGATTCAGCCAGAATGGCGAGGATGGCATCCTGGACGTTTTGCGTAAGAACCTGAAGGTCGGCAACCGCTATTTCATCGAGATCGGCGCCGCGGACGGCATCGAAAACAATTCAGGCTGGTTGCTCGTGGCCGAGAAATACAATGGCATGCTGATCGAAGGCAGCCCGCACCTGGTTGAGAGGGCAAGACGCACGGTGGTCGGATACAGTATCGGTGCCGAAATCCACAACATGTTCGTGACAAAGGAAAGCGTGCGCGACCTGAAAGTGATGGCGATGCACCACGACCCGGATGTGCTCTCCCTCGATATCGACGGCAACGACTATTACATCGCCCAAGCCATTTTCGATGCCGGCTTCCGCCCGAAGATTTTCGCGGTCGAATATAACTCGGTCTATGGCCCCGAACGCAGCATGACCATCGAATATCAGCCTGCTTTCGTGTTCACCCAGGCACACCCGACGCACTTGTATTACGGCGTATCGATCTCAGGCTGGCGGAGATTCTTCGAGCAGCACGGCTACCGATTCGTGACGGTAGACCGCAATGGCGTGAACGGGTTCTTCGTGGATCCCGTGCATTTCGATGATTCCTTCCTAGATGGGGTCCGGGGCCTGGAATTTGCGGAGAATCAATCCCAGTACAAGAAATTCCGCATCCCGAGCGAACAGCAGTTTGCTTTGATCGCCGATCAGAAATTCGTGACCATTTAGGCGCGAGCAAAGAGCTGAATCACACCAACGAAACTGACTTGACCCTGGCGATGACGACTAACGCGACACCCAAATTGTCCATCTGTATTGCGACTTTCAAAAGAGGGCAATTCATAGGCGAGACGCTGGACTCCATCCTTGTCCAGATGGAGCCGGGCCTGGAGATCGTCGTCGTGGATGGGGCGTCACCGGACGATACGCCTGAAGTGATGGCGCGCTATGCAGCGGCACACCCGGAGATTCGCTATTTCCGGGAATCTGTAAACTCCGGCGTGGATGCGGATTTCGACAAGGCGGTCGGATATGCGAAAGGCCAGTTCTGCTGGCTGATGACCGATGACGACCTGCTGCGCCCGGGTGCGGTGGCGGCCGTGTTGTCCGCACTGGGTGGCGAGGATGATCTGGTCATCGTCAACGCCGAAGTGAGGAGTGTCGATCTTTCCGAACTGTTCGAGAAGCAGCGCTTGGCGTTCGATGCGGACAAGGTCTATCGCGCGGCCGATCGCGAAGCGTTCTTCAGGGAAACTGCGGCATACCTTTCGTTCATCGGTTGTGTGGTGATCCGGCGTACATGCTGGATGGCAAGGGAACGTGTCGCCTATTATGGTTCCCTGTTCATCCATGTCGGAGTGATCTTCCAGAATCCGCCGATCACGAACGTCCGGGTCATTGCCGAACCGCAGATCGTCATCCGCTATGGCAATGCGATGTGGACCTCACGCAGTTTCGAAGTCTGGATGTTCAAATGGCCCGGACTGGTCTGGTCGTTTTCGGATTTCTCGGAAGAGGCAAAAAGAAAAGTCTGCCGGCGCGAGCCATGGCGCAGCGCGAAGGCGCTGTTCCATAACCGGGCGCTTGGCGCATACTCTTCGGCCGAGTTCAAAAAATTCTGGCAAGGCGATGTTGGCAAGCTGGAAAGAATGGTCGCGTATCTGTTGAGCGTGTTTCCGGCATCGCTGGCGAACCTGGTGATGGTGACGTACTTTGCATTGCCAGCCCAGCCGGCCCGGATGGCATTGCACGATCTGCTGTTCAGCCGGAACGCCGGGGTCCTGAGCCGCTTGACGGCACGTGCGCTGGCCCGAGGTGTTCATTGACAGGCAAGCCTGCAGCGCTCGTTACCGGTATCGCAGGGCAGGACGGATCCTACCTGGCGGAGCTGCTGCTCGCAAAAGGTTACCGCGTCATCGGCGCGGCGCGGGACCGCCAGAAAGCCAGGGTGGCGCTTCCGGTGAATGTTGCGGATGCCGTGGAACTGGTCGCTTGGGATATGCTGGATCAGCGCGGCATGACCGAAACGCTGGCCCTTTATCGGCCGCAGGAGATCTACAACTTTGCCGCCTATTCTTCGGGTGCTGGCATGTATGACGATCCCGTCGGTGTGGGTGAAGTGAACGGCATGGCAGTGACGCGCATGCTAGAGGCAATCCGTGCGGTGGATGCGGGGTTGCGTTTCTGCCAGGCTTCCAGCCGCGAGATATTCGGCGAGGCGGTCGAAAGCCCCCAAACGGAATCGACGCCGGTCAATCCGCGCAGCCCGTACGGGGCGGCGAAACTCTACGCGGACTCGATGATCCGGATCTACCGCCAGCGCTACGGCATCTTCGCGTGCTCGGCAATCCTGTTCAATCACGAGAGTCCGCGCCGCGGGCTGGGGTTCGTCACCAGGAAGATCACCCACGAGGCGGCAAGGATCAAGCTGGGGCTGGCGAAGGAGCTGCACCTCGGCAATCTGGATGCGCAGCGGGATTGGGGTTTTGCCGGCGATTTTGTGCGCGCCATGTGGTTGATGCTGCAACAGCAACATGCGGACGATTATGTGCTGGCAACAGGACAGGCGCACTCGGTGCGCGAACTGTGCGATCTCGCTTTCAGCCATTTGGGACTGGATTATCGCGATCACGTGCGCGAGGATGAGGCCGCCTACCGGCCGGCCGAAACGGCATTGCTGGTCGGCGACATAGCCAAGGCACGCGCCGGATTGAAATGGCAGCCAGAAGTCGGCTTCAGGGAATTGGTGCAGATGATGGTGGACGAGGATTTGCGTAGCTTGAGCAATAGAACATAAAACAGATGGAGCAAAAGACGATGTACAAGAAGATCGAGAAATGCAGGATTTGTGGCAACACGCATCTTGAGCGCGTGCTGGACCTGGGCGAGCAGATGCTTACCGGTGTGTTCCCGCGCGAAAACGGGGCAAAGGTGACGACGGGCCCGCTGCACTTGGTGAAATGCGTGGGGGGAACAGACTCCTGCGGTTTGTTGCAGATGGAACACTCGTACGATCTGGGCGAGATGTATGGCGAGAACTATGGCTATCGTTCCGGTCTGAACGCGAGCATGGTGGCCCATCTCAACAACAAGGTGAAGCGCATTCTGGGCATGGTGCAGTTGCAGGCAGGTGATCTGGTCATCGATATCGGCAGCAATGACAGCACCACGTTGCAGGCCTACCCGGCGATAGGCCCGGTGCTGGTCGGTGTCGATCCGACCGGTGTGAAGTTCCACAGCTACTATCCAGCACATATCCAGCTGATCCCGGATTTCTTCACTTCCGCGCTGATAAAGGAACGCTTCCTCGGAAAGAAGGCCAAGGTCGTCACTTCTTTCTCCATGTTCTACGATCTGGAAGACCCGATGGGTTTCATGCGCCAGGTGTTTGATGTGCTGGAAGACGACGGGATCTGGGTGTTCGAACAGAGCTACATGCCGACCATGTTGGATACCAATTCATACGACACAGTGTGCCACGAGCACCTCGAGTTCTATGCATTGCGCCAGATCAAGTGGATGGCCGACCGCGTGGGGTTTAGGATCATCGATGTCGAGTTCAATGACATCAATGGCGGAAGTTTTTCCGTGACGGTGAAGAAGGCGCACGGCGCTCCGACCGTTGTTCCCTCCGTACAGCGTATCCTTGACGATGAGCAAGCAAGGGGGCTGGACACCCTGAAGCCCTATCAGGAGTTCGCGGAACGTGTAGTGAGAACGAAGATCGATCTGCTGAGATTCATTGCTACTGCTCATGCCGAAAAGAAGACTGTGGCGGTTCTTGGGGCTTCGACCAAAGGCAATGTACTGCTGCAATATTGCGGGCTGACAACCGGGGAAGTGGAGTGCGTCGGCGAGGTCAATCCCGAGAAATTCGGCTGCTATACGCCAGGCACATGGATCCCGATCATCCCGGAGAAGGACTTGCTCGCCAGTAAGCCGGACTACATGATCGTGCTGCCGTGGCATTTCCGGAAATTCTTTATGACAAACAAGAAGCTTTCAGGCATGAACCTAGTATTCCCGCTGCCGGAGGTAGAGGTGGTGAAGGTCGCTTAGCAGCATCAGGGCAGGAAGAGTTATGTCTGACAAAAAAGACCAGAAGAAGAAAGCCCGCGTGATCGCGTTCTATCTGCCGCAGTTCCATCCCATACCGGAGAACGATGCGTGGTGGGGACGCGGGTTCACGGAATGGACGAACGTGACCAAGGCGCGTCCCTTGTTCAAGGGGCATGAGCAGCCACATTTCCCTGCGGACCTGGGCTATTACGACTTGAGGCTGCCGGAGACCAGGATCGCCCAGGCCGAAATGGCGGCAGCATATGGCATCGAAGGCTTCTGTTATTGGCACTATTGGTTCGCCGGTCGCCGCTTGCTGGAAAGGCCGTTCGACGAGGTGCTGGCTTCAGGCAAGCCGGATTTCCCATTCTGTCTCGGCTGGGCAAACGAGTCGTGGACCGGTGTCTGGAATAACGAGCCGAGCCGCATGCTCATGGAGCAAACGTATCCGGGAGAAGCGGATGACAGGGCCCACTTCGACTATCTGCTGAAGGCATTCAGCGATCATCGCTATATCTCCGTCGAAGGCAAACCGCTGCTGTTCATCTACAAACCGCTGAAATTGCCAGACGCAAAACGGCGGCTCGACCAATGGCGCGAATGGGCGCTCCAGGCAGGGTTGAAGGGGCTATACATCATTGGCAACAACATGCTTGATTTTGATGATGCTGCTGCGCTGGGTTTGGATGGTGCCGCGATCTCTACACTAGGTGTGGTCTCATCCAAGAACTCAGTCGTCAACAAGGCAGAGCGGCTAATCTGGGGGGTAAGGAAGAAGCTCTCGCTTGGCGGCCCTCGCACGATCGAGTATGCGGAAGCCATAAAACACCTTGTTCCGGATATGAAGCAATTCGGATTTGATGCTTATCCATGTGCGTACCCGAATTGGGACCACACCCCGCGCTCCGGGCGGAAGGGGCTTGTCCTTACCGGGTCCACTCCCGAGCTGTTCAAGAAGCACATGGAAGAAGCGCTCAGCGCGGTTAATTCGCGCGATGACGGGCATCGCATCATTTTCCTGAAATCGTGGAACGAATGGGCCGAAGGCAATTACATGGAGCCGGACACGAAATGGGGCCACGCCTACCTGGAGGTGTTGAAAAACGTGATTCTGTGAAACCGTACGGAACGATATTTTGAAAACAGGCACCCTCTACATTCACGCAACTAATGTCCATCAGGGCGGGGGGAAAGCCCTGCTCTGGTCGATCATCAAGGCCATGCCCGATGCTGGATCGACAGTCCTGGTCCTGGATAGTCGCATGGCGCTACCCGGTGACATGCCGGACGATATGCTGGTGAAGAGAGTGCCGCCATCGATCCGGCAGCGCGCAAGCGCGGAGCGATGGCTGAGCCACAACGTCCAGCCGCAGGACATCGTGTTGTGCTTCGGCAATCTGCCGCCGCTGTTCAGGTTGCGCGGGCGTGCGGTGGTCTTTGTGCAGAATCGCTACCTGATCGATGTGACCAGCCTCGGTGCTTTCCCGCTCAAGGTGAGGCTCCGGCTGGCCGTGGAACGCTGGTGGCTGTCCACGAGGATGTCCAATGCCAATGAATTCATCGTGCAGACGCCGACGATGAAAAGACTGATGGACAAGATGACGCGGGGGACAGTGCCTGTGCGGACGCTTCCTTTTGTGTCGGTGCCGGATGGTTATGCACGCAGTGCGCTGCGCACGGGGGGGCCGAAGGAGAAGCAATTCGATTTCGTCTATGTGGCGTCAGGGGAGCCGCACAAGAACCATCAACGCCTGCTTGAAGCATGGTGTTTGCTGGCGGGCGAGGGCTTGTTTCCTACGCTTTGCCTGACCTTGAGCAAAAATCGCTTTGCCGCGTTATGCGATGAGATCGAGATGCTGAGCCAAAGGCACGGCATAGCCGTTACCAATGCAGGCGAGCTGTCTCACCCGGAAGCCCTGGCGCTATACCGGAAGGCGGGCACACTGATCTTTCCGTCGATTTTCGAATCGTTCGGCCTGCCTCTGATCGAGGCCCGGCAGGCCGGATTGCCGGTGCTGGCATCGGAACTGGATTACGTGCGCGACGTGCTCGATCCTGAACAGACGTTCGATCCGGCATCGGCGAACTCCATCGCTAGGGCGGTGAAGCGTTTCATGGGAAAGCCAGAGTCAGCGCTGTCATTGCTGGACGCCAGCGGATTTATCGAGCACATCATGAGAACAAGCGAGCGGGATGATGAAATTCAACGTGATTGAAATAATCAATGTGCTGATCGTCATCCTCCTGCTCAATGTCATCCTGCGCGGGCGGGACGTTGCGACGTTGCTTCTGGCGTTGTTCGCATATGGCACCTTGCACTTCAGTTTCGCCGCAATCGCACTTGCCACGAATGAATCCGCAAGCCTGCTGGTCGAATTGCATACCGAGGGAAGTGGCGTGCTGGCAAAACTATCTACGCTGTCATTGCTCGGCATCGTTCTGGCCATGCTGAGCGTTCTTGCCTACGATGCCTGGGCACAGAACCGAAAAAAAAGCAGAAAGGTCGAGCTTCATATCCTGCTGGCAATGGGGATCGTATTCTGCGGCTATCTGCTGAATTTCAGGCAAGGCGACTGGCTGCAGCTGAAGAATGTGATCTCCATCGAGATCATGCTCATCCTGATGACGGTCGGGTTCCTTGGCGCAACGAGCATCGACAGGTTGAATGCGGTGAAGGTGCATGCCTGGGTGGTGGTCGGATTGCTCATCCTGTGTGCTACCGATTGCATCGCCATCTACGAAGTCTTTGCGCAACAGTCATGGGCGGGAACGCTGGAAAGTTCGGGTGCGATGGTGTATCGCGCCAGCTCCATATTGTTCAATCCGAACCTGTTCGCGTTCTGGGCATCCCTAGTCTATTTGGCATGTGCCTACGGCATGCATGAGTGGAAGGAATATCGCAGGGTGATGTTGTGGGGCATGGTGCTGGCTTCGGTCGCCATCTATTTTTCAGGATCACGAAGCGCTGGCTATCTGCTGCTGGGAATGCTGCTGATCTCAGCAGTGCTGCTCAAGGGCCGCTCCCGCTGGCTCCCGCTGCTGATCCTGCCGGTGACCATGCTGGTGATATATGCGGGCGCCGCCTGGCTTGCGGCACCGCTCTTTCCGGGCAAGGGCGGCTGGAATGATATCACCCTGCTGGGCGAGCGGTTCGCCGCGGCGCCGTTGTATCTGGCCAACTATGTGCTGAAACTGGCCGGTGCGACCGGCATCGTTTCGTCTATAGACGTTCCGCCCGAGGTGACCGTGTCCATCGAAGGGCGCTTCGAGGGCGGGTCGCGCGATGCCGGATGGCTGGTGCTCTATCAGGATGTGGGCTGGCTGGGCACGGCGGCGATGCTGTGGATCAGCGTCAAATCTTTGCAGTGGGCTGTGCACGCCTACTTTGCCGAGCACAGTGCGGCAAGCGTTTTTGCCTTGACGACTTTGTGCTGTTGCCTGATGACCGGCTTCGTTATGCGTTTCCAAATATTTCCGGTATGGATATTCATCGGCGTCACACTCATCCCCTGTCTGATGTTCTGGTCAGGGGCGGCAAATCCCAAACCGACAACGATAGGCAACGATGCGCGCGCTAATAGTTAGCCAATATTACTGGCCGGAAGATTTTAGCATCAACGATGTTGCCAGGACGCTAAAAGAGAAAGGCGTCGCAGTCGAGGTGTTGACCGGCAAACCGAACTATCCGCGCGGGGATGTTCTTCCCGGATACCGTGCCTGGGGCTGGCAGCGGGAGGTTCATAATGGCATCGATATTCAGCGGATTCCGCTGCTTGCGCGCGGCCGCGGAGGCTGGCGACTGGCCGTGAACTATCTGTCCTTCGTCTTTTCTGGATTGCTGTTCGCACCTTGGCAGCTGCGTGAGAAGAAGTTCGATGTGATCTTTGTCTATGCGCCATCACCGATCCTGCAAGCCATCCCCGCAATCTTCCTCGGCTGGCTGAAAGGCTGCCCCGTCGTGTTGTGGGTGCAGGACCTGTGGCCGGAAAGCCTGTCGGCGACGGGATATGTGAAGAATAGGACCGTCCTCAAGGCGGTCAAGCGGGTCGTGCGGTTCATCTATAGCCATGTGGATCTGCTGCTGGTGCAGTCCGAGGCGTTCATCGCGCCGGTCAATACTTTGGCATCCGGCACCCCGGTGAGTTACCTGCCCAACTCCGGCGACGAGAGGTTCCAGAAGCCCGTGACGGTGGCCGTACCCGAAGTCGCCGGACTGGGGAGCGGCTTCCCGGTCATGTTCGCCGGCAACATCGGCAGCGCGCAGGCCGTCGACGTGATCGTCGAGGCGGCCGAGTTGCTCAAGGCGCATGCCGACATCCAGTTCGTCGTGCTGGGCGATGGCAGCCGCCGGGAATGGATGCTGCAGCAAAAAAACGACCGGAAGCTGGACAATCTCCACCTGCCCGGCAGGTTCCCGATCGACATGATGCCGGGCTTCATGCAGCAGGCATCGGCGTTGCTGGTGACGCTGGCGGACCAGGAGATTTTCCGATACACCATCCCCAGCAAGGTCCAAGCCTACCTAGCGGCAGGTAGGCCCATCTTGGCATGCCTCAATGGAGAAGGCGCCAGCCTGGTGGCCAGAGCGGGAGCCGGACTGACGGCTCCTGCCGAGAATGGGCGGGCATTGGCAGACGCGCTCCTGAAGCTGTATCGCATGCCGCCAGCAGAGCGCGACGCGATGGGCGAGCGCGGTCGCTTATACTATGCGGAGCATTTTGCGCATGACATGCTGATCGACCAGTTGATCGGTCATCTACAATCCGTATGCGGGCAGAAAAAGAGATTGGAATGAAAATATTGGTATTGGGTGCCAGCGGCATGCTCGGTAATGCCGTCGTTCGGGTGTTGAGCGAAAAGCCCGGCTGGCAGGTCTATGGGACGGTCCGCTCGGAAGGTTCGAAGCGTTTTTTCCAAGAAGACATCGCCAGGCGGCTGCTCGCGGGGGTGGATGTCGAACAGCAGGATTCGCTGGTGCAGGCGTTCACTTGGGTCCGCCCGGTTGTGGTGATCAACTGCATCGGGCTGGTCAAGCAGTTGGCGGAGGCGGACGATCCCTTGCGGGCGGTTCCCATCAATACGCTGCTGCCCCACCGGTTGGCCCGGTTGTGCGAACTAGCAGGCGCGCGGCTGGTGCACATGAGCACGGACTGCGTATTTTCCGGTACCAAGGGCGGTTATCGCGAGTCCGACTTTCCGGATGCCGGGGACCTCTACGGCCGTTCGAAATTCCTGGGCGAAGTGGATTATCCGCATGCCGTCACGCTGCGCACCTCCATCATCGGCCACGAACTGCAGAGCGCACATGGGCTGGTGGGCTGGTTTCTGTCGCAGCAGGGGAGGTGCAAGGGATATACCAGGGCGATATTTTCCGGGCTGCCGACCGTCGCCTTGGCCAAAGTCATCCGCGATGTGGTGATCCCGCTTCCCGAACTGTATGGCGTGTATCATGTCGCCGCCCAGCCGATCTCGAAATATGATCTGCTCAATCTGGTCGCCCAAGTGTACGGCAAGCAGATCGAGATCGTGCCGGATGCCAAACTGGCGATCAACCGTTCGCTCAATGCTGACCGTTTTCGCGATGCCACGGGTTATGTTGCGCCGGCTTGGCCTGAATTGATCGAAGCGATGCGCGCCTATCAATAGGCCGGTGGAATGATGCCCCCCCATTAAATCCGTCGTTCCGGTTTTCACCGGAACGACGGGATTTGGACTCTTAGAGGTTTGATTATGTTCAAAGACAAGGTATTGATGATCACCGGCGGCACTGGTTCTTTCGGGAACACCGTGCTCAAGCGCTTCCTGTCCACCGACGTGCGCGAGATTCGCATCTTCAGCCGCGACGAGAAGAAGCAGGAAGATATGCGCATTGCGCTCAACAACAGCAAGCTCAAGTTCTACATCGGCGACGTGCGCGACTACGACAGCGTATTTCAGGCGATGCGTGGTGTGGACTACGTGTTCCACGCAGCAGCGCTGAAGCAGGTGCCCTCGTGCGAGTTCTATCCGATGGAGGCGGTGCGCACCAATGTCATCGGCACTGAGAACGTGTTGAACGCGGCCACCGTCAACGGCGTCAAACGCGTAGTGGTCTTGAGCACCGACAAGGCGGTGTACCCGATCAATGCGATGGGCATCTCCAAGGCGATGGCGGAGAAACTGATGGTTGCCAAGTCACGCGTACAGCGCGAGACTGAGACGGTGTTCTGTGCCACGCGCTACGGCAACGTCATGGCTTCCCGCGGCTCAGTCATTCCGCTGTTCGTGTCGCAGCTCAAGGAGGAGAGGCCGCTGACGGTGACCGACCCCAACATGACGCGTTTCCTGATGTCGCTGGAAGACTCCGTGGACCTCGTGCTCTATGCCTACGAGCACGGCAAGCAGGGCGATATCTTCGTGCAGAAGGCGCCCGCCTCGACCGTGGCCGATCTGGCGCAGGCGCTGAAGGAGCTGTTCGAGAAGGACAACCCGGTACGCGTCATCGGTACGCGCCACGGTGAGAAACTGTACGAATCGCTTATCTCGCGTGAGGAGATGGCGCATTCCCAGGATATGGGCGGCTACTATCGCATCCCGGCCGACAACCGCGACCTTAATTATGCGAAGTACTTCAGCGAGGGCGAGGAGGAGATATCCCGGTTGGACGACTACACCTCGCACAATACCCACCGGCTGAACGTGGAGCAGATCAAGGCGCTGTTGCTGAAATTGGACTACATCCAGGAAGAACTCGATGTTTAAGGTCATGACCATCGTGGGCACGCGGCCCGAACTGATCAAAATGAGCCGGGTGATTGCCGAACTTGACCAGCATACCAAGCACATTCTGGTGCATACCGGGCAGAACTACGATTACGAACTGAACCAGGTTTTTTTCGAGGACTTGGGTATCCGGAGGCCGGACCATTTTCTTGAGGCGGTCGGCGAGAATGTTGCGCAGACCATCGCGCGCGTGATCGAAAAATCCGATGCGGTGATTGCGCAGGAGGAGCCTGATGCGGTGATGTTGTACGGCGACACTAATTCCTGTTTGGCTGTCATTGCTGCCAAGCGCCGCAAAGTCCCAGTGTTCCATATGGAGGCCGGTAACCGCTGCTTTGACCAACGTGTGCCAGAAGAGTTGAACCGTAAGGTGCTTGACCACCTTTCCGACATCAACTTGGTGTTGACCGAACATGCGCGCCGCTATCTGATTGCCGAAGGTATCCGCCCCGAGACGATCATCAAGACCGGTTCGCACATGCGCGAAGTGCTGGACTACTACATGCCGAAAGTCGAGAAGTCCGATGTGCTACAGCGCATGGGGCTCCAGGAGGGCAGGTTCTTTATCGTCAGCGCTCACCGAGAGGAGAACGTAGACACGCCACAGAACCTGTCAGATATGGTGGAGACGCTGAATGCATTGGCCGAAGAGTATGACGTGCCAGTGATAGTCTCCACCCATCCGCGTACTAAGAAACGTCTGGATACGCTGGAACTGGGCGGGCTGAACCCCCACATTCAGTTCCTCAAGCCTTTCGGCTTCTGTGATTACATCAAGCTGCAGATGGAGGCGCTGTGCGTCGTGTCCGACAGCGGTACCATCACCGAGGAGGCTTCACTGCTCAACCTTCCGGCAATCACCCTCCGTAACGCGCATGAACGACCGGAAGGCATGGACGTCGGCACCCTGATCATGAGCGGCGTTAAGAAGGCGCGCGTGCTGGACGCGGTACGCGTCGTCGTCGCCCAGCACGATAGGAATAGACGCGTGATGCCGCCGGTACAGGACTATGAGGCGGGGCCGGTTTCTAAGCAGGTGCTGCGGGTCGTGCTGAGCTACGTCGATTACGTGAATCGCACCGTCTGGTCGAAGCAGATTTGAGTGAAAACCATATGCTGGTAACGGGGGCAAACGGATTTGTCGGGAGCGCACTATGTGCCGCGCTGGTGAAGAGGGGACATTCCGTCCGCGCAGCTGTGCGCGATCCGGCGGAATTTGCGATCACCGGGTGTGACGTGGTCAAGGTGCCGGGAATGGCGCCAGATACCGACTGGTCTGCCGCATTGCGCGGAATGACTGCCGTGGTTCATCTGGCCGCGCGCGTCCACGTCATGAGGGACGAGGCAGCCGATCCTCTGGAAGAGTTTCGCAAGGTGAACGTCCGCGGGACTATGCATTTGGCGCGCTCTGCCGCGGCAAGTGGCGTGAAGCGATTCGTCTACGTCAGCTCGATCAAGGTGAATGGGGAAAGAACCATCGGGGCCGCTCAGTTCTGCGAATCGGACCAGCCTAACCCACAGGATCCCTATGGCGTGTCCAAATGGGAGGCGGAGCAGGAGCTGTGGAAGGTGGCGAAGGAAACGGGTCTAGACGTGGTCGTCGTGCGTCCCCCGCTGGTCTACGGCGCGGGGGTAAAAGGCAACTTCATTCAGATGCTCAACGCGTTGGCCAAAGGGCTGCCCTTGCCCCTGGCATCGGCGCACAACCGACGCAGTATGGTCTACGTCGGAAATTTGGTGGACGCACTAACTCTCTGCGCGACGAATCCCGCTGCAGCCGGCCAGACCTACTTGGTTAGCGACGGTGAGGATATCTCGACGTCGGATTTGTTGCGTTGCCTAGGCCAAGCACTGGGTCGTCCGGCGCGCTTGTTCCCATGTCCGCCGGCGATGTTGAATCTGGCAGGTTCGTTGACAGGTAAGTCGGCCCAGATCGAGCGTCTTCTGGGCTCTCTGCAAGTGGACAGTGGTAAAATTCGCCGCGAACTTAACTGGATACCGCCCTACACCTTGCGGCAAGGACTGGAGGCGACCGCGGACTGGTATAGAAACACCCATCCATGAGCTATTACTCTCCCATTGTTGCTTTGCTGGTTTCTCTGGCGTTGATTGCAGCGATACTTTCAAGCAAGTTCCGCAATAAGATCCAAGACATCCCCAACGAACGTTCGCTGCACGCCACGCCTACGCCGCGCATCGGCGGATTAGGTTTGATGGGAGGGGTGATGGCAGGCTGGGCGCTGCTGTTCCATGCACTGACCTGGTGGCTGTTGCTGCCGCTGATAGGTCTAGTCGCCGTTTCCCTGCTCGATGACATGTATAACCTGCCGGTGAAACAGCGCTTCTTTGCACAAATGGCCGCGGCAGCAGTGCTGGTCATTGCGTCCGGATTGTTCACCCTTGAGGATGCGCTGGTCGCATTGGCCGTCCTCCTGTTCACGGTATGGATGACCAACCTCTACAACTTCATGGACGGATCGAACGGACTGGCAGGCGGCATGGCGCTGATCGGATTCGCCTTCTACGGAGTCGCTGCGCTGCTTGCACACAATGAAACGTTCGCTCTGTTGAATCTCGCTATCAGTGCGGCGGCCTTGGGGTTCCTGTACTACAACTTCCCGACAGCACGGATATTCATGGGTGACGCTGGATCTATCCCTCTGGGCTTCCTGGTTGCAGCTATGGGCTTGGTGGGATGGCAGCAAGGATGCTGGAGCGTGTGGTTTCCCCCCCTGGTGTTCTCGCCGTTCATCGTCGACGCCAGCGTCACGCTGCTCAAGCGCAGCTGGCGCGGTGCAAAGGTTACCGAGGCTCATCGCGAACACTATTACCAGCGAGCGATACAGATGGGTTGGAGCCATCGCAGACTCGCGCTGGTCGAGTATGTGCTGATGCTGGCGGTCGGTGCATCGGCGCTTCCGGTAGTGCAGCAACACTTTCCTTGGGTGGTGCTGTTGGCGTGGGGAGTCATCTACGCTGGACTCATGGTTGCGCTGGATGCGCGGTGGCGCGAGTTCCAGGCGAGGTCCGCGAAGTGATCCGCTCTCGAATCAATACCTATATCGCAATCGCGCACGATGTTGCTGCCGCCGCCTTGGCATGGTGGTTCGCTTATCTTCTGCGCTTCAATTTCGACATGCCCCCGCCGTTCTTCGAGGACATGTGGAAGACACTGATCTGGGTGGTTCCCCTTCAAAGTGTCGTATTCTGGAGCTTCAGCCTGTATCGCGGTATCTGGCGCTACGCGAGCGTGGCCGACCTGCGCCGCATTCTGTTTGCAGTGCTGGCTGCGACGGCACTGATCCCGCTCGTGCTTGGTTTGTTCCGCGTGCAGGCCATTGTGCCGCGCTCAGTTCTCATCATGGACCCCCTCCTGCTGCTGACCGTGATGGGGGGCAGTCGCCTGTTTTACCGTATGTGGAAAGAGAACTTGCTGTACGGAGATTTCCATCTGCAGGGTGAACCTGTGCTGGTGCTTGGGGCTGGCGAGGCCGGGGTCTCGCTGTCAAAAGAGCTGGCGCGCAATGCCGATTGGCACTTGATCGGCTTCCTCGATGATGATCCGCAAAAGCAAGGGCGTACCGTTAGCGGCATCAAAGTGCTGGGCAAGCTGGATAGCCTGCCGTACTGGACGGGTCGTTTCGACGTGACCCAAGTCATCATCGCCATGCCGTCAGCTGCCCATCAGGAGCGCAAACGCGCAATCGACTTGGCTAGCCAGAATGGTATCAAAGCGTTGACCGTTCCCGCCTTCGGCGACTTGCTGAGCGGGCGTGTGTCCATCTCTCAACTGCGGGCAGTGGAGCTGGACGATCTGCTTGGGCGCGACCCGGTTCAGCTTGATGATGCAGGGTTGCACGAACAGCTGACGGACAAAGTGGTACTGGTCACTGGGGCAGGGGGCTCTATCGGATCCGAACTGTGCCGCCAGATCGCGCTTTTTTCGCCGAGGAAGCTGGTGCTATATGAAGCCGGTGAGCTCGCGCTGTACAACATAGAACAGGAGCTGGGAAGGAAATTTCCGCAGCTCGATATCACCTATCTTGCGGGTGACGTGCGCGACGCCACGCGTCTGGAGCAGGTATTCGCGGAATGCCGTCCGGGCGTGGTGTTCCACGCTGCGGCCTACAAGCACGTGCCGCTGATGGAGAGGTGCAACGCATGGCAGGCTGTGCGCAACAACGTGTACGGTACGTGGCAGGTGGCGAGGTGCGCGAAGAGACACGGCGTGGTGAAGTTCGTGCTTATCTCCACCGACAAGGCTGTGAACCCGACCAACGTGATGGGCAGCACCAAGCGCATGGCGGAGATGCTGTGCCAGGGATTGCAGGAGGAGGGTGGTACACGTTTCGTCATCGTGCGTTTCGGCAACGTGCTGGGCAGCAATGGCAGCGTGATCCCCAAGTTCCGCGAGCAGATCGCCAAGGGAGGCCCTATCACCGTGACCCATCCCGAGATCACGCGCTACTTCATGTCCATCCCCGAGGCCGCACAACTGGTGATGCAGGCGGGTTGCATGGGCCGTGGCGGCGAGATCTTCGTGCTGGATATGGGTGAGCCGGTGAAGATCGTCGATTTGGCGCGTGACATGATCCGCCTCTCGGGCCTGAGCGAGGGCGACATCAGGATCGAATTCACCGGCCTACGTCCAGGCGAGAAGCTGTACGAGGAACTGCTCGCGGACGACGAGAACACGCTGCCCACGCCGCATCCCAAATTGCGCATCGCTCAGGCGCGGGCAGTGTCCGAGGGCGAGCTTAAGGGCATGCAGGACTGGATCGGCGGCGATACCCAGAGATCGGATGACTCCGTACGCGAACAGCTGCGCCGCTGGGTGCCCGAATATACGCCGACGTCCAACGGCCACTGACCGTGCCTACGCTTTCCGTCATCCTCATCACCAAGAACGAGGCTGCCAACATCCGCGACTGCCTGCAGTCGGTCGCGTGGGCGGACGAGATCATCGTGGTGGATTCGGGCAGCACCGACGACACGGTGGCCATCGCCCGCGAAATGGGCGCGCTCGTCCATGAACATGACTGGCCTGGCTTCGGACCGCAGAAGAACCGCGCGCTGGCCTATGCCACCAAGGACTGGGTGTTCTCCATAGACGCCGACGAGCGGGTGACGCCAGAGCTGCGCGCGGAGATAGAACAAGCCATGCACGAAGGCAAGGCGGATGGCTATTACTGTCCGCGCCTGTCCCAGTTCTGCGGGCGCTACATCCATCACTCCGGCTGGTATCCGGATTACGTGCTGCGCCTGTTCAAGCGGGGCGCCGGACGCTTCTCGGACAGCCTGGTGCATGAGAGCGTGCAACTGACTGGTGCATCAGGAAAGCTGAAAAGCCCGCTGCTGCATTACAGCTATCTCTCAGCAAGCGATGTGGAACGCAAGGTCGATCACTACTCGACTGCGGCGGCACAGCAGATGTTCAAGGCAGGCAAGCGGACCAGCTGGGGGCGCGCGGTTCTGAGCGGGGGGTGGGCCTTCGTGCGCACTTACGTCGTGCGGCTGGGGATGCTGGATGGCACCGCGGGATGGGGCATCGCCCACATGAACGCCCGTACCACCTATCTAAAATACCGCAAGCTCGCGATACTGCGAGCTAGCCGATAGCCCGCTTCAAGCGGCTGCGCAGCAGCTGCCAGCGCAGTTCGCGCGTATCCTCCGGTTCGCCCAGCTTCAATCCTTGTGCGGGCTCGCCGCGGCGCAGGTAATAGCGGTCGAACACCGACTGGCGCATGCCCCATTTGTTGAGGAACTGCCGGCCGCCGTCGTTCTTGACCACCTTGCCGGTGGACTTGCACTGGAAGTGGTAGACCAGCGAGTCGCCCACGCCCAGGAACACGCGGCAACCCGCGTGCCACAGCTTCATCGAGAAATCGTTGTCGCTGCTCATCCCAGGCGAGAATTCGCTGCTGTAACCGCCCACCTTGAACCACCAGCGTCGGCTCACCAGCGTGGGCGGCCAAGTCGCACCGTACCAGTCTGCCTTGTGTTGTTGCGGCAATTCCGCGAGCAAACTGGCTTCGTCGAAATTCTCGGCATCGCTGCCGTAATCGCGCTCAATTACGCACGGATTGTGACCATCGCCAGGCTGAATCATGGTGCCGGAAAGCATGAATAGATCAGTATCCAGTTGCTTGAGTTTGCTGACCAGCGAGGTGTCCCAGCCGGGACAGCAATACATGTCGTCGTTCAGGTACAGGATGTAATTTTGCGTGGCATGCATGGCCGCTTCGTTCACTGCCAGGCAGATGCCTATGTTCTCCGGAGATGAAGTATGCGTGATGCCCTGCTCCTTAACCCACTGCAAGGTACCGTCGCTGCCGTCGTTGACGTGCACGATGATCTGGTGCGCATAGGCGGAATTCTGGCGGATGCTGCGTACACACAGCTGCAGCAGGGCGAGGTTGTTCCAGGTCGGGATGATGATGGAGAACATGAAATGTTCCTATTCGGAGAGCACAAAGATTGATGTAGGCCCTGCTCGTCCAACCAACACATACCCGTTTGCAGAGAGCAAGGTTGTTATCCTGGATGAAAGCGCATCCTTGATGTTATTGGAATAATCCTCAATGGAAATTACTTTGGGACGACAACGAGAGAAGTTGAATTCTTCAATGATAGCTTGATCGTATCCTTCAATATCGACATTCAAATAATCAACATCCCCAATACTGAATTTTTCGAGCAATCCCGCCACACTGATCGCTGGGACGCTAATGCTTTCAGAAAATGACCTATTTGATGAAACGACGGGATGGACTGTCCCTGTTGCAGAGATGCCGCTAGAGCAATCTTTGGTACTCGGCAGCATTAGACTTACACTATCTAACCCATTGATGAAGTCGGCTTGCGGAACAATCGCAGTCCAAATATTTTGGTCATTTGGTCGTGCTCTGTTAAACAGGGCGATGGTATTGGGGTTGGCATCAATGTTAAAACCGTGCCAGCCCTTCAACCAGAAATAGGCAGTGTTCGAGTGTTTGAAGGGGTGATATGCACCAAGATCCAGATATGTGCCTGTATTTTTATTTTTTGGGAAAAGTTTTCTAACTAGCACGTCCTCGGCCCATTGTCCAAAGTGACCTTTAACGTTACCAGAGAAGATGGTTCTTGCAAGATTCATTAATTTCATAATGTTTAATGTGGCCTCGTTAATTAGTTGGAAGGTTTGCGCGCGCGGATCAGTACGTTCTGTCCGGTGTGCGATCGGGTGCGCTGCGTGCGGTGTTCCTGCAACTCTTTGCGGTAGCTCCAGCTCAGCAGACGGAGTTCCTGAAGCCAGGACAGCTTGCCGCCGAGCTGATTGGTGCGGCTAACCCGGTATACCACCGCAGCGCCCGCAGAATAGGTGCGCGCCTCGGCCACGTCGAAACCGGCGCCCAGGGCCAGCTGCCGCAACGATTCCACAGTGAACAGATGCAGGTGCCGCGGTGCTTCCCACCCGCGCCAGTATGCGCCGAATTCGACCGCCCCCAGGCTATGTGCATTGGGCGTGGTCATTACCAGCAGTCCGCCGGGTTTCAGGATGCGCAGGCACTCGCGCAGAGTACCTTTGGGGTCGTACAGGTGCTCGATCGCCTGGCTCAGTGTGATTGCGTCGTAGGTGTCCTCCGGCAGATCGCATTGGGCGAGGTCGCCGACATAGGTCTTGATGCCGTAGCGCGCGGTGACCTTCTCGGTCGCCTGCTCGTCGAAATCCGTTCCTTCCACCTGCCAGCCGCGCCGTTTCATGCGGGCGAGGAAACGCCCCCCGCCACAGCCCACGTCCAGCAGCTTGCCCTGCGGCTCATCCGTCAAGGTCATGAAGCGCAGGTAGTCTGCCTCGCGCTTGAGTCCGGTCGCCATCCACAGTGGCAGCAGGCCCAGCCTGAGGAGGCGATGGGCGAGGCTGAACATCGCTCTGCCCACACGGTGGCCAGACCTGCGGGTATGGGTGTGGTAAGTGGCGTAGGCTTTCCAGAGTTCATGCACCGGGGGCGCAGGGTCCAGCCAGTACACGCCGCAGCTGTCGCAGCGCCGGAAACCCCAAGTTCCTTCCAGATTGCCGTCCGGATCGGCGACGCCGGACTGGGCAAGTGTGCCGGTGGAGCCACACAGGTCGCATGAAGGACGGGCTACGCTTGCTATACTATTCACGTCGAGTCGGTCGGATGGGTCAATGCGCGCATTCTATAACGACGACCTATCATTTAGAGGCAGGATGAAAATAATTCACATCGTGAGGCGCTACGGGCCGGTCGGCGGCATGGAGCGCTACGTCTGGGAGACGACACGCGAGCTTGCGAAACTGGGGCACGAAATCCAGGTGATCTGCGAGGTCTGTTGTGCGGCCGAACGACCCCAAAACATCACAGTGCATGAACTGGGCCGGATGACCTACCGGCCGCGCTGGCTGTACTACTGGCGCTTCGGCCGGCGCGCGGAAAGATGGCTGCGCGCGCATCCGCACCCAGGCTGGCTGATCCACAGCAACGAGCGCTGTGGCGTGCACGACGTCACGACCTTCCATGGTCCTCCGTTCGCTTCGGTGCGGGACAAACCCTGGTGGAAAAGGATCTCGCTGCGCGTGGCGATGCAGCTCTACATGGAGCGTCGCGAGCTGCGCGTGGCACGTCATATCGTGCCTAACTCGGAGATCATCTCGCGCCAACTGGCCCACTACTATCCCGAGTACGCCCACAAACTCACCCAGCCCGTGGTGCCTGGTGTCTTGCCGGGCGTGGTGAGGTCCGCACGCGATGTGCCCGCAGACGGCGGCATCATCGGCTTCGTGGGCAAGGAGTGGAAACGCAAAGGGCTGCCGCTCGCCGTGCAGATCGCAGAACAGCTACGTCGAGAGCGGCCCCAGCTCCAGCTGTGGGTGGTCGGTCCCGACGAGGGCGAGATAAGGCACCTGTTCTCCGGGTGGAAGGACGGTTATCGTCTGCTGGGCTGGCGCCGCGATGCGGAGCACTTCAGGGACATCGATGTGCTGCTGCATCCGGCGAAGGCCGAACCCTATGGCATGGTCATCAGCGAGGCGATGGCGGCACGCGTGCCGGTCGTGGTGTCGGATGCCTGCGGTGCGGCCGCGCAGGTGGGTGCGGACTCCGGCGAGGTCGTGCCGCTTACCGCACCACTTGGGCGGTGGATACAGGCCGTCAGAACGCAACTGGACCGCAGCCAGCCGACGCCGTCCTTTGTGCGCGGATGGGATGTCGTCGCATGCGAGTTCGTCTCCATCTACGACGGTGTCACCAAGGACGGGGTCGCGTGACATGATGCGTACGTCTTATCTGTCCTTCGTCGAGAAAGCCGCTACAGGGCTGCTGCTGATATATCCGACCGCCATGCTCACGGTGAAAGGCGGCATGAACGGCGTGCTGCTCTGCATGCTGCTGCTCGCGACGGCCGCATGGCTGGTTCGGCCATCGGGCATGGATGCCTTGCGGTGGCGACGCGAGTGGACGTTCTATGCACTGGCCATGCTGGCCATGTCGGTCGCCATCCTCATCAGCCAAGCCTACAACCACAGTCTCGCCGGCCACCCGCACGATGCGGCCTCACGCTACTGGCTGGCCATCCCGGTCTTTCTCCTGCTGCTGCGTTTGCGACCGGGGATATTCTCCGTCCTGCAGCTGGCTTTCCCACTGGCGGCGATTACCGGCCTGCTTCTGGCAAAAGATACGGCAGGCAGGACAGGGATAAGTACTATAGACGTTATTCACTTTGGCGATTTCGAACTGGTTCTTGCAGCCCTATCGCTGTTCAGTATCAACTGGTTCGGCCGAGACCCGCTACCGCTGCGCTTGTTGAAGATCGCTGGTTTTCTTGCGGGCCTGACGGCTTCATTGATTTCAGGGTCGCGCGGCGGCTGGCTGGCGATACCGGTGTTCGTGGCGATCTATGTCTACTACAGGGCGCCACGTTTCTCCCCGAGAACCATCGGCTACACCACGCTTGCGGCGGGCTTGCTCGCAGCGCTGGTATATATGTTCAGCGCGAGCGTGCAGCAGCGCGTGAACGATTTCACGAACGATGTCGCCCTGTTCGGCCAGGGCAAGCGCGACACCTCTTTAGGTATACGTTTGCAGCTCTACAAAGCCGCTGCGGACGTGTTCGTGCATCACCCGCTGTTCGGGGTGGGACCGCAGGGATTCGCGCTCGAGATGCAGCCCATGGTGGAAGCGGGCAAGCTCACGCCTGTTGCGGCGGAGTTGGGAAGGGGCGAAGTGCATAACGACATCCTGGCCAAAGCGGCAGGCATGGGCGTGTTCGGCTTGCTGGCCATGCTCGCCATCTATGCGGTCCCGTTCTGGCTGTTCCTTATGGCCACAAAGTCTGCGTCGCGTGCCGCCAGCCGGGCTGGTATGCTCGGCATGACCTTCGTGAGCGGGTTCTTCGTGTTCGGTTTGACCGTCGAGTGCCTGAACCTGACCTTGGCGACCGCTTTCTACAGCTTCACCGTGGCCGTCCTGCTGGCGGCCTGTTACAACGTACATCAGGGGGAGGATCGCGTCCCCGTCAGATCGGAATAAGGACCGTCCTCATGTTCAGTATCGTCATCCCCAGTTGGAACAACCTCGCCCAGCTCAAGCTCTGCGTGGAGAGCCTGCGGAGGCATTCCAGCTTCGAGCACGAGATACTCGTGCACCTCAACGATGGCTCGGACGGCTCGCTGGAATGGGCAAAAGCGCAAGGCATCCGATACACGCAGTCGGAGAAGAACGTGGGCGTCTGCATGTCGGTGAACCACCTCATGGCGCAGGCCAGGCATGATTGGGTGCTCTACATGAACGACGACATGGTTGCCGCGCCCGGCTGGGATAAGGCGTTCGCCGACGCGATCAAGTCTGTCGACACGGACCTTGCGCTGTTCTTCGGCACGCTGATCCAGCCAGAGAACGGCGGCAACGACATCATCATCAAACAGAACTACGGCGAGTCACCCGCCACCTTCGACGAGGCGGCCTTTCTGCAGGGGTATCTGTCCGACCCACGCGGTGATGTGGAAGGTGCGGCTTCGCAACCCACGCTGGTCAGCAAGAAGTGGTGGGCCATGCTGGGTGGCTACAGCCTGGAATTCTCCCCCGGCATGAGCAGCGACGACGACCTGCTGATGAAGTTCTGGGTCGCAGGCTGCCGTAACTTCCGCATGGTCGGTGCCAGCCGCTTCTATCACTTCGGCAGCATGAGCACCGGGCGCATCACCCACAACCAGGGCGGGCGCATGTTCGCGATGAAATGGGGCATCACCCAGCTGGAGTTCTACCGTTCATATCTGCCGTCCTTGCGCCAGCCAGGCGCCGGGGCGACGCCGGACAACCCGTACAACTGCGTGCGGCCGACCTGGCTGGGCAAGTTGCGGCGGGTGCGTTACGCGCTGCGCTACAACTATCCTCTGGATGGCATCGAGAAGTGGGACCCTATTCCTGGGCAAGGGAAGTGGAGCGCAGGTAGCTAGTGCGGCTTAGCCGCCTGTAGTGCCTTATACATCTCTTCCCCCATCAGCAGGTAACCGCTGGTTGAGAAGTGCGTGTTGTTCGCGGGATAGAGGTCGACTGTCCGGGAAGCTATGGCCTGTCGCGCCACGCGTAGCAGATTGGGTGCGTGGAAGCGCTGCTCCGCCTTGTCCCAGAACTGCTTGTCTGGATAAAGATAGGCCGTGGACTTGTTGGGCACGAACATCCACACCATTGCTACGCCGTTCAGGCGCGCATCGAGTTTCGCGATGTCCTCCAGCGCGCTGTCGCCGACTTCTTCGGCCTTGTCGTAGGCCAGGAACAGCGAGTCGTTGCAGCTTGCATGGCTGAACAGCTCGCAGCCGTGCGGCACGCGGGCCAGTCTCACGTCGTTGGGCAACAACCAGCTGTTGAAATCGGACATACCGCTCAGGCGCCCATACTCCATCATGTTCCGCTGTATCTTGATGCCGGTGGAAAGCTTGCCGGTGTAGCTTCCTGCGTTCACATCGAAAGATACCGGGGGCGGAAAGCGCGGCTCATCCGTCATCCTGTTGGGGTGGTACTGCATGTGCTCGCAGCTCACCGATTTTGCGAGGTCGCTCTCCAGGTTGCGTTCGATCGACTCCACCACCAGGTACTTGCCCCTGAAACCCTGTGCTCGCAGCCAGGGCATGAAATCGCCGCAGATACCGCGCATGCTTTCCCACGATTCCGTGCGCACCTTCAGTCCGTGACGTGTCAGCACGGTCTGCCATACACGGCTGTCCGAGAAGCTGTCGCCTATCACCAGCACGTCGGCCTCGCGCATAGAAGCCTGCTGCATCCACGCGATGTCGAGTTGCGGTTGCGGCTTGGTCCAGCCGAATAGGGACTCAGGCAGCAGACCCATGCGTGTCAGTTCGCCCTGGAACGTCGCCTGCGGAAGGAAATAGAAGCCGATCGCGCCGTAGACCAGGAGGACGACGAACACGAGGATGGAGAAGAGCTTGGCTGGTCTCATGTCAGAACTGGAAATACAGGAAGGGGCTGTAGCTGCCGAACCGGTCTATCGCGACATACAGCAGTCCGAGCACCAGCGCAGCCTGCAGCGAGGCCAGCAGCAAGTTGCCCTGAACGAAGCGCACGCGCGTCGAATTGGGCAGCAGCCATACCCAGAGCAGACCCGGGACCAGGAGTCGCAGCAGGTCACGCCCCGACATGTCGGTGAGCAGCAGCAGGTTGCCATGCGCCACCGCATCGAATGAGATGGGGCGCGCCGCGATGCCGAACATCGCTTTCAGGATGACCATGGCCTGCGCCATGTTCTCGGCACGGAACACCACCCACGCCGCAACCACCGCGACGAAGGTCAGTGCACCGCCCACGATGGTACCCATCCATCCCGGCACCCAGCGCAGGTAGGGCTCCGCGACGAAATCGCGCCACAGGTGGTTGATGGTGAGGTACACGCCATGCAGCGCACCCCAGACCACGAACGTCCAGCCCGCGCCGTGCCACAGCCCGCCCAGCAGCATGGTGCCCAGCAGGTTGGCATAGCGGCGCAGCTGGCCCTTGCGGTTGCCGCCCAGCGGGATGTACAGGTAGTCGCGGAGGAAGGTGGACAGCGTGATGTGCCAGCGCCGCCAGAAGTCGATGATGCTGGTGGACTTGTACGGCGAATTGAAGTTGATGGGCAGGCGCACGTTGAACATCAGCGCGATGCCCAGTGCCACGTCGGTGTAACCGGAAAAGTCGAAATAGATCTGCAGCGTGTAGGCCAGCGCTCCAGACCATGCCTCATAGACCGTGGGCAGCGTGCCCATGGCCATGCCGTGTTGCGTACCGTCGAATATGGCGGTGGCATAAGGCGCCAGCGAGTCCGCCCACAGCACCTTCTTGCACAGGCCCAGCGTGAACAGCAGCAGGCCTGTGGCGACGCTGTCCCAGTCGACGCGGTAGGTCCCATTGTGAGCGAACTGCGGCATCATGTCCTTGTGGTGCAGCACAGGCCCTGCGATCAAGTGCGGGAAGTAGGTGACGAACAGCACGTAGTGCACGAAGTTGTATTCCTTTACCTTGCCCTGCCAGGTGTCCACCAGGAAGGCGATCTGCGTGAAGGTGAAGAAGGAGATGCCCAGCGGCAGGATGATGTCCCCCAGCGACAGGCTGCTGCCGGAAATGCTGTTCACGCTGGACAGGAAGAAGTTGGCGTACTTGTAATAGCCCAGCAGCGCCAGGTTGGCCGCGATGGCGAACACCAGCACGTGTCTCTTGCGTATTTCGGCACCTTGCACGCCGGCCTTGGCGATCCACATGCCGAATGCGTAGTTGCACACGATGGAACTCAGCAGCAGGCCCACATAGGCCGGGTTCCAGTAGCCGTAGAAGAACAGCGAGGAGATCGCCAGCCAGGCGGCGGCATACGCGTGGTGGATGCGTGCCAGCTGGAAGAAGCCCAGCAGCACGACGGGCAGGAACAGGAAGATGAAACCGTAGGAATTGAACAGCATGGATCAGCGTCCGGCCCTGAGGCATTCGGAAAGCAAGGTGCGTGGGCTAGGCGTCATCGAGGCGTAAGGGATTTCTGTTAACCTATTTTACAGACAAACAGCGCGGAATATGAGATGGCGATCTATGCCGTAGGCGATATCCAGGGGTGTTATGACGAATTCCAGCAGTTGCTGGAGCAGATAGGTTTCGACCCGGCCAAAGACAGGCTATGGCTGGTGGGCGACTTGGTGAACCGTGGACCGGGATCGCTGCAGGTGCTGCGCTTCGTCAGATCTCTGGGTGACAGTGCCATCACCGTGCTGGGCAACCACGACCTGCACCTCGTGGCGGTGGATGCGGGCATAGGTCAGCTGCACCACACCGACACGCTGGACGAGGTGCTAACCGCGCCCGATTGCGACGAATTGCTGCACTGGTTGCGTTGCCAGCGCCTGGCGTACCTGGAGGACGGGAATCTGCTCGTGCATGCAGGCGTGCTGCCCGGCTGGACCGCGGAGCAGACCGTAGTACTGGCAAGCGAGGTGGAAGAGGCGCTGAGCAGCGACGACTACGTGGACTTCCTTGCACACATGTACGGCAACTCGCCGCACGGCTGGGACGACAGCCTCGAAGGCTACAAACGCCTGCGCGTCATCGTCAACGCGCTGACCCGCATTCGCATCTGCACGCCGCAGGGCGAGATGGAGTTCAAGTTCAAGGGCGAAGTGCCGGACATCCCTGAAGGCTATGTGCCGTGGTTCGACGCGCCCCGGCGCAAGACCCACGACACCACGGTCATTTTTGGCCACTGGTCCGCGCTCGGCCTCGTGCACCGCAAGCGCCTCATCGCGCTGGACACGGGCTGCCTGTGGGGCGGTCCCATGACCGCCATCCGCCTGGACGACCGCGACCTGTACCAGGTGGCTTGCACCAACCCGGTAGCCAAGCACTGGTAGCTCGCTGGCCGGAGCGGAATCAACTATCGCCGCTTCTGTTGCGGAACGAATGCGCCGCGCGTTTCGAGGTGACGGAAAGTGATGCGCCCCTTGCTCAGGTCGTAGGGCGAAAGCTCCAGCGAGACCTTGTCGCCCGCGATGATGCGGATGTGGTTCTTCTTCATCTTGCCTGCGCTGTAGGCGACCAACTGGTGACCGTTGTCCAGCGTAACGCGGTAGCGCGAGTCCGGCAGCACTTCATCCACCACGCCGTTCATCTCAAGCAGTTCTTCTTTGGCCATGGCCAATCCTCCACAGGAAATCGGAAAGAAAAAGCCCGGCAGATGCCGGGCTTAGAAGAGGGATGGCACGGGCGATGCCCGGGCACATACCTCAGGTGCGCTAATTAGGCAGCGCGGATGTTCGCAGCCTGCTGGCCTTTCGGGCCGGTGACGATGTCGAACGTGACCTGCTGACCTTCAGCCAGGGTCTTGAAACCCGAGCTCTGGATCGCGGAAAAGTGGGCGAAAAGATCATCGCCGCCGTTGGAAGGTGTGATGAAGCCGAAGCCCTTGGAATCGTTGAACCACTTAACAGTACCTGTTGCCATTTTGAAACTCCTTATAAACAAACACAGGGGACTAGCCCCGACTAGGCGAAGGTCAAGGACAGCAGGAAGATGAAGGGAGGATTACCGCAGAGAACGGAGACTTACCAGACAGCAACAACAGCACTTGAGAATCGCTGGCGCGCACTATGCACTGTATCTGCTGGAATGGCAAACGAAATCTTACCCGACCTCGGCCAGCAGTCTGCGCATCATTTGTTCGGCTTGGCGCGAATACCCGCTGCCGAACAGATTGGCGTGGTTGAGGATGTGGTAGAGGTTATACAGTTCGCGCCGCATCGGGTAGCCCGCATCCAGCGGGAAGTGCGCGCAGTAGGCGGCGTAGAAATCCGCGGGGTAGCCGCCGAAGAGTTCGGTCATCGCGAGGTCGCATTCACGGTCGCCGTAATAAGCCGCGGGGTCGAAGACAACGGGTGTGCCGTCGTTGAGGTGGCCGTGGTTGCCGCCCCACAGGTCCCCGTGCAGCAGCGAGGGCTGCGGCGCATAGCCATCGAAGAAGGCGGGCAGGGCATCCATCAGCTTCTCGCCCAGCCCTTGCAGTTCGCCGCCGTAGCCGTTCTGCCGGGCGAGCCGCAGCTGATGGCCCAGGCGCCGTTCGTGCCAGAAGGCGATCCAGTCGTCTTCCCAGTCGTTCGGCTGCGGCGTGGTGCCTATGAAGTTGTCCTGCGGGAAGCCGAATCGGAGCGATGTGCAACGATGGAGTGCGGCCAGCTGTTCTCCGAGCAGGCGTACGTTCCCGCGTCCGCCCAGTTCTAGATGCTCCAGCACCAGAAAACACTGACGGTCGGTCGTGCCTTGCGCGACGACCTGTGGCACGCGTACGCTGCCCGTGGCGGCGATGGCAGTCAGCCTAGCCGCCTCCGCGACGAATATTGCCCTATGGCTCGCGTCGTTGAGCTTGAGAAAATAGCGCCGGCCGTCAGCACCGTTAAGACGGTGGCACTGATTGATGTCGCCGCCGCCAACGGGGGCCTGGGAGGAAAGTCGAAAGGGGAGTTGCGTCGTCTCGGTGATCGCGGATGCGACGCATTCCCACAGGGTCATAGCTTGATGCTGAAGCCGAAGCTCTTCTGGAACAGGTCCATCAGCTCCGTACGGCTGTACTTGTGGTTCTGGCCGCCGCGGCTGGCGATCTTGAGCGAGCCCATGAGCGAAGCGAGGCGTCCGGTGGTGTCCCAGTCCCAGCCCTGCTGGATGCCGTGCAGCAGGCCGGCGCGATAGGCATCGCCGCAGCCGGTGGGATCCACGATGGCCTGCGGCTTGGGAGTGGGGATGGAAATCTGCCGGCCGCCGGTGTAGATGAGCGAGCCATCGCCACCCAAGGTTACGATGAGCGCGGTGACGCGCTGCGCGATATCGGACAGCGACTTGCCGGTCTTGTCCTGCAGCATCTTCGCCTCGTAATCGTTCACGGTGACGTAGTTCGCCTGCTCGATGAAATCCAGCAGCTCGTCGCCAGAGAACATGGGCATGCCCTGGCCCGGGTCGAACACGAAGGGGATGCCCGCATCGGCGAAATCGCGCGCGTGTTTGAGCATGCCGTCGCGGCCGTCAGGCGAGACGATGCCCAGCGTGACCTCCTTCGCGTCGGCCACGCGGTTCAGGTGCGACATACCCATCGCGCCCGGGTGGAAGGCGGTGATCTGGTTATCGTCGAGGTCGGTGGTGATGAAGGCCTGACCGGTGAAATTGCCCGGCACATGGCGGATGTGCGTCTGCGGCAGGCCGAGGTTGCTCAGGCGCTGTGCATAGGGTTCGAAGTCGTCGCCCACGGTCGCCATGATCAGCGGGTGGCCGCCCAGCAGTTGCAGGTTGTAGGCGATGTTGCCGGCGCAGCCGCCGTATTCGCGGCGCATCTCTGGCACCAGGAACGCGACGTTGAGGATGTGGATCTGCTCGGGCAGGATGTGTTTCTTGAACTGGTCCTTGAACACCATGATGGTGTCATAAGCCATGGAACCGCAGATCAGCGTCTTCATATCTTCTTTCTTCGCTTTAATGGAATTCGGAGGGCGCGGATTATAGCAGCCGTGCTGTCGCGTTCAGCGCGTGCCCTTGTCTACGTGCCAGCGGCGCAGCAGGGATTTCTCGATCTCCACTGCGGCGAACAGCACCAGACCGAACAGCAGGATGCGCCACCACGCGGATGCATCCAGGGCCACGGTGCCGAATAGCTTCTGGAAAGGGGCGGTGTAGGTGAACAGCGCCTGCAGCGCCGCGACCGAGGCGACGGCGATGAGCACTGGGCGGGAATCGAAGAGGATGCCCAAGCCCCAGGAGGGGGCGAGCAGGTGGCGGCTGTTGAAGAGGTAGAAGATTTCGCCCATCACGAGGGCGTTTACCGCTACGGTGCGCGCGGCCTCTGTGCTCGCACCGCGCGCCTGTTCCCACAGGAAAAATCCCAGCCCGCCCACCACCATCAGCAGGGACACGAAAAGGATGCGCCACACGAGAAAGGCGTCGAGCAGCGGTGCGTGCGCGGCGCGGGGCGGACGGCGCATAACATCGGTTTCGGGCGCTTCGAACGCGAGCGCCAGAGAAAGGGTGATTGCGGTGACCATGTTCACCCAAAGGATCTGCACGGGCGTGATGGGCAGGGTGAGACCGAGCAGGATCGCGGCGACGATGACCATGGCCTCGCCGCCGTTCGTGGGCAGGACGAACACGATGGATTTCTTCAGGTTGTCGTACACGGTGCGGCCTTCTTCCACTGCAGCGTCTATGGAGGCGAAATTGTCGTCGGCGAGCACCATGCCTGCCGCCTCGCGTGCCGCTTCCGTGCCCTTCTTGCCCATCGCCACGCCGACGTCGGCACGCTTGAGCGCCGGCGCGTCGTTCACACCATCGCCCGTCATCGCCACGACCTCACCGTAAGCCTGCAAAGCCTCGACCAGCGTCAGCTTATGCTCAGGACTGGCGCGGGCGAAGATGTCCGCCTCTGCGGCGGCCACGCGCAAAGCGGACGCATCCATGGTCTCGATCTGCCTGCCGGTCAATGCGTGTTCTGGCCGCAAGCCGAAACGCGCGCCTATGGCGCATGCCGTCTCCAGGTGGTCGCCGGTGATCATCTTAACGGCGATACCGGCCGCACGGCAGCGCGCTACGGCGGCCAGCGCCTCGTCGCGCGGCGGGTCGCCTATACCGAAGACACCGAGCAGCGAGTAGCCGTCCTGCACATCGGACAGGTCGAGCGCGCGCCGCTCGCCGTCCGTGGTGCGCATCGCCACGGCGAGCAGGCGCAGTCCCTGCCTCGCGGCATCCTGCATGGCCTGCTGCCAGGCGTTGAGGTGCAGGGGACGATCCTCGCCGCCTGCTCGCTCGAAGCGGCACACTTCCAGCACCTGCTCTGGCGCGCCTTTCAAGAAGACGAAGCCGTGTCCTTCGAGGTCGTGGTGCAAGGTGGCCATGAAGCGGTGCTGCGATTCGAAAGGGATGTGGTCGGTGCGGCGCAGCGTACCCCGCTCGACGGCGATGTCGAGCCCTGTCTTGGCCGCCAGTGTGAGCAGCGCGCCCTCGGTGGGGTCGCCCTCGATGTGCCATTCTGAATCCGGCCGTCCGCGCAGCTCGGCATCGCTGCACAGGAGTGCTGCGCGGCCCAGTTCGATCAGCTCGGGATGGTCCTCGACGAACACTTCGCGTCTTGTGATCGAGAAGCCGCCACGCGGCGCGTAGCCGCTGCCGCTCACATCGAACACGGTTTCTGCGGTGATGACGCGCTGCACGGTCATCTCGTTCCTAGTGAGGGTGCCGGTCTTGTCCGAGCAGATCACGGTCACCGAACCCAGCGTCTCCACCGCGGGGAGGCGACGGATGATGGCGTTGCGCCGCGCCATGCGCTGTACGCCGATCGCGAGCACTATGGTCATGATGGCGGGGAGACCTTCCGGTATGGCGGCCACGGCGATGCCCACGGTTGCGAGGAACATCTCGGACCACTCGTAGTCGCGCACCCATACGCCGAAGACGAAGGCGAGGACGGAGAGCAGCAGGATGACGACGGTGAGCTGCCTGCCGAAGGCGGACATCTGGCGCAGCAATGGGGTTTCCAGCGTGGTTACCGAGGCGATCATGCCGCTGATGCGGCCTATCTCAGTCGTGCTGCCTGTGGCAGTGACCACGCCGCGCCCCTGACCGAACACCACCAATGTGCCCGAGTAGGCCATGCAGCTGCGGTCGTTTATCACTGCCTGTGCCTCCACCGCGTCGATGCGCTTCTCCACGGCCACTGATTCACCTGTCAGTGCGGCTTCCTCGATGCGCAGCTGGCGCGCTTCCAGCAGGCGCAGGTCGGCCGGCACCTTGTCGCCGGAGGAGAGCAGCACGATGTCACCGGCGACAAGCTGTTCTGCCGGGATCTCCCGCCGCTGCCCGTCACGCAGGACAGCTGCGCTGGCCGAGAGCATGTCGCGGATGGCGTCCAGCGCGCGCTCGGCCTTGCCTTCCTGGATCACGCCTATGAGGGCGTTGATGACCACCACCCCGACGATCACGCTGCAGTCCACCCAGTGCGCCAGCAGCGCTGTGACCACGGCGGAGCCGAGCAGCACATAAATCAGCGCGTTGTCGAACTGGCGCGCGAAGCGCCGCAGCAGCCTGTCCTTGCGCGCGGAAGGAAGACGGTTCGGGCCGTATAGTCTCAGCCGCTGGTCCGCCTCGGAGGAAGACAGTCCGGAGGCATCCGATCCGAGCGCCTTCAGCACCTCGGTTGCGGACATGGCGTGCCAGTCTTGCAATGGGGGTATCGTGTTCAAGTCCGTCCTCCTGGATGCGGCGGATGGTACAACGAAGCAGGTTTACCCGACAGGCGCGGGCTAGGCGGCTGGCTTGACCGGGTTCCTGTCCAGGTCCTGGATGAAATAGTCGATGAGGCCCGCGCCTCCTTGTGACTCACGTGCGAAACGGAAGCCTGCACGATGTGCCGGAGTTCCGTCGAGCAAAGCGACGGTGGAGATGTGGCGCAACTCCAGATCGACCACGAATGCCTTGCCGCCAGGCGCGATGATGCGGCAGCCCTTCAGCACCGTACCGGGTTCGAGCACGATATCCGGCTCGTAGATGAGGCAGCCCAGTCCGTCGTGGCTGACGTCGGTGACGCGCGACTCGAAGGGGATGAAGCCTGTGGCATCGGCGATGCAGCGCAACGACAAGTCGGCGGGAACGGGCAGGCGCGGCTGCTCGCGTCGGCTGTGCAGGATGAGCGTCTGCGGCAGTTCGAACTGCATGGCCGGTTCGCCATCGATCTGGATTTCCTCGGGATGCGTGGCCACGAACACGTAACGGGTATCCCTGCGGTCGCTGGCTGCGAATTCCACCGAAGGTCGCTCCAGCATCATGCTGTTGGTCTGCTTCTGCGCGCAGTACGCGACCGCGAAATGGTCAGTGTCCGCATCAACGCGCAGGATGCGCGATATGAACAGCCGGCCGTCGCTGAACTCGGCAGTGAGACGGCACTTCTCCAACGCCAGCACCTGCAGGATGCGGCAGATCTCGATGCGGGAACGGAACAGCAGTGTCTCTGGATGAGGCTTCTTTCTTGTCTTGGCCGGTGTACCCATGGGCGGCGATTCAGGGAAACAGCACCATGCCCCAAACCACCGCAGCATAGACCATGCTCATCAGCACTGCGCCGCCGGCGATGTCCTTTGCGCGCTTGGCGAAGGGATGATGGTCGAGCGAGGTGTGGTCCACAGCGGCCTCGATGGCCGAGTTGACGAGCTCGAGTATGAGCACCAGCAGGATGCTGGAGACCATCAGTATCTTGCCCATCCTGTCCGCGGGCAGAAGCAGCGCTACCGGGATGGCGATGGCGGCGACCAAGACCTCCTGGCGGAAGGCGTCCTCGTAGCGCCACGCCGCGCGCAGGCCGTGCCACGCGTGGAGCAGCGCAAACCATACGTGAAGCAGGCCAGGACGATGTTTGTGGGGACTCTCCATTCCTTATCCTGCGTAGCCGGAAACGGGTGGGCAAGAGCACACCAGGTGCTTGTCTCCGTAGACGTTGTCCACGCGCGCAACCGCGGGCCAGAACTTGTTGTTGCGCACCCAAGGCAAGGGGAATGCCGCCTGTTCGCGCGAGTACGGGCGGCTCCACTCGTTCGCGCATACCGACTTCGCGGTGTGCGGCGCATGCTTGAGCACGTTGTCCTTCCTGTCCACGCGGCCCGAGACGACCTCTTCGATCTCCTTGCGGATGGCGATCATCGCATCGCAGAAGCGATCTAGCTCCGCCTTGGATTCGCTCTCGGTCGGCTCCACCATCAGCGTGTCCACCACCGGGAAAGAGGTGGTCGGCGCATGGAAGCCGAAGTCCATCAGGCGCTTGGCGATATCCGCCACTTCCACACCCGCGGATTTCCACTCGCGGCAATCGAGAATCATCTCGTGCGCGCAGCGGCCGTTCGCACCGGCGTACACCGTCGCATAATGGTCCTTCAACGATTCCTTGATGTAGTTCGCGTTGAGGATGGCCATCTTCGTCGCTTCGGCTAGCCCCTTGCCGCCCATCATCCTGATGTACGCATAGGAGATCAGCAGGATCAGCGCGCTTCCGTAAGGCGCGGAGGCAACCGCATGGATGCCCTGTGTGCCGCCCACCTTCACCACCGGGTGCCCAGGCAGGAACGGCGCGAGGTGCGCGGCCACGCCTATGGGGCCAGCGCCCGGTCCGCCGCCGCCGTGCGGGATGGCGAAGGTCTTGTGCAGGTTGAGGTGGCACGCGTCAGCGCCTATGGTGGCCGGATTAGTCAGGCCCACCTGTGCGTTCATGTTCGCGCCGTCCATGTACACCTGGCCGCCGTTGGCGTGCACGATCGCCGTGATCTCCTTGATGCGCTCCTCGTACACGCCGTGCGTGCTGGGGTAGGTCACCATGAGGCAGGAGAGGTCGGCCTTGTGCTCCTCGGCTTTTGCGTGCAGGTCTTCCACGTCTATGTTGCCGCGTGCATCGCACTTCACCACCACGATGTCGAGGCCAGCCATCGCAGCACTCGCCGGGTTGGTGCCGTGCGCGGAGGAAGGGATGAGCACCACCTTGCGCTGTTCTTCGCCGCGCGAACGGTGGTAAGCCTGTATCACCAGGAGGCCCGCATATTCGCCGGAAGCGCCGCTGTTGGGCTGGAAGCACATCTGCGCAAAGCCGGTGATCTCGGTCAGCGTGGCGTTCAGCCCCTCGATGATCTCGGCATAGCCCTCCGCCTGTTCGGCCGGCGCGAAGGGGTGCAGGTTGGCGAATTCCGGCCAGGTCAGCGCGAGCATCTCCGAGGCGGAGTTCAGCTTCATGGTGCAGGAGCCGAGCGAGATCATCGAGTGCGTCAGCGACAGGTCCTTGTTCTCCAGTCGTTTGATGTAGCGCATCATCTCCGTTTCGGAGTGGTAACTGTTGAACACCGGATGGCTCAGGATGGCCGACTGGCGCAGCTTCACGAGCGAGGTTTGCGCTGCGACCTGCGCCGAAGTGACGGTGGGCGCAGGCTCGCCCGCTGCCTGCGCGAGCACGCCGAGGATGGCGTTGAGGTCGTCCACCGAGGTGGTCTCGTCGAGCGAGATGCCCAGGCCGTCGGCGGCATAGCGGAAGTTGATGCGCGCCCCATCGGCCAGCGCGTGGATCTTCTGGTTGTCGGCGTGCAGCAGCTTCAGCGTGTCGAAGAACACGCCTTCGGCGACGGTATAGCCCAGCTTCTTCAGCTCGGCTGCGAGCAGCGCAGTCGTTTGGTGCACGCGGCGGGCGATGCCGCGCAGCCCTTCCGGTCCGTGATACACCGCAAACATGGAGGCCATGATCGCCAGCAGCGCCTGTGCGGTGCAGATGTTGGAGGTGGCCTTCTCGCGGCGGATGTGCTGTTCGCGCGTCTGCAGCGCCATGCGCAAAGCCGGGTTGCCGTCGGCGTCCACCGACACTCCGATGATGCGTCCGGGCATCGAGCGCTTGTGCGCGTCGTGGCAGGCGAAATAGGCCGCGTGCGGTCCGCCGTAACCCATGGGTACGCCGAAACGCTGCGCCGAACCGAACGCCACGTCCGCGCCCCATTCGCCGGGAGGCGTAAGCAACACGAGGCTCAGGATGTCAGCAGCGACAGCGATGGTCATGCCGTGTGCCTTCGCGCGGTTCACGAAATCGGCATAGTCGTGCACGGTACCGTCGGCGGTCGGATACTGCAGCAGCGCGCCGTACAGCTTGTCATTCAGCGTGACCGTCTTGAAGTCGCCTATCACCAGCTCGATGCCGAGCGGCCTGGCGCGCGTCTTCAGCACTTCGATGGTCTGCGGGTAGCACTCGTGCGACACGAAGAAGCTGTTCTTGCCTTTCTCCACATCCTCGCTCGAACGCAGGCCGTGCAGCATGGTCATGGCTTCGGCGGCGGCGGTCGCCTCGTCCAGCAGGGATGCGTTGGCGATCTCCATGCCGGTGAGGTCCATGACCATGGTCTGGAAGTTCAGCAGCGCCTCCAGGCGGCCTTGTGCGATCTCGGCCTGGTAGGGCGTGTAGGCCGTGTACCAGCCCGGGTTCTCCAGCACGTTGCGCTGGATCACGGCTGGCAGCACGGTGTCGTAATAGCCCAGGCCGATGTGGCTCTTGTACAGCTTGTTCTTCGCCGCGATGCCGCGCAGATGCTGCAGATAGGCGTGTTCGCTCATGCCTTCAGGCAGGTTCAGCGGCTGCTTCAGTCGGATGGTGGCAGGGACGGTCTGGTCTATCAGCGCGTCGAGCGTAGGCGCACCGATCTTGTTCAGCATGGCTTGGACGTCCTGCGCGTTCGAACCGTTGTGGCGGCTCACGAATTGGTCTGTGTTCATGGCGAGATCCGGCTTGGGGCTGCAGAAAACAAAAGGGAGAAGTCTCAACTTCTCCCTTAGTCCTTAGTGCGCTTCGCTGTCGACTACTGCCTGATAGGCTGCAGCGTCGAGCAGGGCGGCTACATCAGCCGCGTTGTCCGGCTTCATCTTGAAGATCCAGGCGCCATACGGATCGCTGTTGATCTTCTCGGGCGCGGAATCCAGGTCGCGGTTCACCGCGGTTACCGTGCCGGATACCGGCGCATAGACATCGGCGGCTGCCTTCACTGACTCTACTACCGAGCATTCTTCCTTTGCCTTGAGTTTGCGGCCCATCTCCGGTGCTTCTACATACACCATGTCGCCCAGCAATTCTTGAGCGTGTTGCGTGATGCCGACCGAGATGCTGCCGTCGGCTTCGGTTCTCACCCATTCGTGGGTCGCGGTGTACTTCAGGTCGGTCGGATTGCTCATGGTCATGTCCTCGATAAGAATTTAAATCAAACCTTTGCCGTTGCGGGCGAATGGATATTTCACTACGGATGCGTTCAACAATTTGTCGCGGATCTCGACCTGCACGGTGTCGCCGACGTTCACACCGTTCGGCACGCGCGCCAACGCGATGGATCTTTCCAGGGTGGGAGAGAAGGAGCCGCTGGTGACCTCGCCTTCACCGTGGGCCGTCTTCACTTTCTGGTGATCGCGCAACACGCCACGATCAAGCAGCACCAGGCCGACCAGATGGCGCTTGGGTGGATGGGCGAGCAGAGCCGCCTTGCCGATGAAGTCCCGCGGGCTCTTCAGGTCGACAGTCCAGGCCATGCCAGCTTCCAGCGGGCTGACGCTTTCGTCCATGTCGTGACCATAGAGGTTCATGCCGGCCTCCAGGCGCAGTGTGTCGCGTGCGCCGAGGCCGATGGGACGCACACCCGCCTTGTTCAGCGCGTACCAGAATGCTTCGACCTTCTCCTTGGGCAGCATCACCTCGAAGCCGTCTTCACCGGTGTAGCCGGTGCGCGCCACGAAGTATTCGCCGCAGTCTGCTGCCTGGAAATTGACCAGACTTTCCGTCGCTGCCTTGGTCTGCGGTAGTACCTGCCATACCTTGGCTCGGGCATTGGGACCCTGGATCGCGACCATCGCCAAGTCGTCGCGCGGGGTGATGGTAAGGTTGGGTGCATGCTGCGCCGCCTGCTGCTTCATCCAGGCGATGTCCTTGTCCGCTGTGCCTGCGTTTACCACGATGCGGAACCATTGCTCGCTCATGAAATAGATGATGAGGTCGTCGATCACGCCGCCAGTAGGGTTCAGCATCGCAGAGTAGAGGGCCTTGCCGGGCACGGTCAGCTTGTCGGCATTATTGGCGAGAAGGTAGCGCAGGAAGGCGCGTACGCCGTCGCCTTTCGCATCGACCACGCGCATGTGGCAGACGTCGAACATGCCGCAGTCTTTACGGACCTGGTGGTGTTCGTCGATCTGCGAGCCGTAGTTCACCGGCATGTCCCAGCCGCCGAAATCCACCATCTTTGCGCCCATGGCGCGGTGCGCTGCATTCAAAGGGGTCTTCTTGAGCGTCATTCTTCTTCCTTAAACGAAAAAAGGCGAAGCAGCCGTTGCTGCCTCGCCCCATCTGTCCTCGGTACCTGAGAGATTACGGATAACCGCTGCCCCTTCGGTGGTCCGGTCCCGGTCGTCCCTGCCAGAACAAGGCGGTGTGACGGTCCTGACGCTCTCCAGATTTGCCTGTCCCGATAGTCCTTTAGCCTGAGCGGTTGCGGGTGTTGCGCCTTCGGCGGTGCCTGATGGCACGCTCTCCCATCGGTGCTGAACGGCGCGGGGATTATACCTAAACTTCTATCCGTGGCCAGGAGCGGCACGCGACAGGTGCTAGCCCTGTGGGCGAGCTAAATGGTATGGTTCGAAAGCTGGCAGATTCCCACACATACACATCACGGAAATTTAACTTATGCGCGTGCTCATCATCGAAGACAACAAGGACCTCGCCTCCAACATGTTCGATTTCCTCGAAGCCAAGGGGCACGTGGTGGACGCGGCGGGAGACGGGGTAACCGGCCTGCATCTCGCGCTGGTCAACCAGTATGACGTGATTGTGCTGGACCTCATGCTGCCGGGGATGGATGGCATCACCGTGTGTCGAAAGTTGCGCGAGGAAGGCGGCAAGGACACACCCATCCTGATGATCACGGCCCGCGATTCGCTGGAGGACAAGATCGTCGGGCTGGAAGCGGGGGCCGATGACTACCTGGTGAAACCTGCAGAGTTGAGAGAGGTGGAACTGCGCCTGCGCGTACTGACCCGCCGTGGCGGAGAGCGCGCGGCCAAGCAGAGGCTGGTGGTGGAAGACCTGATACTGGATCCCTCGAACTTCTCGGTACAGCGCGGGGACACGGCGGTCGAGCTGCCGCCCATCCCCTACAAGATACTGGAGCTGCTGATGGCGCGTTCACCGCAGGTCGTCAGCCGCGAGGACATAGAACAGGCAGTGTGGGGAGAGAGCAGGCCGGACAGCGATTCGCTGCGAGCCCACGTGCACATGCTCAGGGAACTCGTAGACAAGCCTTTCGAGCGCAAATTGTTGCGCACCATGCGCGGCTTCGGTTATCAGCTGGCAGGCGTGGATGTTCCAGCTCAATAGCCTGCGCTTTCGCGTTGCGTTCTTCTACGCACTGTTCGGAGCCGGGCTGAGCATACTGCTGTCGGCTGCAGTGTTCCTGGCGGTGCAGCAGATAGGCCACCGATTGATGGATGAGTCGCTGCGTGCGGAGCTGGACGATACGGTGGAACGGCATGCGCACAATCCTTCCTTCATTCCTCCCAACACGGTCACGATCAGGGGCTACGTGCTTTCTGAAAGGGAGCATGGGAACGACATCCCTGTTGCCATAAGGGCCCTGTCACCGGGGAGTCATAGCGTCACGGTGGATGGGGCGGACTATCGCGTTTTGATTGCCAACCGCAACGACGCGAAGTATTTCATGTTGTTCGATACCAACAAACAGCACCAGCGCGAAAAGAAGTTCCTGCGGCTCCTGATGGCCTTTGCTGCATTCATGACGCTGGCCTCTGCGAGCGGCGGCTTCTGGCTGGCTAGCCGAGTCATCGCGCCGGTCACTAGGCTGGCCGAGCAGGTCCGCCAGGCGGCTCCGAACGATGCCGACCTGACGTTGGCCAAGCTTGCGCGAAACGACGAGGTCGGTGAACTCGCGCGTACCTTTGACCGCTATCTGCGTCGGCTGCGCGAATTTGTGGAGCGCGAAAGTTATTTCACCGCGGACGTCAGTCACGAACTGCGTACTCCCCTTGCCATCATCCTGGGTGCGGTCGAAGTGATGGAGCAGGATGAAGCCCTTCCCCCGCGACAGCGAGAGCGGGTCACCCGCATCAAGCGGGCGGTGCAGGACATGATAGAGCTGACGAACGCTCTCCTCCTGATGGCGCGCGAGCATGTGCCCAGCGCTGAAGAGCCGCCGTGTCCTGTCGGCGAGGTGGCAAAGAGCTGTGTAGAGAAGCATCAGCATCTCATAGGTGACCGCCAGATACGTATGGAAGTCCAGCTGTCCGCTGAGCCTAACTTGGTCGTCGAGCGCCCCTTGCTCGAGATCGTGATCGGCAACCTCATTCGGAATGCGCTGTTCCATACTGAATCGGGGACCATCCTGCTCCGGCTTGAAGCCGATCGCCTGATCGTCAGCGACACAGGTGCAGGTATGTTGCCCGAAGAACTGGCGCGGGCACTGGAGCGCTATTACCGCGGGCCATCCAGCGCAGGAGCGGGCGTCGGCCTCTCGCTGGTCAAGCGGATTTGCGACCGCTATGGCTGGCGCATATCGCTGGTCAGCGAGCAAGGTCAAGGCACTAACGCGCAGATCACATTCTCTGCAGCGTAAGCGCGCGCGGTAATCCTATGTTCTGCGACCCCGCATCTTGAGGTGTTGCAGAAAACACAAAATCACATCTTCTTCACTGCGCGTTGACCGCTCCTTTACAAAGCGGTTGTTAGCATGCCCCGGCCTTGTGCAGGAGCCCGCAATCCCGATCGCACGAGGGGAGTAGGGATCGGGACGCGTCATTCATTTACTCGGAGGAGAATCGCATGAAGAAAGTCGCACTGTCGCTGGCCACCGTGTTGGCCGCCGCAGCGTTCGCACCAGAAGCGTCCGCAGTTCCCGTTTTCGCACGCCAGACCGGCATGGCTTGTTCCGCTTGTCACTTCCAGCATTTCCCCTTGCTGAACGGTTTCGGCCGCGCGTTCAAGGCGGCTGGCTACACCATGATGGGAGCGCAAGGCAAAGTCGAGGGTGAACATCTGGATATGCCAGCGGTGTTGAACTTCGGCGCATTTACCACCACCTTCTTCCAAACCGAGTCCACAGGTAAGACCGCGAACGTAGACAATGCCGTCACCCAACCGAAGTGGGGCGTTCCAGGTACCGGTGGCGAGCTGTCGCTGTTCTTCGGTGGCCGTGTTTCGGAATTTGCCGGCTTCCTGGCTGAGGCAGGACTGGGTGGCGGCGGCGCAGCGGTTGCTCCTGCTGCCGGTACGGTAGTTCCCGGCGGTGGTGTGGTTGGTGCAGCCAAGCTGGCGTTGCTGTTCCCGGTGGGCGATGCGCGCGTGGGCATGGTAATCCATTCCAGCAATGGTCAGGGCGTGGCCTACAGCTTTGAGTTGCTCAACACCGGCGCGGCCAACACGCACAAGTTGATGGGTAACTCGGGTCCGTCCGGCCAGCACGTCAAGGCAACTTCGGCTGCGCAGTATCTGGATACCAACACCGCAGCGACTGGTCTTTCCTTCGTAGCCAACAACAGCATGGGCTTCATCAACGTTGGCGTATATGAGATGGCGGGCAATGCCTTGGTGACAGGCGCTAACAACCTGAACCTGACCTACCTGCGCGTTGCAGGAACCATGGATGTCGCCGGCTGGGATCTGGGCTTTGGCCTGCAGAACTTCGGCGGCAAGAGCACAGTGACAGGTCCTGTCCTCGGCGTAGCAGCGAACACACCGAAAGCCACCATCTTCGACGTCCAGGCGCAAGGCGAAATGGCTGCGATGCCGGTAGGCTTGTACGCTTCCTACGGCACAGCTGCTGCAGGCACGGCGACGGAAATTAACCCGTTCGCCAAGGCAGCCTCGCTTGGTGGTGCAGGTACCACTGCCGCCAGCTCGTTCAACGTCGCCGGCGAATTGGGGGTGCTGCCACATATCGCTACCGTGCAAGCGGCTATGCGTATGGGTAAGAACGGTGCCGCCGCCCGCAACAAGGATAATGCATGGATGGTCGGCGTTACGTATGAACTGGCCCAGAACATCGGCTTGAGCTTCACACATACTACGCAGTTCGGTAGCGCTTGGGACACCGTCGCAGGTAACGAGCCGGCCGGCAAGACAGCCAATACGCTGTTGCTGGAAGCCTTGTTCTAAGCTAGTGAAGAGAGAGCTGCTGTCTAGGCAGCAGCATTTGAGGGGAGACTTGGGTCTCCCCTTTTTTATTCACGCAGCAGAACCCAGTCCTACCACTTCAGCCTGATGCTCAGTAAAAGGAAAAGCTGATAGCATGAGCCGGCACGTGCGAGCCTGAGTACCGTGGGCGCTTCTTGAATCTATCGTTTGGGAGGAAGCAACATGAGCCAGAAGAAATTCATCTACGCCTTCGTCGAGGGCGACGGCAAGAACAAGAAACTGCTGGGCGGGAAAGGCGCTAACCTGTGCGAAATGACGCAGATCGGTCTGAACGTGCCGCCCGGCTTCACCATCACCACTGAGACCTGCCTGGACTATCTCGCCGCCGGCCACAAGCTGCCTGAGGGCCTGATGCAGGAGGTGCGCACGCATATGGCGCAGCTGGAGAAGGCAACCGACAAAGGTTTCGGTGATGCCAACAATCCGCTGCTGGTGTCCGTGCGTTCCGGCTCGGCCATGTCCATGCCAGGCATGATGGATACCATACTCAACCTGGGGCTCAACAGCGATACGTTGCAGGGTCTCATCAAGCAGACCGGCGACGAGCGCTTCGCTTACGACGCTTACCGCCGCTTCGTGCAGCTGTTCGGCAAGGTCGCGTTGGGCATGCCGGACGAACTGTTCGACGAACCGTTCGAGGCGGTGAAGAAGCGCGAAGGGGCGAAGGAGGACATCGCGCTCTCGGCCGACAATCTGCACGAAGTCACCGGACTCTTCCTCGATGCGGTGCACGGCCACACCGGCAAGCCTTTCCCGCAGGATCCCTATGAGCAGCTGGAGATCGCCATCCAGGCCGTGTTCAATTCCTGGATGGGGAAACGCGCCGTGGACTACCGGCGCGAATTCAAGATCACGCCGGAGATGGCGAACGGCACGGCGGTCAACGTGTGCACCATGGTGTTCGGCAACCGCGGTTTCGATTCCGCCACGGGCGTGGGCTTCACGCGCAATCCGGCCACCGGCGAGAACCAGATGTTCGGCGAGTATCTGGTGAATGCCCAGGGCGAGGACGTGGTGGCAGGCATACGTACGCCCAAGCCTATCGCGCGCATGGCCGAGGAGATGCCGGACCTCTATCGCCAGCTGGTCGAACTGCGCGACAAGCTGGAGAGCCATTACCGCGAGGTCCAGGATTTCGAGTTCACCATAGAGCGCGGCACGCTGTACTGCCTGCAAACCCGCAACGGCAAGATGAATGCGCACGCCATGGTGCGCACCTCGGTGGAGATGACAGAGAGCGGTCTCATCGGCAAGGACCAGGCGCTGTTGCGCATCGATCCGGAGATGCTGCAGCAGATGCTGTTCCCGCGCCTCGATCCGAAACACAAGGCGGCTTCATTGGCCAAAGGCCTGCCGGCGTCGCCGGGTGCGGCCTGCGGGCGCGCCGTGTTCGACGCAGACCGCGCCGAGGAGATGGGGCGCACCGGGCAGCTGGTGATCCTGGTGCGTGAAGAGACCAAGCCGGAGGACATCCACGGCTTCTTCGCCTCGCAGGGCATACTCACAAGCCGCGGCGGTAAGACCTCGCACGCCGCGGTGGTGGCACGCGGCATGGGCAAGCCCTGTGTCGCCGGAGCCGAGGGCATTCACGTGGATACGCACGCGCGCAAGGCGACCATGGGCGACACCATAATCAGGGAAGGCGACCTCATCACCATAGACGGCACCAGCGGCAACATCTATCTGGGTGCGGTGCCCATGGTGGAGGCGGAGTTCACCGACGATCTGAAAACATTGCTGTCCTGGGCGGACAAGGCGGCTCGGCTGAAGGTGATGGCTAATGCCGACAGCCCACAGGACGCGCGGCGCGCATTGAATTACGGTGCGACCGGCATCGGCCTGTGCCGCACCGAACGCATGTTCAATGCGACGGATCGTCTACCCATCGTGCTCGATATGATCGTCGCCGATACGCTGGAGCAGCGGCAGGAAGCACTGGACAAGCTGCTGCCCATCCAGCGCAGCGACTTCGCGGCGCTGTTCGAGGTGATGTCGCCGCGCCCGGTCACCATCCGCCTGCTCGACCCGCCTATCCACGAGTTCCTGCCGAGCGAGGCACAGCTGGTGACGGAGCTCGAGGATCTGCGCGGCCTGCGCAGTACCGCGCGCGGGGTGGACATCCTGATCGATACCATGCGCCTGCTCTCACCCGGCGAAGCCACTTCGGGTGAGATACACACCTTGGCCGACTCCAGGGTGGTGGATGCGGCGATCGCGAAGAAGGAGGCCATCCTCAGGAAAGTGCGCGCCCTGCACGAGGTCAATCCCATGCTGGGCCATCGCGGGGTACGCCTCGGCATCACCTTCCCCGAGATCTATCGCATGCAGGTACGTGCCATCCTGGAAGCTTCCGCGGAATGCAGCAAACGCGGCATCGCCAACCATCCGGAGATCATGGTGCCGCAGGTGTGCACCTCGGAGGAACTGAAGGCCGTGCGCAAGTTCGTGGACGAGATCCAGCAGCGGGTCGAGGCATCCACCGGCCAGAAGCTCGCCTACAAGTTCGGCACCATGATAGAGGTCGTGCGCGCCTGCATGCGCGCCGACAAGCTGGCGGAGCAGGCGGACTTCTTCAGTTTCGGCACCAACGACCTCACGCAGGCGACCTTCTCCTTCTCGCGCGAGGATGCGGAGAACAAGTTCCTGCCGATGTACAACGCGGTGAAGATACTGCGCGACAACCCATTCGAGGTGCTGGATACGCTGGGGGTGGGCAAGCTGATGGAGCTAGCTGTGAACTGGGGGCGTCAGACCAAACCGGAGCTGAAGATAGGCATCTGTGGCGAGCACGGCGGGCACCCGGCTTCCATCAGTTTCTGCCATCGCATCGGGCTGACCTACGTTTCCTGCTCGGCGCCGCGCGTGCCCATCGCTCGTCTTGCGGCGGCGCATGCCGCACTGAAGCGGTAGGGGGCCTGTTATTGGGGATAGAACAGGAACAGCCGGTAGCCCATGGGCCTGAGGTCGCCGGTGTCCATGCGCAGTGATATCTCCAGCTCGCGGTTCGCGGCGAGCCCCTTGGGCATCTCGTTCCCTGCCTTCAGGTAATCTGCCGGACGGAATATGCGCCGTGCGACGGCCTTGTCCTGCATGTCGGTCAGGGTGAGCTCCAGACTGGGGTAGCCTTGCGCGAAGGTGGCACGGTTGCGCAGCAAGGCATGCAGCGTGATGAGGTTGCCTTGTACAGGGTCAGATTCCAGCTCGGACGACTCTATGGACATCAGGTCGGCCTTCTGCGGCAATTCGATAGTGCACCCAAGCAGTGAACAATACCGGGCGAGCGGGGGCTTGAGCCCGGGCAGCTGGGCGGCCAGCTCCACGCGGAAGAAGTAGGCGGCCTGCGCCATAAGGGCCAGCGTCAACAGCACCGCGGCCAGTATCCACGGCCAGCGCCGCCTGCGCGGCTGGGGCATCTCTTCGGTGAGTTCCTCCACCACATGGGACAACTCTTCAGGTGCCGGCTCGGCATTCACCTCGTCAGCCTGAGCGACGTTGTCGGTTGCGTCAGCTTTTTTGTATATTTCGGGTACTGGCTCGACATGCTCGGCATCTATGGGGAGGCTGAGCTGCGGGCTGGGTTCATCGTGTTGCAGGTGTTCGCTGGCATTGAACACGAAACGGCAACGCCCACAGCGCACCAGTCCGTCATGCGCTTCCAGCTGCGCATCGGTCACCTTGAAGCGCGTGCCGCATTCCGGACACTTGGTGACTTCCGTCATCTCTTCACCCCGGACAGGCAACACCAGCCGTCTTCCAGTACCGGCGGTGCGAGGTCGAACCATTGCGCGTAGATGCGCATCACATCATCAGCCTGTTCGGCCAGGATGCCCGAGAGGACGATGCGCCCGCCCCGCTTTGCGGCTCCGGCCAGCAAGGGCGCCAAGGCGCGCAGGGGGTTGGTGAGGATGTTGGCCACGACCACGTCGTACTGCGCGAGCTGAACCCCGTCGGGCAGATAGAAATCCGCATACACTCGATTGGCTTCCGCGTTGTCGCGGCTCGCCACGATGGCCTGCGCATCCACATCCACGCCGATGGCGCTGCCGGCGCCGAGCTTCATCGCTGCGATGGCGAGGATGCCGGAACCACATCCGTAGTCGAGCACCGACTCGCCGCCCTTGATGTTGGCGTCCAGCCAACGCAGGCACAAGCGCGTGGTGGGGTGGCTGCCCGTGCCGAAGGCGAGGCCCGGATCGAGCGCGATGTTGATGGCTTTGGGATCGGTCGGTTCGTGCCAGGTCGGCACGATCCACATGCGGTCGCTGATGCGGATGGGGTCGAACTGTGCCTGGGTGAGCCGTACCCAGTCATTCTCCTGCAGCTCTTCGATGCGATGCTCGGGAAGCGGGGTGATGCCGAGCTCCTTGCAGCAGGACTGCAGTATGCCTGCGACGTCGGCATCGCTTTCGAACAAGGCGTTGACCAGGTTATGCTGCCACACGGAGGAGGTGGGCTCGCCAGGCTCACCGAAGATGGCCTGCTCGTCGGGCGTGTCGGCATCCGCATCCAGCATGTCTACCGACAACGCGCCGTGTTCCAGCAGCGATTCGCTCAGTGCCTCGGCATAGTCGGCCGAGGCTTGCACCGACAACGTGAGCCAGGACACTTACTTACCCTTGTTGCGATCCGCCAGCTTGTGCTCCAGGTAATGGATGCTGGTGCCGCCCTGCAGGAAAGCTGCGTCCTGCATCAACTCCTGATGCAGCGGGATGTTGGTGTTGATGCCTTCCACCACCATCTCGGACAAGGCGGTGCGCATGCGGGCGATGGCCTGTTCGCGCGTATCGCCGTAAGCGATGAGCTTGCCGATCATGGAATCGTAATGCGGCGGGATGAAGTAATTGTTGTACACGTGCGAATCGACTCGGATGCCGGGGCCGCCGGGCACGTGCCAGTTGGTGATGCGTCCGGGCGACGGCACGAAGGTGTAGGGATGCTCGGCATTTACGCGGCACTCGATGGCATGGCCGCGGAACTGGATGTCGCGCTGACGGAACGGCAGCTTCTCGCCGGCCGCGATGCGGATCTGCTGCTGCACGATGTCCACGCCCGTGATCATCTCCGACACGGGGTGCTCCACCTGCACGCGCGTGTTCATCTCGATGAAGAAGAACTCGCCGTTCTCATACAGGAACTCGAAGGTGCCCGCGCCGCGATAACCGATCTTGCGGCAGGCCTCGGCGCAACGCTCGCCGATCTTGTCGCGCAGCTTGGGATTGAGCAACGGCGCCGGTGCTTCCTCGATGATCTTCTGGTGACGGCGCTGCATGGAGCAGTCACGTTCGCCCAGGTACACGGCGTTGCCGTGCTGGTCCGCTAGCACCTGGATCTCGATGTGACGCGGGTTCTCCAGGAACTTCTCCATGTACACCATGGGATTGTTGAACGCCGCCTGCGCCTCGGTCTTGGTCATGGTCACGGCGTTGAGCAGTGCCGCCTCGGTGTGGACCACGCGCATGCCGCGCCCGCCGCCGCCCCCTGCCGCCTTGATGATGACGGGATAGCCGATGAACTTGGCGATACGCATGATCTCGGCCGGATCGTCAGGCAACGCGCCGTCCACGCCGGGCACGCAAGGCACACCGGCCTTCTTCATGGCGTTCTTGGCGGAGACCTTGTCGCCCATCAGGCGGATGGTCTCGGCGCGGGGGCCGATGAACACGAAGCCGGATTTCTCCACGCGCTCGGAGAAGTCGGCGTTCTCGGACAGGAAGCCGTATCCGGGGTGAATGGCCTGTGCGTCGGTCACTTCCGCAGCGCTGATGATGGCGGGGACATGCAGGTAGCTTTGGTTGGACGGAGCCGGGCCTATGCATACGGACTCGTCGGCCAGTTTCACATACTTCGCATCGGCATCCGCCTCGGAATGTACGGCGACGGTCTTGATGCCCATCTCGCGGCAGGCACGCTGGATGCGCAGCGCGATCTCGCCGCGGTTGGCAATGAGGATCTTTTCAAACATAACGGGATTCTCCGGCGGCGCGGGTGTTCTGGGTTTGCGTTCGAACACGGCCATGATGAATTAGCCGATGATGAACAGCGGCTGACCGAACTCGACCGCCTGGCCGTTTTCCACGAGGATGGCCTTGATCACGCCGGCCTTGTCCGCTTCGATCTCGTTGAGCAGCTTCATGGCTTCGATGATGCACAGGGTGTCACCGGCGTTTACGTTCTGACCGACGTCCACGAAAGCCTTGGCGCCGGGGGAGGCGGCACGATAGAAAGTGCCGACCATGGGCGATTTGACCACATGGCCCTCGGGCGCTGCGGGTGCAGCAGAGGCTGCAGCCGGGGCGGCGGGAGCAGCTGCGGCCTGAAGGGGAGCCGGTGCCGCCACGACATGGTGCACAGGCGCAGCGACGGAGCTGGCGCGGGAGATGCGCACATGCTCTTCACCTTCGGTCAGCTCCAGTTCGGCGATGCCCGAATTCTCGACCAGCTCGATCAGTGTCTTCAGTTTGCGTAGATCCATTTGTCAGTCCTCCTGTAGTGTGTCTTGTTTATTGCAGTGCGTATTCGAGGGCGAGCTCATAGCCCTTGGCGCCCAAGCCGCTGATGACGCCCACGGCGATGTCAGAGAAATACGATTCCTTGCGGAAGGCCTCGCGGGCGTGCACGTTGGAAAGGTGCACTTCCACGAAAGGGATGGCGACCGCCGACAGCGCATCGCGCAGAGCCACGCTGGTATGGGTGTATGCCGCGGGGTTGATGATGATGAAGTCCGTACCCTCGGTGCGCGCCTGATGCACGCGCTCCACTAGCGCACTTTCAGAGTTGCTCTGGTAGTGTGCCAGCTTTGCCCCTTTGGTTTGGGCTAGTGCTGCCAATTTGGTATTAATTTCACCCAAAGTGACGCGACCGTACACTTCCGGCTCGCGAGTTCCGAGCAGGTTGAGGTTGGGGCCGTGCAGTACCAGAACGTTTTTCATGGGTCGCAGTTTGCCGCAAAATGGGTGAGTTTGTCCACCTTTTCGATGAAATTGCGAAGAAACAGCCTGTTAGCGAGGTGTCAGACGCCGTTGAAGAAATATACCGTCAGCACGAGGCCGAGCGCGGCGACGAACAGGTTGCTCAGGACGCCCAGGTCAGTGCGATAGCCTTCGGGGATCTCGACGGGTTTCAGGCCGCGCAGCACTTTGCGGTATTGCACGATAGAGAAGATGGCCGCGAACACACCAAGCAGGACAAAAGCCAATCCAGTCCAGAAGGATATCCCCCGCTGCAGGGGCATGCTGTGCTGCGGCATGAGGATGGCGACGAACAGTCCGAAACGCTCGATGACGAAGCCGAACGCCATGAGCGACAGGCTGGTGCGGTTCCAGGCGAGCAGGGTGCGCTCGGCGGCGAAGAATACCCTGGGGTCGTTCAGGTCGGACATGGCACCCTTCCTCCTTTGGTTGATCAGAGCCCTGCGTTCTTCAGCGATTGCAGGAACTGGGCGGCGTCCTGATAGCCGGTCACACGGGTATCGGCCATTTCCTTGCCCTGAGCGTCGAAGAACAGGGTGGCCGGCGGGCCGAACAGCTGGAAGCGCTGCAATAGGGCCTTGTCGTCCGCGTTGTTGGCGGTGACGTCGGCCTGCAAAAGCACCGCGCCCTTCAGCCTCGCCTGCACTGCGGCATCGCTGAAGGTGAAACGCTCCATCTCCTTGCAGGAGACGCACCAGTCCGCGTAGAAATCCAGCATCACGGGTTTGCCTTGAGCCTGGGCGATGCGTGCATCCAGTTCGGCCGCAGTGCGAATCCGCTCGAAGCGCAGGGACACTGCCGGCTCGCTTGCCGCCCGGCCGATGTTGCCCAAGGGGCGCAGGATGTCGCGTGCTCCCGACAGCGCTCCGATGAGATAAGCCACGCCGAGCAGCAGGGCGAGGATGCCTATACCCTTGCCCAGCTTGTGGATGCCACGGGCGCTGTGCGGCAAGGGATCGAGCGCATGCAGGTAGATCGCGGAGAAGATCAGCAGCGCCGCCCACGCGAGCATCTGCGCAGCAACCGGGACGACGGGCGACACGATCCAGATCGCCATGGCCAGCATCAGCACGCCGAAGAAACGCCGCACGGCCTCCATCCAGGGGCCTGCCTTGGGCAATAAGGCGCCGGCGGACGTGCCTATGACCAGCAGCGGCACGCCCATGCCCAGCGCCAGTGTGAACAGCGCGGTGCCGCCCAGCACGGCGTCGTGGGTCTGGCCTATATATAGGAGCGCACCGGCCAGAGGGGCGGCGACACAGGGGCCCATGATGATAGCGGACAGTGCGCCCATCGCGAACACGCCGGAGAGGTGCCCTCCGTGCAGCTTGTTGCTGGTGTCGGTGAGCCTGCTCTGCAGGCCGGAGGGCAGTTGCAGCTCGTAGTAGCCGAACATGGAGAGCGACAGGATCACGAACAGGGCGGCGAAACTGCCCAGCACCCACGGCGTCTGCAATGCGCTGGAAATGAGGTGGCCGGAATAACCTGCGGCCACGCCAGCGATGGCATAGGTGATCGCCATGCCCAGCACGTAGGACAGCGACAGCACGAAGGCATGCACATGGGTGATCTTGTGGCCGCGTCCCACGATGATGCCGGACAGGATGGGGATCATGGGGAACACGCAGGGAGTAAGGGCCAACAACAGGCCGGCACCGAAGAAGAAGGAGATGACCAGCCAGAAGCTCCCGCTCTTGAACAGGCTCGCGATCTGCGTGCCCTCAGTTGGGGCACTGCTCACCGTACTGGTGACCGAGGCGGGTGGGGCTACGGATGCAGGGGCTGCGCTGACCACCTGTTCGAGTTCGAGGCTGAAGGCTTTCTCAATGGGCGGATAGCACAACCCCTGGTCGCTGCACCCCTGGTAGCTCGCGGTCAGCGCTAGCGGCCTGGTCATATCGGCGTTCTCCAGCGCAAGCTCGGCCTGGAAACTGTTGTGGTACACCTCTATCCGGCCAAAATTCGGGTCATCCTTGTCCTCGCCCTTGGGCAGTGCAACGTGAGTGACCCTCGCCTTGCCTTGGGTCACGCTGAAATGGAGCCTGTCACGGTAAAGGTAATAGCCAGGGGTGATCTTGAAGCTGGCGATCAGCTTGTGGCGGTCGACCGAGTGCACCTCCAGGGCGAAGGCCTGGTCGGCCGGCAGGAAGGCCGGCTTCTTGGTACCGAAAGGAAGGAAGTCGGCCTGCGCCCACGGCGCGAGGCTCAGCAACAGCAGCAGCGAAAACAGGCGGTGTATCATCACTCTCTCTTCTGTCGTGTCTCTTGCACGACCCAGTCCAGGTATCCCGGCAGGCCAGCGGCTATGGGCAGCGCGATGATCTCCGGCAGTTCATAAGGATGCAATCCGCGCAACGCACTCTCCAGTCGCGGATAGGCCTCACGCGTGGTCTTGATCAGCAGCGGAACCTCGTCCGCCTGTTCGAGCTCGTCTTCCCAGCGGTAGAAAGAGGTGCATCCCTCCAGCACGTTGACGCAGGCGGCGAGGCGCTCCGCGACCAGGGCCTCGGCGATGCGTTCGGCCGTCGCGCGGTCCGGCACGTTGGTGAAGACCAGCAGTGTATCGCTTTCGCTCATCGGCCACCTGCCCGCGCGCAGCGCACGCCCAGCTGCAGCAGCTCGTCCCACACATCGCCTTGGCGCAGCCCTTTGATCAGCCTGTCTATCTGTGCCGCCTGGCGCAGGGCGCGCTCGGCAAAGGCCGGGGTGAAGCGGCGTACTGCGCGCTCCACCAGCTTCTGTTTAGCACCCCATACGCGCGCGTCGCGCAGTGCACCACCAAGGTTGGCGCCTTGCTGCATCGCACGAGTCACCCTGGCCAGCGCGCGGACGTCCTCCGCGATCGCCCAAAGTACCAGCACTGTGGCCGTGCCCTCGGCGCGCAGGCCCTCGAGGATGCGGGCATAGCGTGCAACGTCGCCTCCCAGCATGGCCTCGGAAAGCTTGTACACGTCATAGCGCGCCACATCCATCACCGAGTCCTTCACCTGCTCGAACGTGAGCGGCCCTTGCGGGAACAGCAGCGCCAGCTTCTGTATCTCCTGGTAGGCCGCGAGCAAGTTGCCTTCCACGCGCTGCGCGAGGAAGGCCAGCGTGTCTGCATCGGCAGACTGGCCCTGGCGCTTCAGCCGTCCGGCAATCCATGAGGGCAAGGCGGCCAGCGGCACTTCGTCGGCGCTGATGACCACACCTTTTTGCTTCAGGGTGCCGAACCATTTGCTCTTCAGCGCCGTGCCGTCCAGCCTGGGCAGCGTGACGAGCGTGAGCGTGTCAGGGTTCAGGTCCTCGCAATGGTCCTGCAGCGCCTGCGCGCCTTCCATGCCCGGCTTGCCCGAGGGGATGCGCAGGTCTATCACCTTACGCGCAGCGAAAAGGGACATGCTCTGCGCACTGTTGCGCAGCTCGGCCCATCTGAATCCCTGCTCGGCGACCAGCACCTCCCGTTCGTTGTAGCCGGCCGCGCGCGCTGCACCGCGGATGGCGTCCGCCGCTTCTATGGCCAGCAGCAGTGCCTCGCCGTGGATGACGTACAACGGCCCCAGCGCTTTGGCTAGGTGACGCGGCAAATCGTCGGCGGAGATTTCCAATGAGGCTCCCTAGAGCTGAGGTTTGGCGCGGCTCAGGCGTCGCATGGCCTGTCCAACCGCATCGGCGCGCATGTCGTTATAGAGGGTCGCCTCTTCCTGCTGTTTGGCCAGGACCAGTGCATCGTCCCAAGTCAGGATGCGGGTCAACAAGATCTCGTCCGCAGGCAGCCAGTCTATCTGTCTGTCGTCATAGGCTCGTAAAGAGACACGATAGGTCAACTGATACTCCCGCACACGTCCGGCGCCGGAGAGCGAGAGGATCTGTTTCGTGAGCTGCTCGGAGACGACCTCAAGTACGAGATCCGCTTCGCTCGGATTTGCCGACAGCGCTATTTTGTTTGCAGCTAGAGACTGGCGCAGGTCAATGACAAACTGTGTCTCTGCCGGTGCCTTCAAATACAGTGACTTGAAAGCGAACGAGACATCGTCCAGTTTGCTGCCGCGCAAGTGGAAGCCGCACGCGGCCAGCGACAGGATCGCTGCGATCAGCAGGAGGCGGGCCGCGTTCAGCATCAGGCCACCACGTTCACCAGACGACCCGGCACCACGATGACCTTCTTCGGCGCGCCGCCGTTGAGCTGCTTCTGCACCGCTTCATGGGCGATTGCGGCCTGCTCGATGGCGGCCTTGTCGGCACTTGCTGCGACTTTGAGGCTGCCGCGCATCTTGCCGTTCACCTGCAGCACCAGCTCCAGCTCGTACTGCACCAGCGCCGCGTCCAACGGTTCCGGCCATTGTGCGGTCAGGATGTCGTCGCCGTAGCCCAGCTCGCACCACAGCGCATGCGCGATGTGCGGAGTGATGGGCGACAGCAGGCGCAACAGGATGGACAGCGCCTCGGCGGTCACCGCGCGGGCGGTGGCTTCCTTGCCGGATTTCTCTAGCGCGTTGAGCATCTTCATCGCGGCGGACACCACGGTGTTGAACTGGAAGCGCCCCATGTCGTAATTGGCTTGGCGCAACGCGAGGTGGATCTCGCGGCGCAGCGCCTTGGCATCACCGGAAAGGGCATTGAGGTCATGCGACTCCTTGCCGACGTTCGCGAACTCGGCGGCGAACGCCCATACGCGCTTGAGGAAGCGGTGCGAACCTTCCACGCCGGAGTCGGCCCATTCCAGCGTCTGCTCGGGCGGGGCTGCGAACATCATGAACAGGCGCGCGGTATCCGCGCCGTACTGGTCGATCAGCGCCTGTGGGTCCACTCCGTTCAGCTTGGACTTGGACATGGTGCCGATGCCCTGGTAATCCACACCGGAGCCGTCGGCAAGCGACTTGGCGCCGGTGATGCGTCCGCCCTCGTCCTTCACCATCTCCACCTCATTGGGCGGGAAGTACTGGATGCCGCCCTTGTCGGTGCGGCGCGAGAAGATATGGTTGAGCACCATGCCTTGCGTGAGCAGGTTGGCAAAGGGCTCGTCGTAGCTCACCAGCTTCATATCGCGCATCACCTTGCTCCAGAAGCGCGAATACAAGAGGTGCAGGATGGCGTGCTCGATGCCGCCGATGTACTGGTCCACCGGCATCCAGTGGTTGGTCTCGTCGTCCACCATCGCGTCGGACTTGAAGCCGCTGGCGTAGCGCGAGTAGTACCAGGACGAATCCACGAAGGTGTCCATGGTGTCGGTCTCCCGCTGCGCAGGTTTGCCGCACTTGGGGCAGGTGCAGTTCAAAAAGTCGGCGCGCTTGTGCAGCGGGTTGCCGGAGCCGTCCGGCACGCAATCCTCGGGCAGCACCACTGGCAGCTGCTCGTCCGGCACCGGCACCGAACCGCAGGTATCGCAATGGACGATGGGGATAGGGCAGCCCCAGTAGCGCTGGCGCGAGACACCCCAATCGCGCAACCGCCACTGCACCTGCTTGTCGCCGAGGTCCTTGGCTTTCAGGTCGGCGGCGATGGCGTCCACCGCCTGCTGGTAGTTGAGGCCGTCGAATTTGCCGGAGTTAATAAGCACTCCGGCATCGTTCAATCCATACCAAGCCTGCCATTTCTCAGTGGTGAACTTGTAAGTTTCATACGACGTTCTGTAATCATCTTTCTCTTTTTCAGGCAGGTCCGGGCGTGCCATGAGTTTCGGCAAGTCTCTAATTGCTGCGTAATCGATTACCTGCTTGATCGGCAACCCATACTTCTTCGCAAAGCCGAAGTCGCGTTCGTCGTGTGCCGGTACCGCCATCACTGCGCCTTCGCCGTAGCCCATCAGCACGTAGTTGCCGACCCACACCGGCACCTGCTCGCCGCTGAGCGGATGGGTGACCTTGAGGCCGGTGTCCACGCCTTCCTTTTCCATGGTAGCGATGTCGGCTTCCATCACCGAGACGTGTTTGCACTTCTCGACGAAGGCGGCGACTTCCTTGTTCGACTTCGCGGCATGGGCAGCGAGCGGATGCTCGGCGGCGACTGCGACGAAGGTGACGCCCATGATGGTGTCGGCGCGCGTGGTGTACACCCACAGCTTGCCGTCGTTGATGGCCTTGCCGTTTTCTTTGATGTCATGCGGGAACGCGAAGCGCACGCCGTGGCTCTTGCCGATCCAGTTGGCCTGCATGGCCTTCACGCGCTCGGGCCACCCCGGCAATTTGTCGAGGTCGGCCAGCAATTCTTCCGCGTACTGGGTGATGCCGAGGTAGTAGCCGGGGATCTCGCGCTTTTCCACCAGCGCGCCGGTGCGCCAGCCGCGGCCATCGATCACCTGTTCGTTGGCCAGCACGGTCTGATCCACCGGGTCCCAGTTCACCACTTGCGTCTTCTTGTAGGCGATGCCCTTTTCCAGCATGCGCAGGAACAGCCACTGGTTCCACTTGTAGTAGTCGGGCTTGCAGGTCGCGATCTCGCGCGTCCAGTCCAGCCCCAGCCCCAGCGACTGCAGCTGCTTCTTCATGTAGGCGATGTTCTCGTAAGTCCACTTCGCGGGAGGGACTTTGTTCTGGATCGCGGCGTTCTCGGCTGGCAGGCCGAAGGCGTCCCAGCCCATGGGCTGCAGCACGCTGTAGCCGCGCATCTTGTGCCAGCGGGTGAGCACGTCGCCTATGGTGTAGTTGCGCACGTGGCCCATGTGCAGCTTGCCGGAGGGGTAGGGAAACATCGACAGGCAGTAATACTTGGGCTTACCCGCCTCTTTTTTGGCGCGGAAGGCCTCGGTCTTCTCCCAGTGCTCCTGGGCGGCGGTTTCGATCTCTTTGGGGGAGTAATTCTGTTGCATGATGGACTTGTTATTGGGTGCTGAGCTGAACAGGGCGCCATTATATCGGTAAGGAGAGCCCGGAAGTGACCCGTTAGCGGCGTCTGGCGCCTTCTGCTAGAATCTCGGGTCAAATTTTTGTCAATAATTGAGGAGAGAGACAAATGTCCCGTAAGCATCCAGTCATCGCTGTCACCGGTTCATCCGGCGCCGGCACCACCACCGTCAAGCGCGCGTTCGAGAACATCTTCCGCCGCCAGGACATCAAGGCCGCCGTGGTCGAGGGCGACAGCCTGCACAGCCTGGACCGCATGGCGTTCCGCGCCGCAGCCGCCGAGCACAGCAAGAACGGCAACAACCACTTCAGCCACTTCGGTCCGGAAGCCAACCACTTCGACAAGATCGAAGACATGTTCAAGACCTACGGTGCGACCGGCATGTGCAAGCGTCGTTACTACGTGCACAGCGAAGAGGAAGCCGTCCTGCACAACAAGCATTTCAACCTGACCGACCTCAAGCCCGGCACCTTCACGCCCTGGGAAGACATCGAGCAGGGCACCGACCTGCTGTTCTATGAAGGCCTGCACGGCCTGGTGCAGAACGAAGCGAAGGGCGTGGACGCCGCACGCCACGTGGACCTCGGCATCGGCGTGGTGCCGGTGGTCAACCTGGAGTGGATCCAGAAGATCCACCGCGACAAGGCAGAGCGCGGCTATTCCGCCGAAGCGACCGTGGACACCATCCTGCGCCGCATGCCCGACTACATCAACTACATCACCCCGCAGTTCTCGCGCACGGACATCAACTTCCAGCGCGTGGCCACGGTGGACACCTCCAACCCCTTCATCGCGCGCGACATCCCGACGCCCGACGAGAGCTTCGTGATCATCCGCTTCAAGGAGCCGAGGGGCGTGGACTTCCCGTACTACCTCAACATGATCCCCAACTCCTTCATGTCCCGCGCTAACACGCTCGTGGTGCCCGGCGGCAAGATGAGCTACGCGATGGAGATCATCCTCGCCCCGATCATGCACGACATGATCGAGAACAAGAAGAAATAAGAACAACAAGAAACACGGCGGTGCCGGGGCGATCCGGCACCGGGAGAACGGGGAAGCGGCGACGCTTCCCCGTTTTTTTCGGCAGTACGAACCCGCAAGCCTTTCTTCCTGCATCACCCCATATCATTTCCTCACCAACGGTCTAGGATGGTCGCTCCAATTTCGTCCCAAAGGAGACTGCCATGAAGAACAGATATTTCCTGGTCCTGTTGTCTGTGTTGGACTTGATGCTAGGCGTGCCCTCGGCACTGGCGGCCAGCGCTTCGGTGCGCGAGATGGCCGGCATCGTGGTCCATCTGAACCATTACCCGAGCGATACGGAAAAGGCGCGGCTGAAAGCGATCGCAGCCGACAAGGCCAATACCGAGCAGGAGCGCGTGATCGCCACCGCCATCGCCAATTTGGAGCATACGGTGGCGGCCGCAGATGCGGGCAAGCTGCGGAAGGTGACCAACGACACGTCGGTACCTGCCGAAGTGCGTGAGCTGGCCGGCATCGTCCTCAACATCCACCACAGCGCAAGTGAGGCGGACAAGGGCAGGCTAGAAACGATGATGAAGTAATGCCCTCTGAAGGCCAAGCGGCGCGTGTGTATGCGGCGGTATGGGATAATCGTGCACGAATTAACATGCAGCTTCCCGGCCTCGATTGCGGCAACTTGCCGCCATGATCGACCGCGGGAAGCGAGAGAGGCGATGGTGGCAGAGACCGATTTTGACCGGATCAGGAAACAGGTGCGCCGGTTCGTGGTCGAGCGCGACTGGGACCAGTTCCACTCCCCCAAGAATCTCTCAATGGCGCTCATCGTCGAGGCAGCCGAGATGGTCGAACACTTCCAGTGGCTGACCGAGGAGCAGAGCGCCAACCTTTCGCCGGAAAAGCTCGCTGAGATCGAGCTGGAACTGGCCGACATCCAGATCTACCTCATCAGCCTCGCGGAAAAGCTCAAGCTGGACCTTGTTGTTGCCGTGGACAAGAAGCTGGTACTTAACGCGCAGAAGTACCCGGCCGAGCAGGTGCGTGGCAGCGCGAAGAAGTACAGCGAGTACAAGAACAAGCGCAGCGATTGAGAAGCTGACGGGTAGTCAGGTCCCGTGCTGTGGGATAATCCCGACATGAATCATTCCCTGCTTTCCGGCCTCAATCCCGAACAACGCGCCGCCGTCGAACTCCCCGCCCGATCAGCACTGATCCTCGCCGGTGCGGGCAGCGGCAAGACGCGCGTGCTGACCACGCGCATCGCCTATCTCATCAGCACCGGACAGGTCTCGCCCGCCGGCGTCCTGGCGGTGACCTTCACCAACAAGGCTGCGCGTGAGATGGTGACGCGCCTGTCTGCCATGCTGCCCATCAACACGCGCGGCATGTGGATAGGTACCTTCCATGGCCTCTGCAACCGCATGCTGCGCGCGCACCACCGCGAGGCCAACCTGCCGCAGACCTTCCAGATACTCGATTCGGGCGACCAGCTCTCGGCCATCAAGCGCCTGATGAAGGAGATGAACATCGACGACGAGAAGTATCCGCCGCGCGAGGTGCAGTACTTCATCAGCGGGCGAAAAGAGGAAGGACTGCGCGCGCACGAGGTGGAGGCGTACGACGCCTACACGCGGCGCAAGGTGGAGATCTTCGCCGAGTACGACAAGCAGTGTCAGCGCGAGGGCGTGGTTGATTTCTCAGAATTGCTGCTGCGCTGCTACGAGCTGCTGCAGCGCAACCAGTCGCTGCGCGAGCACTACCAGGAGCGCTTCCGGCACATCCTGGTGGACGAGTTCCAGGACACCAACCCGCTGCAATACCGCTGGCTCAAGCTGCTCGCAGGCGAGCGCAACGCGCTGTTCGCGGTGGGCGACGATGACCAGTCCATCTACGCCTTCCGCGGCGCCAACGTCGGCAACATGCAGGAGCTGCTGCGCGATTTCCATGTGGAGAGCGTGATCAAGCTGGAGCAGAACTACCGCTCGCACGGCAATATCCTCGAAGCCGCCAACGCGCTCATCCAGCACAACCGCAACCGCTTGGGCAAGAACCTGTGGACGGCTGAGAGCGGCGGCGAGCAGCTGCGAGTGTACGAGGCGGGCAACGACGTGGACGAGGCGCAGTTCATCGTCGAGGAGATACAGCAGCTCCGGCGTGAAGGCGTGAATCTGGATGAGATCGCGCTTCTCTACCGTTCCAATGCGCAGTCGCGGGTGCTGGAGCATGCGCTGGTGTCGGCGGGGCTGTCATACCGCGTGTATGGCGGACTGCGCTTCTTCGAGCGGCAGGAGATCAAGCACGCGCTGGCCTACCTGCGCCTGATGGAGAACACGGACGACGACAACGCGCTGCTGCGCATCATCAACTTCCCCACGCGCGGCATAGGCGCGCGCAGCATAGAGCAGCTGCAGGAAGCTGCGCGGACGAACAATACGACCCTGTTCGATGCAGCAGCGCGCAGCGGGGGCAAGGTCACCGCCTTCGTCGGCCTCATCGAGTCGCTGCGCAGCGCGACCCAGAACCTGCCACTGCCGGAGATCATAGATCACGTGCTGGAACACAGCGGCCTTACTGCGCATTACGAGGCCGAGAAGTCCTCTCCCGCGAAACGGCGCGAGGCGGAGGAGCGGCTGGAGAACCTGAACGAACTTCTCAACGCCACGACCCTTTTTGTGCACGAGAACGAGGACGACAGCCTCACCGCCTTCCTCACCCATGCCTCGCTGGAGGCGGGCGAGCACCAGGCGGGCGATTCCGAGGACGCACTGCACCTGATGACGGTGCACGCCGCGAAGGGCCTGGAGTTCCACACCGTGTTCATCACCGGCCTGGAAGAGGGCCTGTTCCCGCACCAGAACAGCATAGACGAGGGTGACCTGGACGAGGAGAGACGCCTGATGTACGTGGCCATCACCCGCGCGCGGCGCCGGCTCTACCTCACCTTCGCGCAGAGCCGCATGCTGCACGGGCAGACGCACTACGGCGTGGCGTCGAGCTTCCTGCGCGAGATACCGGACCCACTGATGCACTGGCTCACGCCGCGTTTCGCTGCGCGCGCGAGGTTCGGGTCGAGCGGGGCTGAGACCGCCAGCTACGTGGCCGCGTTCGGTGGCGCGCCAGCGGAGAAGGCACCGCCAGCACCCAGTTCGCTGTGGCACATCGGCCAGCGCGTGTTCCACCAGAAGTTCGGCGAGGGGGTGGTGACCGACGTGAAGGGCGGGGGCAACGAGGGCCAGGTGCAGGTCAACTTCAAGCGCGCCGGCAGCAAATGGCTGGCGGTGGAATATGCGAAGCTCACTCCCGTCTGACGCGGTGCCCTTAGAGCGGCTGCGCCTCATCGTCGAGAGTTACCGCCGGCTGACCGGCAAGCCCTTGCTCACCGACCCGGGAGAGGACCTGGTGCGCGCCATGTGGGAAGCTCCTTTCGCCATCGTGGCTCACGGCACCGAGGCCGATCCGGTCTTCTTCTATGGCAACCGTTACGCGCTGCAGTGTTTCGAGATGAGCTTCGACGAGTTCGCGCGACTGCCTTCGCGCTTCTCCGCCGAGCCGCTGGCGCGGGAAGCGCGCGAGCGGCTGTTGGCCCGCGTGACCAGCCAAGGCTATGTGGACGACTACTCGGGCATGCGTATCGCCAGCAGCGGCAGGTGCTTCATGATCGAGAACGGCACGGTGTGGAACCTGGTGGAAGAGAGCGGCGCACGACACGGGCAGGCGGCGACCTTCGTCGTGGCGGCCTGAGCTCGTCCCTGCGCTCCCTGTGGTTGAACATGAATATTAGAAAATGATAATATTCACACATCCCCTATCCTCAGCAGGAGTCTGAACATGAGCAAGTCTTTCAAAACCATCACCCAGGACATCAGCAAGGCGCTGACCGTCTTCCGCAAGGAAGCCCTCACGCCGATGCAGGGCTTTGACACGATGGCCAAATCGGCCATGGCCGAAGGCATGCTTTCCGCACTGGACAAGGAACTGATTGCGACCGCGATCTCGGTCTCGACCCGTTGCGACGGCTGCATCGGCTTCCATGTGCGCGCGCTGGTGCGTCTGGGTGCGACGCGCGAGCAGATTAACGAGATGCTGGCGGTGACGGTGTACATGGGTGGCGGCCCGTCGCTGATGTACGCGGCCGAAGTGCTGCGCGCTTACGACGAGTTCAAGGAAGGCCAGCAGGCCTGATCGCCGCCTAGTTCGTCAGATGGCTGGTGGCGGGAATTTCGCCGCCAGCTTGTCCGGCACTTCCCCTCGGGTGGCCAGCGCGATCGCGCTGGCTTCCTGCACCGCAGTGATCATCACCGCGATCAAGGTCGGCATCAGCGCGATGCGCGTGAGCGCCGTCCACAGTATGTGTTCCATGTTCGGATCGCGCGCGGTGAGGCTCACCAGCCACGCGACGAAGACCAGCGCACCGGTGACCGCATAGCCCAGCATCAGCCACAGCCCGCGCGACCACGCGAGCTTCCAGTGTGCATCCACGAACCAGGATGCAGTCCTTCTTTTGCTGCGCAGGTAGAAATAGGCGATGAGCCCGCCCGAACAGGCAAGCGGCACGAGCAGCCCGGCCATCCCGAGCTTGAGCACGATGACCGCCGGGGTCATCAAGAGGTCGAACAGGAACAGGCCGGAGACGAACAGGTTGTGCGGGACCTGCGCCTGCTTGATCTCTTCCGCGCTGGTTTGGAAGTTCATGGCCTCACTCGCCGCCTTCCGCATTTCCCTCGGCGGGGGCAGGTGCCTCCTTGGGCTGGTCCAGCCACGGGAAGATGTTGCGATAGCTCACGTATAGCGAGGTGAGCCCCAGCGGCAGCAGCACTATCATGCCCAGGCCGAAGGGCAAGATGCCTAGTATCAGCGCGATGAACTGCATGATGAGGCTGTACACGATGTAAGGCAGGATGTTGCGCATGGTGCCGGTAAAGCTCGCGCGCAGCGCGGCCAGCGGCGTCACGCCGCTGAAGAACACCAGGATGGGGGCATATTGCCAGGCGACGACCAGCAACAGCACCAGCGTGAAGCCGAACAGGATGGCGAAGGTGACGCGGCCGCCGGCGGTGGCGAGCGCTTCCATCAGCACCTGCGGGTTGTTCGTGCTTTGCACTTCCTGCATCAGCTTGGCGAAGGCATCGCCGCCGATGAAGACCATGACGGCGGAGGCTAGCAGCAGGCCCAGCATGAGGAAGCCGCCCAGCGAGACGAGGCCGGCCGTGTGCTGTTTGAAGCCGGCGAAGAGATGCGTCAGTTCGACCTCCTCGTGTTCTTCCAGCGCTCGGCACACGCGCATGTAGCCGGCGAGAATGACCGGCGTGAGCACCACCGCCACCAAGGGGCCCAAGCCCGGGATGAGCAGCGAGAGGAAGATCAACAGCGCGCCGATCAGTGCAGTGACTATGGCCAGCAGCGGGTTGATCATGATGAGCTGGTAGCCTTGCTTGACCCACAGCCAGCCGCGTGCGGCGTTGAATTTCTTGATCTCCATTACGGTCCTCTCAGAGCCAGACAGGTGTTTCGGTCGCGATGTGGTTGCGCAGGATGCGCTTGAACTGTTCTGGGTCGTGTGCGTGCACCATCTCGCCGTCTCGCGGCAGGTGCAGGTCATACAGGCGTGAGATCCAGAAGCGCAGCGCGGCCAGGCGCAGCGTCTTGTGCCAGGCCCGGGCTTCCTCGTCGGTGAAGGGGCGCACGGAGTGGTAGGCGCTCAGCATGGCGCGTGCGCGACCCTCATCCAGCCACCCTTCGGGCGTCATGCACCAGTCGTTGACGGTGATGGCCACATCGTAGAGCAGCGCATCGGTGCACGCGAAGTAGAAGTCGATCAGACCACCTACCCGCCCGTCCTCCATTAGCACGTTGTCGCGGAAGAGGTCGGCATGGATCACGCCGCGCGGCAGCTCCAGAGGCTGCGCGTGCAGCACCACCTCGTTCTCCAGCAGCGCCGCATCCGCCGGGGAAAGGAAGCGTTCCACCTGGCGGGAGGCGCTTGCGCGCCATTCCGCGCCCCGGGGGTTGGGCATCTCGCTGCCGAAGCTCTGCCCGGCGACATGCATCTGTCCCAGCATCGCGCCGACCGCCGCACAGTGCGCTGCCTCAGGCTGCATCACCGACTTGCCGGTGAGCCGGCTCACGATGCACGCGGGTTTGCCGTTGAGCTCGCCCAGGAAACGGTTGTCGCGGTCGGCCACCGGTGCAGGACATGGGATGCCGTGACGCGCGAGGTGCGCCATCAGGTCGAGGAAGAACGGCAGCTCCTTGGCCGTCAGCTTCTCGAACAGCGTGAGCACGAAGCGGCCGTTGCTGGTGGTGACGAAATAGTTGGTGTTCTCGATACCGGCCGGGATGCCCTGCAGTTCCTGCAGCGACCCCAGCGAATAGTGGCCGAGCCAACCGGTGATGTCGGCCTCGGTGACGCGGGTGAATACAGCCATGCGGTGTTCCGTTCAGAAGCTCTTGATGATCCAGCGCGGCACGCGCAAGCCAGAATCCAATCCTTCGTGGCGGGCGAAGCGGCCGTCGCCCAGGTCGTCCACCAGGTAGTAGGGCGCGCCGTGCTTGGGCGTGACCTTGATCATGTAGAGCCTGCCGTTGGCGCGGAATTCCTCTATGGTCGTCTCCTCGGATTGTCTGGAGATGTTGACCGGCTGTTCGTCGAGCTGCTCTTCGCCGGCCACCGGCGCAGGTGCCGCTTCAGGTTGTGCGGCGTTCGCACCCAGGCACAGGCAGGCGAGGAGTAGGAAAGATAAAAGGCGCATGATTTCTTCCAGTGGAAAGGTGGGCGGATTCTATCCGATAGTGCTCACAGGTTGAGCTGTATCTCGCGCTCTTCCGCAGAAGGTTCGAAGCCGCGGGTCTCGTAGTGCTTGAAGATGGCAGCCACGACCTCTTCCGGCTCGTCGATGATCTGGATGAGGTCCAGGTCATGCTCGCCTATCATCTGCTCATGCAGCAGGCTGGTCTTGAACCATTCCACGATGCCGCTCCAGAACTGACGGCCGACGAGGATGATGGGCATCCTGCGCGTCTTGCCGGTCTGCACCAGCGTGAGCGCCTCCATCAGCTCATCCAGCGTACCGAAACCGCCGGGCATCACCACATAGGCGCTGGCGAACTTCACGAACATCACCTTGCGCGTGAAGAAGTGGTGGAAGGTCTGGCTGATGTTCTGGTAGGGGTTGTTGTGCTGCTCGTGCGGCAGCTGGATGTTGAGGCCTACGCTGGGCGACTTGCCGTAGAACGCACCCTTGTTCGCCGCCTCCATGATGCCGGGGCCGCCGCCGGAGATGACGGCGAAGCCCGCGTCGGACAGCAGGCGCGCGATCTCTTCGGTGAGCTTGTAATAGGGATGGTCGTGCGAGGTGCGTGCGCTGCCGAAGATGCTCACTGCCGGGTGGATGTTGGACAGGCGTTCGGTCGCCGACACGAATTCTGACATAATGCCGAACACCCGCCAGGACTCTTTCGATTGCATCAATTCAGGCGATTGCGCGGGTGGAAGTTTCAGATCGTTGTTCATATCGGATTCCTAAAGATGAAAACCCTGCTGCTGGTGGACGGCTCGTCCTATCTGTATCGCGCCTTCCACGCCATGCCCGACCTGCGCAGCCCGCAGGGGGAACCGACCGGCGCAATCTACGGTGTGCTCAACATGCTGCGCCGTCTGCGCAAGGATTACGCCGCGGATTATAGCGCCTGCGTGTTCGACGCGAAGGGCAAAACGTTCCGTGACGACTGGTATCCCGAATACAAGGCGCACCGCCCACCCATGCCGGACGACCTGCGCCTGCAGGTCGAACCGTTGCACGAGGTGGTCGCCGCGGCAGGTTGGAACATCCTGCTGGTCGACGGGGTGGAGGCGGACGACGTGATAGGCACGCTCGCACAGCAAGCCTCGCGGCATGGCGTGCGCACCGTCATCTCCACCGGCGACAAGGACCTTACGCAACTGGTCAATAAGCATGTGGCGTGGGTCAACACCATGAGTGAAGAAGTGCTGGACGAGGCGGGCGTGCTGGCCAAGTTCGGCGTACCGCCCGAGCGCATCGTGGATTACCTCACCCTGGTCGGCGACGCGGTGGACAACGTGCCGGGGGTGACCAAGTGCGGGCCCAAGACCGCGGTGAAGTGGCTCACCGAATACGGCACGCTGGACGGGCTGCTGGCCCATGCGGACGAGGTCAAGGGCGTGGTCGGCGACAACCTGCGCGCTGCGCGGGACTGGCTGCCGCAGGGCAGGAAGCTGGTCACCGTGAAGTGCGACGTGGCACTGGACCGTCGCTACGACGAGCTGGCGGAGCGCCCCGCTGACGTGGCGAAGCTGCGCGAGCTGTTCGGGCATTTCGGCTTCAAGACCTGGCTGCGCGAACTGGAAGGCGGCTCGCTCCCCTCACCAGCAGGCGGGAGAGGGGCAGGGGGAGAGGGCGAGTCTCACCGGAGTTTCCCCCTCTTCCCCGTGCGGGAGAGGGGGCCTGTGCCGCAAGACCTGTTCCAGAACGACACCTCGAACTACGAGACCATACTCGGCGAAGCACAGCTCGATGCCTTGCTCGAGAAGCTGATGGCAGCGCCCCTGGTGAGCCTGGACGCCGAGACCACGGGCCTGGACCCGATGACGGCACAGCTCGTCGGCCTCTCCTTCTGCATCGAGGAACACAAGGCCGCCTACCTGCCGTTGTCCCACCATTATCCCGGCGCGCCCGAGCAGATCGACCGCGAGCATGCGCTGAGGAAGCTCAAGCATTGGCTGGAGAGTGCGCGACACAGGAAGCTGGGACAGAACCTCAAATACGACCAGCACATCTTCGCCAACCACGGCATCGCCTTCGCCGGCGCCACCGAGGACACGTTGCTGCAGTCCTATGTCCTGGAATCGCACCGTCCGCACGACCTGGGCAACCTCGCGCTGCGCCACCTGGGCATGAACACCATCAGCTATACCGACGTGGTGGGCAAGGGCGCGAAACAGATCGGCTTCGACCAGGTGGACATCGAGACCGCCACGCGCTACTCGGCCGAGGATGCCGATGTTACGCTGCAGCTGCACCACGCCCTGTCACCGCAGCTGCAAGGCCGCTTGGCCGAGGTGTACCGCGACATCGAGCTGCCCGTGCGCGAGGTGTTGTTTCGCATGGAGCGCAACGGGGTGCTGATCGACAGCGCGAAACTGTCGCGCCAGAGCCACGAGCTGGGAGCGAAGGTGATGGAGATAGAGCAGCGCGCATTCGAGATCGCGGGCCAGCCCTTCAACCTCTCCTCGCCCAAGCAGCTGCAGGAGATCCTGTTCGACAAGTTGGGCATCCCCTCCAAGAAGAAGACCGCCACCGGCGCGCGTTCCACCGACGAGGAGGTGCTGCAGGAACTCGCGCTCGACTATCCGCTGCCCAAGATCATCCTGGAACACCGCGGGCTGGCGAAGCTGAAATCCACCTACACCGACAAGCTGCCGCAGATGGTGAACGCGCAGACCGGGCGCGTGCACACCAGCTATTCGCAGGCGGTGGCAGTCACCGGGCGCCTGGCGTCGAGCGACCCCAACCTGCAGAACATCCCCATCCGTACGCCGGAAGGCCGCCGCATCCGCGAAGCCTTCATCGCGCCGGCGGGTTCGCGCATCGTGTCGGCCGACTATTCCCAGATCGAGCTGCGCATCATGGCCCACCTCTCTGGCGATGAAGGATTGTTGAAAGCGTTCGCGCAGGGCGAGGACATCCACCGCGCCACCGCCGCCGAGGTGTTCGGCGTGGCACACGACGCGGTGAGCAGCGAGCAGCGCCGCTACGCCAAGGTCATCAACTTCGGCCTCATCTATGGCATGTCCGCGTTCGGCCTGGCCAGCCAGCTCGACATCGAGCGCAGTGCGGCGCAGCAGTACATAGACCGCTACTTCGCGCGCTACCCTGGCGTGAAGCGCTACATGGACGATACGCGCATGCAGGCCAAGTCCCTCGGTTACGTCGAGACCTGGTTTGGCCGCCGCCTGTGGTTGCCCGAGATCAACGGGGCCAACGGACCGCGCCGCCAGGCCGCCGAACGCGCCGCCATCAACGCCCCTATGCAAGGCACTGCCGCCGACCTTATCAAGCTCGCGATGATTGCCGTGCAGGACTGGCTGGATAAAGAGACGTTGGCGACGAAACTCGTCATGCAGGTGCACGACGAACTGGTGCTGGAAGTGCCGCAGGACGAGCTGTCAGTCGTGAAGGAGAAGGTGCGGGAGTTGATGTGTACTGTGGCGGAGTTGAAAGTGCCGTTGGAAGTGGGATTAGGTGAGGGCGGGAATTGGGACGAGGCGCATTAGTCAGCGCTTCGTCATTCCGGCGGAGGCCGGAATCCAGTCAAGAGCAAAACCGTCGGGGGTAGCCCGACAGCTAGTCACTTTCTTTTGCTTCGCCAAAAGAAAGTGACCCAAGAAAAAGGCGACCCCGGTGCGCCGCTCACTTCGTGGGTTCCCTGCGTTGCTCGACTGGCCAGGCCTCCTCATAAACTCGCACGATCCGCTACGCGGCCACGTGCTCAAACATATTCGTCGGACCACCCCTGACCAGCCTGCGCTACTCGGCGGCGCACAGGGGAAAGAAAAGCGGAAGTCAAAATCCCATGATGGGCAACAAGTTGCCCATCATGGTCAAAACAATACGACTTCGGTAAATTGAAAATTTCCTACGTTAAGTAAGCCGAAACGATATGAAGTTTGAACTGGAAGAAAGCCTAAGGGGTGCTCCCGACGAAGAATTGTGGGAAGACATGCGCCGTAGCGCAAAATTGATTGGCAGAAACACAATCACTCTTGCCGAATACCGGGAAATAGGGAAGGCTCATCCAAGTACAATTCAACGAAGATTTGGATCGTGGACTAAAGCGTTAAAGCTAGCTGGTCTGCAACCCAGCAGATCGAAAATTGGTATAACCGATGAGGAGCTCTTCGAGAACATCAAGTTACTGTGGACAAATCTTGGCCGCCAACCAAGATACGCCGAGGTGAAAGCGCCTAGCTCTCAGTTCTCTGCTGGTACGTACGAAAATCGATTTGGTTCATGGACGAAGGCGCTTCAAGAATTTGTGGCATGGATCAATTCTGATTTCCCAGATCGGCCCCAACAAGCCATTGAAGCTGAGAGGGGAGCGACGGACTCAAACGTTAAGGTGGGTTTTGCGAAGCGCCGCACTCGCCGAGAGATATCAGATCGTCAAAGATTTCGAATCCTTGTAAGAGATGGCTTCCGGTGCAAATCATGTGGGGCAAGTCCATTAGTGCAATCAGGCACCGAATTGCACGTTGATCATGTTTTGCCCTGGTCGAAAGGGGGAGAGACAACAGATGACAACCTTGAGACCAAGTGCAAACAATGCAATTTGGGCAAGGGAAATGCATTTAATGTCTAACTTGCAGCCAAGTAGCGTGGCTACGAGTGCCCACGCTATGTTTTAGCTTTTGAATTTCCTTCCCCTGTGCGCCGCCGAGTAGCGCAGGCTGGTCAGGGGTAGTCGGCGAGGACTGTCTGAGCGCGTAGCGCGAGTTCCGCGGCCGCCTGACCAGTCGAGCAACGCAGGGAACCCGAAGGGCGGCAAACCGGGGGCGACTTCTTTGGGTTACCTTTCTTGGCAAGACAAGAAAGGTAACTAGCTGTCGGGCTACCCCCGACGGTGTTGGGTTTGAATTAGCAGACCAGCGGGCTTCGCCCATCCTTCGATACGGCTGCGCCTACTCAGGACGAACGGACCAGGTTATTTCGAACGCAGCATCCGCAAATACAACTCCTCCACCTTGGCTCTCGCCCAAGGCGTCCTGCGCAAGAACTTCAAACTGGATTTGACGCTCGGGTCATGCGTGAAGCAGCGGATGGGCACGGCTTTTCCCATCGCTTCCCAGCCCATGCTCTCGGAAAGCTGGGTGACGATCATCTCCAGGGTGATGCCTTCCAGCGTGGGGCGTTTGGCGGGTTTCTTGGTGGTGTCCATGTGCGGATTTTACAAGTGAATGCCGAGGCTGAGCGTCTACAATGCGCCTTCCTGTCTTCACGATCCGCCTCACATGACTGAACCCGTCCGTCTCGCCAAACGCCTTGCCGCATTGGTCCACTGCTCTCGCCGCGAGGCAGAGCTGTACATAGCGGGTGGCTGGGTGAGTGTGGACGGGCGGGTGGTGGAAGAACCGCAGTTCATGGTGTCGGAGCAGAAGGTCGAGCTGCATCCCGATGCCAAGCTCGTCCCGGTGGCGCCGGTGACCATCCTGTTTCATCAGCCGCATGATGTGGAGCTGGATGCGGATACAGTGAAGAGACTGGTCTGCGCGGACACGCGCGACGCGGATGACCATTCCGGCATCCATCCTCTCAGGCAGCACTTCGTGCGACTCACTCGATGCCTGCCGCTGGAGTCGCAGGCGGGCGGCTTGTCGGTGCTCACCCAGGACCATCGCGTGATACGCAAGCTGACCGAAGATGCATCCATCATCGAGCAGGAATATGTCGTCGAGGTCGCGGGCGACCTTGTGCCCGACGGACTCAAGCTGCTCAACCATGGACTCAGTTTCAAGGGGAAAGCGCTGCCGCCGGCCAAGGTCAGCTGGCAGAACGAGACGCGCCTGCGTTTCGCCCTGAAGGGCGTGCAGCCGGGCCAGGTCGCGCACATGTGCAGGAGCGTGGGGCTGCAGGTGCGATCCATGAAGCGGATACGCATCGGGCGCTTGGCCATGGCCAAGCTGCCGGTCGGGCGATGGCGTTATCTGCTGCCGTACGAGAAGTTCTGAGCGGGGTGTTTCCGGGGAACAGGACGAAGCGCACTGCGCGTGCTTCGTCCCCGGTCTCAGCGGAAGAACTTCTTGAGCGCTGCGCTCATCCAGCCTGCGCCGACCGGTTCGGAGGCTTTGGCATCCAGGCCCAGCGCCTTGATCACGCATTCCGCGTAATCCGCGTCGTCGCCCTTGATGTGGTTGAGCAGCCAGGTCTGCAGCATGTTGAGGATGTCGTTCGCGACGTTCTCGCCGTTTGCCGCGCGTGTCTGGAATTCCGCGACGCGTTTGACAAAGATCTCGTGCACGCGCTTGTGCGCCTTGATGAAAGGATAACCTGCGCGCTCCTGCAGTTCTTCTTCGAAGCTGAAGTGCGAAAGGGTGTAATCCACCAGTTCGTTCAGTACGTTGTTGACGGCCGTCGCATCGGCCGCGACGATGGAAGTTTCCAGATTGTTGATGTACTCGACGATGCGTTTGTGCTGATTGTCGATGACCGCGATCCCTGTGTCCAAATCTTTGGACCAGTGCAGCTGTGCCATAATCTCTCCCTAAGCGAAACGTAATAATTCTTATGTGTTGCGGTAGCGCATTCTTTCTTACCCATGCACCTGCGTCAATCAAAATGAACCCCTTCGTTCTGTACGGGTTTGGGCGATGAACGGCCGTCCGATTTCGCCCTCACGGACCCTGCTGCGTTGCTACCTGCTGGCCGTCTACGTGTTGCTGCTCACGTATGCCAGCCTCGCGCCTTTCTTCGGCTGGCAGGAGCAGGGGCTGGAGTTCCGGGAGGTGCTCGGCTCGCCGCTGTGGCAGACCTACACCGCCTTCGACGCGCTCACCAACTGGCTGGCCTACCTGCCGCTGGGTTTCCTGCTGGCGCTCACGCTGCGCACGCGCTTCGGCGGCGCGCGCAGCGTGCTGCTCGCCACGGTGGGCGGGGTGCTGGCTTCCGCCGCGTTCGAGTACCTGCAGATGTACCTGCCCTCGCGCATCAGTTCCAACGCCGACATCCTGACCAACGGGCTGGGCGCGTTCAGCGGAGCGTTGCTGGCGTGGGCTGTCGAGTCGCGCGCCTGGTTTCTGCGTGCCACGCATTGGCGCATCAACCTCTTCCAGCGTGGTGCGGGCGCGGACTTCGGGCTGGCGTTGGTGATGCTGTGGATGTTCGCGCAGAGCAACCCCACGTTGCCCATGCTGGGCAACGTGTTCATCACCGAGGCGGCGCACCGCATCTTCGTGGCCATGCCCGAGGAGCCCTTCAGTTTCTGGGAGAGCATAGCGGTCGCGCTGAACCTTTTGATGATAGGCCTGCTTCTGCAGACGCTGCTGCAGGCGCGCCGACATGCCGTGGTAGCCCTGTTGCTCATCCTGTGCGTGGTGGCGCTGGCGAAGTTCGTCGCGGCCGCCGCGCTGCTCAAGTCCTGGGCGCTCCTGTTGTGGCTCAACAGCGAGGCCATGCTGGGCATAGTCGGGGGCCTGCTGCTGATGTGGGGGATGAGCGGACTGCGCGGGCGTCAGCTGCTGTGGACGGCAGCCGGCGTCGCGACGTGTTATCTCGTGCTGGTACTGGGCGTGCTGGACAGCGCGCCCTCGGCAGCGATGCGCCTGTACCAGTGGCGCTACGGCCACCTGCTCAATTACAACGGCCTGTCGCAGACCGTATCCGCGACTTTCCCGCTGCTGCTGGGCGTGTACCTGGGCTGGGCACGCCGGCGTTTATAATCGGCCGAATAGGAGGGCCTCATGAGCTATTTCGACAAGCATGTGTTTTTCTGCACCAACCAGCGTGAGGACGGCAGCGACTGTTGTGGCAACTACGGCGCACAGAAGGCGCGCGACTACGTCAAGAACAAGGTCAAGGAGATGGGTATCTCCAGCCGCCAGAACAGGATACGCATCAACTCCGCCGGCTGCATGGACCGCTGTGACGACGGCCCGGTACTGGTGGTGTACCCTGAAGGCATCTGGTACACCTTCGTCGATAACAGCGACCTGGACGAGATCATCGAAGAGCATCTGAAGAACGGCCGCGTGGTAGAGCGCCTGAAGATCTGATGAACGCCGCTATAAATCCATTTTTCGGGCGCATCGCGGTGTTGCGCGGTGCTCCCTCCTTCGCCCACCTGAATGGTATGTCTCAGTCGCTGCGCTCCGTGCGCCTTGCGCTGCATCCCGAGATTCTGGATTTCTAGAGGCGTTTGAAGATGGCGATTACGTTGCAGAAATACGCCTTCGATGGCCCGGCCGGGAACATCGAAGGGCTGGTGCACCTGCCCGACGCCTGTCCTGAGCGCGGTCGAAGGGACATCCCGTGCGGCATCGCGGTGGTGGCGCATCCGCTGCCCACCATGGGCGGCACCATGGAGAACAAGGTCGCGGTGATGCTGGCCAGGACCTTCGCCGAGCTGGGCTGTGTCGCGCTGCGGTTCAACTTCCGCGGTGTGGGCGCGAGCGCGGGCGAGTTCTCCGGCGGCGATGGTGAGACGGAGGATCTGGTCGCAGTCGCGCGTTACGCGCAAGAGCAGTTCGGCGAGGAGTTGCCATTGCTGCTCTCCGGCTTCTCCTTCGGCGGCTATGTCGCCGCCCGTGCCGCCAGGCACCTGCAGCCCCAGCATCTGGTGCTGGCCGCACCCGCCGTGGGCCGCTTCGCGATGCCCGCAGTCTCGCCGGACACGCTGGTCATACACGGCGAGCACGACGACGTGGTGCCGCTGGCGGATGCACTGGACTGGGCGCGCCCGCAGCACCTGCCTATCGTCGTGCTGCCACAGGCAGAGCACTACTTCCACGGCCGCCTCACCCAATTGCGCGACATCGTGAAGCGACACTTCAGCGGGGTAGAGCTGTGAACATGGAACATCTCGCAAAGAGCCGCGTCATTCCGGCGCAGGCCGGAATCCAGCAAAAAGAAACAGCCCGCGTAGCGGACGAATCCAGGATGCCGCTCCGCTTCGCGGACAACTTATTCAATCATCTGGATTCCGGCCTTCGCCTGAATGTCGGAGCTGCGGGGTTCGTCGAATGAATGCAGTCATCAGAGCCACCGGCCTGCAGAAATCCTACGGCGGCCAGCGCGTGGTAGATGGCCTGGACCTCGCCATCCGCAAGGGCGAATGCTTCGGCCTGCTGGGCCCCAACGGCGCGGGCAAGACCACCACGCTGCGCATGCTGCTCGGTCTGATCGAGCCCGACGGCGGTTCGGCGCAGCTGCTGGACCTGCCTGTGCCGCAGGCGGCGCGCGAGGCGCGTATCAAGGTCGGCGTGGTGCCGCAGATGGACAACCTCGATCCGGATTTCACCGTGACGGAGAACCTGCTGGTGTACGGGCGCTACTTCGGCATGAAGGACAGCGAGATCGAGACGCGCATCCCCGACCTGCTGGAGTTCGCCAGCCTCACCCACAAGCGCGATGCCAAGGTGCCGACGCTCTCGGGTGGCATGAAGCGCCGCCTCACCTTGGCGCGTGCGCTGGTGAACGACCCCGACGTGATCTTCCTCGACGAGCCCACCACCGGACTGGACCCGCAGGCGCGCCACCTCATCTGGCAGCGCCTGCGCGAGCTGACCTCGCAGGGCAAGACTTTGCTCCTCACCACGCACTTCATGGACGAGGCGGAGCGCCTCTGCCATCGCCTCGCCGTGATGGACAACGGCCGGCTCATAAGCGAGGGCAGCCCGCGCGAACTGATAGAGAGCAACATCGAGCCGCAGGTGGTGGAGGTGTACGGCGAGCACGCCGCGGCATGGGCGAACGAACATGCGGCGCGCTATTCGCAGCGCTACGAGGTGAGCGGCGAGTCTGCATTCTGCTACGTACAGGACGCCCAGCCTCTGGTGGCGCACCTGCAGTCGCGCGACGGGCTGAACTATCTGCATCGCCCGGCCAACCTGGAAGACGTGTTCCTCAAGCTGACCGGGCGGGAGATGCGCGAATGAACCTCGTCTTCCGCATGCTCTACGTGCTCATACGTTCCCTGTTCTGCGAACGCATCGTCGCCGGTCCCTACACCAGCACGCTGGATCTGCGTGTGCTGCCCAATGACATAGACATCAACTTCCACATGAACAACGGGCGCTACCTGACCATCTGCGACCTGAACCGTGTCGACGTGTTCGCGCGCAGCGGTCTGCTGAAGGCCATGTTCAAACGCAACTGGATCCCCGTCATCGCCGAGCACACGATGACCTACAAGAGGCCGCTCAACATCTTCGAGCGTTACGAGGTGAATCTGGACGTGACGCACTGGGACGAGAAGTACTTCTATATGAGGCATGTCTTCAGCAAGGGCGAGCGCGTCATGGCCGTCGGGACATCCAAGGGTTGCGTGTATGCGCGCGGGACGGGAGTGGTCAAACCCATAGACGCGCTGGCCGCCGTGGAACAGGACAGACAGATATGAACGGACGCCAGTTCGCCTTGCCGCGCCTGAGCCTGCGCTTCTTCCCCATCTGGCGCCGCCACTGGCTGGTGTGGCGCAAGGTGGCGGCGCCCTCCATCCTCGGGCACCTCGCCGACCCGGTGATCTACATGCTGGGCCTGGGCTACGGCCTGGGCACGCTGCTGCCCGAGATGGGGGGCCTGTCCTACATGGCCTTCCTCGCGGCGGGTACGGTGTGCTACAGCACGATGAACAGCGCGAGCTTCGAGGCGCTGTATTCCGGCTTCGCGCGCATGCACGAGCAGCGTACCTGGGAGGCCATCCTCAACACGCCGGTCACGTTGGACGATGTGGTGATGTCCGAGATCCTGTGGGCGGCCACCAAGAGCCTGATGTCGGGCACTGCGGTGCTGCTGGTGATCTGGCTGCTGGGGCTTTCACATTCGCCCATGTCGCTGTGGATGATCCCGCTCGCCTTGCTCGTGGGTCTCACCTTCGCCGCAGGGGGTCTCATCATGACCGCGCTCGCGCCCAGCTACGATTTCTTCATGTATTACTTCACGCTGGTCGTCACCCCGATGATGCTACTATGCGGCGTCTTTTTTCCGGTGGCGCAGCTGCCCGAAGTGCTGCAGCACGTGGCTGCTGCGTTGCCGCTGACGCATGCGGTGGACCTGGCTCGGCCGCTGATGAGCGGGAACGTGCCGCCGCAAGCGCTGGCGCACATTACGGTGCTGGTGGCATACACGTTCGCAGGTTTTTACATATCGCTGGTGCTGTTCCGGCGTCGTTTGTCGAGGTGACTATACAGCTCGTCATTCCGGCGCAAGCTGGAATCCAGCAAAAAGAACAAACCGTGGAGCGGACAAAACCAGGTGTTGTCTCGCTTCGCGAGAGTAGATGAATCACCTGGATTCCGGCTTGCGCCGGAATGACGGGTAATGCAAATTTTGGAGTATCGCCATGTTGTGGTTGAAAGCGTTTCACATCTTCTTCGTCGTCAGCTGGTTCGCTGGCCTGTTCTACCTTCCGCGCATCTTCGTCAATCACGCGATGGCGGAAGACGCTGCGGTCAAGGAGAGGCTGAAGCTGATGGAGCGCAAGCTGTACAAGTTCATCACACCCATAGGCCTGCTGGCGGTGGTCACAGGACTGTGGCTGTGGTTTGGCTATGGCTTCTCGGGTGGCTGGCTGCACGCCAAGGTCGCGCTGGTGGCCGGCCTCGTCGCCTACCATTTCTATTGCGGCCACCTCTTGAGGGTGTTCGCCGAGGACCGCAACACGAAGAGCCATGTGTGGTTCCGCGTGTTCAATGAAGTGCCGGTGTTCGTGCTGCTGGCCGTTGTCATACTCGTCGTCGTGAAGCCGTTCTGATATGCCTGATTTCTTTGCCACCTGTCCACGCGGACTGGAAAAACTCCTAGCCGACGAACTGACTTCGTTCGGCGCCGCCAACGTGCAATCCACCGACGGCGGCGTCGGCTTCACTGGCGACTGGGCTGCGTGCTATCGCATCAACCTGCAGAGCCGGCTCGCCTCGCGCATCCTGTGGCGCGTGAAGGAGGCGACTCCCTATCGCACCGAGCAGGACGTGTACAAGGCGGTGTACGACCTGCCGTGGATGCGCTGGTTCGACGTGAAGCACACCATTCTGGTCAAGGTCACCGCCATCAAGAGCCCGCTGAAGAGCCTGGAGTTCATCACGCTCAAGATCAAGGACGCGGTGTGCGACAAGTTCCGCGCCGAACGTGGCGAGCGCCCCAGCGTGGCCAAACTCGATCCCGACATGCGCATCCACGCCTTCTTCGAGGGCGAGAAGTTCACCATCTATCTCGACACCTCGGGCGATGCGCTCTACAAACGCGGCGTGCGCCTGCACACCAACATCGCGCCGCTGCGCGAGAACCTTGCCGCAGGCATCCTCATGATGACAGGCTGGAAGCCCGGTGTCCCGCTGTTCGACCCGATGTGCGGCAGCGGTACCTTCCTCATCGAGGCGGCGCAGATCTCGCTCAACATCATGCCCGGCATCGCGCGCAACTTCGCGTTCGAGAAGCTGAAGAACTTCGACAGCAAGCTGTGGAACGGCATGCGCGAAGCGGCCATCGCCGCGCAGAAGCCGGTGAGCGAGTTGCCCATCTACGGCAGCGACCTCTATGGCGACGCGCTCAAGGCCGCACACCGCAACCTGGAAGACGCGGGCATACGCGAGACGGTGGACTTGAGGCAATGCAATGCGCTCGAGGCTTCGCCACCGGAGAAGGAGGGCATCCTCGTGGCCAACCTGCCCTATGGCGAGCGCATGGGCGACGAGGACGAACTTGCCGAGCTGTACCCCAAGCTGGGAGATGCGCTGAAGCAGCGCTTCGGAGGCTGGAACGCCTATCTCTTCACCGCCGACCTGCGCATCGCCAAGCTGATGCGCCTGGCGCCGTCCAAACGCACGCCGCTCTTCAACGGCGCCATCGAATGTCGCCTGTTCGAATACAGGATCGTGGCGGGCAGCAACCGGCCAAAATGAGCATGCTCGGCCGGCAGCACGATGTCGGCATGGGCGTCAACATGCTGATAAAAAACGAAAATCCACCCTTATTCCCGGCGGCCGTTCGTCACTGCCGGTGAATCCGACAGGCGGCATCCGACCGCTGGTTGGCGTTACCGGCACCGCTCGTCGAATCCGGATTGCGCCACGGGCACGTCTGCCTCATTGTGCGAACGCGTGACAACAACGAGCGGTATCACTTATCTACAGGAGCTGATTATGACTTCCACCAAATATGTTCTGGCTGCCACATTCCTGAGCATCGCGTCCGGCGCCGGTCTGGCAAACGCTGCCACCACTGCGACGACAACCACCACGACGGTTCCCGCCAAGATGGCTGCGCTTCCTCTGGTGGCGCCAGCTCCAGCTCCTGCACCCGTAGTCGCACCCGTTCCCGCGCCGGTCACGGTTGCAGCGCCGACGAAGGCTGCGACCCTTCCGGTACCAGCCCCCGCACCTGCTCCGGCCCCCGTCGTGACCGCCCCGGCTCCTCTCAACCTGGGCATCACCACAGGCATCAGCTCGGGCAAGTCCCGCGAGAGCGAAGAAGGCGCCGAGCATGGCAAGGGCCACGGCGACCACGCCAACAAGGGCGAGGACAAGCGCAGGACTTTCTCCGGCTCCATCAAGGGCGATACCTTGACCGTCGACGCGATCTCTTCCGACTTCCTGAAGGTCGGCTCTCCGATCAACGGCCGTAACATCCCTAAGGGCACGAAGATCGTAGAGTTCATCACAGGCAAGGGCGGGGTGGGTACCTATAGGATCGCCGCCGGCTCTGACGACTGATGATCCAGTGATCGACTTCGGTTGATCCGGAAAACCCGGAACGGCCAGGCAGCGATGCCTGGCCGTTTTATCATGGGGCCATGAAAACCTACTCAGTGTCCCGCCTGATCCTCCTGACCACGATCACGATGGTCGCGTTCGCCGGCAATTCCTTGCTTTGCCGTGTCGCCCTGAAACACACCGCCATAGATGCCGCGAGTTTTACTGCCATACGCCTGCTTTCGGGCGCTGTGGTGCTCCTGCTGCTCGTGCGGTTGTCCCGCGAGGAGCCGTCGGGCAGGGGGAATTGGTGGTCGGCGCTTGCTCTCTTCGTCTATGCGGCGGGGTTCTCCTTCGCCTACATCAGCCTGCCAGCGGCAAGCGGCGCCTTGCTGCTCTTCGGCGCTGTTCAGGCCACCATGATCGGTTACGGCATCTGGACCGGGGAACGCCTGCACGGGCTGCAACTCGCAGGACTGGCGCTCGCACTCGGTGGTCTGGTCGGCCTGTTACTGCCCGGCCTTACGGCCCCGCCCTTGGGCGGTTCAGTACTCATGCTGGGCGCGGGCGTGGCATGGGGTGTCTATTCGTTGCGGGGCAAGGGAGCTGGCGATCCCACGGGGGTGACGACGGGGAATTTCTTGCGCGCGCTCCCCTTTACCGCACTGCTGACTCATGTTGCTCGACCGCGCCACGCTGGATGTCGCGGGCGTGGCCTTTGCCGTCGCTTCGGGCGCGCTCGCCTCAGGCTTGGGCTATGCCCTCTGGTATGCCGTGCTGCCTGCGCTCAAGGCCAGCAGTGCGGCAACGGTGCAGCTCAGCGTGCCTGTGATAGCGTCGTTGGGCGGTGTCGTCTTCCTGGGCGAGGCGCTGACGCCGCGCCTCGTGCTGGCCTCTCTGGCCATACTCGGTGGCATCGCCTTGGTGATACGCCCGAAATAAAGAGATAGCCCGATTGAAATACTCGGGTAACACTTCGTCGCTACGATGCGCTCCGTAAATCGACCGAAGGAGCGAACATGAACCAACAGAACCTGATATCCAGCCTCAGCGCCTATCCTGCACCCAAGGCGTCCGATATGTGGCTGTGGTATGAACTCGGCTTTGGGCTGGACATACCGCGTGCCGACGAGGATGAGATGCGTACGCTGATGTCCGCGAGGGTGGAGAAGATACTGCTGACCACCCGCCATTCCTGGGCAAAGAAGAACTGACGCATAGGCGGCTCGCCGCTACATGCGCCGCGCCGCGATGAACCTTGCGCGGTCACCGACCGCGCCCAGCAGCGAGATGGCGAACTTGGGATGCGCGCTGATCAGGTCGAGGAACACGTTGCGATTGATGGTCAGCAGGACGCAATCGGTCCTGGCAGTCGCGCTGGCGACGCGTTCGCCGCGTGCGATGAGCGCCATCTCGCCGAACATGCCGCCCGGCCCTATCCTTCCCACCACGCTGTTCTGGATGGCGATCTCCACCGTGCCTTCCACCACCACGTACATGAGCACCCCGGCCTGACCTTCCTGCATGATGACCTTGTCTGCGGAGTAGCGTAAGCGCGCGCTGTTTCCAAGCTCGTCCGCCAGCTTGTCCAGCATCTTCTTGTCAAAGATGGCAGAGTCCTTCAGCGCCTCGTTCCCTGGCAGCTTCGCTTGGCCGAGCGTCTCGCGCAGGCGGGTGATCATGATGCCCATCAGCAGCAGACCGAATTCGGGCGAGGCTTGCAGCGCGGTCTGCAGTTGTCCCTTGTCCAGGGTGATGAGGCGGCAATCCTCCTTGGCCGTAGCCGTCGCCGTCCTGGGCATGCCGGTGATCAGCGTCATCTCGCCGAAGATATCGCCCTTGCGCACCATACCCACGTGGGTCTTGTTCACCGACAGGTCGACCAGCCCGTCCAGCAGGAAATACATCTGGTCGCGCTGCAGCAACAGCGGGTTGCTCTTCTGGTTCTCGGCGAAGATGACCTGTCCTGCAGCCACGTTCTTCATCTTGCCCGCAGACTCGAAGGATCTCAGCGCGAGCTGAACATCGTAGTTCGATTTGGATGGCGGGATGGTGAAGTCGAAGTTGTCCATGCTTGATTCAGTTTTCAGTTGCTCATTTGCGGATCGCGGGAATTTACCTGCGCAAGCGAATCTGCGTCAAACGAATCATCGCGCAGAGTGCGTCTGGACACTGCATGCGGCAGGTAAGGAATCCGCCGTATTGCCCCGGCAAACGCTTGCGCACTAGTGTGCACCATCCTTCCAAACAAGGAGGTAGACATGAAAGCGAGGACGCTGGACGACAAAGAGATAGATCTGCCTCAGGCCGCGCTCGACACACTCAAGGTCAGTCTGAAGGGCCTCATCATCCATCCGGGCGACCCGGGCTACGAGGATTCCCGCACCGTATGGAACGCCATGATAGACAGGTCACCCGCGCTGGTGGTGCGCTGCCTGGGCACAGCCGACGTGATCGCCTGCGTGAAGTTCGTGCGCGAACACCGGTTGCTGCTCTCCATCAAGGGCGGCGGTCACAACATCGCAGGGCTTGCCACCGCGAACGGCGCGCTGATGCTGGACCTGTCGCTGATGCGCGGTGTGTGGGTGGATCCACAGCGCAAGGTGGCCCACGCGCAGGCAGGCTGCCTGCTGGCCGACCTGGACCGGGAGACGCAGGTGCATGGCCTTGCCACAGTGCTCGGCTTCGTTTCGCAGACCGGCGTCGCGGGCCTCACGCTGGGCGGCGGCTTCGGTTACCTCACGCGGCGCTGGGGATGGACCACCGACAACGTGCTCGGCATGGATGTCGTCACCGCCGAAGCGAAACTGGTGCGCGCCTCCGCCGACGAGAACCCCGACCTCTACTGGGGCCTGCGTGGCGGAGGTGGCAACTTCGGCGTGGTCACCAACATAGACTACGCCCTCTATCCGGTCGGCCCGCAGATCGTGGGCGGCATCGTCGCCTGGACTGCAGCCGATGCGTCGGAGGTGCTCAAGCTGTACCGCACGCTGGCGGAAGGAGCCCCGCCTGAACTCACGCTCGTCAGCTTCATGCGACCCGCGCCCCCAGCTCCCTGGCTGCCGAAAGACATGCACGGCAAACCCATCGTCGCCATCCTTGCTTGCCACACGGGTCCGGTGGAGGAGGGCGAGCGCGCGGTCGCCGCAATCAAGTCGTTCGGCACGCCCATAGGTGATGTCCTCGTGCGTCGGCCCTACGCGCAGCTGCAGGCGCTGCTTGACGGCACGCAGCCCAAGGGGCGGCGCTATTACTGGAAGAGCGAATACCTGCCGGGCATCGAACCTGACTTCTGCGACAAGTTCATGGCACATGCCGCGAAGATACGTTCGCCGCATTCCGCGATGATCCTGTTCCAGATCGGCGGCGCCCTGAACCGGCTGGCCGATGAACATTCGCCGGTCGGCAACCGCGATGCGCGCTATGTGCTCAACATCGGCGGCTCATGGGAGCATGCGGCGGACGACGATGCCAACGTCGCGTGGGCGCGCGAGGCGTGGAACGAATTGAGGGGATACTCGACAGGCGGCAACTACGTCAATTTCCTCACGCAAGACGAGGGGCCGGAACGCGTAGAAGCCGCGCTGCGCAAGGGCATGACGCGGCTGGCACAGGTAAAGGCGCGCTGGGATCCGGACAACGTGTTCCGCATGAACCGCAACATCAAACCGGGCTGATCGAATAAGCGCCAACTCAGGAGAACGACCATGCACATAGCCAAAGACAATGTAGATGTGAAAATGCAGATCCCGGGTGCGGTGATCCGCCAGCGACTGGATTTCGGAGATGCGACCGGCCTGGGCAAGATCAGCGGCGAGTACTTCAGCCTGGCCTCAGGCGTCGATACCACACCCTTGTTCCAGGGGCTGGAAGGTGACCTGTGCCAGTGCCCGCACTGGGGCTTCGTCGTACGTGGCCAACTCACCACCACCGACGCGCACGGCGTGAAAGAGACGGTCAAGGCGAACGATTTGTTCTACTGGCCACCCGGGCACAACGTAAAGGTCGATGCCGATGCCGACATCGTCATGTTCAGCCCCCAGCACGAGCACAGCCACGTCATCGATCACATGAAACAGAAGGTGGGAAAATAGCGGGCGGCAGCTGTTACCACCTTTCCGCAGTCACTCGCGCATGAGGTGGAAGGCGAAGGCAAAGCCGAGCAGCGCCATGAACAGCAGGCAAACCGTGCCCAGCAGCCCCCACATCAGATATCTTCCCTCCTCCGCGTATAGCTCGCCGGACAACTGCTCCCTGGCGAACTGGGAGATGCCGGCCTTCAATGCCGCGATGTCGCTTTGCAGCCCGCGGTCCACGCCCATGATGCGTTTATCCACCGCGCCCGGCGAGCCCGCCGTCTTGGGGTCGAGCTTGGAATAGGCCGCCAGGTACTCTGATAACACCGCTTTGTGTTCGGCCATCAGATGGTCTATGGGCCCGGTGTCCATGCCTATCGCTTCCATGGTCTGCCTGGCGTTCAGCAAGGCGTATTGCACGTCTATGCTGGCCTCCTTGAATGCGGCGAGGTGCTTGCCATACAGCTCCTTGTCCTCAGCGCGCAGCAGCATGTCCTTCCACTCCTGCACCTGGCGTCCCAGGTCTATGGCCGCGTCGTCCAGGTGCTCCTCGATCTTTATCAGCTGGACGCTGCGCTGAGCGGACGATTCGTTGGTCTTGGAGATCAGGTGCGACAGCTGGTATCCACCCAGGGCAGACAACAGCGCTATCACCGCGAGGAACTTCAGGAAAGTCCTGCGCAAGGATACGGAACCGTAAACGACTCTCTTCATTTCGTGTCTTGAGCGACCATGGAGCTGCGTATTCTCCCAGAATCCGGACTGCAGTCTCGGCGTTATCTGTTGGCTGCGAGCATGGGGCCCATTCCTGCCCTTTTCAGCGCTACCGTAGCTACAATCCGCCGATAAACCCATGTCTGGAGAGAACCATGCCTGTCGGAAATAAGTTCCTGTTGAAATCTGATAACGCCGTGCTCGTCGTCGTCGATGTGCAGGAAAAGCTGAGCGCCGCGATGGATCAAGGTGCGCTGGCGCAGGTGACCCGCAACATCGGCATCCTGCTGGAAAGCGCGCGGGAGCTGGCCGTCCCGGTGCTGTTCACCGAGCAGTACGTCAAAGGGCTGGGGCCGACGCTGGCCGAGCTGGCGGCGAAAGCGCCTGCCGCGCCGCACTACGAGAAGCTGAGCTTCAGCTGTTGCGGTAACGAATCGTTCGACGCACAACTGGAGAAAACCGGCAGGAAACAGGTCATCCTGTGCGGCATGGAAACCCATGTCTGCGTGCTGCAGACCGGCCTCGACCTGCTCGCCGCGGGCTTCGACGTGCACCTCGTCAAGGATGCCGTCATCAGCCGCAGCAGCGACAACAAACAGACCGGCATCGAAGCCATGACACTGGCCGGCGCAGTGCCCAGCAGCGCAGAGACGGTGGTGTTCCAGCTGTTGAAAGTGGCCGGCACCGATTCGTTCAAGAAGCTGTCGAAGATGGTCAAATGACGTGCGGGCAATGTCTGATTGCCTGACGTTAGTCATGCATTCTGATCGCCGCTCCTGCCAATCGCGGGGTTTCGCAGATATTCGACAACATGTCCTTGCGCTTCTCGGCAAGCGATGCGATGGCACCGAACCGGTCGACCAGGCCGTTCTTGGCAAAGTGGTCGATGATGAAGAGGGGGATCGCGGTGTCCGGCTCCCACACCCCTTGGAACTTGAGCGTGCTGCCGTGCGCTTTCGGCTCGATCTCCCAATTTCCCCGCAATATCTTTGAATCGCCGCTCACCTGGGTAAAGGCGAGGCTATCGAACGGGTGTTCGGTGTATTCCATTACCGAGCGCAGACGGACGTGTAAGAACAGAACTTGCTCATTGGTGGTGCGCTCGACCCTCACCTTGTTTGGTGCTTCACGAAACGCGAACGATTCGATCACGCCGGGCAATTCCTTGGCAGCTTCATAATCGGTCAAGTAGTGGTAAGCCGCACATTTCGTCAATGGCGTATCGATGCTGGCAGTGAAGGCGTACAGGCTCCCCTCTCTTTTGACGTCTACATTCACGCCGGCGATGTGCACATCCGCCCAGGCCGAACTGGCAGCCATCAACAACAATCCGAACAAGGCACGCGTTGTCATGTGGCGACCTTAGGGGAACTTCATGACGCGGTGATGACGCCTGCGTGCATCAACTGCTTCCCAGGCGTGGGAGTGCTCGATGTCTCGGGGAGCGAGCTGATCGAAAAGCAGTCAGTAAAGTCAGCTCTCTGTTTCGATAGGGCTTAATCGAATCGTCCACAACTCGCCCACAGAGGCATCCACGGCGATTGTGGGTAAGCGAACCACGCTCAGCAGTTGAAGGGGCTGATGCCCATCCACGTCTTGCGCTCGAAACGCAGGGGTGGGTAGCGCACCTCGCGGCCGTCGATCAGGAGGGCGGGCATGATGAGCTCGAAACTTACCGGCGGCGGTCCCGGCAATCTCACGTCCAGCGCATAGAGCCATCCATCGGGTCGCGGCGGGCGATAGGGCTCGATCGCCGAATCCGACTTATCGTCGCGCAAGACGCTGATCGGCAGCGTGTCGCTCATGCCGCCATCCAGATACCGCACGCGGAAATCACTGGAAGAAAAACGGAACGTCTGCCATGTCTGCGTTGGCGGCCTCTTCGCGGGAAGGCCCAGCAGGACGAGCCAGCTGTTGTTCGCCTCGCTCACGCTCGCCCGAAGCGGCAGCTCACCGAATTCGACGATGGACTCGGTGGGCACGCAATGCCTGGAGAGCACACGACCGCCCTCCATGGCGGGGTGGTAGTAGCTGGTGGCGTTCGGCACACAGCCCGCCAGCATCAGAAGAACGAAGGGTGCAATCTTGCGTAACGTCATCAGTTATCTCCGCTTCAACGAGTTGCCCTGAACGAAAAGCAGTCAGTCACCCTAACATCCTGTTTCTGATAGTCCCTGATCGCGTTACCCACAACTCGCCCACAAAGGCGTCCACGGCAATTGTGGGTAAACGTGGCGCGCACTAGGCACAATGGTTCTTGTCGAACGGCGTGAGGAAGTTCTTGCACAGCCACGCAGCGAGACGCTGCCGCCAGCCCGAACCGTGGTTCTTGAGGCGCTTCACCCGGTTGGTGGAAAGCGTCTCTCGCGGCAACTCCATGAACATCACGGTCAACACGATCCAGTTGAGCATCGTATCCAGTATCAGACCGACGAACAGGATGAGGTAGGCAAGCCAGACGACGGTCCAGTTCAGCGTGAACAATATCCCCTGGTCGCGAGCGTCCCGCAGCTTCATCACAGCGAGAAAGAAGATGAAAGTGACGGTCCAGAGGGTGATGGCGAAGACGAGGTAGTCGGTCATGGTGTGCATATCCTTCAACTAGTGATGCGGGTATCAGGAAGCCTGATCAAGTCTCAGTCGTCATTCCGGCGAAGGCCGGAATCCAGCGTTTTTAATAAACTGGACACCGGCCTTCGCCGGTGTGACGACAGATCTGGAAGCCCCGATTCGGCGCCCGAAAGCCCCCTTGGGGCGGATATTAAAAGCGGCCCGCTCTTTGGGCAATCCCACGACGACAGCCTCGTGCGGACGTCGCGCATGCGGACGCAGCACAAACAAGAACCGGCACACTCGATGAGCATGCCGGTTCCTTGGGAGGCCAGATCGGCCCCGAGTGCGCTCATTGCGGCTTCAGGAAATGGTGATCTCCTTATGATGGGTGACGCCGACCTTCTTGGGCAGCTTGAGCTCCAGCACGCCCTCGGCATACTTGGCTTCCACCTTGTCCTCCATCACGTCCTCGTCCAGCCTGAAACTGCGCATGGTTTTGCCATAGCAGCGCTCGCTCAGCAGCAACCTGCCACCTTCCTTGGTCTCCTTCTCATGTTTGACCTCGGCTGTGATGGTCACCATGTTGCCTTCGATGCTCACATGGATGTCGTCCTTCTTTACGCCCGGGATCTCGGCCTTCACCAGGTATTCGGTGTCCGCCTCGGTGATGTCCATCCTGATCTCCGGCTCGACTTCTGGCATCTCTCGCCAGGACGGGCGCATGGCGGTCCGCATGAAACGGTCGAACAGATCCTGCGTATCCCAGAACGGATCGAAGCGCGTCATCTCATGGCGGGGATTGAAACGGGTAAGCGTGTTCATGATTAGCCCTCCTTCTCTTGAGCGTGATCGAGAGCGGCTGTCCTTTTTGGGCACGCACGTCGGGATCACAGTGTCGTATTGCGGCTTGCACAGGCGAGCCGCCCCCAAATCTGTATCGTCTTTGAGTGTACCAACCGCCGTCAGTTCCCGGATATCGATGGCGCGTATGTAGGATTCAACGTGAATGGGGCAGAGGTGAGCTGAATGAAAAGCAGTCAGTCACGCTAGCGTCCTGTTTCGATTGGCGTTGATTGAACTACCCACAACTCGCCCACAGAGGCATCCACGGCAATTGTGGGTAAGCGTAGTGTTGAACCTATCTTCCATCGGAGTCGCTCATGCTGCCAAATGATTCGACGCCGTACCTATCCTTACGGGCCGGATCGAAAGCAGTTGCGAGCCTGATCGCGGCAAGTGGGCGCATGGTTCTTCAGAAGGGAAAGCGAGGAGCAGACCAGATGAAGACGAATCTGAGCAGGCCGGGTCAGAGGTTCGCGACCTGGTCGAGGCCGAACCACACGACCGCATAGTAGAGCACCGCGAAGACCGCGTTGCTGACCGCCAGAGGGAACCAGATGCGGCGCATGTCGACGCCCAGCCAGCGCAGTGCCACCAGGATCGGCTCCTGGCCGACCACGGCGCAGCCGACGATGAGGCCGCCCCAGACTCCCCACCTTTCGGCCAACGCCGTGCTCCGGGGCGTGCGCATCCGCGCGACCCAGCGGCCGATGAAACCGATCCGCGTGCTCTCGCCCGCGAGCCAGGCGACGACCAGACCCTCGCAGTAGCCCGCCAATGTAACCATCGGCAGGAGCACCCACGGGCTGATATGCGCCGCGATGCCCACGCCGACCGCCGCCGATGGCCCCAGTATCAGGTTGGGAGTCATCGACAGTCCGATGATGGAAAGCCATGTCCAGAAGGTCGTCATATGGATGGGAAATCTGATTGTGGATCGAAGTATCGGTAACCGCTGCACGTCGGTCAATGCGCAAAATCACTTAGCGGATTGGCTCGGTCTGTTCCCGGATCGTGCTGACCGAAAAGCAGTCAGTCACGCTAGCATCCTGTTTCGATTGGCGTCGAGCGAATTACCCACAACTCGCCCACAGAGGCATCCACGGCAATTGTGGGTAAGCGTAGCGGGCTCGATGGCCCGCGCTATTTTCCAGCCTGCCAATTGTCATGCCGCTCTCTGCGCTCCTGCCGGTAATTGGTGACTTCGAGGCGGATACCGTCTGGGTCGGCAAAAAAGGTGGCCCAATAGTCTGGGGCGTATTCCGGATAGTGTTTTGCTTCGGAAGCATCGACACCGAGAGAACGCAGCTGGCTAGCGACCGCCACCACATCGGCAATCAAATCGACGCGCAGGCAGAAATGATGCAGCCCCGGGGAATAGGGGTCGTGCTGGCCGTTATCGCGCGCGGGGCGGAGGACGAATCCAAAATGGCGGTTGAAGTACTGGATATGCGGATCGCCGCCGAGGGCGAATTTGTTTTTGCGAAAACCAAGCGTCTTGCTCAGGACGAGATCGTAGAAAACCTCCGAGCGGCTGAGGTCGGATACGGCCAGGTAGATGTGATCGATTCCGGTGACTTCGGTCATGGCGAATATAAATGAGTTAATTGGACTGGGAGCCTTTCACGATCAGCCACACGGCGAGCGAATTACCTGAGCGGGAACGGAAGTACATGGACGCTATCCTGCTCGTTACACGTGAAGGCCTTCACCGGCTAGCCTACATGCTTTACCGCCTTGCCCAAAGGCGCACACGGTACTAATTTGCGGAGACCCGCCCGTGCAGCTCATACGGTGGGTTCTGCGACATCCCCCCCCATCACTCACTTACGAAAGGAGCGTGCCATGAATCATAACAACGCTTTACCGGGCATGTACTTTGGCATCAAGGATCAGGACTCCGTCCACGTGCTCACGATGGTGTACGCACTCGTCGGCCTGTGGCTCGTCGCCGCGTTCATCGGCGGCGCGATGGGTGAATTCAACCAGCCTGATGTGCCGCCCCTGACACTGGGCGCCTTCCTGCTCGTCCCCATTGGCGGCTTCATCCTGGCGTATGAGGTGAGCCCACGCTTGCGCCACGCCCTCGACCAGATCCCGCTCTGGCTCATCACCATCAGCCATGTCTGGCGCTTCGTGGGGCTCGGCTTCGTGGCGGGCACGCTGCTGCACGTCTTGCCGCCGCAGTTCGGTTATCCGGAAGGATTGGGTGATGCGATCGCTGCACTGTTCTGTGTACCGCTCGCCCTGGCGATACGCCGCAACCTACATTCACCGAGACTGCGCACGGCTTTCATAGCCTGGAACGTGTTCGGACTCATCGACCTCGTGTCCGCGATCTCGATGGGCATCCTCTATTCCAATGGCCCGCTCGGCGTATTGAGGACCGATCTGTCCACCACGCTGATGGTCACGTTCCCGGTGAACCTGATACCCACCTTCTTCGTGCCCCTCTTCATTCTGCTGCACCTGCTGTCGTTGAAGCGGAGCAAGGAGTTGGCTTGAAAGGGAGGTATGTCTTGGAGGCGAGTGAATGAAAAGCAGTCAGCTACGCTAGCTTCCTGTTTCGATTGGTGTTGAGCGAATTACTCACATCACACCCACAGAGGAGTCCACGGCAATTGTGAGTAAGCGTAGCGGCGACTAGTAGCGTGCCGTCAGGCCTGCGTCCGATCCTTGACGCCTAGCCTCCACACCCCGACCACTGCCGCCGACAAAGCAAGCAGAACGTTCACTGCCCCGAAGATCGTCTCCCGCATATACGCAGCCTGGTACTCCGGCAGAAGCTGGCCCTCAGCCAGAGAACGCACGGCCATTTCGGTGGCGGATGTCGCCGCCGGTACGATGAAGAAATGGGCGTTGAGTATGATCAACGTGACCAGCAGGAACTTGATCTGGAAGAACCTCTGTTGCCAGCCATAAAGCAGATAGCCTCTGCAGAAGCCGCTGACTGCGATCAGCCACATGCCCGGCAGCGTCAGCACGCTGGTGCCGGTGCTGATGATCCTCCTGCCGAAGGCGATGTTCTCCAGACTTGCGTTCTCGATCAGGGCAGAGATGACGATGAAGGTGAGTATGCTGCCCAGGAAGATCACCAGCCCGACTATGTGCGCCAACTTCAGTGCTCGAAGCATTGTCGTTCTCCTTGTTGGAACCAGCCCGGCAAAATTGTAGGGAGGGAGCGTCATTTCATACAAAATTGGGCTCAGCCCCCAGTCGTTCTCGCGAATCTTCGCCTGCGCTTGCTGGTCTCGTAGTGACAGCAATAGCCTCGGTCAGGGCTTGAGCGCCCTCACGATACGCGAAGGCTTCTGACGGCAGTCCAGCACGCGCCACACCTGAATGGTCTGCCCATTGACTCGGTAGTAGATCGCGTAAGGAAATCGCTTCGAGAGCGCGCGGTAGTAACCGAAGAACTGCTGATGGATGCCTGCATAAAGCAACAGTGCATCAATGTCGGAAAACAGCGAATCGAGGAAGTAACACCCAAACCTTCCTGTTGCTGCTCATAGAAGCGCTGACCGGACTGAATATCGCTCATCGCGATACTCAGAATCTCGATCTTCATGAGTTGTTGTTGCGCAGAGTCTTCTTGGCGGCGTCCCAGGCAACAAAGCCTGCCCGGTTATCGGCGACCGCACGCTCGGCTTCTTTCAATTCGTGCTCGTGCCAATCCGGTGGTGTGAGCGCAGCCGGGTCGCGCGACAGGTCATCCTACAAAGCTTCCATCATGGTCAGCTTCTCAGCGCGAGTCATATTTGCGATGTTCATCATGTCGCTCCTCACGGAATTGATGCGGGGATTCTAGCAAACAGGTGTGTAAAAGGGTGACGGAGTTGGTTGCTGCTAACAATTCGAGCCTGGCCCTGAGGTCTCCACTGAGGTCTCCAGTATGCTGCCCAGGAAGATCACCAGCCCGACTACGTGTGCCAACTTCAGTGCTCGAAGCATTGTCGTCCTCCTTGTTGAACCAGCTCAGCAATTGAATGGGCTGGTGCCCTCCCACGTCCCGCTACTTCCGCTCAATGCCTTGGTCTACTGAAGGTAGTGAGGATAACGAATCGACCCACGCCAACTTGCTCTCACACCAGATGTTTATCTTCGGGAGCATGTCCCGTGCTCGCTCAAGGGTGCCGAAGTAAACCATGCATGCGCCCGGGTACTTGGCGTTCAGATTGAAGATCGGAGTGCCACACTCGCGGCAGAAATGCTTTGTTCCGCCCTCATTTGTCCCGCCTTTGATCGGATAGGAATGCAGGCTATCCTCGCCCGATGTGATCTCAAGCGCAGAGTGCGGCAAGGCTGCGTAAGTGGAAAATGCTGCGCCCGAATGAGACCGGCAGAAATTGCAGTGGCAATTTACGACGTTCCTTACCTCGGAGTTAAGGTTGTATCTGACCTTCCCACACAGGCACGATCCCGCAATCTGACTCATGGACTTCTCCCTTAAAGTAATTCGAGGCCCCCCTTAATCCAGTCGAGCGGTTGCTTAGGGGGTGACGGAATCGCGATATGGGGGAACAAAGTAACAATCTGATATCTCTGAGATTGCCATGCTTCTTGGCACAAGCACCCAGCGCTCGTAGTTCGTTGTGAACGATGGGCTCGCATACATTCCACCATTTGCCACCACATAACTTGTGGACTGGTTATACGACCTATCAAACTTCAAAAAATAGGTGCCTTCACTCTCGATTTCGAATTCACCTGGTATGTTATCCATTCCCGACATGAAGTTACTTTTCTCTGTGCGAATTCGATATTTTGACGGCCGAACAAATATAACTGTATAGCCCTTGTTCTCTAGCCCTACAACCTTTTGGTCGTTAATAAACATCTCGGGCCAAACTCCGGCGCCAATCTTATGATGTGGACGGTAGATATATAGCGCTGCAAAACCTGGACGGCTTACAGCACTTTCATGAAATCTCTGTGCATGATCGATACGAGGAGTTGCACACCCACCTAATCCGAGCAACGCAACGATAAAAAGAAGCCTGTAAAAACCTTTCATATCCCTCCCTAACGTAGCCATTCCATTGTTCGATAAACCCATTACCTTTATACCTCGAGTGACCAGAATGATGTTGGCACCAAAGCATATTCCGGTCGCTTCACTCAAACCTCAACCCCTTCAACTTCGTCTCCACCACCTTGCCCGCCCTAGCGCGCGCGCCGAAGTAACCCTGCAACTCCTTGCCTTCGATCTTCAGCTGCTGCGCCTTGCTGCCGGCCATGCCGTTCAGCGTGACCGAGGGATGGTTGACCACGGTGCAGCTCGTCACTTCGTCGCCTTCCTTCAGGTCGATGAACAGCAGGCCCTTGCCACCACCTTGTTGCAGCTTCAGGTCGGAGAGCATGAAGAGCAGCATCCTGGCCTGCTTGGTGACGACGGCGACCAGCGAGTTGGCCGCGGGGGTGACGAAGACCGGCGGCAGGATGGCTTCGTCCTTCACGCTGATGAACTGCTTGCCCGCCTTGTTGCGGCCGATCATGTCGCCGATGAAGCAGGGGAAGCCGTAGCCGGCGCTGGTGGAGAGCAGCACGGGCGTCTCCGCCTTGCCGACCAGCGCGTGCGAGATCTTCGCACCGGGCGCGATCTCGATGAAAGTGGCGAGCGGGGCGCCGTCGCCGCGGCCGGAAGGCAGCGCCGATACGGGGATGCTGCACACGCGGCCGTTGCTGCAGATGACGATGACGTTGTCGGTGGTGCGGCATTCATAGGTGGCGGCGATGGCGTCGCCGTCCTTGAAGGCGATGGCGGAGGCGTCGATGCCGTGGCCCAGTCTTGTGCGCACCCAGAAGCGCTGCGAGATGAATACCGTCACCGGCTCGTCTGACACCTGCGGCGTCAGCTTGGTGACCTGCGCTTCCTCGATCAGCGTGCGGCGCTCGTCGCCGTATTCCTTGGCGTCGGCTTCGATCTCGTTCACCACCAGTTCGCGCAGCGCGTCTTCGCTGCCGAGCACGCGGCGCAGTTCCTTGCCTTCCTTCTCCAGCGCCTTGATCTCCTTCTCGATCTTGATGCCTTCGAGGCGCGCCAGCTGGCGCAGGCGGATCTCCAGGATGTCCTCGGCCTGCCGCTCGCTCAGCTCGAATTTCGCCATCAGGTCTGCCTTGGGATCGTCCGAGTTGCGGATCAGCGCGATCACCTCGTCGATGTTGAGGTACACCACCATGCGGCCGGCGAGGATGTGCAGGCGGTCGTTCACCTGGCCCAGGCGGAACTCGCAGCGGCGCGTGACCGTGCGCAGGCGGAATTCCACCCACTCACGCAGCACCTGCGCCAGCGGCTTCTGCTGCGGTCGGCCGTCGAGGCCGATCATGGTGAGGTTCACCGGCACCGAGGCCTGCAGGCTGGTGTGGGTGAGCAGCACCGCCATCATGTCGTCCGGGCTCTGCTTGGACGACTTGGGCTGCAGCACCAGGCGCACCTTCTGCGTCTTGTCCGATTCGTCGGCGATGGAATCGAGCACCGAGAGGATGAGCTGCTTGTTCTGCGTCTGCTCCGGCGTGAGCGATTTCTTGTTGGCTTTGACCTTGGGGTTGGTCAGCTCGTCGATCTCTTCCAGCACCTTCTGCGCCGAGACGCCGTGCGGGAATTCGTACACCACCACCTGCCACTGGCCGCGCGCCAGCTGCTCGATGGTCCAGCGCGCGCGCATCTTCAGCGAACCGCGCCCCGTGGCGTAGGCGTCGCGGATGTCCGCGGCGGAAGAGATGATCTGCCCGCCGCCGGGGAAGTCCGGACCGCTGATGTAGGACAGCAGCTTGTCGTCCTTGACGTCCGGGTTCTTCGCCAGCGCGGCCGCGGCCTTGGCGACTTCCTTCAGGTTGTGCGAAGGGATCTCGGTGGCCATACCCACCGCGATGCCGGAGGCACCGTTGAGCAGCACCATGGGCAGGCGCGCCGGCAGCATCGCCGGCTCCTGGAAGGCGCCGTCGTAGTTGGGGATGAAGTCCGCCGTGCCCATGTCCAGCTCGGACAGCAGCAGGTCCGCGATCTTGGTCAGGCGCGCTTCGGTGTAGCGCATCGCCGCCGCGTTGTCGCCGTCGCGCGAACCGAAGTTGCCCTGGCCGTCCACCAGCGGATAGCGCATCGCGAAATCCTGCGCCAGGCGCACCATCGCCTCATAGGCCGAGGCGTCACCGTGCGGGTGGTACTTACCCAGCACATCGCCCACCACACGCGCCGATTTCACGTGCTTGTTGCCGTGCGTAAGGCCCATCTGGCGCATCGCATACAGGATGCGGCGCTGCACCGGCTTCTGCCCGTCGCACACCTCCGGCAGCGCGCGGCCCTTGACCACGGAGACGGCGTATTCGAGATAGGCGCGCTCGGCGTACGCGGCGATCGCCACCTCGTCGCTGTCGGGCAGCGGGGCGAGGGGGGCGAATTGCGTCTTGCCCTTGCCGGTCTCGACCGGCGCTTCGGTTTCGGGGGTGTCCTGGGATGGATCGATTTCGTTGGTAGTCATTCTTTGTTGGTGCCGTAAAAGTATCAGTTCACAATTTCAACTCCTTCCCCCTCACAGGGGGAAGGTTGGGATGGGGGTGAATCTTCGCGCTGTGCCGCTCCAGGTTTCTACCCCCACCCTAGCCCTCCCCCTGCATGGGGGAGGGAATGTTGGAGTAGGGTGCGCTCTTCAGCTTCTCCATGATTACCTCAAGCACCCCATCCAAATTATTCAGCACTTCGTTGTTCCAGAAACGTACTACCTGCCAACCCTGCTGGTTCAAACATTCGCTCCTGACTTCGTCGTAAGCATCCTGGTTCTGGTGTTGACCGCCATCAAGCTCAATCACCAGTCTTCTTTCCACACATGCAAAGTCCACGATATATGCGCCTATCGGATGCTGGCGTCGGAAGCGGCAATCGGCAAGTTGCTTTCCCTTCAGTGCCATCCAGAGCTTGTGCTCAACATCCGTCATGTTGCTGCGCAGCGACCTTGCTCTTGCAGTTGTGAGCGGAAGGATCCTTTCCCTGTCAGACATCAAAGTTTTCCTTCTTCTCTCTCCTTCCCCCTCACAGGGGGAAGGCCGGGATGGGGGTGAATCTGTGAGCCGCGCCACTCATGGTTTCTACCCCTACCCTAACCCTCCCCCTGCATGGGGGAGGGGATAGTGTTACTTTTAGATATCCGCCTCGACCTCGTTGCCGTGGTACTCCAGCCAAGCGCGCCGAGTAGAAGCTTCCTGCTTGCCCATCAGCATGGTGAAGATCTCCAGCGTCCTCTTGTACGAGGCAGCGTCCGCCTTCACGCACAGCGCGCGGCGCGTATCGGGATTCAGCGTGGTCTCCCACAGCTGCTCAGGGCTCATCTCGCCCAAGCCTTTGAAGCGCGAGATGGTCCAGCTGCCTTCGCGCACCTTGTCCTTGCGCAGGCGGTCCTGGGTCGCGGCGAGTTCGGCCTCGTTCAGCGCGTAGATCTTGCCTGCCTGCTTCTTGCCGGAGGCGGGCACGTCGATGCGGTACAGCGGCGGTTGCGCGATGAATATCTTGCCGGCTTCCACCACGCGGTAGAAGTGGCGATAGAACAGGGTGAGCAACAACGTCGAGATGTGTGAACCGTCCACGTCGGCATCGGCCATGATGAGGATGGCGTTGTAGCGCAAGCCGGAGAGGTCCACCGCGTCGCCCGGCGCATGGGGATCCACGCCGATGGCCACCGCGATGTCGTGGATCTCGTTGTTGGCGAACAGGCGGTCGCGCTCAACTTCAAAGGTGTTGAGCACCTTGCCGCGCAGCGGCAGCACGGCCTGAAATTCCTTGTCGCGCCCCTGCTTGGCGGAGCCGCCGGCGGAGTCGCCCTCGACCAGGAACAGTTCGGTGCGTGACGAGTCGCTGGAGCTGCAGTCGGTGAGCTTGCCCGGCAGCACGGCGACGCTGGAGCCTTTCTTCTTCTCCACCTTCTGCGCCGAGCGCATGCGCGCCTGCGCCTGCTGGATGGCGAGCTCGACGATCTTCTTCGCCGGCTCCAGGTGTTCGTTCAGCCACAGTTCGAGCGGGTCCTTCATCATCGAAGAGACCAGGCGCAGCGCTTCGCGCGACACCAGCTTCTCCTTCGTTTGCCCCTGGAACTGCGGGTCGAGCACCTTGGCCGAGAGCACGAAGCTCGCACGCGAGAACACGTCCTCGGGCACCAGCTTCACGCCCTTGGGCAGCAGGCCGTGGATCTCGGCGAACGCTTTCACCGCGTTGAACACGCCGTCGCGCAGGCCGGCCTCATGCGTGCCGCCGGCAGGCGTGGGGATGAGGTTCACATACGACTCGCGCACCACGTTGCCTTCGGCGCTCCAGGTCACTGCCCAAGTCGCGCCTTCGCCCTCGGCAAAACCGCTGGTGTCGCCTTTGCGCGTGAACTTCTCCTGCAGCAGGATGGGCGTGGCCAGTTCGAAGTCGGAAAGAGACTCGGCTAGGTAACCGCGCAGGCCGTCGGGGTAGTTCCACGACTTGGTCTCGCCGCTCTTCTCCAGCGTCAGCGTGATGGTGACGCCGGGCAGCAGCACGGCTTTGGAGCGCAGCGAGTATTCGAGCTGGTTGAGGTTGACGCCCGGGCTGTCGAAATACTTGGGGTTGGGCCAGGCGCGCACCTGCGTGCCGGTCTTGTTCTTGGGGCAACTTGCAGTCTTAGCCAGCGGCTGTTCGGCCACGCCTTCCACGAAGCGCACGTCGTGCTGGCCACCTTCGCGGAACACCGTGACTTCGACTTTCTTCGACAGCGCATTGGTCACCGCCACGCCCACGCCGTGCAGGCCGCCCGCGAACTTGTAGGCGCCGTCGCCTTCCTTGTCGAACTTGCCGCCGGAGTGCAGCACGGTAAAGGCCACTTCAACGACAGACCTGCCTTCTTCCTTGTGGATGCCGACCGGGATGCCGCGCCCGTCATCGAGCACGGAGATCGAGCCATCCGCATGCGCGGTGACGAGGATGTTCTTCGCGTGACCGGCGAGCGCCTCGTCGCAGGCGTTGTCCACGACTTCCGCGATGATGTGGTTGGGGGATTCGAGGTTGGTGTACATGCCCGGGCGTTGCCGCACCGGGTCAAGGCCGCGCAGGACCTTGAAACTTGCTTCGTTGTAGGTTGCCATTGCCTGTGTCGCCTGCCGTTTTCTGTTTGGTTTTGGGCTGCTTCGAGAATCATTCTACCGGACAGGATGGAGCATCTGGCAAGCGTGCCTGTGGTGTGAGCGGGTGGAAGCGCGCACCGATGAGCCGGCTGGTCCGCGCTATCTGCTTGTCTGGATTGGGAGAATCTGCGCTATTTTGCCTTGGCTTTCAACGCGTCCACGAAAGGCGTGATCAGGTCCATGGGCAGGGGGAAGACGATGGTCGTGTTCTTGTCCGCGCCGATCACCGTCAGCGTCTCCAGATAGCGGAGCTGGATGGCCTGGGGCTCTTGCGCCAGGATGGTCGCCGCCTGGAACAGCTTCTCCGACGCTTGCAGTTCGCCTTCGGCGTGGATGACCTTGGCGCGCCGCTCGCGCTCTGCCTCGGCCTGCCGTGCGATGGCCCGTATCATGGATTCGGTCAGGTCCACCTGCTTGATCTCGACGTTGGCGACCTTGATGCCCCACGAGTCTGTCTGCGCGTCCAGCGCGCCCTGGATGTCCTTGTTCAGCTTCTCACGCTCGGCCAGCATGTCGTCCAGCTGGTGCTTGCCCAGCACGGAGCGCAGCATGGTCTGCGCCAGCTGGCTGGTGGCGTTGAGGTAGTTCTCCACCTGGATGATGGCCTTCTGCGGGTCCACGACGCGCAGGTACACCACGGCGCTGACCTTCACCGACACGTTGTCGCGCGAGATCACATCTTGGGTCGGTACCTCCAGCACCACGGTGCGCAAGTCCACCCTCACCACCTGCTGGACGCCGGGGATGATGACGATCAGGCCCGGCCCCTTGACCTTCCAGAACCGTCCCAGAGTGAAGACCACGCCGCGCTCGTATTCGCGGAAGATGCGCAGGCTCGATGCCACCAGCAAAACGAGCAGGAATAGAACACCAAAGCTCATATCCAGTTCCATGTCATTCTCCTTGTCAGAGTCCTCAATCGGAAGACTGGCTGTCCGGCTGTGCCGCTTCCGGCTCCACCTCCAGGATCAGCCCGTTCATGCGCACGACCTTGACGCGCTGCCTCTGGCGCAGCGGCAGCCTGCTGCGGATGCGCCAGGTTTCGCCGTGCACCCGCGCCCATCCCTCCTGGCCGTCGAAGTCTTCCAGCACCTCACCAACCTCTCCTATCATCTCCTCGCGCCCGCTCACCACCGGCCTGCGCCGCGCCTTCAATGCCATGCCGGCGACGAAGAAGATGAACAGCGCGCTGGCAACGGCAGCGGGCAGGATGATCGACCACGGTACGCCGTATCCCGGCACGTCGGTATGGATCAGCATCACCGAGCCGATCACGAAAGCGACGATGCCGCCCATGCCGAGGATCCCGAAGCCGGGCACGATGAACACCTCGCCGACCATGAAGGCGATGCCCAGCACGATGAGGCCCAGCCCCGCGTAGTTGATGGGCAGCACCTGGAACGCGTACAGCGCCAGCAGCAGCGAGATCGCGCCGGCCACGCCGGGCAACACGAAACCCGGATTGGAGAACTCGAAGAAGATGCCGAAGATGCCGGCCAGCATCAGCAGGTAGGCGAGGCTCGGATCAGCGATGGTGGACAGCAACCGGCTGCGCCAGTCCGGTTCGATCGTGACGATGCGCGCATCCGCCGTGCTCAGTGTGCGCTCCACGCCGAGCACATTCACCTTGCGATCGTCGAGCTGGTGCAGCAGGCTGGGCACGTCGGGCGCGATCACGTCGATGACCTTGAGCTTCAACGCTTCGGCAGCGGTCAGGCTCACCGCCTGCCGCACCGCCTGTTCCGCCCACTCGACATTTCGACCGCGCATCTGCGCCAGACTGCGGATATAGGCTGCGGCATCGTTCATCTGCTTGTGCTCCATCGCGGAAAGGGGTTGTGCTGTTTCGCCTGAAGACGGAGTAGTGCCGTCCTTCTCCTTGCCGCCTTTTTCGCCGTCTTTTTCCGGCTGCGCGCCCGGCCCCGGCAGGCCGTCGATGCCGATCATGACCGGTGTGGCCGCGCCGAGGTTGGTGGCTGGCGCCATGGCGGCGATGTGGCTGGCGTAGAGGATGTAGGTCCCAGCGCTTGCGGCCCTCGCGCCGTCGGGTGCGACATACGCCGCAACGGGGACCGGCGAGGCGATGATCTGCTTGATGATCTGGCGCATGGACGTGTCCAGTCCGCCCGGCGTGTCCAGCTTCAGCACCACCAGTTGCGCCATGTCCTCGGCCGCAGCATTCAGGCCGCGCACCACATAGTCGGCCGTTCCAGGACTGATCGCGCCTTCGACCCTGAGCTCGACCACGACATGGGAATACGTTCCTACGCCATCCGCCCCGCCTGCCAGGAACAGACCCAACGCCAGGATGCAGAAGGTCAGAGAACGAGCCATGGTCATGCGACGACTCCTTTCCTCGCGAGCGGCGGATCGGGAAAGGTGGATTACTTCGTTCCGCCTTCCTTCTCGTCCTTCTTGCCGCTGGTATCGACGTCCAGCATGTCGTTGATGGGGCAGTAGCGCATGGTCGCGGTGGCGAGCAGGATCACCGCGATGACCAGAACGATGACGCGCCAGGTCATTTCGAGCTGGGCGAACAGGCCGACGCCTGCCAGCACGATACCCAGCACGATGCGTATGGTGCGATCGTTTCCACCGACGTTGCATTTCATGATGACCTCCGCGGGTTTTGGGAGAGGGCACTCAAGGTAACTCAGGCGGGAGGTAGCCGAAATACGCAATCACCGGTATTTTTTCCCGGCGAGGGGGAGCGAATAATCTTCCGCCGTTGCCCGGCTATCTTCCATGGTCGCCATGGGCTGATAGCATCGGCTTCGCCATCCCGGCACCAACCACGCGGCATGTTGCAGGAGCACAGCATGGCCAACGACATCTCTCCCTCTGCGAAAACGCTGCACCTGCTGATACGCGGCCAGGTGCAGGGTGTGTTCTTCCGCAATTCCATGCAACGCGAGGCGCAGGACCTGGCCGTCCGCGGCTGGGTGCGCAACTGTCCGGACGGCGCGGTGGAGGCCATGGTGCAGGGAGAGGTCGATGCAGTGGATGCCATCGTGCGCTGGGCGCAGCGCGGTCCGACGATGGCCATCGTAGAGGGCATAGACATCGAGCCCGGCAATGGCAGCTATTCCACCTTCGAGATCACGGACTGAGCATGAAGACGATACTCATCACAGGATCGACCGACGGCATAGGATTGGCGACAGCCAAGGAGCTGGCCATGCGCGGGCATGAGGTGGTGCTGCACGGACGCAGCAAGGAGAAGCTACTCCATGCGCGTGATGCGGTGCGCGCCGCCGCGCCCGACGCACGGGTGCAGGAGGTCTGCGCCGACCTGTCGGACCTGGCAGCTGTGGCGGGCATGGCGAATGAGCTCGCCACGAGCTTCCCCAAGCTGGACGTGCTGATCAACAACGCCGGCGTGTATATGACCGAGCGCGAGGTCTCGCGAGACGGTCACGAGATGACGCTGGCGGTGAACCATCTCGCCCATTTCCTGCTCACCAATCTGTTGTTGCCTCAGTTGAGGAAATGCGGTGCGCCGCGCGTGGTGACGGTAAGCTCCATGGTGCATACGAGCGGGCACATCTCATTCGAAGACATGGACAGCGAGCGCGGATACGACGGCTACCGTGTGTACGCCAACTCCAAGCTGGCCAACGCGCTGTTCGCGGCAGAGCTTGCGCGGCGCGAACCTTGGCTTACTTCGAACAGCCTGCATCCCGGCGTGATAGGCACCAAGCTGCTGCATGCCGCGTTCACCATGCAGGGAGATACGGTGGAAGAGGGGGCGCGCACCTCGGTGTATCTCGCCACCTCCCCCGACGTCTCGGGCGTGACCGGCATGTACTTCAACGATTGCGTCGCGGTCACGCCCGGGTCACAGGCGCTGGACAGGCGGCTTGCCCGTCACCTGTGGTCATGGTCGGAAGAGGCGGTGAAGGGCTACCTCGTGCAGAAATAGGGACTACTGGGGTCCATGCTGTAGAGGGTTGGCGCATCCATCGCCGGGGCGCAGAATGGCTCGGTCACCTCTAGCACGGAGGTCCACATGCGACGCAGAGATTTCCTGTTGGCTTTGTCAGGTCTGGCGGCCGTCTACACGACGCGCTCCTTGGCTGGCGAAGCACAAGCAAGCGAGCTGGTGACCATCATGCGGTTCTCCGACGACGGCAAGCCCCAGGGGCAGGTCACCCTGCCCAAGGTGCGCAAGACCGAGGCGGAATGGAAGCGTCAGCTCTCGCCTCTGGCGTATGAAGTGACGCGGCGCCAGGGCACGGAACGGGCTTACTCACAGCCCGGCTACGACAGGCACGATCCCGGTCTCTACCGTTGCGTGGGCTGCGACAACGCGCTGTTCGATGCCGCCACCAAGTACGAGTCCGGCACGGGCTGGCCCAGCTTCTGGCAGCCCATCGCGACGGAGAACGTCTATAACGTCGAGGACCACCTGTTCGGCATGACGCGCATCGAGGTTCGCTGCACGCTGTGCGACGCGCATCTGGGCCACGTGTTCAATGATGGGCCTAAGCCTACCGGCCTGCGCTACTGCATGAACACCGTGGCGCTGCGCTTCGTGCCCAAGCGCAGGTGATGCCATGCTGATCTACCTGCTGGCCTATCTTGGCGGCGTGCTCACCATACTGAGCCCCTGTGTACTGCCAGTGCTGCCTTTCGTCTTCGCGCGCTCTGAGCACTCCTTCCGCCGCTCAGGACTGCCCATCCTCGTCGGCATGGCGGCCACCTTCACCGTGTTGGCCAGTTTCGCGGCGGTGGGCGGGGCGTGGCTGGTCACGGTGAACCAGTACGGGCGCTATGCGGCGATGCTGTTACTGCTGCTCTTCGGTCTTGCTCTGATCTTCCCGTCATGGTCCGAGCGCATGATGCGCCCCTTCGTCGCGCTAGGCGTGAGTCTGCAGCAGCGCGCCGACCGGGAGGGCAGCGTCAAGGGGGCGCTGTTGCTGGGAGTGGCGGTAGGCTTCCTGTGGGCGCCCTGCGCCGGCCCCATCCTGGGGTTGGTGCTCGCGGGTGCTGCGCTGAAGGGGGCGAACCTCTACAGCGCATCGCTGCTCCTGGTGTTCGCCGCGGGAGCAGCCACTTCGCTGGCAGTGGCCCTGCTCGCCAGCGGCCGCATCATCACGTGGCTGAAGCATAGTTTCGGAGTCGAGGAGTGGGTGCGCCGAGCACTGGGCGTCGCAGCGGTTGCGAGCGTCGTTGCCATCGCCCTGGGTTGGGACACGCGTTTCCTCGCTCAGTACTCCTCCGCCACCACGGCTGCCACCGAGCAGCAGCTGATAGAACAGCTGGCAGGTCCGAGCTCCGGAGGGAGCGTGGGAGTCAGGATGGCGCCACCCATGACAGGGGCGACACACTGGCTCAATACCGCTCCGCTCGACGATGCCGCACTGCGCGGCCACGTCGTGCTGGTGGATTTCTGGACCTATTCCTGCATCAACTGCCTGCGCACGCTGCCCTATCTCAAGGCGTGGGACGACAAGTACCGTGACAAGGGACTGCTCATCGTAGGTGTGCACTCGCCGGAGTTCCTCTTCGAGACGGATCTGGGCAATGTGCAGCGTGCGGTGAGCGAGCTTGGCATCAGGTATCCGGTCGCGCTGGACAACAAGTACGCGATCTGGAACGCATACGAGAACCGCTACTGGCCAGCCCATTACCTGATAGATGCGCACGGGAGGATACGCGACGAGCATTTCGGCGAGGGCGCGTATGTGGAGACGGAGCGCACGATCCAGGCGTTGTTGAAGGAGAACCATCCCACGCTGGCGCTGGGTGACAGTGTGGTGCAGGTCAGCGGTGTGGGTGCGACCGCGGCGCCGGCGGACACCGAACCTTCACCCGAGACCTATGTCGGTTACGCGCGTCAGCAGAACCTGGCCTCGCCGGAAGAGGTCCGCTATGACGCTCCTACCAGCTATAGCGCCCCGTCCTCGCTCAAGACGGACGAATGGGCGCTGAGCGGGACATGGCAAATAGGGCGAGAGTCCGCCTGGCTCAAAGCGAAGGGCGGTGCCATCAGCTACCGTTTCCACGGGCGCGACCTGCACCTCGTGCTGGGTTCGCGCAATGGCAAGCCGTTGCGCTTCCGGGTCACGCTGGACGGGGCACCTCCTGGTAAGGACCACGGCGTGGATACCGATGCGCAAGGCGGCGGTGTGGTGCGCGAGCAGAGGCTGTATCAGCTCGTGCGACAGAGCGGGGGTGGCGGGGAGCGCACCTTCCGCATCGAGTTCCTGGATGCCGACGTGGAGGCGTATGCCTTCACCTTCGGTTGAACCTGTAAGGAGATCCATCATGCCTATCTTCACTCGTTTGTTGAGCGGCGCGTTCTTCGCCATGGGGTTCGGCGCGTTCGCACAGGCCGCCCCGACGGAACAGACGGCGGTGTTCGCCGGTGGTTGCTTCTGGGGCGTGGATGCGGTGTTCAAGCACGTCAAAGGCGTGCTGAATGTCGAGTCCGGCTATGCCGGCGGCGATGCCGTCACAGCGCGCTACGAGATGGTGAGCGCGGGAGACACCGGTCACGCAGAGTCGGTGCGCGTGCGCTACGATCCGGCACAGGTGTCGTATAAGCAACTGTTGGAGGTGTTCTTCGACGTGGCGCATGATCCTACACAGCTCAATCGCCAGGGACCTGATACGGGCAGCCAGTATCGTTCGGTCGTCTTCTATGCGAGTGCTGAGCAACAGAAGGCGGTGCAGGACTACATACGGGAACTCACTGAAGGACACGTCTATCGCGCGCCTATTGTCACGCAGGTGGTGCCGTTGCGCGAGTTCTACCCGGCAGAGGATTACCATCAGAACTACCTGGCGCTGCACCCCTACCAGCCTTACATCCTGTTCAACGACATGCCCAAGCTGGAGCAGCTGCGCAAGCGCCATCCTGCGCTGTATCGGTGAATGGTGGCTTACAGATCGGTCGCTGCCAGCATGGGCAGGCCGTGCACCCAGACCAGGGTATCTATGAGGGGAGCGCACCGGCTCTTGGCGCGTATCTCGGACAGGCAGCCGCAGTACGCACCGCGCATCCAGAGCTTGGCGAGTTGGGTCTCGTCGCAGGCCTGCACCGTCGTGGATGTCGCCAGCAGGCTGGTGTCGGCAGCTTCGCGGGTCTTCGCGATGTGGCTGCGCAATCGCAGTACGCCCTGGTCCAGCGCCTCATTCAGGAAGAACTCTTCGTCGAGGTCCATGCGCTCGCCAGGTACGGCCTGCAACTCCAGCCTGCTGCGCTGGGCGTAAAGTATCCCCTTCTCCTCGGGGATGACGAGGAACCATTCCGCTTCAGGGTGCCCCGCCGCATCGGTATATGTCGTGCTGACGATGACGGGGATGTCGGCCATGCCGTGAGGCTGGGCGAGGTGGATGCGGAAGGTGGGTTCGAAGTCCATGTCCGTCGGATCAGGTCATCTTCAAGTGGTCCAGGCCGCTCATCACGTCGCGCTCCTTGGAGTTCTGGCCTTCCAGCTTGATCTTCAGTCGCAGGTCGTTGACGGAGTCGGCGTTCTTTAGAGCCTCTTCGTAACTGATGATTCCGTTCTCGTGCAGGTCGAACAGCGCCTGGTCGAAGGTCTGCATGCCGAGCTCGCGCGATTGCGCCATGATAGTCTTGATCTCGTGCACCTCGCCTTTGAAGATGAGGTCGGCGATCAGCGGCGAGTTGAGCAGAATCTCGATGGCTGCCGCGCGTCCCTTGCCGTCACGCTTCGGTATCAGGCGCTGCGAGATGAGCGCCTTGATGTTGAGCGACAGGTCCATCAGCAACTGTTCGCGGCGCTCTTCGGGGAAGAAGTTGATGATGCGGTCCAGCGCCTGGTTTGCGCTGTTGGCGTGCAGGGTTGCCATGCACAGGTGGCCGGTCTCGGCGAAGGCCACGGCGTATTCCATGGTCTCGCGGTCGCGGATCTCACCGATCAGGATCACGTCCGGCGCTTGACGCAGCGTGTTCTTCAGCGCGTTATGCCAGTTGTCGGTGTCCACCCCCACCTCGCGGTGGGTGATGATGCACTTGTCGTGTTCGTGCACGTACTCCACCGGATCCTCGATGGTGATGATGTGCCCGAAGCTGTTGTGGTTGCGGTGGCCGATCATGGCCGCCAGCGACGTAGATTTGCCCGAGCCCGTGCCGCCGACCAGGATCACCAGGCCGCGCTTGGTCATCACCACGTCCTTCAGCACCGGCGGCAGGCCGAGTTCATCGAAGTCGGGTATCTTGGTGGTGATGGTACGCAGCACCATGCCGACCTTCTGTTGCTGCAGGAACACGTTGACGCGGAAGCGACCTATGCCGCTCGGACTGATGGCGAAGTTGCACTCGTGCGTGGACTCGAACTCCGCCGCCTGCCGGTCGTTCATGATGCTGCGCGCGAGTTCCTGTGTGTGCTGTCCCGAGAGCGACTGGCTGGACACGGGTGTCAACTTGCCGTCGACCTTGAAGGCGGGCGGGAAGCCGGCGGTGACGAAAAGGTCGGATGCCTTCTGCGAGACCATGCCTCGCAACAGATTGTGTACCAGTTCGGTGGCTTGGTTGCGTTCCATAGCGGGCTCCTGGTTCTATTCGTTTAGCCGGGGAACAGGTCTTTGTTCGCGGCCTTGCTGCGCGCCTCGGCGGAGGCGACCACACCGCGCTTCACCAGATCAGTCAGGCACTGGTCCAGCGTCTGCATGCCTATGCTGCCGCCGGTCTGGATGGCGGAATACATCTGGGGCACCTTCGCCTCGCGAATCAGGTTACGGATGGCGGGGGTACAGATCATGATCTCGTGGGCGGCGGCGCGGCCTGTGCCGTCCTTGGTCTTGAGCAGCGTCTGCGAGATCACCGCGCGCAAGCTTTCGGACAGCATCGCGCGCACCATTTCTTTCTCGTCGGCGGGGAACACGTCGATGATACGGTCTATGGTCTTGGCCGCCGAGCTGGTGTGCAGCGTGCCGAACACGAGGTGGCCGGTCTCGGCCGCGGACATCGCGAGGCGGATGGTTTCCAGGTCGCGCATTTCGCCCACCAGGATCACGTCCGGGTCCTCACGCAGCGCGGAGCGCAGCGCGTTGTTGAACGACAGGGTATGCGGGCCGACCTCACGCTGGTTGACCAGGCACTTCTTGGATTCGTGCACGAATTCGATCGGGTCCTCCACCGTCAGGATGTGGCCCATCTCGTTCTCGTTCTTGTGGTTGATCATGGCCGCCAGCGTGGTGGATTTGCCCGAGCCGGTGGGGCCGGTCACCAGCACCATGCCGCGGGGATAGTCGGAGATGGATTCGAAGATCTTCGGCGCCTTGAGGTCCTCCAGCGTCAGGATCTTGGAGGGGATGGTACGCATGACGGCACCGGCGCCGCGGTTCTGCACGAAGGCGTTCACGCGGAAGCGCGCCAGGTTGGGCACCTCGAACGAGAAGTCGATCTCCTTGTTCTCTTCGTAATGTTTGCGCTGTCCGTCGTTCATGATGTCATACACCATGGCGTGGACTTCCTTGTGCTCCATCGGCGGGAGGTTGATGCGTCGCATATCACCGTGCACGCGTATCATCGGTGGCAAGCCCGCGGAGAGGTGCAAGTCGGAGGCTTTGTTCTTCACGCCGAAGGCGAGCAGTTCGGTGATATCCATATATAATCCCTGAGCTTATTTACCGCATTGAAAGGCGACCGATAGTCCGGCCGATTATGACTGCAATCCTCTCCAACTTGCAAGCCACGCGCGAGGCCATCGCCCAGGCTGCAAAGGCCGCGCAGCGGGACGTTGAGGACGTTCGGCTGGTCGCGGTGAGCAAGACCTTTCCGGCGCAGGCGGTGCGCAAGGCATACCACGCGGGACAGACCGCCTTCGGCGAGAATTACCTGCAGGAGGCGCTGGAGAAGATAGCGGCGCTGCGCGACCTTCCGCTGGAGTGGCACTTCATCGGCCCCATCCAGAGCAACAAGACGCGTCCCATCGCCGAGAACTTCGCGTGGGTGCACAGTGTAGACAGGCTGAAGATCGCCGAGCGCCTGTCGGCCCAGCGCCCGTCGCACCTGCCGCCGCTCAACATCTGCCTGCAGGTGAACGTGAGCGGGGAGGTGAGCAAGAGCGGCGTCGCTCCCGAAGAAGTGCTGATGCTGGCACAAGATGTCGCCACCTTGCCGAATCTAAAGCTGCGCGGGCTCATGGCGATACCCGCGCCCGCCAGGGACGAGGCAGCCCAGCGAGCTCCGTTCGCGCTCATGCACAGCCTGCTGCAGGAACTGAACGGGCAGGGACTCTCCCTGGACACGCTGTCCATGGGCATGTCGCATGACTATTCCGTGGCGATACAGGAAGGCGCCACGATCGTGCGCATAGGCACGGCGATCTTCGGTGGACGCGGCAAACATCTGGAGTGATGGCCGACCCGCTGTGCCGAGCCTCTTCAATTTGCGATAATCGCGCCCCACAAAAAATCTACCTCTGAAGGGACATCATGAACATCTGTTTCATAGGCGGCGGCAACATGGCCAAGGCGCTGATCGGCGGACTGATCAAGCGTGGTTATGCGCCATCCAAGATACGCGTGGTGGAGATAGACGAGCAGCGTTGTGTCGAGCTGCACGAGGAGTTCGCGGTGCGCGCGATGACAGACATGAGCGAGGCGGTGGCGCGCTCCGAGATCGTGGTGCTGGCGGTCAAGCCCCAGCAGCTGCGCGAAGTGTGCGCGCAAATGACGCCCCTGCTCAACGCACCCTTGGTGATCTCTATCGCGGCCGGCATACGCGCGCAGGACATCTCGCGCTGGCTGGGTACGCAGAACATCGTGCGCTGCATGCCCAACACCCCGGCGCTGATACGCCATGGCGTGACTGGCCTGTACGCAATGCCCGCAGTGCAGGAGGTCGAGCGTGAACGCGCCGAGGCCATCCTGGAAGCGGTAGGCAGCACGCTCTGGGTGGCGGAAGAACGTCTGCTCGATGGCGTGACAGCGATCTCGGGCAGCGGCCCGGCCTATGTGTTCTATTTCATCGAGGCCATGCAGCAGGCCGCGATCGAGCTGGGCATGGACGAGCTGCAGGCGCGTCAGCTGGTGCTGGATACTTTCATAGGCGCGAGCAAGCTTGCCGACAGCAGCGAGGAAGAGGTGGCGGTGCTGCGCGCCCGTGTCACCTCCAAGAACGGCACCACGGAGCGTGCGTTGCTCAGCATGGACGCGAATCACGTGAAGCAGCACATCATCACCGCCGCACACGCGGCCGCGGCACGCTCCCGTGAGTTGGGCGACGAACTCGGGAAGACCGCGTGATGTTCAGCGAAGCCCTTTCCTTTCTGATCGATGCGCTGGTGCAGCCCTTCGCCGGCGTGCTGCTGTTCCGTTTCCACGCCGTATGGCTCAAGGCGCCGATGCGCAACCCCATAGGCGAGTTCGTCATGGCGATCACGGACTTCATCGTGCTGCCGGTGCGTCGCCATCTGCCTGCGGTCCTGGGCCTGGACAGCGCCACCTTGTTGCTCGCCTTCGCCGTCGAGTTCGTCTACCTGGCCGCCTTCCTGTGGGTGCAGGACTATCCGTATGACATGTTCCCGCTGGTGGGGTTGTTGGCGTGGACCGTAGTCAAGCTGCTGAAGCTCAGCGTCTACCTGCTCATCGCCTCGCTGATCGCCGAGGCCCTGTTGTCCTGGGTCAACCCGCACACGCCCATCGCGCCGCTGCTCACAACAGTCAATCGACCTTTCCTGCAGCCGCTGCGCCGCGCCGTCCCGCCGCTTGGACGCGTGGACCTGTCTGTGCTGGTGCTGTTCATCATCTGCCAGCTCATACTCATCCTGCCCATAGGTGGGCTCGAGCAGGCAGTGATGAGGCTGATGTGATTGCTTGGTACCGCCGCAACGGCGATGTGCTCACGCTCACGCTGCACATCCAACCGGGCGCGAAGCGCACCGAGGTGGCGGGGCTGCACGGCGAGGCGCTGAAGCTGAGGCTCGCCGCGCCTCCCATAGAGGGCCGTGCCAACGAGGCCTTGCTCAAGTTCATCGCAGCCGCTTTCGATGTGGCGCCGCGCCAGGTCGAACTCAAGCAGGGTGCGCAGTCGCGGCACAAGGTCGTCGCCGTCACTGGCAGCCGCGTCGAGCCAGAGAGCCTGCTGGGCGGCTGAGGTCGGGGTTGGTACGCGCCGCACGGAAGTCCTGGCGCGAAATCGAAATTCCTTCCACTACGCGTAACGCGGTAAAATCGCCCGCCCGCAGGAGACTCTATTGGAAAACCTATACAACATTCTGGGCGTACCCTCCAACGCATCGAGCGAAGACATCAAGAAAGCGTACCGCTCTCTTGCCATGCGCCATCATCCGGACAGGAACCCCCATGCCAGTGCCGAGATCCGCTTCAACGCGATCAAGAGGGCGTATGAAGTGCTGTCGGACCCGATGAAACGCGCGGAATACGACCAGAGCTTCAGCAGCCGCATCGTCATCGATGCGGACGAGGAGGCGCATTCGTTGTGGAGCTCGTTGTTCAACCGCTGCGGCATAGACCTGCCGCAGCATGGCCGTTAATCACCAGAAGACCAGAGACATGAAAGACATACATCCCGAATTCGCCTACCAGGCACGAGAACTGGGCATACAGATAGAAGACACCTTGGGTGACCCACCCGACAGGCGGAACTACGCGAGCGTTGTCAAGGCGCTGATAGCCGAATACGCCAACGGCTCGGGGATAGACGACGTGAACATGCTGAGTTTCGCGCTGGCTGACCACCTGTGTTTCAACGACCCGGCCGGACTGCTGGCGCAGGCCGCGAACTACGACAAGGGCGCGGCCGCCAAGGTGCTCAAGATGGTGTCGTGCGACGACGCTGGCGCCAGCAAGGCGCTGGCCGCAGTCGGCGAATCTGACCCCGAGCTCGCGCGCAAAGCCATTGTTACCGCCTTCCTGTTCAAGAACCACAAGCGCTGGAGCGACGAAGACCACTCGCTCGAAGCCCTGGAAAGGGAAGAGGGCGGAGACGAGGAGGAAGAAGAGGATCACCTCGAGCCAGGACACGACATCGAGCACCTGTTCGACGCGCATGGAGACGAGAATGCCTGACAAGAACCTTCCGGCCATACGTCGCCAGGTCACCGAGCTGGTCATGTCCGGCTCGACCGAGCATGCGGAAGAGGCCATCAACGAGACCGCCGAGCAGTTCGGCGACCTAGCTGTGGTGGAAGTGCTGGAATCGCTGGAGCCGCAGGTCGCTTCCCTGCACCTGTCGGCGTTCGATGGCGGCAAGCTGTCGCTGGCCACGCTGCTCATCCCGCCCAAGGCATGGGCGGAGAGCCTGGCTTTCTTCGCCGCTCCCTGGAACGACGAGATGATAGAGGACGAGCCCGAGGTCCTGGCTGAGTCCCTGTTTGCCCACGTGCACGGCATGCTCTACGCGAGTGATGACGAAGAGCGGCGTGCAGCGCTCATCAATGCGGCGCTGGCGACCGACTGGGGGATGACGGCCTTTGCGGCGCTATTCTCGACCGCGACCGAAGAGATCTTCGAGATCGCCAACGAGATACACAACCGCGGTGCGCACAACAGCAGCCATACCACCTCTGATCACGACGTCATCCCGCTCGCACTGGAAGTGGCGCGCACGGATGCCGATGCGTGGGACCGTGTACTGTTCGAGCTTTTCCCCGAGTGGCAGCCCGGCGAGAACCAGCCGCACCACAGGGAAGAAGAGGACGATGACGAGGACTACGAGGAAGAGCGTACATCCGCATCGGGTCGGACCACCGTTGACTTGTTGAAGCGCCTGCGCAGCCAGGTCCCGAGCAAGGCCGTCAGCGAGCCCAGGAAGGGCGGACGTCCCAGCCTCGGCGAGGACATCTTCGCCTGACCGGGACGCCTACATGCAACTAGCCAGCATCAACCAACGCCCACCGCACCTGGTGCAAGCGCTCGAAGCTCTCGCACAGCGCACCCACCACAGAGTGGAGGCGGAAGAACTCCTGCAGGAACTGAGCGGCATCACCGTGCTCGTGGCCCGCAAGTTCACCAACGACAGGACCGCGGATGGCCTGCTCGAAGCCTTCTACCTGACCACGGGATGTATCTCGCTGGCCATCAGCCAGGCCAAGCTCCCCGGCACTGGCGAATCCAGCCTGTCCTTCCTGCTGCAACACGGGGCGGAGCGCGTGTTCCAGATGGGGTTTCGCCACATCAAGAGCCTGAACAGCCTGCCCTATGTGCCGATGCTCTCCGAGTTTGACAGCGACGCCTTCGTGCAGGAGCGCAACCTCAAGGCGCTGTTCTTCGAAATATGCCGCGCCGACCCCAGCCTAGCGTGGTCGGGCGACGACACCTTTGCGCGGGCGCTGCGCGATCGCACGCAGAACCAGAAGGTGGTCGAATGTGCGCAGTGGCTTCGCCGTCACCACTATGCCGGCCCGATCAGGGCTGCGGAGCTGGATGCCCATGCTGTCATCACCGTCGCGGTCATCTTCGCGATCGCCGGCATCGCGCCCATCGTCGCGCGGGTGAAGCAGGCGGATCTCGAGATCCTGATCCGGGGAGTCAGGGAAACGCCCTGGGATGTGGAGGCATGCTGGAAGGCCTGGCTGACGCAGGTCCCGTCCGAATTCCATCCGATCTTCCTTGAGCACATGGACAAATGCCGGGACACCATAGTCAGGAAGATCCTGTCCGGGAGCAGCGTCAAGGCGGTCGTCACCGAGATACAGAACAACTACGCCGGCGATGAGCAGGAGATAGACTATCCCTGACGGGGTGGCCTGAGAGCATGCATACGCTGTCATCACTGCGCGCAGGCGAACTCGCCGGCATCAAGCGTCTCGACCTCTCCTGCGGCCTCACCGATTTCCCGGAAGAGATCTACCAGCTGGCAGACACGCTGGAAATCCTCAACCTCTCGGGCAACGCGCTGTCCAGCCTGCCCGACGACCTGCCCAGGCTGCACAAGCTGCGCATCATCTTCTGTTCGGACAATCACTTCACCGAGCTGCCTGAGGTGCTGGGTCGCTGCCCACAGCTGGAGATGGTGGGCTTCAAGGCCAATCGCGTAGAGCGCGTGCCGTCAGCTGCCCTGCCGCCCAGGCTGCGCTGGCTCATCCTCACCGACAACCGAGTTGCCGAGTTGCCTGCCGCGCTCGGTTCCTGCGCGCGTTTGCAGAAGCTCATGCTCGCGGGGAACCGGCTGCAGGCCCTGCCGGAGGAGCTGGCAGCCTGCACCAACCTTGAGCTTCTGCGCATCGCTGCCAACCGCTTCGAGCACCTGCCCACGTGGTTGTCGTCCATGCCGCGCCTCGCGTGGCTGGCCTATGCAGGGAATCCGTGCAGCGATGCGAGCGAGGCAGCGGCCCTTGCCACACATCCCATCGCCAACATCGCCTGGAGCAGTCTGGCATTGCAGCAGGTGCTGGGCGCAGGGGCGTCGGGTGTGATCCACCGCGCCTTGCGGGATGGCAGCACTCCCGTGGCGGTCAAGCTGTTCAAGGGAGCGGTGACGAGTGACGGCCTGCCGCACAGTGAAAAGGCCGCCTGCATCGCGGCAGGCCTCCATCCCGGTCTCATCCCGCTCGCAGGCAAGGTCAGCGACCATCCGGAAGGTGCGGAAGGCCTCGTGATGTCTCTCATCTCCCCTGACTTCATCACGCTCGCCGGGCCACCCAGCCTGGAATCCTGCACGCGCGACATCTACACCAAGCAGACGCGCTTCTCGCTGGAGGTCGTACTCAAGATCGCGCACCGCATCGCGTCGGTGGCCGAGCACCTACACGCGCAAGGGGTGATGCACGGCGACCTGTATGCGCACAACATGCTGTGGAACGAGGAGGGCGAGTGCCTGCTGGGCGATTTCGGCGCGGCCTCCTTTCTGCCTCAGGACGCATCCCTCGCTACTGCACTGCAGCGCCTGGAGGTGCGCGCCTACGCCTGCCTGCTGGAGGAGCTGCTCGATCGTTGCGATGCATCGCAGGGGGAGATCATGGACGCCCTGCGTACACTGCAGATGCGCTGCGACCGGCCCGAAGTTGCTGTGCGCCCGTTGTTCTCCGAGATCGTCGCCACGCTCGCAGCGCTACGCTAATCGAGTGTGCGGCGGAAGGTCTTGAGGCCGATCCCCAGCACCACCGCGATGAACAGCAGCAGCGGCCAGGTGTGCGACCACAGCAGCTCCGGCCCGTTCCCTTTGAGCAATATGCCGCGCACGAGCTGAAGGAAGTGGGTGAGCGGCAGCGCGTTGCCTATCACCTGCGCCCACTCGGGCATGCCGCGGAACGGGAACATGAAGCCCGACAGCAGGATGGACGGCAGGAAGAAGAAGAAGGTCATCTGCATGGCCTGCAGCTGGTTGCGGGCGAGCGAGCTGAAGGTGATGCCTAGCGTGAGGTTGGCGCAGATAAAGACCAGCACCACGCCATACAGCAGCAACAGGCTGCCCAGCATGGGCACATGGAAGATCCAGTGGGCAGCGAGCAGGATGACGCTGACCTGGATCAGGCCGATCAGTATGTAGGGCACGATTTTGCCGGTCATCACCTCCAGCGGCGTGGCGGGCGTGGCCAGCAGGTTCTCGAATGTGCCGCGCTCGCGCTCGCGCGTCATCGCCAATCCCGTCATCAGCACCATGGTCATGGTGAGGATCACCCCTATCAGCCCGGGCACGATGTTGTAGGCGGTGACGCCTTCCGGGTTGTAGCGCTTGTGCACGCGCAGTTCGAAGGGGCTGTCCGGCTGAGGCGGGTGGAAGCCGGGCAGGTCGGCAGCGAACACTTCGCCCCCCAAACGATTGAGCACGGAGAGTGCGCCGGCAGCTGCCACCGGGTCCGTGGCGTCGGCCTGCACCAGGATCGCGGGCCTCTCGCCGCGTATCAGCGCGCGCTGGAAGTCCTGCGGGAAGGTGACCACGAACTGCACGTCGCCGTGGTTCAGCATGTGCTCTGCTTCGCGTTCGCTGTCCACCGTGCCGACCATGTCGAAGTAGCCGCTGTTCTTCATGGCGCCGATGTAGTCGCGCGTGAACTGGCTGGACTCGTGGACCAGGACCACCGTGGGCAGGTGCTTGGGGTCCGAATTGATGGCGAAGCCGAAGATCAGCAGCTGGATGATGGGGATGCCGAGGATCATGCCGAAGGTGAGCCGGTCGCGCTTGAGCTGGATGAATTCCTTAACGACGATGCCCAGCCAGCGGTGCAAGGACATGCGGCGCAAGTGCAGGTGCAGTCGCGTGATTTTCATCAGCGCACTTTCATAGCCCCGTCATTCCGGCGCAGGCCGGAATCCAGCGAGATGTGTATTCCCGCGCAGCGGACAAAGCCAGCTGCTTGCGGGACGAGTTTCGAAGTACCGCTGTTCTGTCCGCTATGCGGGGTTGTTCTATCAACTGGATTCCGGCCTGCGCCGGAATGACGGCGAAATGTGATGGGTGCTTCATTCGAACTGGTCCTGCGCGTCGCGCATCATGTGGATGAAGGCATCCTCCAGCGAAGGCATGCCGCGCTCGACCAAGAGCTCGTGGTTGCGCCCGAACTGTTCGATCGAAAGCGCCAGGAGCTCGGCGTCGCGGCCGGAGACGTGCAGCGTGGTGCCGAACGTCGTGACCTGTTCCGCGCCGGGCAGCTCGCGCAGCGTCTCCGCATGGTGATGGGCGCGCAGGCCGCTGACGACCCAGGTGGAAAGCCCTTGCGTGGCGATGATCTCGGTGGAGGTGCCGCTGGCCAGCAGGTTGCCGTAGGCGATATAGGCCAGACGGTGGCAACGCTCGGCTTCGTCCATGTAATGGGTGGAGACCAGGATGGTGATGCCCTGGGAGGACAGGCGGTGTATCTCCTCCCAGAAGTCGCGCCGCGCCTTGGGGTCCACGCCTGCGGTCGGCTCATCGAGCAGCAGCAGCTTGGGACGGTGCAGCAGGCAGGAGGCGAGCGCCAGCCGCTGCTTCCACCCTCCGGAAAGCGTGCCTGCCAGCTGATGCTGCCTGGCCGTCAGTCCGAGTTCATCCAGCGCCCGTGCGACGGCGGGCTTGCGGTCCTTCATGCCGAACATGCGTGCGACGAAGTCCAGGTTCTCGGCGATGGTCAGGTCGTCCCACAGCGAGAACTTCTGCGTCATGTAACCCACGTGCTTCTTGATCTCCACGCTCTCCGCAAGCACGTCGTAGCCCAGGCAGGTGCCAGAGCCGCTGTCCGGGGTGAGCAGGCCGCACAGCATGCGTATGGACGTCGTTTTGCCACTTCCGTTGGGGCCGAGGAAGCCGAATATCTCGCCCTGCTTCACCTGCAACGCGAGGTCGCGCACGACGTGCTTGTCGCCGAAATGTTTGTTGATGCCGCGCACGTCGATGGCTAACGGCAGCCCCGAAGGATCTGCTGCGCCGCCCGATCGCTGCGTTGCGCGGTGCTCGCTTCCTTGCCTATCAGCGTGATATGTCATCGTCGCTCCGCTTCGTGCGCCTTGCGCTCGTGCCGCTCGCGACGATCCTCGTGGCTGCCGTGCGTCATTTGAGCTGCACCTCAACCGGCAGGCCGGGGCGCAGGCGCGGGGCATCCTGTGCAGAGGGCATGGCCTCCACGCGGAACACCAGCTTCTCGCGCGAGCCCTGGCTGTAGATCACGGGCGGAGTGTATTCGGCCTGTGGTGAGATGAGGTTGACGGTCGCGGGGATGGGCGAGGCGCAGCCGTCGCAGCGGGCCTCGACTGCCTGTCCCATGCGTATGTTCGCAAGCTGGGTCTCCGGCACGTAGAAGCGGACGCGGCGCTTGTCGTCAGGCAGCAGGCTGACCACGGGCTGGCCAGCGGGCACCCATTCGCCGGGGCGGAAATAGACCTCGGTGATCTCGCCTGTTGCAGGGATTTGCACGGTCTTGTTGGCGAGCTGCTCACGCAGAACGCGCACCTGGGCTGCCGCCTGGACCTGCGAGGCGAGCAGCTCGTCGGTTCGCGCAGCCGAGGCGAAGTTCTGGCGGGCCAGCTCTTCCTGGCGCTTGAGCTGGGCGGTGGCGTTCTTCAATGCCGATTCGGCAGCACGCAGCTGCGCTTCGAGCGCAGCGGTCGTACCCTGCGCGCCGTTCTGTTCTCCCGACAAGGTGTAGGCCGTGCTGCCTTTCGCGGGACGGTCACCGCGCCCCACGTTCAGCGTCTCAAGGTAGCCCGACTGTGGCGCTGAAAGGTAGACCCATTCGCCCTCCACATAGCCTTGGTAGTAGGGGGCTGACGGTTTGCTGCAAGCGGACGGCAGGACGAGGGACAACGCGAACAGGAGGCGGGTGAGAGTGTTCATGTAGGGAACCGTTCCATGGGTGTGAGCATGCGTATCAGGAGGGCGATGCCGTCCTTCACCTCGGCCGCGGATTCCCGGCTCATCCTTGCCTGGTGCATCACGGCCAGACCGACGATGGTGGCATGGAACAGCAAGGTCGCCTCTTCGCTTGCGGTGATGCCTGCCTCTTCGAGCAGGTGCTGTATGGCAGTGCGTACCCGCCGTACCAGTCTGCGCAACAGCTTGCGGATGTCGGGGTCGTTGTCGGCTGCCACGATCAAGCCTATGAAGACGCGCGGCGGGAAGCCTTCGATCATGACGCGGGAGAGGGTGCCTGCCAGGCCTTTGTCCACCGGGGCGGATCGCAGTCTCGCCGCGACATCTTCCATCAGCGTGGAAAGCGTGAACTCAGCGATAGCGAGCAGCAGAGCCGAACGTGTGGGAAAATAGTAAGTGAGATGGCTTTGCTTGATGTTGGCCGCGAGCGCGACCTGCGGCTGCGTCAGGGCGCTCACGCCCTTTTCGCGCAACAACGTCGAGCCTGCCATAAGGATGTCGTCTTTGATGCCCATGGTGTCGTTCCGTGGACCGCTGGTTTTTGGTAAGGCTACCAAAGTCAGTTATCATTGACAAACAAGTCTACTGATCGTCATTTTTGGAGGCAGATTTATGGATGCACCGGTTGCGCTGAGAGAGATACCTACAGCTAACATCTTCCGCAAGGGCGACGTGTTCGTGCTCTTCGGTGAGCTGTTCGGCCGCGGCTATGCCAACGGCCTGGTCAATGAGGCACGCAAGGCCGGCATGACCATCATCGGTGTGACCGTGGGTCGCCGCGACGAGGACAACAAGCTGCGTCCGCTCACCGCCGAGGAACTGGCTCAGGCCGAGGCCAATCTGGGTGGTCGTATCATCAACGTGCCGCTGATGGCCGGCTTCGACCTGGATGCGCCGGCAGGCGAACCCACTCCGACCGATCTGCTGGCTGACATGACACTGAAGAGCTGGCAGGACGACAAGCTGGACTGGCAGCAGATCGAGCGCTGCCGCACCGCTGGCGTGCAGCGCTTCAAGGACTCCGTGGCCAAGGTGATGACCGATCTGGATCGCATGATCCCGGACGGTAGCAACGCCTTCTTCGCCCACACCATGGCCGGTGGCATCCCCAAGGTGAAGGTGTTCCTGGCGATCGCCAACCGCATCTACAAGGGCCGCGGCGACCGATTCCAGTCTTCCAACGTCCTGCTCGGCAGCGACCTGGGCAAGCTCATCCTGATGAACTTCGACGAGGTCACCGCCAACACCTTCCAGTACCTGATCGACGGCAGCGCAGCGATTCGCGCACGCCTGGAGAGGACCGGCGGGCAGGTGCGCTACACGGCCTACGGCTACCACGGGACCGAAATACTCATCGAAGGGCACTACCAGTGGCAGACCTACACCAACTACACGCAGGGCTACGCGAAGATGCGCCTGGAGCGCATCGCCGAGGCGGCGTGGAAGCAGGGTATCAAGGCCACCGTGTACAACTGTCCCGAGATCCGCACCAACTCCTCTGACATCTTCGTGGGCGTGGAGCTCTCGCTCTTCCCGCTGCTCAACGCCTTGAGGCAGGAGCAGGGAGGCGCCTGGGCAGAGGCGCAGTGGCAGGCTTGCCGTGACGTGTTGCAGGAAGGACAGACCCTGGAAGGCCTGCTGCAGAAAATAGACGCCTACAACACCAGTGACGTGATGAAGCGCTTCCGCGACTTCGCGGCATGGCCCATGCCCAACTCGGCCGAACTGGCCGACGTGATGATAGGCACCTCGGAAGAGATCACCAAGATGCACAAGAGCCGCGACGCACTGGTCACCGACGTGCTGAGCTCGCTGGTCCTGGAAGGCACTGGCCCGCTGATGTTCCACGAGTCGTCCGCTCCGGCCGGCCCCGTGCTCTGGCTGAACCACGACATCATTGCCAAGCAGCTCAACCTGATGCACCCCTGATGGGCAGAGCCCGGCCCGCAACGGGCCGGGTTTGCCTTGGCATCAGGCCGGGGTTGTGACGGAGACGATGCTGGGCAGGGCGATGATGAACGCCACGACTACCACCACAGACCAGCGTACGATCAGCGTAATCGCTGCAATCAACTTCGTTTGGGACGTTTTCATTTTGTCCTCGCTTGCTATGCGGAACATACATGCGGATGGGCTGGATACGCATCGGAAGGTGCCCGCATGACAACCTTCCTGGGGAACCGATGTCTCGCATCGGGGTGATGACAGCCGCTGGTGCGGCCGAGTGTGCCGAAGAACACGGCCATACAATACGTGTGCAAATTGCACACGTCAAGTGGTTTCTGCGGATGGGCGCGTCAGGGGGCGTCGAACAGCGTTTCCAGTCGCAGCAGGAGCAGCGGTGAGCTGTGGAATTTCAATTCCTTGGGGAAGTGCAGCTGAGGGTTGATCTCAAGGAACAGCCAGCGGCGGTTCAGTCGCTGCCGGTAGCGCAGCGAAAGTATGTAATCGTTGACCTGCGCCTGCGGGTGGCTGATCCCGACGGCAGTAGCCTCATAGAGTAAGGCACGCCTCTCGTCCAATGTCTGGTACACCGAAAAATCCTGGCTCAGGTCGAAGCGTTGCAGCAGATGCATCCAGGTGGCGGTGCTGGTGGCGCGGAAAAGCGAGGAGTCGCCGAGTGCATGCTCGAAATCCAGCTGCGTAGTCTCGCCCGCGCCCGACTGGCTGAACCAGAACAGCGACTGGGTGGTCCTCATGCGCCAGCCGTCCAGCGACTTCATGTAGCTCACGCGGGCGCGGGCAAACGGCTCCAACGGCGCGCGTACCTTGACGCCGAGATCGGAGCTGTAGTGCCAGACGCCTTCCTTCTCTCTCTCGTGGCGGACGGCCACACCGTAGCTGTTAGGCGTGAAGAGCTGGCTGAGTGGCCTGTTCTGGGTGGCAGTCTCCGTCCCGCCCGTGTTCTTTTCCGGATCGCTTTCCAGCAGAAGGTGCAATCGCTGCTCGGTCGCCGGCAGGCGCAGCTTGGCCCTCACCTTCATCTGCGCTTCCCTGCGGCCGCCCGTTTGCATCAGCTCATTGAGGTCGAGCTGCAGCACGCTCTGGTTGCTTTCCTGGAAGTTGCGCTCGCTGCCGAAGAAGTGGTCCACGTCTGTGACGAAACCTACAAAGCGCTGCGAGACATATTCGTGTGTGGAGTCGACCGTCTGGACGCCCGATTCCACGAGAGAGGGGATGATCTCATCGGAGCCTGGCGACGGGGATGAGGAGGGGGGCTCGGCGGCCCGCGCCACTTGGAAAGCGAGGGCACCGGCGAGCCACAGCGCCCAGGAAAGGCGGCGGGTCGCAGTGAGGTCGGTGGTGGGCATGGCGCCGGATGATACACAGAAACGGCGCACAAACGAAAAGAGCGGCTTGCGCCGCTCTTCTCGAAGGTACAAGCAGACCTTAGTGGTGTGCGTGAGCGTGCTCGTGTCCTGCGGCGGCCACTTTGGTAGTCGCGGTCAGCGCAGCGCTGATCTTGGCAGCGTCGGTGTCACCGTTGACGTTGATGATGTTGAGCTTCCCTGCGCCCTGCTTCATGTCGTCGGCGAAGTCATACACCGCGCCCACCACCAGCAACTGACCAGCCTTAACCTTGTCGCCGTACTCCTTCAGCGCAGCGGCGACCTGGTTGTTCACGTTGGTCTTCACGCCATCGATGTTGGCGCCATTCTTGGCGATGCTGATGGTGTCCAGCTCCTTCTTGATGTCCGGCTCGAGCGCGGCATAGTCGCCGCTAGCTGCCTTGATGGCACCGCAGGAGGAGTGGCCGATGATGATCAGCAGGGAAGAAGCCAGATGGTTCACGCCGTATTCGACCGACCCCTTGGAAGTCGCTAGCTGGTTGCCGATGTTGCGCACCATGAACAGGTCACCTTCGGGTGTGCTGTCCAGCATGTTGGTGTGCACGCGGGAGTCAGCGCAGGTCACCACTGTGGCGCGCGGGTGTTGTCCCTTGGACAGTTCCTGGAAGAACGCGGCGTTGTGCGCAGCGACATAGCCGCTATCGTTGGCCTGGATTTCCTTGATGATGGCTTGGGCTACGGCGGCGTCACCGTGCTCGTGCTCGTTGGCGAAGGCGGGTGCGGCGATGCAAGCGGCGGCCAGGAGGCCGGCGAGGTGCTTCTTGAACATTGAACTCTCCCTGAGCGTTTATTTGATTGTATGCACGCATAAAGCTTATGCGGGGAGGAGTCTAGCAAGGCAAGGCCAGCCTTATGTCAAGGATGCGTTAAAACGTGATGATCACATCAGGATGACGTCGTACTGCTCCTGCGAGTACAGGGTCTCCACCTGCAGGGAGACAGGTTTGCCGATGAAGTCGGAAAGCAGGGCCAGGCTCTGGGATTCCTCGTCCAGGAACAGGTCTATCACCTGCTGCGAGGCGAGGATGCGGTATTCGCGGGCGTTGAACTGGCGGTCCTCGCGCACGATCTCGCGCAGGATCTCGTAGCACACGGTCTGCGCGGTCTTCACCTCGCCGCGTCCCTGGCAGGTTGGGCAGGGTTCGCACAGTACGTGGGCCAGGCTCTCCCGGGTGCGCTTGCGCGTCATCTCCACCAGCCCCAGGGCCGAGAAGCCGTTCACGCTGATGCGGGTGCGGTCGTTGGCCAGCATCTTCCTGAACTCATCGAGCACCGCGTTCTGGTGCTCCGTCGAATCCATGTCGATGAAGTCGCAGATGATGATGCCGCCCAGGTTGCGCAGGCGCAGCTGGCGGGCGATGACCTGCGCCGCTTCCAGGTTGGTCTTGAAGATGGTGTCGTCGAAGTTGCGACCGCCGACGAAGCCGCCGGTGTTCACATCCACCGTGGTCAGTGCTTCGGTCTGGTCGATGATGAGGTAGCCGCCGGATTTGAGGTCCACGCGCCGCGACAGCGCGCGCTCTATTTCTTCCTCTATGCCATGCAGATCGAACAGCGGGCGCGCGCCTGCGTAGCGGTCCAGCTTGGGCAAGGCGGCGGTGATGTAATCGGTGGCGAAACCCAACATGCGTTCGTGCGTCTCGCGTGAATCCACGAGGATGCGCGTGGTCTCCTCGTTCACGAAATCGCGCAGCACGCGCAGGCTGATGTCGAGTTCCTTGTAGAGCAGGGCCGGTGCGCCGAGCCGCTGCGACTGGAGGTGCAGGTTGCTCCACAGCTTGTCCAGGTAGGCTACGTCGGCGCGCAGCTCGCTGTCGGAGGCGGACTCGGCCATGGTGCGTATGATGTAGCCCCCCTTGTGTTCTGCCTCCAGAACCTGCTGCAGCTTGGTGCGCAGGGCCTCGCGCTCTTCCTCTTTCTCTATGCGCTGGGAGACGCCGATATGCGATTCTTGCGGCAGATAGACCAGCAGCCGCCCCGCGAAGGAGAGCTGGGTGGACAGGCGCGCGCCTTTGGTGCCTATGGGGTCCTTGATGACCTGGACCAGCAGGCTCTGGCCTTCGAACAACATCTTCTCGATGGGCTTGCCGGCGTCCCCGTTGAGTCGGTTCTCCCAGATGTCCGCCACGTGCAGGAAAGCGGAGCGCTCCAGCCCGATGTCGATGAAGGCCGACTGCATGCCGGGCAGCACGCGTTTCACCTTGCCGATATAGACGTTGCCCACCAGTCCGCGCTGGCTGCCGCGCTCGACGTGCAGTTCCTGCACGACGCCCTGCTGCATCACGGCGACGCGCGTCTCCTGCGGGGTGACGTTGATCATGATCTCTTCGGTCATGGTGCTGGGTATCCGAACAATTTCAGCAATTCTACCGTCTCGTACAGCGGCAGTCCCATGACCCCGGTATAGCTGCCCTCAATGCGCTTCACGAACGCGCCGGCGTAGCCCTGTATGCCGTAGGCGCCAGCCTTGTCGTGCGCCTCCTTGGTGAGCAGGTAACGGCGGATGCGATCATCGTCCAGGGTGTCGAAGGTGATGGTGGTGGTGGACAGGCGTATCTCCACCCGCTCCCGGTAGGCCACCGCCACTGCCGTCAGCACCTGATGCTCGCGTCCCGAAAGCGAGCGCAGGATCTCCGCCGCATGTTCATTGTTCTCCGGCTTGCCTATGATCCTGCCGTCCACCGTGACCGTGGTGTCCGCCGCGAGAACCGGGAAGGGCGGGAGGTTGCGAAGAGCCAGGGTCTTCCACCCCGCGTCCGCCTTGTCATGGCACACACGCTGTACGTAATCCAGCGGCAGCTCCCCCTCATGCGGCGTCTCGTCCACATCCACTGTGCGTCGCAGGTCGCTGCGCAGCAGCAGCGGTTCGAAGCGTACGCCGATCTGCTTCAGGAGCTCCCGCCTGCGAGGGCTTTGCGAGGCGAGATAGATGCGAGGGTGCAACGTTCTCATGGGCTCACTCTCTGTGATAAGGGTGATTGTGCAGAAGGCTGTGCGCGCGGTACAGTTGCTCGGTGAGCAGCACGCGCACCATGCCGTGCGGCAGGGTGAGTGCCGACAGCGCCATCAGGTGCTTCGCCAGGTGCTTGAGCGATTCGTGCAGGCCATCGGCGCCACCGATGATGAAGGCGACGTCGCGCCCTTCGCGCATCCAGCCCTGCATCTGCTGCGAGAGTTGTTTGGTGGTCGGGGTCGCACCGCGTTCGTCGAGCGCGATACACAGCGCCGAGGCGGGCAGGGCCGCGCGGATGCGCTGCGCCTCGGCTTCCATGATCTGGGCTGTGGTCTTGCCGCTGCTGCGCGCCTCGGGCTTGATCTCGATCAGCTCTATCTTCGCCTCGCGCGGCATGCGTTTGGCGTATTCGTTGAAACCTTCGGTGATCCACGACGGCATCTTGTTGCCTACCGCCAGGATCAGCAGCTTCATTTCGCTTGGGCGCGTACTTTGGGCTGCGCGCCCCACAGTTCTTCGAGGTTGTAGTAGGCGCGCACGGCCGGCTGCATGATGTGCACCACCACGTCGTCCAGGTCGACCAACACCCACTCGCCACTGTCTCCGCCTTCGACGCCGAGCACGGAGATGCCGAGTTCCTGCATCTTTTCCTCAACGTGGTCGGCCAGCGCCTTGGTCTGGCGTGTGGATTGCGCGCTGGCGATCACCATGCGTTCGAACAGCGAGGAGAGCTTGCTGGTATTGATGACCTGTATGTCCTGGGCCTTGATGTCTTCCAGGGCGGATACTACCGCCTGGGTCTTTTCTTCAATGTTCTGCATCGTAAAGTTCGTGTGTTTGAATGTAATCAGCCACCGCATCGGGCAGCAGGTAGTGGACATCATGCCCTCTCGCGCAACGGCGGCGGATGTCGGTCGCGGAGATATCCAGCGCTGGCATGTCGGCGACGAAGATCGCGCCGGCGGGTGCCTCGTGCAAGGCGAGTGCGCCAGGGGCGAGACGTTTGCGGTATTCGGCCTGCAGGGCCGGGGCGGCGTTCAGCATGGCATTGCCCAGCGGCAGCCCCCCTGCGCGCTGCAACACGACGACGTGCGCCAGCTCGAACAGGCGCGTCCAGTCGTGCCAGGTGTGCAGCTGCAGGAAGGCGTCGCCGCCGAGGATCAGAGAGAGCGGCTGCGCGGACCCTGTCTCCGCACGTATCTCCGCGAGCGTATCTACCGTGTAGCAGGGATCGGTGCGGGACATCTCGCGTCCGTCGGCGACGAACCCGGGATGGTTGCGGATCGCCAGGCACACCATGTTCCAGCGCGCCTGCGCCGGTGCCAAGGGGGGCGCGCGATGCGGCGGTGTGCCACTCGGGATGAAGCGCACCTGCGCAAGATCGCACTGCTCCATCGCCTCCTGCGCGATACGCAGATGCCCGTGATGGATGGGATCGAACGTGCCGCCCAGGATGCCTATGGGTTTTAACGGTGAGGTGGTCAATTGCGTTACGCGGTTTGGCTGAATGATACGCTGCGGTTTCCATGACGGCTTTGCCATGTCGCGAGCATGCGCACTTTACCACAACCACCACGCAGGAATCCGGTGGCGGCTATGGCCCGGAACCGGTGTCCCGGGAGTCGGGAGAAAAAAAGGGCTGCTTGGGCAGCCCATATTCTTTTACCTATGTGCTGGTGACTAAAGCGCCAGACGCCTCATGTCGGACAGCACATGCGCGAGGTAGGTGGTGAAGCGGGCGCCCGATGCCCCGTCGATCACGCGGTGATCGTAGGACAGCGACAGCGGCAACATCAGGCGCGGCACGAACTCGCCGTCCTTCCACACCGGCTTCATGCTGGAGCGCGACACGCCGAGGATAGCCACCTCGGGCGCATTGATGATCGGCGTGAACGCGGTGCCGCCGATGCCGCCCAGGCTGGAGATGGTGAAGCAGCCACCCTGCATGTCGGCAGCCGTGATCTTCTTCTCGCGTGCACGCACGCTGACTTCACCCAGTTCCTTCGCCAGCTGCACGATGCCCTTCTGGTCCACGTCGCGGATCACCGGCACGACCAGGCCATCCGGCGTGTCCACGGCGACGCCGATGTGGATGTACTTCTTCAGAATCAGGTTCTCGCCGCCCGCGTCGAGCGATGCGTTGAAGTCGGGGAAGTGCTTGAGCGTGATCGCGCAGGCCTTGAGCATGAAGGCTAGCGGCGTGATCTTGACGTTCTGCTTGGCGTACTCGTCGTTGAGCTGCTTGCGGAAAGCTTCCATCTCGCTGATGTCGGCTTCCTCGAACTGCGTGACGTGCGGGATCATCACCCAGTTGCGGTGCAGGTTCGCACCCGAGATCTTCTTGATGCGCGACAGCGCCTTGGTCTCGACTGCGCCGAACTTGGCGAAATCCACTTCCGGCCAAGGCAACAGACCGGGCAGGGCGCCGCCAGCGGCCGTACCGCGTGGCTGGGCCAGAGCCTGTTTTACGAAGTTCTGCACGTCGTCTTTGGTGATGCGACCCTTGGGTGCACTGCCCTTCACCTGAGACAGGTCCACACCGAGTTCGCGCGCGAAACGACGGATGGACGGGCTGGCGTGCGACCTGCCGCCGGCTGCCGCAGTCGGTGCGGCGGCAGTGGCGACCGGAGCGGCGGGAGCCACTGCCTGTGGTGCGACCGTGGGTGCGGGAGCCGGGGCAGGCGCAGGGCTGGCGGCTTGGGCAGGAGCGGCCGCGGTTGCAGCAGCAGCTGTCCCACTGGCTTCCAACAGCGCGATCAGCACGCCTTCAGACACCTTGTCGCCGACCTTGACCTTGAGTTCCTTCACCACGCCGGCGAACGGCGCGGGCACATCCATGGTCGCCTTGTCGGTCTCCAGAGTGATCAGCGTCTGTTCCGCCTGCACGCTGTCACCCGCCTTCACGGCGACTTCGATAATCTCGACATCCTTGAAATTGCCGATGTCGGGTACGACTACATTCTTGATCTCTGCCATCTTCTTCTCTCTGCCTTAAACCGTGGTGGGGTTCGGTTTGTCGGGGTTGATCTTGTACTGTTTGATCGCCTTGCTGACCACGCTGGCTTCGATGGTGCCTTCGTCGGCCAGTGCCTTCAGGGCGGCGACCGCGACGTAGTAGCGGTCCACTTCGAAGAACTGGCGCAGCTTCTTGCGGAAGTCGGAGCGGCCGAAGCCGTCGGTGCCCAGTGTCTTGTAGCTTGCTTTCACGTACGGGCGGATCTGGTCAGCATAGGCGCGTATGTAGTCGGTCGCGGCGACCACCGGGACCTTGGCGTCCAGGCTCTGCTCGACGTAGCTCGCGCGCGCCTTGCTCTCGGGATGCAGCATGTTCCAGCGTTCGCAGTCGATGCCTTCGCGGCGCAGTTCGTTGAAGCTGGTCACGCTCCACACGTCGGCGGCAACCCCGAAGTCGTTCTCCAGCAGTTCGGCGGCCGCGATCACCTCGCGCAGGATGGTGCCGCTACCCAGCAGTTGAACCTTGGCCTTCGCTTTTGCCTTGGAGGCGCTGAACTTGTACATGCCCTTGATGATGCCTTCCTCGGCGCCCTTGGGCATGGCCGGGTGGGTGTAGTTCTCGTTCATCACCGTGAGGTAATAGA